>CAYGHE010000025.1:0-1775 GCA_964349805.1 uncultured Candidatus Saccharibacteria bacterium | reverse complement strand
CTGGTATATAACAACTCCGCCGTACCATCCTCAATCTCTTTCGCCACTGAATTTGCCGAAACAACTAGCGACCAAACAACTATGAGCATTATGGGGATTGGGTGAGCGAAACCTACTCCAAGCCATCCAATAGGATCAAACATACTGGCGCCACCAGTAAATACATTTAGAGCGTCTGGCATGGTGTTAGCTGCAGGACCGCCACCACTAAATATTGGGGCGAATGAGTCAAACATACTACCCATCATGACTTGAAAGCTGAATATACCAGCTGAAAGGCTAATCAACATGCGCCTATATCTTTTGAGGGCAGAGAATAACAGGGTTTTAAACATCATTTTTATCCTTGTAGTATTGTTTGAAGGCTTCTTCGAGTGATGCGTTTTCGATGCTGATATTTTCGACAGGTAATTGGGCTAATGTTGCTAAATAGGCCTTCGGATCACCCATGAAAGTAACTAAGTGATGTCGTTTTGTTCCGTCAACTTGCTGTAGACCTTCTAGCCCTTCCCATTTGTTATGGGGTACGTCGCTCGAGAATATGGCATCAAGCTTTCTTGCAAGGCTTCCGCGCAAATCGTCCAATAAGCCATCGTATACAATTTCACCTTGCCGGATTATTCCTATTCGACGGCAGACTCGTTCAACTTCGCTGAGCGTATGAGACGAAAGAACTATAGTTTTACCTTTTTTGTTTTCTTCTTCTATAAGCAGAGCGAACTCTGATTGCATAAAAGGATCTAGTCCCATTGTCGGTTCGTCAAGTATGTAAATCGGGGTATCATGTTGAAATACGCTAGCGATTGCAATCTTTTGGCGCATACCACTGGAGTAGTTTTTTACTTTGCGGCGCAGGTCAGATTTATCAAATTTGAATCGTTCCAGTATTTCTTTTTGCCTTGATGGTTTTTGGCTGTGCATGTTACCCAAGAAATCTAAATTCTCCTGACCGCTCAACCGATCATAAAGATGTACGTCACCAGGCAGATATACAAACTGTTCTTGCGACTGAATCCGGTTACTCAGAACGTCTATGTTGCTGATTGCTACCTTCCCGCTGTTGGGGTGGATTAATCCTGTTAGAACACGAAATAAAGTCGATTTTCCGGCGCCATTTGGACCCAAGAGTCCGTATAATTCACCTTTCTCGATAGACAGACTGACGTCACTAAGAGCAAGCTTGGAGCCGAACGACACCGATACATTACTAATGTCAATTACCTTAGCTTTTTTGCTCATACTAATTACCAGTATACACAATAAGCGTTATACTATTTGCAGAATATGCAGTCAAAAAGCAAGAATAACTTTAAAAGAAAAACGGCTAACTTTTTTGGTGCGCTAGGATATCTATTCAATGGTTTGCAATGGGTTGTAGTAATCATGGCCTATTTTGCGGTAATAGCACGGTTTTTATATAGTTTTATAGATTCCAAAGACCCGCAGGTTATCGAAGAGCCAGTATCGGTGGTTACGACATCAGCAGGGGTTAGTACGCCAACGCTAATAGCAGGAAGCATAATAACAGCCATTGTGATACTGATATCTATCTATGTATTTTTCAAAATACCATCGACTATTGTCAAAACAAGTCACAAAGTAACCCAAAAAGCCGCAGAGCACACTACTCCTATAGTGTTAAAAATCAGACACCAAAAGGATACCAAAAAGAACCGCAATTTCATGACGCCGCTCATAACAGTAATTATCAAGGCGGTAATCGTAATTGTGCCGCTTGCGTTATCCTATGCGTCGAAGCTTTTAGACGAGCAGGC
>CAYGHE010000024.1:0-2447 GCA_964349805.1 uncultured Candidatus Saccharibacteria bacterium | reverse complement strand
CTGGGAGTTTACGTAGGCGACGAGCTAATAGGCAAGGGTAGTGGACACAGCAAACAGATAGCCCAACAAGAGGCAGCTCAGGCCGCATTAGAAGTTTACGCCAAGCGATAGGATTGACTTTTCCAAAGAGGTCGTGTAGTATCACTTAAGTTATGTTAGCAATTCGTATGCAGCGCGTTGGTCGCAAAGGCCACGCCATGTACAGACTAGTGGTCCAGGAGTCTCAGCGACATCCATCAAGTGGCCGTGTTATTGCCTATGTCGGTAATTACGATCCACATACCAAAGATGGTAAAGTTCAGGTTGAATTAGCGCAAAAATATTTGGACAACGGCGCTCAGCCAAGTCCTCGAGTTGTTAAATTACTCAAGAACGCCGGCGTGAAACTTCCTGAATGGGTTAAAGAAGCAGGCAATGATAGCAAAAAGTCTACTCGCAACCTTGAAAAAGTACGCAAAAACCGTCCTGCGCCCGAGGAAGTAAAAGAAGAAGTAAAAGTTGAAACTGTTGAACCAGAAGCAGAAGTTAGCGAAGATCCCGTAGAGCCTGTAGAGGCCGAAGAAGTTGTCGAAGAAGCCGCAACAACCGAAGAAGCTAGCGAAGAACCTAAAGAATAAGACATCTCTAATTAGTTAGCACTCCCCATACCGTTCACTTTCGGGGGCCACTTTACGGGTTTCAGCCCGTGGCGCTCGGCTCGCCCTGACGGGGACATCCCCCTCTAGTGAAGGTATGGCGATTACTCTGCATTGTGTAATGATTTTATATTCTGCCTTATGCTACAATAAGTTTATTAAGTGTGACTGAATGGCATGAGAGGAGTAAGAAATGCCGACAATTGACCAACAATTTATAGAATATATAGTAAAAGCTCTGGTCGAAAACCCCGACGATGTAAGTGTCGAGAGGATTATTGACGAGAAAGGCGTGTTGCTTAGTCTGACCGTCAACCCTGAAGATTTGGGACGGGTTATCGGAAAACGCGGCGTTACGGCTCAAAGTTTACGTACTTTATTGCGGGCGCTTGGTACTAAAAACGACGCCAGATACAATCTAAAGATCGTTAATAATGACGTAGAATCAGGTGAAAGGCCAGCCAGAGAGGCCAGACCAGCGAGAGAAGAAGTCCAAGAAACTCAGGAAAAACCAGAATCTGAGGATGTGGCAGTGGATAAAGAAGATGTAGAAACAGAGGTGGAAACTGAACCTGTGGAAAAAACATCAAATTATTCAGAAAAAACCCGTCGAGAGCTTGCAGAACTAGACGACCTTGATATATAATCATAGGCAGTTTCAAGCACAAACTTGGAATGCGAGAAAGAGCAACTGATACTGGTAGGTATCGATTGAGAGATTTGTGCGTATTAAAAACCGTTCGCTTAGGCGAACGGTTTTTGGTTGTGTAGGTTTTATCCTAGAGAGATTGTTCTGTGGCGTGCTGACGGACTACCGCCGTTGCGGCTGGCAATACCCATACCTGCTAGGTTGTGAGTCGTAACAACATCTTCGCCTTGTCGTCTCAGAGCTACCGTAGGTTCAAAATGAGGGCGGGCAGCCACTTCGCCTATAGTCGTTATTATTGCTTCTTTGCTGACGGGATCAAGACACTGCACCGCAATTTCCGCACCTGGTACTAAATCGTCTTCGTGAGTTATATAATCCATATTTTTTAACACCTCTCATTGATGATTTAATAGTTAGTAAATATACCACGATAGACAAAAAAGTCAAATGCACGTAAAATGTAACAGATGAGAAAAATACAAATAATTACCCTGTTCCTCGAGATGATTGAAGGCGTGTTAAACGCGTCGATGATGCGCAAGGCGACCGAGCAAAAAATCGTTGAATTCCGTCTAATTAACCTTCGTGATTTTGGCCTGGGTCCTAGAAAGCAAGTCGATGATACGCCGTACGGCGGTGGAGACGGCATGCTATTAAAACCCGAGCCTTTGTTTGCGGCCGTAGAAAAAGCTAAATCTTATGACAAAACCGCTAAGGTTGTATTGATGACGCCACGCGGAAAAACATGGACGCAGGCAGCGGCTCAAAAATGGGCGGATGATGATAAGGGGCTAATCTTTATTTGCGGACGCTACGAAGGCTATGACGAACGCATCGTGTCTGTTGTTGACGAACAGATTAGCGTCGGAAATTATGTTTTGACAGGCGGCGAATTGCCAGCCATGACAGTCGTTGACAGTATAGTTAGGCTAATTCCTGGTGTGTTGGGCGGTGAGGATAGTGCGGCTATCGAAAGTTTCTCGGATGGAGATAATCTTGAGTTTCCGCAATACACTCGTCCCGAAGTTTTTCGTGATATGAAAGTGCCCGAAGTTTTGCTAAGTGGCAATCACGCCGAAATCGCCAAATGGAGAAAAAATAGTTCTAAGAAATTAGATCAATAATTATTCTGTTCTTTTGCAACCAAAAGAACCAAAAGTTCT
>CAYGHE010000023.1:0-2762 GCA_964349805.1 uncultured Candidatus Saccharibacteria bacterium | reverse complement strand
TCGTAATTGTGCCGCTTGCGTTATCCTATGCGTCGAAGCTTTTAGACGAGCAGGCCCTGGACTACCACATAACCATGTATCTGAGTGTGTGGCTGGCGGGATTCGGTGTAATTTGTTTTGGCTTACAGTATATCCTTGCCAAGTTGTTAACAGTGAACGTTCTAGACCTAAAATAAAACATAAGGACGTTCCTTATGAGACAAAGTATCTGTAGCGGTAATCTTGACGAACTGATAATATGTTTGTATGAGAAGAATTGCTGTTAGAGCCATTATTGCCGATGGCGATAAATTGTTGCTGGTTAGGCACAAACCATACCATAACAAGCCAGCTAGTGAATTCTTTTGCACGGTTGGCGGAGGCTTAGACCTAAGCGAAAGTCTGATAGAGGGTATCAAGAGAGAGGTTCTAGAAGAAACCGGTGTTGAGGCTGTGGTAGGGAAGTTGATATTCGTCCAGCAATACAGAGAGCGTCAGATGGGGCAGGATGTTATCGAGTTCTTTTTTCATATAACGAACACCAAAGATTTTGAGAATATTGATCTTGGTTCTAGTAGTCATGGAGACGAAGAGATAGAAGAAGTAGGATTTTATAACCCTAAAGAGATTAGCGTCCTACCAGAGTTCTTGCGAGAAGTTGACATTCAAAAAGCTCTGGCTGAACCAGAAGCAATAATTTTTAATTACCTATAAACAGCTTTAGCTTCTATTCTTTTGCTTGAGCTTCTTTTTTAGCAGGCGCTTGCGGGCTGCGCCGTGCCAGTTCTTGTGCTTGGCCATAATTAATTAATCCATTCGTTTCTAATCTATCAATCATACCACGTAGCAGAGATTAACAGCACTGCATTAAAAAGTCGACAAAATAACTAAAAACACAGGTAAAGATAAGTTAAACGTTGTAATTTTGTCTATGCTGATCTTATCAGATGTGACTTAAGTCACAATACAGAATAAGAAACAATATAGTTGACGGTAGCACTACAAGGTACTATTATTTGATTGTAATATAATTTACCTCTTGTGGAGGAGGTGAAGGGAGATAGTATGAAGAAGAAGATTCTATATCTGGCATCTATGATGCTAGCTTTTAGCGGCTTAGTAGGGTTGATGCCAATAAGCTCTGTAGCCGCAACAAACAACAAAGATAATGATAATAAAGTGTGCGAAGGACTTGATAGTGGAAAAATCGACACGTCAGGTGACCCTGCCACTGTCACCGTATTCGCTCCAGAAGGGAAACTAATTAGCCAGTACTGCGTTAAAGCTGGAAGTGCAACCCAAGAGGACGGCGGGCCAGAATATGTAGTAGTTAATCCTCCAGTTAAAACTATAACGTTTGGCCATTCTAGTGGTAAGGATGTAAGCCACTACTCACTTTCTTTCGTTGATGAGGGGGAAAAAGTGGCTAATATTATATCCAGTGTTGTTTGTACTGATGAAGGCGCTAAAGTCACCCTCGATAACACTGGTAATATCGATGGCAAAGTAACATTGAACGGTGAAGCTATTACTGTTGGAGCTGGCGAGACTGTTGAGCGCACATTCAATACTGGTGACGACGGTTTGCAAATCGTGTTGGTAATAGATGGAAAAGCTGTCTATGACCAACTATGGGACTGTAAAGCAGGCGAAGTTTTGGGCGATAGTACAACGACCGATCCTGAAGCTGTAATACCAGCTGTTTTACCAGCTACCGGCGACCTTTCAACAGGTGCTATGGTGACACTACTTTCGTCATTCGGCGCATTTGTCGGTTTGATAAGTTTTGCTGCTCGCACTTTACTAGCTCGTCAAATCTAAAAATGTTAAACACCTTAGCGCGCTAAGCCATGTTGCGTATCAACAAGATAAAAACGTCTATCGCAGAGACACCGCTTTTAACCAAAGTGGTGTCTTTGTATGTCCTGTCGGGCCTAATCATTTGGGGTGGTAGTATGATTCCATCGCTTATCCAACCCGAAACTATTAGCGCGTCAAACACAGTCCCGGTAAAGGTACTACCCTCAAAAAATAAAATAACTTACCAACAAGTAATACGAGATTATCCGTCTCGTATTACTATTCCGAGTTTGAATATCGATTTAGATGTCCTTGGCGGGGTGTATGACAGTAAAACGGGTGAATGGTCGTTATCAGACGATGCGGTATATTTTGCCACTATTACTGATTTACCCAATAATCACAAAGGTAATACTTTTTTGTATGGCCATAATCGAGACAGCGCCTTGGGTCGCATGAGTGGTATTCGGTTAGGTGACGTAGTGAGTATTGAAACTAAAAATGGCTATAAATTTAGTTACGAATATACCCATGATGAAATTATTAACCCTGACAAAACGACAATCTTATATGATGATTCGCCCGCGCCGCGCTTGACGATTATGACCTGCGATGGTTTGTGGAGCGAAGCACGCCGATTAATGTATTTTAACTTTGTGGATGTACAATAATGGATCTTTTGCGATATATCCAAGACGCTTCTCTTACAACTATCTTGATAGGATTAATAATCTTGGCGGTAGTGTGTATGAAAATCTTTTTTGATATCAAAGAAACCGTCAGTTCTCGCAATCTCTATCGCAAGTTGGTAGCAAAAGGTAGGAAGGTGAATCAGCGATCAGCCAGCGTGATAATTGAACTCAACCAGCGAGCCGAAACGATTATGCCCCTGATAAAACACCTCTACAACCAAAAGTATTCCAAGCTAGAGGTAATTGTAATAGTAAAGCAAACGGCTGGCGCCAAAGCGCAATCTCGATTAG
>CAYGHE010000022.1:0-4228 GCA_964349805.1 uncultured Candidatus Saccharibacteria bacterium | reverse complement strand
AACAAAAAATTGAGTTTCGATCAGGCGCTTGGGAATCAAGTAAACGTTAATTCTACCCCTACCTTTTTCCTGAACGGCAAGATGCTGGACCAAAGTGTATGGGGCGATGACACTGAGTTCAGAAAAGCTATTGATGCCGAGTTAGCTAAATACAACGACTAAAAACCGTTCTTAATATAAAAACACCCCGGTGCCTTGGGGTGTTTTTAATTGATTGGCTTTATAGCCTTTATTTACTGTGTAAGATACAGTTGCCATTCGGCAGGCACCACATCCACCGCTATTTTTTTGCGCCTAGACGGCACAAATTCAACAGCTATTGGCATGTGATTCAAACTCCTTTGTACTATGTACAGCCTCACGCGCTTCGACCTTTAAATTATAGTTTTGGCGCGAGACACAGGAATTATCTTATCAAACCGTTCCATAACAGTCAAGACGGGCGCTCATTCAAAGCGCTTGTGTATAGAAGTGTACGCTATTTTACTATATTTTCAAGTACCGAGGTCAGGCCAGTAGATGTATGAACGCCCGGGCCAGACTTAGGAATATCAGGAAACCGCAAAAGTCCGTGATGGTCGTTAGCACCGCGCCGCCCATCATAGCCGGGTCTTTATTGAGGCGTTTTAGGATAATCGGCAGTACCCCACCGACGATTGAGCCTAGGATGACATTGATGAGCAAGGCAGCTAGCGTGACTACGCCCAGCCATCCGTTGCCGAACCAGAGATAGGCAACTGCTCCAACCACCAACCCTAGAATTGCGCCATTAATAAACCCTACTCTGGTTTCTTTGATCAGTTCTTTTCTTGCCAGCCGCCAATCGGGACGATTAGCTGCCAGTGTTCGGATACTGACACTGATGGCTTGAATGCCGACGTTACCACCGACGTTTGACACTATCGGCATAATGACAGCTAGAGCGGTGATGACAGCGATGGTTTCCTGGAATGGCATGATGACACTGACGGCTAACAGATACAGGAATATATTCAAAACCATCCAGGGCAAACGTTTGCGGGATGATTGCAGCACCGACGTTTCCATTGTTTCGTCGGCTGTAATACCAGCGAATTTCTGCAAATCTTCGGTAAATTCTTGTTGAAGAATGTCTAAAACATCATCCACTAACACTCGACCTATTAACTTTTTATCAGCCAGTACGGGAGCTTCGATAAGATCATATTCTTGAAAAAGTTGAGCTACTTTCGCTTGAGTAGTTTGTAGTCCTATAACTGGAGGCTTTTGCATCAAAACGTCACCGACTTTAGCGCCGCCTGGCTCGCGCAGTAGATTGGCGATAGGTATAGCACCAACAAAGTCACCGTTGCCATTTAGTACGTACACCTGATAAATTTGTGTACCCAGGACATCAAAGCTCTCTACCTGATGCAATGCTTCTTTAACCGTCATCGCAGCTTGGACTGTTATCATTTCGGTTTGCATAATGCGCCCAACGGAACGCTTGGGGTAATTGGCAAAGTCTTGAAGATTTTTTTGACGCTTATCGTTAGTGATTATAGGTATAAGATTATTAAGACGTGGACGCTCTATGGTGCTTGCTACCTTTTGACTAATAATTGAAGGGCTTGAATCTATAATCTGTGCTAAATCACGGTCACTAAGTCGATTGGTTAATGAGCGCAAGGTATGGATATTCACTAAATCTAGAATCGCTCCGTAACGCTCGCGGGCAATACAGTGAAAAGTAAATAACCGATCCTCGGGATGAATGTCTAAAATAGCTGCCGCGTCTTGGTCGGACATCTCGGCCATTAACTCCGCGATACGCACTTTGGCATCGTGACCGCGCTCAATAATAGCGGTTATCTTTTTTACTCTGCTTATTAGTCTCGAATGTCTATTTGTGGTCATGATACTTATGGCTTATTTTAGCCTAAGAGACGATTTATTACTAAATTATTTGCTAGTTGGGGTATTTTTAAACTGCAATAAAATGTCTGGTTTTAAATATCTCAGATAATTAAGCAGCGTATAGATAAACAAGGATGATCCAAGAAGCTCCATGCTTTCTTCGATAAGTACTAATATCGAATACCCGATATTGCTACCATAGTTACTAAGATAATATCCAGCCATCATTTCTATTCCCAAAGCGCCGCTCACAAAAATCGCTGCCGAGGCCAAGAATAAAACTCGTGTCCTGCTTGGAAGATTCAACCAAAATCTAAGATAAATAACCCCCAGAACAGCCATTAATGAGGCTCCTGCTATAACCCAGGCAAAATGCAGAAACGTGCCACTAGTGTTAAAAGTTGCTTGCAAAGGAGGTATTAATAGCTCGTGTATTTGCGAGCCCTCATCCATACTGACGTATATGAATATAATCCCAAGCGCTAGCCAATGTTTATAATACTTTTGAACGCTTTGGCGCTTAACAACACCTATCACTAGGCAGATAACTGCCACTATCAAAAGCAGGCTTTGGGCATACCAGGTCGGGATACTGACTTCGGCATCCATATCAAAAAGCGTTAGAACTGCAGGATTAGTCAAATACATGTCAGTGTAGTGTTTTAGATAACTAACGCCAACATGAGCTACACCAAAAACCAGCGTTATAGTCATTAGACCACCTAAGACTTTATTCGGGGAAATCGAAATCTTCATGAATATTAAAAGCTATTATAACACTCTGGCAAATTACGGTCTAAGCGCGCCAGCAAATACCTGCCAGGCAAGAGCGCTTTTAGCAAGTAGGCTCAGTATTATATACACCCGCTCTCCGTACAAGTAATCACGCCACTTCCCTATTTTCTTATATTGGAGAACCATGTTTATAGCAAAACAGTTAAAGAACAAGAAAATGCTGGCGTATATGTAGTAAACAAATGTCGGTACTTCTCCTGCTCCATAGGCGTTGCTAGTCCAAAAGTAAATACCTATAACTATCCAAGGAATTAGCCCTGCAAAGGAGCCAATATTATAAGCTGCCCACCTTACTTTTTCACGATTCTGGTTGTAGATTTCCATGGCTAAGCCCAAGAGATTCATAATAGCGGTTAGGCTAAAGATCATTATCAGGCTGCTTAAGTCGTAAATGCCAGATAGCAAAGCTATTCCTACCATCATAGTGCTAGCGCTAAGGGCGTACTCTATCCAGCGAGCCTTGTTAATGCCCTGCCCAAGGTCTGCTTTGTAACGTTTGCGATAAACCGTTGCTATCAACAAATGGGCTAGGGAACTAATTACGAAAAATGCCACCACCAGATAGGCTAGGTTAAGGTTAAACAGCCCTTGCGTCTCGGTTATTAGGGTCGGTTCGCCTGCAACTGAATCTGGACTTAGCGTTAGGTAATTACCAGTTACCTTCCATACGCCGCGGCTTGAATCGCTTAATATAAAAACGGCCAGTGCCTGGATGGCATGCAAGACCGCCATAATAAAGTTGAATCTAACTAATTTCGCTGTTGTAATTTTTTTCATAATACTAAAACTATAGCATAAGAATTATGCTTTTGGTTTTAATACTTCTTCGATAAACATACTTTTTTGTTTCTTGTATTCTTCCCTGTCGTAGTTAGTTTCTTTAGCTATCTTATACTTCAAGTTAGAATATTCTTTTGCTAGCGTTGGGCGTGCTCGTAAAAAGTCACGCACTTTTATAAAACTTTCAAACAGCTCGCTTCCGTCTAATGTGAGATGTAAATGAACGTTGCCAATAGTTGTTTCATCTTCTGACGATGCCATAAATATATAATCTGATCGTTTTTTACTATTTATAGAATCAAAATACCCATTACGACGCAGTGTCGCGGTGGCTATCCGAATTTGCTCTGGGCTATCAAGCCCGATTAATATATCAATAACACCCTTACCAGCCAGACCAGCTACAGCAGTACTACCAATATGTTCAACCGCACATTTTTCACCCAGCAAATTAACTAGGCTTTTTCGAGTATCTTCAAAAACGTTCGGAAAATTATCTTTGCTTTCATATAGTTGCAACATTTTAGCCTCGTGTTATTTGCTGGATTTGTATTTTGTTAGGCGGAATAGCCCCTTTGAAGGTTTGTAGACCTTGTCGGTGAACTTTTCTGTTAATTTCCAAACGCAGCCATTGACTGTTTTTGCGTGCAGGCTAGGGTCTGACTCTTTGATTTTTGCAAGCAAATCCGTCCAACGTAAGCCATCAGGGTGCTGTTCAAGCAGCTCAAGCGCTCTCATATTTATGCGCCCCGTGATAGTCGATGGATTTATGCGGGCA
>CAYGHE010000021.1:0-4232 GCA_964349805.1 uncultured Candidatus Saccharibacteria bacterium | reverse complement strand
AAACCGCCGGTGACATGGTTGTCGGCCGCCGCTTGCGCATATTATTGAGGCTGCTGTGGATGGGGGTGATGTTAGCTGTTGTATGGATGGTGGTGATTATGCCGGTAATTATGCTGGATTCTTGGCTGAAGAACATGTGGCCGGTTATCGATTGGCTGCCAATCGTACCCGTAACCTTATTGGTAATGAGCACGATTACGGTTATCTGGTCTTCGAGCTATATCTATTTGCTGTATCGTAAGGTAGTCGCCGATGAAACCAAGCCAGCTTAACAACCGAGCCAAAGAACTGCGGGAACTTCTAAATCGGTATAGTTACGAATACCACGTTTTAGATAATCCTTCGATTGATGATGCTGTTTATGACAGCTTGCATGATGAATTAAAGAAAATTGAAGCCGAACACCCCGATCTTATTACGCCTGACAGCCCAACCCAAAGAGTAGGCAATACTTTGTTGGGTGGTTTTAAAAAAGTTGAGCACAGTTCGCGCATGTTGAGTCTTAATGATGTTTTTGATAGGGCAGAAGTTGAAGCTTGGGTCAAAAGAATGGACAAGCTATTGCCGGGTCGCAAACACGAATTTTTCGCCGACATCAAGATGGATGGATTAGCCTGTGCCTTGATTTATCAAGACGGCGTACTGCAACAGGCCATCACACGAGGTGATAGTTTCATCGGAGAAGACGTCACTAGCAACGTCCGCACCATAAAAACCGTCCCTCTACGGTTGCAAGGCCCGTCCTTGCAACAAGGTCCGGCCCGAAGTGGGGTGGAGAAATTTCTGCAGGGGAGGACAGAGGTGCGGGGTGAGATAATTATGCTCAAAAAGGATTTCGAGGCGCTTAATGAAAAACAAAGGACTGCTGGTAAACCAGAATTCGCTAACCCGCGGAATTTGGCAGCTGGCACTATCCGTCAGCTTGACCCGAAACTTGTGGCCGAGCGGCCGCTGACATTTAGGGCTTATGACTTACTGCGAGACGATCCAAACGAGGTTCCGACCAACAGTTACGCGTATGAAACGCTCTCAAGCATAGGCATAGCTCGTAATGAGCAAGCTGCGGTGTTTACATCTCTGGATGCAGTTATGAATTTCGTTGATCAATGGGACCAAAAGCGCCACGATTTGCCATTCTTTACGGATGGCTTAGTGATCAAGGTTAACGATCGTAAGCAATACGCTGAATTGGGCGTGGTCGGAAAACAACCAAGAGCCGCTGTAGCTTTCAAATATGCGGCCGAACAAGCCACAACTATCGTAAAGGATATAGTAATTAGTATTGGACGTACGGGTGCGGCAACTCCTGTGGCTGTCTTTGACCCGGTCGTAGTGGCTGGTACGACTGTGCGGCACGCTAGTTTGCACAATGCTGATGAAATCGCTCGCCTGGACGTTAGAATTGGTGATACAGTTGTCATTTTTAAAGCCGGCGATATCATCCCGCAGGTCAAAGGTGTAGTAGAGGAACTTAGGCCTAAAAATTCCAATCCGTTTAACTTTCAACAAGCCCTGAAGTCGCAGTACCCGGAATTAGAGTTTGAGCGGCCAGAAGGCGAGGCGGTTTATAGGGTTAAAGGTGCGACCACAGAGTTATTGCTTGAAAAAGCGCTGGAACATTTTGCCAGCAAGGGCGCTCTTGATATTGATACTTTGGGCGAGAAAAATGTTGTGGCTTTGGTGGATTCTGGCCTAGTCAAAGACATGGCTGACATATATTTATTGACCAAAGAGAAAATTTTGGGGTTAGATCGTTTCGCCGAGGTATCAGCCCAAAAGTTACTGGATGCGATCGCCGCTAAAAAGAATCCCCCGCTAGAACGATTCGTGTATGGTCTGGGTATTCGTCACGTAGGGGTGCAGACAGCCATAGATTTGGTTGAGTATTTCGGGTCGCTAAATGCGATAGAGAAAGCGTCAATAGAAGAGCTCAGGCAAGTTGAGGGAGTTGGCGAAGTAGTAGCGGAAAGTATCGTCGCGTGGTTCGCCGATCCAGATAATCAAGCTCTGTTAGAAAAATTCAAATCACTAGGTGTTAATCCGACTTATCACCAAAAATCTGGAAAACTTAAGGGACAGAGTTTTGTTGTGACCGGGACCCTCGACAGCATGAGCCGAGACGAGGCAGCTGATCGTATTCGCGCGCTAGGCGGTACTTTTCAGACTACCGTTGCCAAAGATACGACCTATCTGGTCGCCGGGGGTAAAGTAGGCGAGAGTAAGCTGAAAAAAGCTCGTGAATACGGCACACAAATTATAGATGAAAATAAATTTCTAGAGATAATATAGTTTAAATAAACAAAACGCCCCGCTTAAATTGCGGGGTGTTTTGCATGGTAGAAACTACCACTTATAAGCTGGAGCGGTCAGTCCTGCTTGGGTCGGGCCAAACCGACGGTGATTTCTCGTCCGTCGAGTTCTTTGCCGTTGAGCTGGTCGATAGCTTTTTGGTTGTCGCCTTCGTTTGCGAATTCGACAAATCCAAAGCCTCTAGAGCGTCCGCTGTCGCGGTCAGTGATAACACGCGCACTAACTACTTCGCCGACTGTCTCAAAAAAGGTTTTGAGTGTGTCGTCAGTAGTTGCGTATGCTAAACTTCCCACAAAAAGATTTTGCTGTGCCATTGTGATTAAATATCTTTTCTTATACTAAATTTAATTCTGTCAGATCGACCGGACGGCGTTTTTTGCTCTTATACAATAATATGCACGTGCTTCTGAACACTATGATTTAAGCACATATCCATGCAAAATACCATAGAGAAAGCTTAAATATAATAAACAAACCATCAAAGCGCTTGTGCTACAGCGGACAATAGGGCATAATGAAAGCGCAGCTGGTGCGCAAAGGGGTAGCCTTTGCAATCAAGACAAACAGTCAAAAACAAAAATGCCGCCCCGGGTGGGCGCGCATCAGCAACCAAGATTTTTAACTCGTTTCTGGTAACAGGGGCGAGTTGTTGTTTTCGAAAGTCTAGTTGTTGAAACTATGTAAAAATGCGAGAATTGGTACTAGATTGACGTAAAGAGGGAATAATTATTGTGGCAAGCGTGTTTAGATCATATGCACAAAATCAAGAGGACGTGGTTTTAGGGCGTATTTTTCAAGATATATCACACGGACACTATGTAGAGGTAGGGGCTGGACATCCAACAATCAAATCTGTTTCGTACGCTTTATATATGCAAGGCTGGGACGGTATTTTGATTGATCCCCAACATGATATATGTGATTTAATAAGAAAGATTAGACCTCGGGATAAAGTAGTAGAAATGGCTATTTCAGACTCCTCCCATAAAAAAGTTCCATTCTATATTACCCCTCGACAACCAAGGTCCACTCTGCTCAAACGGATAGCTGAAGCGTATGGCGTTTATAAAGATCAATTGACCGACACTATAACGCTAGATGAGATATTGAGTGAACATCCATGGGCAAAAGATAACCTGCACTATTTAGTTCTTGATGTAGAAGGAGCGGAAAAACTAGCACTTAAGGGTCTAAATTTAAAAAAATATAGACCATGGGTACTAATAATAGAATCCACTCATCCGATTACACACGAAGACACAAGTGCTGAGTGGGAACAACATGTACTATCATCTGGATATACGCTATCCCACTATGATGGAGTTTCAAAATTTTATATAGCCAAAGAACACGATGATTTATTAAAACGCTCGTACCCCGCATGTAGTACAGACAGCTTTATACTCGATTTTCCACCAGTGCCATTTGATCCTGACGAGTGTAAGCTAAACACTGAAACGGCAGAACTCTTGGCAAATCAGCTACGGAAGACAGGGAGCGGGTACGACAAAAAAATACCTATAAAAAAAGTGACCGAATATTTGCAAGCGGTCGATGAAGATAAGGCCCGTGATATCGAAGAATTTATACATGTATTACAGGTTGCATTAAGTAGATCTCGTATAAACAAGGACCAGTGAAAGTACTTGCGCCCCGGGTGGGCGCGCATCAGCAACCAAGATTTTTAACTCGTTTCTGGTAACAGGGGCGAGTTGTTGTTATAATTTGGTTACGCGGGGCTGTAGCTCAGTTGATTAGAGTGCTTCCATGGCATGGAAGAAGTCGAGGGTTTGAGTCCCTCCAGCTCCACCACGTTTTTCTGATATACTCGAGTAAGTTATGAGGCGATACAATCCATCTGAAATTGAACCGAAATGGCAGGCTGTTTGGCAGGATAGTCAAGTTAATGTAGCGTCAAAAGA
>CAYGHE010000020.1:0-4374 GCA_964349805.1 uncultured Candidatus Saccharibacteria bacterium | reverse complement strand
TACAGTATCGCCACACTGTTTTTAATCGAGGGTGAAGGATTCTTTTGGGAGTTAGCTACCTTGGTAACCATCATGTTGCTAGGCCACTGGCTGGAAATGGCATCTATACAGAGGGCTGAAAGTGCCTTGAATGCGATATCCGAGCTACTGCCTGATAAAGCCGAAAAGTTAATTAACGGCCAGCCCAAACAAGTATTAGTTAGCGAGCTAAAAATCGGTGATTTGGTTCTAATCAGGCCCGGGACTAGCATACCGGTTGACGGTGTGGTTACGGAGGGCGATTCATCGGTTGACGAGGCGGCTATAACTGGCGAATCAAAACCAGTCAGCAAAACTACGGACGATGAAGTGGTGGCCGGGACTATTAATCAAGACGGTTCATTAACGGTCAAGGTAACTAACCTGGGCGATAACACGGTCTTGGCTGGCATCATGAAGCTGGTAGCAGAGGCTCAGGGCTCAAAGTCCCGCACTCAGATATTGGCTGATAAGGCAGCTTTTGTTTTAACTCTAACTGCTGTAATAACAGGACTGATAACCTTTATTGTCTGGCTAATAATTCGAGATGCTGATTTTGCCTTGGAGCGCATGGTAACTGTGCTGATTATTGCTTGTCCGCACGCTTTGGGGTTAGCTATACCCTTGGTTGTCTCGATTTCAACCACTATGTCAGCACGTAACGGGTTGTTAGTACGTAAGCGGCTGGCACTAGAATCAGCTCGAAATATAAATACAGTTTTGTTTGATAAAACCGGCACATTAACCAAAGGCGAGCACGGCGTTACGGACATTTGGGCAAGTGAAAAACACAGTGACGAGGAGGTCTTAGGCATCGCGGCCAGCCTAGAACAAAACAGCGAACATATTATAGGTAAAGGCATAGTAGATGAGGCTCAAAACAAGAATATTAAACTTGATAAAATCAGCAGTTTTACTGCCCTGCCGGGATTAGGCGTTAAAGGCGAGCTAGATGGCAAAGAGTATATGGTCGTCAGTTATCGTTACATTGATGAGCGTGGTTTGACGGTTTCAAAACACATCACCGAGGCGACTAAACAAGCTGCTAAAAAAGGCAAAACAGTGGTGTACGTGGTAGAACAGGACAAGATAATTGGAGCTCTAGGTTTGGCTGACGTAATACGCCCCGAGTCCAAAGAGACTGTAGAAATCTTACAATCACTTGGTATAAAAACAGCTATGATAACCGGTGATTCTAATGAAGTCGCTGCCTATGTGGCAAAGCAACTAGGCCTGGACCAATATTTTGGCGAAGTTAAACCAGAGGATAAGGCCGCCAAAGTCAAAGACCTGCAAAAAGACGGGGGAAAGGTGGCTATGGTTGGTGATGGCGTTAACGATGCGCCGGCTTTGACTCAGGCTGATATTGGTATAGCTATAGGTGCAGGCACGGACATCGCTATTAAATCAGCCGATATTATTTTGACTAAAAGTGACCCCAGAGACGTTATCAAAGTTATTAATTTGTCCAAAGCGTCTTATCGCAAAATGGTTCAAAACCTAATCTGGGCGGCGGGTTATAACGTACTAGCAATACCGCTGGCCGCCGGCGTGTTATACGGATCGGGCATTATATTAATCCCTGCGGTTGGGGCGGTGTTGATGTCAGCATCGACGGTTATCGTAGCTCTTAACGCTCAACTTTTGCGTAGATTCAATTTAGCTGCTAGCTAAATCATTGACTATTATCACATCCTTCACACGTCAAGCGGGTGTATTATTCGGATATTAGAACGAAAGGTTAAACACCGTGAAAATAGAGGTAGTAGGGACAGGTTGCGCCACGTGTAAGCAACTATATGAAGTCGTCAAAAAAAGTGCATCTGAAATTACTCCAGCGGTCACGGTGGAGTACGTCGCTAATCAAGATGGTATGAAGCGACTAGCGGAGCTAGGGCTTATGAGGTCGCCCGCGCTGGTAATCAACGGCAAAGTTGCAATGACGGGCTATAGTCCTGATGTGAGTTATATCAAAAGCCTTATCTTAGAAAACCAATAAAATATGTTCTCTGAAGCTATCGAATTCTTCGTTTACGACAGTGTAAAAATCCTGTTACTGCTGCTGGTCATAAATTACATCATGGCAGCAGTTCGTTATTATTTGCCTCTAGAGAAAATTCGCGAGTTTTTGCACAGTCGAAAATGGTACGGGGCCGACTATCTGCTAGGGGCTTTTTTTGGCGCTATAACACCGTTTTGCTCTTGTTCATCTATCCCGCTGTTCGTAGGATTTTTGGGTGCAGGTATACCGGTAGGTGTTACGTTCACATTCTTAATAACTTCGCCGCTCATCAATGAAGCGGCCATTGCCTTATTTATTGGTTTGTTTGGCTGGAAAGTCACGCTCATGTATGTTGGCGCTGGATTAGCGTTAGGCATCTTGGGTGGCCTGATTCTAAGCAAAACGAATGTCAAAAAGTATATAAACCCGGATATCTTGCAAACAGCGAATCATGTGTCAATGAATACTGCCCCACAAAGGGCATCTATTTCCAAGAAAAACCTTTTGAAGTTATGGTTCAAGGAGAGTCTGGCCTTTACTAAAAAACTAGCTCTTTACGTACTAGCGGGAGTAGCTGTCGGCGCAATTATACACGGATACGTACCCCAGAATTTCTTTGAAGGAACACTAATAAATAATGCTTGGTGGACAGTTCCGTTAGCCGCTCTTGTCGCCGTGCCTCTTTATTCTAATGCGGTCGGTGTCATCCCTATCATGCAGGCTCTTGTTATAAAAGGCGTACCTATCGGCACAGCTTTGGCGTTTATGATGGCGACTGTCGGGCTTTCATTTCCCGAAGCGTTAATACTCAAGAAAATCATGAAACTAAAATTACTGGCGATTTATTTCGGGATAGTGACAGTCGGTATTATCGTAATCGGGTACGTGTTAAATATCTTCTTTGGATAAGGCTAAACCCCAACTGCTGAATAAGAGATAAATCTAAATAAGCTCTGTTATAATCTAAGGGACGGCGCGTTGGCGGAGTGGTTACGCAGGGCTCTGCAAAAGCTCGTACACCGGTTCGAATCCGGTACGTGCCTCCACCTTAACAATTTGAGTTAATAGCTAATTTAAGCTAAAATTAAGCTATGGCAAAAGCTAGATCATGGACGGACGAGGAGCTTATAAAAGCCGTCGAAATTTCCACTAGTTACAGAATAGTCTTGATTCATTTAGGGCTAGTGCCTGCGGGCGGAAACTATGAGCAAATAAAGAAGCGAATATGCGAGCTATCTATATCCAGCAAACACTTCACTGGTAAGGGGTGGAATGTAGGCCTAAAGTTTGTGCCCAACCCACCCAAACCATTGGTGGAATTACTGGTAAGAGGTAGTCGCCCGCAGAGTTTTTTACTAAAAAAGAGGTTGTTTGTAGAGGGCTTGAAAAAACCTGAATGCGAATTATGCGGATGGAAACAAGTAAGTTTAGATGGTAGAGTTCCCGTAGAACTTGATCACATTAATGGAGATCATTATGATAACAGACTGGATAACTTAAGAATACTTTGTCCAAACTGCCATAGCCTACAACCCACCCATAGGGGTAGAAACAAAAAGGTTAGACTCGTAAAACTTTTGAGCGCGGATGCTGGAACTAGGTATACAGGGTTGACTTAAAATCAACTGATCGAAAGATCATGCGGGTTCGATTCCCGCTCCGCGCACCATACAGAATAGTTACTAAATCTGCTATAATTATAAGTACAAGAATAAGAAACGATAAGGGGGAGAAATGACAGCTTTTTGGATTATCATAGCAATTTTAGCAGTCTTGTTGATCTCGTTGTGGGCTATATACAACGCATTGGTCACGCTGCGAGTAAGAGTAGACGAGGCCTGGAGCGATATAACGGTTCAAATTAAGCGTCGCTTGGATCTGATTCCGAACCTAGTAAACGCAGTTAAGGGATACGCCAAGCATGAAAAAAGTGTATTTGAAGAAGTAACAGCGGCCCGCACTAGTGTTTTGAACGCCAAAGGCGTTAAGCAAACCGCCGACGCTGAAAACCAGTTCGAGGGAGCTCTTAAGAGCTTGTTTGCAGTAGCTGAAAGCTATCCTGATTTGAAGGCTAGCCAAAACTTTATCGAATTACAAAAAGAATTAGTCGACACCGAAGACAAAATACAGGCTTCGAGGCGCTTTTATAACGGCGGAGTACGTAATCTTAACACCAAGGTTCAAACGTTCCCTAGCAACGTTGTAGCCGCGATGTTCGGTTTTAAGAACCGAGACTTTTTCGAGATCGACTTGGCTGAACAAAAAGAAGCCGAAAAACCAGTCGACGTTAAATTCTAACACTTTTTAGGACTAAACCATGTACAAAGCAATCGCTGCCAACAAACGCAACACCG
>CAYGHE010000019.1:0-4466 GCA_964349805.1 uncultured Candidatus Saccharibacteria bacterium | reverse complement strand
AACCGAAATGGCAGGCTGTTTGGCAGGATAGTCAAGTTAATGTAGCGTCAAAAGACGACACGCGACAGAAATTCTATGTTGCTGGAATGTTTCCATACCCAAGCGGTATTGGCATGCACATGGGACACGCTTTTAGCTATTCGATAGTTGACGCCATCGCCCGTTTTCAGCGCCAACACGGCAAAAATGTGTTAAATCCTATGGGTTGGGACACTTTTGGTCTACCAGCCGAAAATTACGCCATCAAGACAGGTACTGCGCCTGCTAAAGTCACAGCCGAGAATATCACCAACTCTAAACGACAGTTCAAGCGCATGGGTGTCAGCATAGACTGGTCACGCGAAATAAACACCAGCGACCCAGAATACTACCGCTGGACACAGTGGGTTTTTACGAAATTATTTGAGCGTGGCCTAGCTTATCAAAAAGATTCTCTGCAGTGGTGGTGTCCAGTAGATAAAACGGTGCTTGCCAACGAACAAGTCGAGGGCGGTAAATGTTGGCGCTGTGGTACAGAGGTAGAAAAGAAAGCCATGAAACAATGGTTTTTCAAGATTACGGACTATGCCGACGCCCTGCTTGATGAAATTGAGGATTTAGACTGGCCGCAAAAGATAAAAACCGCGCAAACTAATTGGATTGGCAAATCGGTTGGTGCAGAAGTTGAGTTTAAAGTTGCGGATATGGGCGATGAATTGTCCAATCCAATAACAGTATTTACCACTCGTCCAGATACGTTATTCGGGGCGACGTTTGTGGTATTGGCCCCAGAACATGAATTGGTTAAAACACTTACAACCAAAGAGCACCAAGAAACTGTCGAAGCATACGTTGATACGGCCATTAAAAAATCAGAAATAGAGCGAATGGATGGAACTTGTGAAAAAACCGGCGTGTTCACGGGCAGTTATGCGATTAACCCAGTTAACGGTGAGAAAGTACCGATTTGGATAGCTGATTACGTGTTATCGGGTTACGGTACGGGCGCCATTATGGCGGTTCCAGCCCATGACGAGCGCGATTATGAATTCGCGAAAAAATTTAAGCTAGATGTGAAACAAACAATAAGCCCTTATCTGCTAAATTCTGGCATAAACGAAGCTAGAGATGGGGTGGAAACTCTGAAAAGACATGTTGTTGATGCGATTATCATCAATGAAAAAGGCGAGTATCTGCTTCAGGTTGAACCTGACAACGTTCATTTCGTAGGTGGTGGAGTAGACCCTGAGGACGCCGACGATGACGAGGCTGTTAGGAGAGAGATAAAAGAAGAGGTTGGATACACCGACATCAAGTCGGTCAAGCCAGTTACTTCGCTACTATCAGGTTTTACATATCGTATAACCAAAGACAAGAATCAACTTTGGGACGGTGTTATTTATGAGGTAGTAATAGACTCTAGCACGCAGTTGCCGAGTGAGATAGAAGATGGGCGACACACCATAAGGTGGGTTAGTAAAGACGAAGTAGAGAAGTTATTGACGTGGGAAGGTCATGTTATGGGTTGGCGGCAATACATTAATTCATCGACTTGCTATGAGGGCGAGGGTATCATGATTAATTCTGGTGAGTTTGACGGGATGCAGTCAAGCGAGGCTAGGGAGCAGATTGTGGCCTGGCTGGAACGACAAGGTTTGGGCAAATTACAAACGACTTACAAAATGCGTGACTGGTTAATTAGCCGCCAACGCTATTGGGGCGCACCAATCCCGATTATTCACTGCAAAGAACACGGTGCTGTTGCAGTTCCCGAAGACCAATTGCCGGTAATTTTGCCAGAGGTAGAAGATTATGCGCCAAAAGGTGATGGTAAATCGGTCTTGGCTAACGTCGAAGAATGGGTCAAAACTACCTGTCCAACTTGCGGCAAGCCCGCCGAACGTGAAACTGACACTATGGATGGATACGCCTGCAGCAGCTGGTACCTGCTTCGTTATACAGATCCGCTTAATAGCGAACAAGCTTGGAATCCCGAGGTCGCCAACTACTGGTCGCCAGTCGACTATTACATTGGTGGCGATCACGCTGTAGCCCATCTGTTGTATGTTCGCTTTTGGACGCATGTCTTTAACGAAATGGGCT
The DNA here is from genome assembly GCA_964349805.1 of uncultured Candidatus Saccharibacteria bacterium. GTDB lineage: Bacteria > Patescibacteriota > Saccharimonadia > Saccharimonadales > Saccharimonadaceae > CAYGHE01. Next base: position 2,384 of record CAYGHE010000019.1, on the reverse strand, counting down.
TGACCGACTTTAAAGAACCGGTCAAGAAACTAATTTACCATGGCTATATTAACGCCGAAGATGGTTCAAAAATGAGTAAAAGCAAAGGTAATGTAATCGATCCGCTGGATATTATCGACCAAGGTTACGGAGCGGATGCACTTCGTGTGTATGTGTTGTTTATGGGGCCGATTGAATTAGATACCAGTTGGGATTCAAAGGGTATTGGCGGAGTTTATCGTTTTCTAAACCGTGTGTGGGTCTTGAGCCAAGAATTCTTAGAATCTGACAAAAATTACGTAAACGACGACGAAGCTGTTAAGCGCCTTCAGCATAAAACCGCCCGTAAGGTTACGGATGATATCGCTAAACTAAGCTTTAACACGGCTATCTCGGCCTTGATGGAATACGTTAACGAACTTTATAAACTAAAGGTCAACGGATTCTCAAACGAGGTTTGGCGCGAGGCGTTAATTACCCTTGTTAAATTGCTGGCACCGTTTGCACCGCATCTATCCGAAGAAATTAACAGTCAGCTAGGTAACAAAGAACTAGTACAGGACATACAGTGGCCAACATGGGACGAGAGCCTGATTGTCGAAGAGACGATAACCGTAGTAGTCCAGGTCAATGGCAAATTGCGAGCTCGCCTCGAAGTTTCCAAAGATACGAGTGAGGATACAATCAAAGAATTAGCCCTAAAAGATGACAATGTCCAGCGCCACGTAGGCGACAAAAAACCGGCCAAGGTTGTTTATGTCCCTGGCCGGCTAGTAAATATTGTTCTTTAGAGTTTAATTAGACTGGTCTGATTGGTCTGCATATGTAGGCTCTGCCTTATCATCCACAACCCATACAATACCATCTTTATCAGGTTCGTATTTCGAAGCTTCTTCAGGGCCTAAGGCAGCGACAAGCTCATCGACTGTCATACCGTACCAAGTGCCGTTGTCATTCGCGACCATTCTTGGACCGCCTTCAGTAGGTACGTATATACCTGGCTGATCTTTCTCGAGTTGAACTTGACCAAGCAAATTATTTGTGTCAGTGTCGCTAGGCACGTATGGGCCTGTTCTCAGTTTCGCCTCATCTTCCAGGGTGATACCTACTACTGCAGGTACTTGCCTGTCAGGGAACGAACCATCTTCTGGTCCCTCACCGCTTAGGGAAATTACAGCAAAGGCAACTGCGCCTAAGGCTACTGCGACACTGATTTTCTCACCCGTAGAGCTGTTTCTAAATATCTCTGCGAGTCTACGAAGATCACCCGCAAGGGTTCTAGGCTTATCTGTTGCTGATCGTTGAGCTTCTGTTCTTGATGAATCTATAACCATACCTTCATCATATCACTAATGCTTATAATTGTCAATACCCTTGTCAATACATTTTAAGAAACCCTAGTTTTTTGCTATAATGATAACCAAACAGAATAAACCACCTTAGGGGTAAGAGGAGCACTTTTCATGGGACAGCCAAAAAAACAAACCAGCCCACGTAAAACCGGTCTACGCCGCAGTCATTTGCGTCTTGAATTGGCCCGACGAGTTAATGCCAAATCACCTGTCAAGGCTCGTACTACGCGCCGTGAAACAGGCAAGAAACTAGCCAAATAACGGGGGTAGAACTATATGGCATCTAATCGCCATCTTGGTCGCATAGTAGCCTTGCAGGCACTCTATGAATACGAGTTTCGTTCTCAGTCCAATGATGAAACTGTGGACATTGAAGAGATACTGACGCGCAACCTAGACCGTTACGAGTCAGCTATTGACGACAAAGATTTTGTTAAAAAATTAGTTCGGGGCGTAATTAAAAAGCAGGTTGAGCTGGATGCCAAGATTCAACCCATCGCTCCAGATTGGCCAATTGACCAAATCGCGCGAATTGACAGAGGTGTACTAAGGATTGGACTATACGAATTGTTGTATCAGGCCAAGACTGTGCCACCTAAAGTCGCTATTAACGAGGCTGTAGAACTCGCCAAAGCGTTCGGATCTGACAATTCCAGCAAATTTATTAACGGAGTCCTGGGTACAGCCTATAGAACACTAGTAGAAAGTAAACCAGGGGAAGAAGCTAAGTGAAAAAGCCAAACATTGATGAGAAAATTGATAAATTCAAGAAATACTTCCATCGGCGCAAACCTCAAATACAAGAGATTGTTCGTGAACCAACTGCCGGTGGTATAGTTTTTCGTCGTGCCAAAGACGGTACGGTTGAGATTATTCTAATCCAAGATGCCAAGGATCGCTGGACGATTCCAAAAGGGCATATTGAAGATGGGGAAACTGCCGAAGCAGCTGCCAAACGAGAAGTTAAAGAAGAAGCGGGTCTGGCTGACACTGAGGTTCTAGGTTGGCTTGGCAAGATACATTTTCGTTATCGACGACTCGATAAACTAGTTT
>CAYGHE010000018.1:0-4677 GCA_964349805.1 uncultured Candidatus Saccharibacteria bacterium | reverse complement strand
AACCTGCGAATGCATGGACCAAAACCATGTGCCTTACCACTTGGCCACGCCCCAATGTGTATGGTGCCTTATCCGCCTAGGCGGACCACGCCCCATCGTTGTGTCGTGCCCACCTAGGCGGGTACCACTTGTCTATTTTCCCAGATTTATTAAAAAATCTCTACCCTTGCCCGTCTTGAAGAATTTTTCTCTAAGAATAGCTTCGGATCTAGTTTGATAAACTTCCCTGTAGACAATATCCCATGGGCCTCGGTTTTTAGTATACCTTGAATCACCAGAATTATGAGCGCTTAGCCTCTTTTTTATATCAGAGGTTTGTCCTATGTATCTTTTACCAGTAGTTTTACTCTTTAAAACGTAAACCGTAAACATATTTCTAAATGTGCCTTATCCGCCTAGGCGAGCCACGCCCCAATAAACATAGAGTAATCTACAGATGAAATTATACCATGCACCAATGATTTTATCAGCTAGTATGTAATCTGTTAATAATGGACGCTGGGTTCGTTTTTTGGTTGTCATCTTAATTCTCATTGTTGGTGGTCATATCTACATGTCCAGGGTTTTCTTGGCTTTTAATATTTTATTAGCGATCGCTGTGGTAGGTCGTTCTTGTTTACCTTATCCACAATGCATTGCGGTTTGCGATGTTTTGCAAGAAAATTACAGATTGTAAAGACATACATCCTGCACTAATCTGCTATACTACGCTGTAAGAACGTCTGGTTACGGACGAAAATAGTGGGCATGACAGACTTTTTAGATAACAAAATAAAAAAATTTCTCTCCTTGTTCGATGGAGATATTTCAGCAGCTCATGCTGCCCTGAACCGTTATGAGCAAGGATTGCGCCCTTCTATTACTCCATTTAAACACACTTCTCGTGGTAATGAGGAAATTATTACCGTGCAGAATATTTCTAAACAATACAAGCTTGGCAAGCAAACAGTTGATGCGCTACGCGATGTAACACTCTCAATCAAAAAAGGCGAATTTGTAGCAATTACGGGTGCTAGCGGTAGTGGTAAAAGCACACTCCTGCAAATTATTGGCTGCCTAGATAAGCCAACATCGGGCAAAGTAATAGTGGAATCGAAAGACACAACCAGTCTTGGAGACAATGAGCTCAGCGAATTACGTCAAAACACCATTGGTTTTATATTCCAATCGTTCTATCTGCAACCGTTTTTGCGGCTAAATGATAATCTTGCTGTACCTGCAATGTTTACTAACGAAAAGAAAACGAACATTAACAATAAAGTCGAGCGGCTGTTGCGACGGGTAGGATTAGCCGAGCGAGCTAAGCATTTTCCAAAGGAACTCTCTGGCGGGCAAATTCAACGTGCCGCTATTGCTCGCGCGCTTGTTAATAACCCCCGTATTATTCTCGCTGACGAGCCGACTGGCAATATTGACTCAATTAATAGCAAGTTAATTATCGACTTGTTTCACACAATCAGAGATAAGCTCGGCACAACCATCGTAATCGTTACGCATAATGCCGATATTGCCCATCAAGCTGATCGTGTCATTGAACTAAAAGACGGAGCTATTGTATGATTCGGCCGTCGTATGCGTTAAAGCTAGCACGGACAAAGCTACGCTCAAAACGAGGGGTACTTATTACATCTATTATTGTAGCAAGCTTGTTATTTACTACCCTGATTGCGACCGTCATTGTTTTTACTGGTGCCGAAAAGAGCGCCTCAGAATTTATTAAAAGAGCCGGTAATGACCGCTACCTCGTTAAGACAAGCCCGAACATACCTTATGAAAAGGTGAGTTTCTTGGCAAATCCATCGCTCGAGGATATCCGCGCAATAAGAGCTTTTGAGAATAACTACTATGAAGAATTGCGTGACAAGTACGAATCACTCGGTCTTGAATATAACGAAGCATCCGAAATCCCTGCCCTAACACCATCGGCATTCGCCTCTGAGGCATTGCCTGAAGATCAAAGAGTGACAGTTAACTTTTCATCACCAGTCATTCAGGAAATGAACGCCCAGAAAGCTGCGACATATATCAAGACAGCGACAAATAAGCTAAGCAATCTCAAGCAAGTAGGCGACAGATATGGCGCAGCTGGTTATTACCTCGTTGATAAGCCAAGCGCATTGCCGTTAACTCCAGGCTTACGTCTCATCCAAAATGGCAAGGAGTATTTTAGTGACTCTGAATTAAAGGCGGGAGATTTTACGAATTATGGCTACTATACGAATGCCATTTATAATGGTAGTTATAGTTTTACGGATCAAAGACTTCTCGAACGCTATTTACTTACGGCAGATACCTCAAATTTGAAGGGGATACCTGTTGTCGTATCAGCACAAGAAGCAACATCGCTGTTTGGTGAAAGTGCTGGGATCAGTAAAGAGCCGGAAACTGCAAATGAAAAGAGAGCTTGGCTAAAAGATGTACAGACAAAGCTCAACGGGCAAACGTATCAAGTTTGTTACCGCAATTCAACGGAACAAACAGTGCTTGAAAAAATCCAACGCGACTACGCTGAAATGAAAAATAACGAAACGATCGAGAGATATCAAAAGCCGAGTCTTATTTATGATTACCCAGCAAAGGTTTGCGGTGATATTGTCGTTAAAGAAGACACCCGCACCGTCACCGAAAAACAAGTTGACATCAACACTGAAGAAACACAAAAGAAACTCGGTACGTATATAGCACCGACACATCAACTGCTTACATTTCAGATTGTCGGTATTAAATATGCGCAAACACATACTGATTATACGAAGAGTATAGATGAGTATGTAAAAAGCCTGCTCACGTCACAAGACGACTCTTGGTCGTTAAGTATTCCAATTCAAATGTACGACTCTCTACCGGAGGAATTACGAATTGACAGCATCCAGCAACAAGAGAGCGATGCCATAGCTATACAAAAGGTTCTTGTTACCGAAGAGTTTGCCGCGCGCGTACTTGAGTTTACCTCAGTCGAAGACGCTCAAGCATTTCTTGACGAGGAGACGTGTCCGTTGTCCGAATTAAATTGTGATAAAGAATTTTTAGCAAGCCCTTATGGGTCAAATTACCTCATCCTTGATGAAATTGGTACATTATTCAAACGTATTGCTACTATCGCATTTCCAGTAGTCCTTGGACTGGCGACTGTAATTATTTGGTTTACCATATCACGCATTATGACAGAAAACCGCAAGGAAATAGCTGTTTACCGTGCTATGGGCGCAAAACGACATGATATTACAAGTATCTACCTTGTGTACATTCTGCTTATCGCGTTACGGGTGGTGGTTGTATCCGTGGTATTGGGCGTAACGACCGCATTTTCTATCGATTATTTCTATGGCAAAGTACTCACCGACACAGCAGTGACTGTATTCGGTATAATTGATGATGCACCAACAGCTAGTCTATTCAATATTGAATCATCACTATTTATTGTCGTTGTCGGCTCAATATTCGCCGTTAGCTTAATTGCAAGCATACAGCCTCTCGTCCGTAATGTTCGACGTAGTCCTATCCGCGATATGCGTGATGACGGATAGTGTTTGTCTCATATCACCTAAATTTTATATGTAAAAAACGATAGCAAATCTTACGCAGCCTTGCTATAATCTCCAATGTCCCATCCGACTCGATCAGATAGGAAGATCATGAAGAAAAAGTTGAAGGCAATGGCTGTAGGCCTTGCGCTCGTGGCTGGCTCGCTCCTCGGAGCAACGGCGGTGGCTACTCCGGCACACGCCGCGACCAATCTGGGAGGTATTTCCGTCTGGAACGCGTGCGTCTACCAGAACGGGACGCCGAGCTACGTGGTTCTGGTGCAGAACAACGTCATGGGCTGGCGGTGCCAGTACAACGGCGGCTGGAACGCGATCTACCTGAGCGTCAATCTGACGCAGGAGTGCAGGCGCGTTCACGGCAGTTCTGCCTACGCGGCGTACCTTGACTACAACAACCCCTATTCTTGGCGCTGTTGGCGCTGAAATCGACGACATGATGGGACGGCTCCCCTGCACTATATGTGCGGGGAGCCCGTCTCCAGATAAACAGCCAATCAGTCACTAAGTTTATTATCTTTTACAATATAAAACCATCAAGTTGGAATACTTACACTTATTGAAACACCTTCATTAATTCCAGCCACATAAGGTCCAAACGAAATCAAATATGCATTCTAATTACAGAATGCATATTTGGTATAGTAGAACCCATGAAACCTTTGCGAAAGAAAGATTTAATTTGGTTGGCGTTCGTACTATTGAGTGGACTTATTACATACATATCTATAAATACAGGGATGTATCGGGCTTATTCTGGCCAGCCCGCTTTAATATGGTTACACGTTCTTTTATTTCTTCTATCTATTGCATTGGTATTTGTCGCAATAATCCTTAAATCAAAGCAGTGAATCGGTCGGACGGAAGAAGATTATTTGTAAGTTTTAGGCTTATACCCCTAGCCAAGAATTTTAACTTTTGAAAACTAGTATCTTTAAATTATCCAGTAGTTGGTGACTGGTCAGAAGAATTTATCACTTAGGGCAGAGTTATTTTTTAGTGGTTGCAAGAAATTGTGAGCGGATTTCAAACAAGAAGTAGGCGCTTATAGCGGCAAATATCGCCATAAATACAAGGCCAAATATGAAGGTGAACGGATTAAAGGTAAAGAATTGACTGACTAATGACGAAACTA
>CAYGHE010000017.1:0-4854 GCA_964349805.1 uncultured Candidatus Saccharibacteria bacterium | reverse complement strand
CGCTGGAATTGGGATTGATCTTCGGGAGTAGTGATAACAAGGATGTCATTAATTCCCGCGAGCATCAAAGTCGTCAATGGATAATACACCATAGGTTTATCGTAAACAGGCACTAACTGTTTACTTATTCCTTTTGTGACTGGCCACAGACGAGTACCAGATCCACCAGCTAAAATAATTCCCTTCATCAAGTCTCCTTTTTTGTATCTTTATGGTTATCTAGGTATTCGGCTAAAGCCTCTTGCCAATCTCTCGGAATAAAACCAGTAGCTTCTATTTTATCAAGGTTCAGGGTGCTTTGAAGAGGGCGGGGTGCTATATCTTTGCTGTCACCATAGTATTTTTTGGTGCTAACTGGCTTTACGTCGCTCTCTTTGCGGCCTGTCAAAACATACACTTTCTTTGCGACTTCAGCCCAACTTGCGCTAGATCCCTTGTTTGTAAGGTTGTATGTGCCAAAAGGTGATTTTGTATCTATGAGGTGCTTAATTCCCTTAGCGAGATCGGACGTAAAGGTTAATCGGCCTACTTGGTCATCAACAACTGAAGGCTCGACACCTTTTTCGGCCAACGATTTCATAGTTAACACAAAATTCTTACCATCGCCAATAACCCAAGAAGTCCGGACGATATAGTGCCTAGGAGTTGTGCTGATTGCTATATCGCCTGCAGCTTTACTCTGGCCATAAACACCAAGTGGGCTAAACGGCTCTGTTTCGGTATGTTCGGCAATGGTGCCATCAAATACATAGTCCGTGGATACGTGTACTATTGTTACCCCGTATTCCTTTGATATTAAAGCAAGATGGCGAAGGGCGGTGGCGTTACTTTGCCAGGCATCTTTTCTGCCTGATTCAGTCTCGGCTAAATCGACGGCAGTATAAGCTGCTGCATTAAGAATCGTGTCATACTGACGCCAGTTACGAGAAGTAATAATTGCTGGATCGCTTATATCTAAAGTATCTCGGTCGACACATTCTGCATCGGGGAATTCTGCTTGCAAAGCTCGTCCTAATTGTCCGTAGGCGCCGATAATGAGATTTTTCTTGGGCTTGATAGGTGTTATCTCGCTAAGTTTAAGGTTTTTTTTGTCTTTGTCTGAAACCTCTGCTTGGTCAAGGGGGATCGGCCAGTTTATATTAGCCGTTTTGTCAGCAAGATTAAGAGAAACGTATTGATCTTGGGCTTCTTGACTCCAGTGATCATTAACTAGATAGGTATACACAGTATTATCTTGGAGTGCTTGGAAGGCGTTACCTACCCCGCGCGGCACGAATACAGCCTTTGAAGGATCTATCTTGGTGGTAAATACTTTACCGAAAGTTTTTCCTTCGCGCAGGTCAACCCAGGCTCCAAATATGTGACCAGAACCAACAGAGACATATTTATCCCATGGCTCAGCATGGATACCTCTTGTTACTCCAGCTTCCGCATTAAAGGATATATTATTCTGTACGGGTCCGAAATCGGGTAATCCTATTGCGAGCTTTTTTTCTCGTTGCCAATTTTCCTTGAACCACCCACGGCTATCACCATGGACGGGGAGATCTATTACTAAGAGCCCTGGTATGGGGGTTTCTTGGATAGATAGTTCTTTTCTGAATTTGAACCCTTGACCGTCCATATTATTGACCTCTCTTGGCGTACGCAGCTTCTACTTTGGTTTTTTCTGCTTGCCACCATTCTGGATTTTGAGAATACCAATCGACAGTTGCTTTTAGGCCTTCGCGTAAATTAACGTAGGTTGGCTCCCAGCCTAATTCGTTACGTAGTTTAGAAGCGTCAATAGCATAGCGCATGTCATGCCCCGGGCGGTCATTTACATGATCATAATCTGACTTATCCTTACCCATAATTTCTAGAATAGTCTCTACGATGTACTTGTTATTTTGTTCACCGTTGGCGCCAATAAGATATAGTTCGCCATTTCGGCCTTTGTCGATTATGGTGTGCACGGCTGAGTTATGGTCGTCTACATGTATCCAGTCACGCACTTGTTCGCCCGTGCCATACAGCTTGGGCTTAATGCCGCTCAAAATATTTGTTACTTGGCGGGGTATAAACTTTTCTATATGTTGGTACGGCCCGTAGTTGTTAGAGCAATTAGAGAGGGTCGCTTTAATACTAAATGAACGAACCCAGGCTTTTACTAACAAATCAGAACCGGCTTTGGTACTAGAGTAGGGGCTAGACGCGTTATATGGAGTGGTCTCGGTGAATTTACGAGGGTCATCCAGATCCAAGTCACCGTACACCTCATCAGTACTTATGTGGTGTAGACGTTTGTCGTGTTTTCTGACAGCTTCAAGAATAGTTGCTGTTCCTAGTAGATTGCTGTGTATAAAGGGCCAAGGATCGCGCAGACTATTGTCATTGTGGCTTTCAGCAGCAAAGTGGACTACGATATCGGTTTTGCTTATCAGGCTGTCCATCAGCTTCTGATCGCAGATATCACCTTTGACAAATTCAATATCGCCCATCACGCTTTTAAGATTCTCGAGGTTACCAGCGTAAGTAAGTTTGTCTACAACAGTTACTTTATATTCAGGGCGATTCTTGAGGGTGTAATGCACGAAGTTTGACCCTATAAACCCCGCACCGCCCGTTACTAGCATATTCATATTTCTACCATATTATAACAAAAGGGGTAGCTATAAGTAACTGAATAATTTAAATAGCTGTCTCGGCATGTGCCGTCGGGTAATGTAATGTTATAATTGAGGACAGTTTATGAAGAAAGTTATTGTCAGTGGTTATTTTAACCCGCTTCACGGCGGGCATTTGGATTTGATTGAATCAGCTAAAGCGCTGGGCGATGAACTCGTGGTTATAGTCAACAATGACGATCAGCAGGTAATCAAAAAGGGTAAGGTGATTTTAGATGAGCAAAACAGAGCTCGTTTGATGAGTGCTCTTAGAGACGTCGACGAAGTTGTGCTATCGATCGACCAAGATCCTACCGTGATAAAAACACTGCAAAAGGTCGCAGACATGTACCCTGATGACGAATTAATATTTGCCCAAGGTGGAGATAGAGGTTCCATCCAGGAAATGCCAGAGCTAGAGGCCAAAGTTTGCGAGACAAATAGTATAAAAATAGTTTTTGGTGTTGGAGGAACAGAGAAAAGAGACTCCTCGACCAGAATTAATCAGGCCTTGGGTCACAAGAAATAAAACTAGCTGTTGTCGGCGATAACTTTGCGGATTTTAGTTATAAACAAACCTTTGTCGAAGCGCTTTGCTTTGCGATGTAGCATATCTGGCGAAAAAGTCATTTGCTCGGCCTTTTTGATGGCTTCTGTGACGGAATCAACGGTTTGTTCATAAAACAAAACGCCGCTTTCGCCGTCCTGAACAATATCTACCGCTCCGCCTTTGCCATAAGCTATAACCGGAGTCCCAGAAGCCAGTGCTTCAACCTGTACTATGCCGAAATCTTCTTCTGTCGGGAATATAAAACCTCTAGCTCGGTTCAGGGACTTTTCTAACATCTTATCTGATGCGTTGCCGTTGCGGTCAGTATAAAATGTGACGCTTGGGCCAGCTAGACTCCTGAGTCGCTGATTCTCGCTGCCGTTACCAAAAACCTTTAGTTTGACATTCAGTTTTGTGGCTGCTAAAACTGCCAAATCGATACGCTTGTAGGGCACTTGACGGCCAACAGCCATGTAATAATTACCGCGAGTCACAGAAGGTTTAAAGCGACTACTATCAATCGGCGGGTGAATAACAAGGGAAGGTTTACCGTAATATTTCTTGATACGTTTCTGCACTTCTGTTGAGTTTGCTATAAATACATCGACATTTTGAGCGGCTTTATAATCTGACTTTCTCTGAGACGGTATGAAAATAGGTATGAGTAATTTAACCAGCCAGTTTAGAGGTCCAAAGCCAGGATCTTTTTTGTATTCGTGATAGTGACTCCAGTAATAGCGGATAGGGGTGTGACAATAGCATACGTGGACTTGGCCGGGGCGGGTTTTTTTAACTTGCTTGCTTTCGGCGCTAGAGCTGGACAAGATAATATCGAACTCAGATAAATCAAGCCGTCTAAAACCCCAAGTTCGGATAACAGGAAACCATTTGTGAAATTTCCGTATTGGGCGGGGAAAGCGCTGGATAAATGTCGTATGGATATCGGCGCCTTCAAGGGCTCGGCGCAAGGCGGGTTCTGGCTCATATACCGAGGTATAAATTGGCGCGTCCGGAAAAGCCTCGTTAAGGGCTAAAACTACTCGCTCAGCACCGCCAAAACCAGTCAGCCAATCACAAACAATTGCCACGCGCTTGTGGGGTTTAGGGTTTAGTAGCTGGGAACTAGGGTTACTAGATTTCATTTTTATTCCGGATAGACCTTATGAGTGCGTTAATTAATTTCTGCAAGGATGTAAAGGCTAGTAGTAACTCATCAAGATTATCATTACTGACATACCCAAGTCGAGCAGCCAAATAAGAAAAGCTTTTAACCTCTAGCAAAGAACCGTTTGCGATTTTATAAAATTGTAGCTTTTCTTTGTATCCGTGTCGGCCATAACCCTCGGCTAAATTAGCAGATATAGACGAAACAGCTCTGCGCATTTGGCTTGTTAGGGCGTATAGTTCTGATTTAGGAAACGCACTAGTTAATTTATATATATCTACGGCCAGATTAATAGCATGTTTCCATGCTTCTAACTGCTCAAATCCTTTAGTGTCTTCCCTAGCTACCATTTCCTATTTCCCAATCCCTAGTTTACACCAGGTGTTATAATATAGAACAAGCATGCCAGGTAAAAACACCAAGCTCTACAGCTTAATTTTAGTACTTAGCGATACCTTCATATTGTTGGCAACTTTTGTATTAGCCTATATAGC
>CAYGHE010000016.1:2512-5209 GCA_964349805.1 uncultured Candidatus Saccharibacteria bacterium | reverse complement strand
GTTAAAAAAACTAACTATCCTGTAAATTTAATCATTAATCATTTGAAAGATAGCAATATAGCGACGATCACCCGTAGGAATAACAAGGCAAAAATGAAGCGAGTTATTAAAAGAGGAGTGGGTTTGTTGCGTAAGTCGGATACTATAAGAAAAATTGCCAAAAGAAATCCAAGATTGGTGAGCTTAGCAAAAAAGACTTCAAAGCGCCTTTTTGGAGACGCCCCGATTATACAAAGCGCAAGCAAACCAGAGAGAAAAAGCGAACTACTTTTCTATGAGACATATAACCCAGATTTAGCAGTTAACTTTGCAGAACATAACAATATACTTCAGAGCAATAAGATATACGGATACGAAAGCGAATCCAAGAGTTTTTATAAACGCGCAGACAACGACCCGAGAATTGTGGCGATTTATCTACCTCAGTTCCACCCATTTAAGGAAAATAACGAAGCTTGGGGTACTGGTTTCACCGAATGGTCAAATGTAGCATCGTCGGTGCCTCGGTTCGTAGGACAGCAGCAACCAGTTTTACCAAGTGATCTGGGGTTCTATGACTTACGTTTGCCCGAAGTGATAAAGCAACAAATTGATTTGGCGAAGAAGTATGGTATTTATGGATTCCAGTTTTACTACTATTGGTTCTCGGGCAAGAAGGTTATGGAATTACCAATAAATACGATGTTGAAAAATAAGGAATGGGACTTTAACTTTTCGATATGTTGGGCAAACGAAAACTGGACAAGGAAGTGGGATGGCGGTGATAACGATATAATATTCGAACAAAAGAACAACCCAGACGACCCACTCAAGTTTATCGAAGATGTTGCGCATATTCTAAATGACCCCAGGTACATACATGAGAACGGGAAGCCTATACTGACAGTGTATCGAATTGATCTTTTAGACGATCCAAATAGATATGCAGATGTCTGGAGAAAATATTTTAAAGATAATTATGGCAAAGAATTATGGCTAGTCGGGTGTACTAACTTTAAGAATTTTGAACCCCATGATTTTGGCTTTGACGCCACTATGGATCTTACGCCTACGGGGTCATCTAATGTAGAGCTCAAACCTTGGGTGGACGATAGGAAGTTTTTAACACAAGAATTTACTAACGGGAAGCTACTCGATACTAGATGGACGGGCCATGTTTTAGACTATCGTTTTATCGCCAAGAAAGAAATCGAAAACCTTACAAACAATCCGAATGTTTATAAAACAGTTTCACCCAGCTGGTCGAACGAAGCGCGCCGAAAAGGAATTGACGGGGTCACATTCTATAACTCATCCCCAGAACTATTCAGGAATTGGTTGGATGAAATATTCAAACATGAATTGAACGAAAAAAAGGTAAAATCTCCGATAGTATTCATTAACGCTTGGAACGAGTGGGCAGAGTCAGCGATGATAGAACCCTCTACTCACCTTGGACATAATAGTTTGCTGCGAATCGCAGAAACTCTGTCAAAATATAGTGGCGACAAGAGTAATGGGTTGTCATTTCCATCTTTTGGATTTAAGTACTCGAAACAGGCAAAGCTAGCAGTGGTGATACATCTATTTTATCCGAATATGTGGGATATCCTTAGCGAGAAACTCAAGAATATTAACATTCCTTTTGATTTATATATATCAGTGCCGGTAGCCTACAAGAATATAGATATAGAGAAGATTAGTAAATATCACAAGAACACCAACATTGTAACCGTGCCAAACAGAGGTAGAGATGTTTTGCCCTTCTTGACCATAGTTAATCGTTTGCGAACATTAAATAATTACAAATACGTATTAAAATTGCATAGCAAAAAAAGCTTGCACAGAGAGGATGGCGGTTTGTGGCTGAAGGATGTATTGAACAAACTAACGCCGCAAGATACCACGAAAATAATAAGTACGCTTTCAAAGAAAAGCACTGGCGCTATTGGGCCAGAAGGTCATATAGTATCGCTTTCAAGACATTTGGGGTCTAATGAAGCAGCAATTAAAAAACTATTATTAAAAATAACAGATGGGAATACAAAAAAATACCTAAGAGATAAGCCAAAGTATCCTTTCATTGGTTCCACGATGTTTTGGGCAAGGCTGGACCTCCTAGACCCATTACTGGACGCATATCTCATGCCAAGCGACTTTGAACCAGAGACGGGGCAGATAGATGGCACTTCGGCACATGCCCTGGAGAGGATAATGGGGAAGACTCTTCATGATATTTCGAACAAAACAATGTACACGGTAGATACAGACGGGTTGGTGTCAAAAGTTGATGATGCTGATTATGATGCGAAGTATAATTTCGCTCCATAATACGCTATAAGCCTATACGTCCTTCGTGGATGCCATTAGTCACGTAGTGCCAGACGTATTTCTGTAGATGATCTCCATAGGCAGTGCGCAAGTCTGCGTACCTAGTTCTGTACGCATTCACGTTGAATCCCGTGCTAGCTTGACGCCCTTCGTAGATGCCATTGAAGAGGAAGTGCTCCAGGGTTTTCTTGTCATCTAGCCTATAGGCATTCCAGATATCTGGGTTAGTGCGCGTATAGTAATCGAAATTATAGGCTGCACTGTAGTTTACACCGTTGTACACAGTAGTACCGCCTCGATAATCACCGACGGCTATGCGACTTTCTTTCACACCATTAGTCACGTAGTGCCAGACGTATTTCTGTAGATGATCTCCATAGGCAGTGC
>CAYGHE010000016.1:0-2412 GCA_964349805.1 uncultured Candidatus Saccharibacteria bacterium | reverse complement strand
TGAATCCCGTGCTAGCTTGACGCCCTTCGTAGATGCCATTGAAGAGGAAGTGCTCAAATAATGCTACTTGGTCCGTACCCAGAGCTGCTTCTACATCAGGGTTATTATCGGCATAATATGTAGGGTTGAATGCGGCACTATAATCAACGCCATTATAAATAAAACCAAGGCTACTTCCGAACCAAGCATTAAAGTACAGATAAAAGTTACGATTTCCGTAAGCTCCGCAAGGGGCTGTTCCCCATCCGGCATCTAGTGCGGCTTGGTTGGGTTGATAGGGCGTGTAGTTGTAAAGCGCTTGCGTGGCCCGGTTTTGGATATATACTATACTGCCACTACACGAAGAAACGGGGTTATATTGGATATAGTTGTCACCTAGAATGTATGGTGTATACCATGTAGGTGAATCGTTCATGATAGCCCTAAACATTCGAGCAGCCCAATATACTTGATTAGTGAATCCGTAATATTCACTATCGCAAGGGGCGGTATCTGGACATCCATACCCGGTTGCGGAACGGTACTGTCCATCAAGGGGCCATGTATCGGTTACTAGGGCCTGCTCTTTTTGTAACAGAACAATGAGGACCTGAGGGTTGATAGAAAATTCTTGTGCAGCATCATAGATGATCTGAGCTGCAGATTTACCATCTTGTACATAATTTTTTAAACAGACATATGGTGGACCGTGCCACCCCTGAGAGGCTGCATACTGAGCGTGTGTTAGGTCGGGCCTGCCGAAATCGGCTGCTGGTTGAGTACCGTCGGTATCACAGGTAGGGACTTTACTGTTTAGGAATGACTGAATTTGATCAACGCTCATAGAGTTTTTGCTGGTAAATACGAAATCATCGATAATCCGCCCAGCATCCCAGCCACTAATCGCAGATACTGGTGCTGGCTTGTTGACTATTATGAAAACCATAGCCAGCATAGACAGTGTTAACCAAGCTAGGAAAAACAGAGTTTTTGGGATAGGCCGGTTTTTGATTTCTAAGTCCATCAGTATGAGTATCTCCGCGCTAGTTTATGGTCACTGTATGACCGGCTGCGCCCTCCAGAGTATCACTTTTGTAACTTACGGTTATTCGCCATTCACCAGGCGATAATTCCGACAGAGGAACATCAAACCCTTTGCAGGTCGAGGAGCTAGCAGATGCTTGAACTCCAGCAGTTTTGGTTACGGTAGTGCCATCTGTTTTGCGCAAAGTTAGCGTGCAGGTGCCATCGTTAGACACGGTTTGAATAAGAGAGCGTACCATTAGCTGTCCGCTAGATTGTTCGGCCGCAGTAATTATTACACCTACCTCACCTGATTCTTCGTCCTGGATCGGGCTTTCATCTATAGATTCATTTTTCTCTGCAGCCTCTTTTTTAATTTCTTCGGCTGCTTCAAGCTGCTCGTCTGTAGGGGGGTTATTATCAATAGTGTCAGTAGTAGATTCTGCGGCAGGTTGTTCACCGTTAGAGTTGTTCATGTATATTGCTGCACCGACACCTCCAAAAATCAAAACAACCCCAACGATAGAAGAGGTGATTATTAAACGTTTTTTGTTATGTGATGTTGGTGTTTTCATTGTGGTGGATCCTTTTGTTTTTAGCTTGCGCCCTAAACACTAGCTTTATACTACCACATCTGTTAAGCAAATACAATGGTGCTGAATCGACAAACAAGTTTTGCGACTTACCGCAGAAGCTCCAATAAGTACTTGCCGTAGCCGGATTTTTCAAGGGGCTCAGCTAGTGTTTGAAGCTGTTTGTCATTAATCCAGCCTTCCCGCCAAGCAACTTCTTCTGGGCTGCCAATTATGAGCCCAGTACGGTTTTGCAAAACACGAATATAGTCGGATGCATCGGTCATGCTATCGATAGTACCGGTATCGAGCCAAACATCTCCGCGGTTCAATACCGTGACCGTTAGCTTGCCTTGTTTTAGGTATTCTTCGTTAGCGGATGTTATTTCTAGTTCTCCGCGGTCACTTGGTTTTAAGCTCTTGGATATCTCGACAATCGAGTTGTCGTAGAAATATAGTCCAACAACCGCAAAGTCAGATTTGGGCTGGATAGGTTTTTCTTCAACCGAGACAGCCTGATTGTTTTCGTCAAATTCAACTACTCCATAGCGTTCAGGATCAGATACCCTGTAGGCGAATACAATGCCGCCATCTGGATCAACGCATGATTTGAGAGATTTTCCAAGGTCGACCCCGTGGAAAATATTGTCTCCTAGCACGAGTGCAACTTTTTCTTTGCCAATAAAATCCTCACCGATAATAAAGGCCTGCGCTAGTCCGCCTGGAGAAGGTTGTGCTGCATATGAAAGCTTGATACCCCATTGTGTCCCGTCGCCTAGCAGACGCTGGAATTGGGATTGATCTTCGGGAGTAGTGATAACAAGGATGTCATTAATTC
>CAYGHE010000015.1:0-6992 GCA_964349805.1 uncultured Candidatus Saccharibacteria bacterium | reverse complement strand
GCCCGGGCACTTTGTTGCTAGTAGCCCCTCGTTTATGATAGGCGGTTGCTTTGGGCGTATAAGCAATTTGCCAACCTGTTAATTGTGCCCTAAAGCTAATATCGACGTCCTCGTAGTAGGCGAAGAAATCTTCGTCAAATAGGCCGATATCTTTGAACAAGGATGCTTTGTATAGGCTTGCTCCGCCCGTTGCTCCAAAAACTTTACCAGCCTCAGGGGTCTTATCCAGTGAATCGCCACGGCTTCTTGGGAAAGCTAAGCCCCATTTTGATACCCAGTCACCACTACTATCAATAGTTTTGCCGTCATCATGCAACAACAACCCCGTGCTAATTCCTATTTCTTTCGGCTGAGCTGCTGCTACCAGGTTTTTTAGCCAATCCCTGTCAGCTGTTGCGTCATTATTAAATAGCGCAACACAATCAAAGCCTTTACTAATCGCCCATTTGATACCCGTGTTAACGCCGCCTGCAAAGCCGAGGTTTTTGGAGTTATAAATAACTTCAATTTTGTCGCCGTGAGCTACACGGTAATCTTCTAGTAACTCTTTTGAGTTATCTATTGATCCGTTGTCTACCACCACCACGCAAAAGTCTTTATGTGTTTGTAAAAGCAAAGACTCAAGACAAACTAGGGTATCATTGATACCGTTCCAGTTCAGTACGACAATAGCAACCCTGTTCATATATCTTCATCTATCTTATAACAAAAGCTAGCGAGCGAATAAAAACAAGCCTTTCTTGTCTTTATTCCGAGCGGCGCATTGCTACATCTATCTGATATAATTAATTCCAGACTTATGAAACTTTCTAATATTTTTAGCAGGCGTAATCGCATACTTTTACGTGAGTTAGTTATTACAGATTTTAAACTTCGCTATCAAGGATCAGTTCTGGGTTATGTTTGGTCACTGCTAAAACCGTTGATGCTTTTTGCAATCATGTATGTCGTGTTTGTGCATTTTTTGCGATTCGGGGCGGGCATTGAACATTTTGCTGTTTCGTTGCTTTTAGGGTTGGTGTTATGGACATTTTTCACTGAAGCGACAAACCAGGGGATGCAAGCCGTTGTTGGGAGAGGGGATTTAATTAGAAAGATTAATTTCCCCAAATATATAATCGTAATATCAGCGACTGTTTCGGCGCTTATTAACCTCTTTTTTAATCTGACTGTCGTGTTTGTGTTTATGGTGTTTGATGGGGTGGACTTTGGATGGACCGCGCTCCTATTTCCCTTAACGATATTGCTGATGTATGCTTTTTCGCTTGGGCTTGCATTCTTGCTATCAGCAGCGTACTTGAAGTACCGTGACATATTGCACTTATGGGAAGTTTTTTTACAGGGTCTGTTTTATGCTACCCCTATAATTTACCCTCTCCAGATGGTTGCTACGGTTGGAGGCCAAATAGCGGCACAACTCTTAATGCTAAGTCCGATAGCGGTGCTTTTCCAGAATGCACGCGCGCAAGTAGTTGGGCATCAACATGTAATTACAGCCGACCAAATCTTTAGCAATCCCTTATACATAGCGATTCCATACATTATCATCGGAGTGGTTATCGTATGGGGTATGTTGTATTTCAAAAAGACCCAAGGAAAATTCGCGGAGAAGGTGTAGGTATGGTTATGAAGCATAAAAATTCGGAAAATGCGGTTGTCGTCCAAGACCTTAGTAAGACATTTCGACTTCCTCACGATGATCACTCGGGCTTAAAGCAGCTCTTAATTGGTATGCTTCGTAGAAAACGAAAAAAAGGGTACGAAACACAAGAGGTTTTAAAGAACGTATCTTTTGAAGTAAAGAAAGGTGATTTTTTTGGTATTGTTGGCCGAAACGGGAGCGGAAAGAGTACATTATTAAAACTCTTGGCCGGTATTTATGTACCCGACTCAGGGGTTGTACAAACGAACGGCTCCATCGTTCCATTTATTGAACTGGGGGTTGGTTTTAACCCAGAGTTATCGGGGCGTGAAAACGTGTTTCTTAACGGTGCGCTACTAGGTTTTAGTCATAAAGAGATGGAATCAATGTACGACGATATTGTTGAGTTTGCTGAGATTGAACGATTCATGGACCAAAAGTTAAAAAACTACTCAAGTGGCATGCAAGTTCGGCTGGCTTTTTCAATAGCAATCAAAGCGCAAGGGGATATATTGATCTTAGACGAAGTACTTGCTGTAGGTGATGAGGCTTTTCAGCGTAAATGTAATAACTACTTTGCCAAAATCCGTAAAGACAAAGCCAAGACGGTCATACTTGTTACGCACAGCATGGACAACGTGCGCAAGTATTGTAATAAAGCAATGATGCTGCACGAAGGAAAAATAGTGTTTTCTGGCAGCCCCGAAGATGTTGCCAATGAGTACAGTATAGAAAACCTCAACACGGCTCAACCAGCTGACAATAAAACCAAGAATAAGGGCGAGAAAACCTCTCTCATTAAAGGCCTAAGAGTTGATTTGTCTCCAGAAAAGTGTATAAGCCAAGATAGCATACTAGAAATAAAAATCAGTTACAGGGTCCCAACAAAAATACCAACAAGGGTAAAGGCGTCATTGTATGACATAAATAGAAACGTGCCACTCTTTGCTGCGAACTCATCGGTGATAAATAAAGATAAAGTATCTATAATCCTTCGCACAAAAGTTGGGTCACTTAACGACACGAACATAAGGGTACAGGTATCGATTAGAAACGAAAAATATGATGTATTAGATTTTTTACCAGACGATATGTCGCCGACTATATCTTTGAGAAGGACCGACTATCCAAGCCCAACTCAAAAAACCACATGGGCGGTACTGTTTAATAGGGGAGAGTGGGAAGAGCTATGATCACAGCAGTGCTTACGGCGGGTGGTACGGGGAGCCGTATGAAAAACAATATTCCTAAACAGTTCATTACAGTAAATGAAATTCCTATAATCGTTTACACTCTTCAAAAATTCCAAAACAACAAGAACGTTGATAGGATAATCATCGCTTGCTTAAAAGAATGGCAGCCAGTGCTAGCTGCGTATGCAAAAGAATTTCATATTTCAAAACTTGAGAAAGTTGTGGATGGTGGCGCTACTGGTATTGAGTCAATCCAGAACTGCTTTAAGGTTTTAGGAGAGCAGCAAGAAGATGATTTAGTTATGATTCATGACGGCAACCGCCCGCTAGTAGACGATGACACTATAGAGCGAAACATTGAAGCGGCAAACAAAGCTGGTGCGACCACTACCTACGTAGATATACATGACGGGATAGTGAAGGTTGACGACTCCTTGCGTATACAAGAGAGTGGTTTTAAAAGAGAATACATAAAGTCTACCCAGACACCGCACTGCTTCAAGCATAAAATCATAGAGTCGATTTTTTCAAAAATGCACAATGGTGAGGAGTATATATCATTAGCTGATGCAGCGGTTAATATGGGGTACGAAGTAGCGCTTGTTAAAGGCTCAGAAATAAATTTCAAAATCACCACATCGAATGACAAAGATCTGTTTGAGTCTATTATAAATACAAGGCACGATAATGTTTAGCAACACTAAATGGTACAGAGAAGACATTGAATATATAGCTAGTTTTAATATTGACTGGGAAAAGCTTCAAGGCACTAGTGTTCTAGTCACTGGTGCAACTGGCTTGATTGGTACGGTGGTTGTTGATGCATTGATGTACAAGAATAGTGTAGATAAGCTAGATCTAAAGGTCTTTGCTTTAGCCAGAGATAAAGAAAAAATAGAGAAAAATTTTGGTAGTTACCGCAAAGCTAGATTTTTTAAAGCTATTCGAGGTGATGTAGCGAAAAAGTTAATAGTAAAAGAAAAAGTTGATTTTATTATAAATCTTGCCAGCAACACACACCCGGCACTGTACGCAACGAAGCCGATAGAAACAATCAACTCGATAGTAACTGGCACAAAAAATGTCCTAGAATTCGCCGCCAGCAATAAAGTAAAGCGCGTTATCAATGCATCTTCTGTCGAAGTTTATGGTGAAAATCGCGGAGACACGGAACGATTCAAAGAAGACTACAGCGGATATATTAATAGCAATACACTACGAGCGGGGTACCCAGAAAGTAAGCGGCTTGCTGAGGCACTTTGCCAGGCTTATATTGCAGAGAAGAATCTCGACATAGTATCCGTGAGACTGGGCCGTGTGTATGGTTCAACTACACAAAAGTCAGACAGTAAGTCGACATCTCAATTTATACGTAGCGCGGTTAATAAGCAAGACATAGTACTAAAATCAGAAGGGAGACAGGAATATTCATACGTTTATGTAGCAGATGTTGTCGTAGCTCTCCTCTTGCTACTAACAAGAGGCGAGAGCAGTGAATCATACAATATAGCCAGTGATGAAGCCAAAGATCTCCGTGGAGTAGCAGAAGCTATAGCGAATATTAACAATAGTAAGGTTGTATTTGATATACCGAACGAAACAGAGCGTAAAGGGTCCTCTGTTGTTCAAAGAGCTTTGATGGATTCAAGTAAAATAAAAGCGCTTGGGTGGCGATCAGGATATGACTTGGTTAATGGGCTAGAGCGAACAGTGCGGATACTAGAGGGAATGAATGATGCAAAAAAACAATAAAGACATATTGTTTTATATTGAAACGGAAACTCAGTTTGATTCATTGATGCCACTCTTGGTATATCTAAGAGATAGCACAAAAATAGATTTTGACATAGTTGTACCGCGTGCCTTACCTAAAGGGGCAGCCCTACTCGAGGATGTGTATAATGGCGGAGCGGCAGCTCTTAAGAGTAGAGGTTTTAACGTAACCCGCAGTGTTGACGGTGCTATTTTGCCGGATAGGATTATTAACACAAAGTATCAACTGCTGCTATCGGCATATATTTACCCTTGGCACTACCAAAGCCTCTCAGTAAAATATCGTATAATGTTTCCGTACGCATCCTACTATTTCAATAAGCCACACTGGACCGTAGAACAGTTCATGAATAGAGACTATTTAGCAGATGCATTGCTATCGCACGCTATTGGGACCAAGGAAGTAACTGATATATTCACAACAACACATCTGGTTCCCTCTCTAAAACTGATGGACTTTAGCAAGAGGCAAAAAAATAGGGCGAAGCCAGTCTTATTTTTTGCACCGACCTATGATGAAATAGGGTTTGCGATTAATTTCTTGCAAGATATTGAGGCAATAAAAAAAGAGTACACCGTAATCATGCGTGATCACCATAGGGTTTCTCACGTAAAAAGCAATAAAGATATTTTTGAAGAATTGCACCGAAAAGTTGATAAGGTTTATGACGTAGACAGTTATCCAATCGTAACGCCGCTAGAAGAGGCAAGTATCGTTGTTTCAGATAACTCCGCGGTTATTTTCGATGCAATTTACTGTGGCGTGCCTGTAGCATTGTTTAGCCAAGACCCGAATGCATTTC
The DNA here is from genome assembly GCA_964349805.1 of uncultured Candidatus Saccharibacteria bacterium. Classification (GTDB taxonomy): domain Bacteria; phylum Patescibacteriota; class Saccharimonadia; order Saccharimonadales; family Saccharimonadaceae; genus CAYGHE01. The sequence goes on along the minus strand of CAYGHE010000015.1, from coordinate 1,581 downwards.
ATTACAGAGGTATCAATACCGCTCAATCAGAACTAGTAAAAAGTGGCGACATTCTATGGACCGACGATCCGAAGAAAATACTCAATATTGTTAATGAAACTATAACTCCTAAGATGCTTAAAAAACAAAAGGAAATGCGCCACAAATTGTTCCCCAACAGCACTACCAGCCCAGTTGCAAGGTGGATGGATGTACTGTCTGTATACCTAGAAAACAAGCTACCTGACAACTATTCTCTTGCGAAGCGGTATTGGATTGAAAAAATCAACCATCAGGCAGCAGAAGATCAAATGGCGTCCGCTAGAATCGAGGGCTTGAAGGCACTAATTAAAGACTATGAGGATAAGGTTTATAGTGAAGCACATCCAGGTGTAAGAACTGCTACCAAGCGCTTAGTCAAGGCTTGTTTGTATAAGCTGCATATTCTAGAGAGGGGGCGTAATGCGAAGCATTGATCAGCTAGATTACGATAATATCCCGAGCGTTAAGGTGGCTACCAAGAACTTAATTAAATCGCTACTGAGGAAATTTTATGTTAAACCGAAAAAATACCTCAAGTATACCTTGAGACCCATATACAGGAAGTTTAGGATTAAAATCCTAAAAGACCCAGTAGTAATTTATCAATTTGTGTTCACGGAGCCAGATAGTATTAATTTTGGCGATGAAATAACAAGAGATATTATAGAAAAACTTTTCAACAAAAAGGTAGAAGTGCATAACCAGATAGATTGCAAGTTTGATATGCTCGGCATCGGCTCTCTTATACATTTTTTTAATGATAGCGTCGACTACAAGACCTATGTATGGGGTAGCGGTCTGATTGACGATAAAACAAAGCCAATTAATAGTAACTTCATATTTAGGGCGTGCCGTGGGGAATATACGCGCTCTAAGCTTGCGGAAAAATACCACAATATCCCAATGGGGGATCCAGGGTTGTTGTGTAATTTAATATATAAAAACAATATAGAAAAAACAGATAAAATAGGCGTTATACCGCATCTAAGAGATGAGTACAGTAACTATCTGAACAAGATTATCAAAAAATATCCTGAATTTTTCAAGATCATCCCGGTTAGCCAATCACCAGAAAAAGTGGCAGATGATATAAAGAGCTGTAAATTGATATTATCATCTTCTTTACATGGTCTAGTGGTGTCCGATAGTCTTGGTGTGCCTAACATACATTTGATGTTGTCAGATAACTTAAAAAGCCCGAACCATTTGCGGGGAGGTGAATATAAGTTCAGGGACTATTATTCAGGGGTTGGAAAGAAATACGAAAACTTTAACCCTCGAAATAAAGATTTATTGGACATGAATGAGTACGATAAGATAATAAAAAGATATCGACCGTTGAAGAATCTGGAAGCAATACAGGAAGCTTTGATTAAGGCCTTCCCGTACTAGATATTCGACAAGTCTTGTCTAAATAAAGATCTTTGTTCTTTTGCAGAATAAGTAAGTTTAATAAAGTACTCGAGAGTACTATATAATAGAATATCATGCGACAACCTCTAAAAGTGTCAGTTGTGATTACTTGTTACAACTATGCCGAGTATGTCGGGGAAGCTATTG
>CAYGHE010000014.1:0-8776 GCA_964349805.1 uncultured Candidatus Saccharibacteria bacterium | reverse complement strand
CCAGGCCTAGTAATCACTCGCCCATCAACCTTAACTTTGCCAAGTTTGATAAAGTTTTCGGCTTGCGAACGAGTAGTTACTAGCCCTTTTTCTGCTAGCGCACTATCCAGACGCTGTTTTGCCATATTTAGTCCTTTTTTCGTTCGCGATATTCGCCAGTTGAGGTGTCAACCGAGACAATGTCACCGATTTTTATAAATGACGGCGCTTTTATTTTTAGTCCCGTCTCTAGTGTTGCGTCTTTGACAACACTGTTGCTTGTATCCCCTTTTACGACGTCTTCACAGTAGGTAACCTTCAAGTAAACATTTTTTGGCATTTCCACGTTAATAACGTTTCCATTAAAAAGCTGCAGGGTCACTTCGTCTCCGTCTTTTATATACTTTGATGCATTATCGACAACACTAGCTGAAAGTTGAAATTGCTCAAATGTGTCGTTGTCCATAAAGTAGAACGTGTCTTTGTCAGCGTATAGATAACTAACAGTTTTACTGGCAACATCAGCTGATTCGATCTTGTCTTGACCTTTGAAAGTTTTGGGTACCACGCTACCATCAAGCAGATTTTTTAGCTTGACGTTAACAATACTCCCGCCCCGCCCCATCACTTTTTGGGCATAATCAATAACCCTAAACGGTTTGCCGTCTAGCTGAACGAGAGTACCTTTTTTGAGGTCTGTGGGCTGATAAGCCATGAGAATACCTAACCTTGAGATACGAACGGTAGAAGTGCTAGGTGTCTAGCGCGCTTAATCGCGGTCGCCAACTGACGTTGCTGCTTGGCGTTCAAACCTGTCTTGCCGATAGGCTCGATCTGTCCGTAAATATTTATGAAACGCTGCAAAGTTTTGACATCTTTGTAGTCAAAATAAACTGGAATATCTTTTTTATATCGTCTTGCCATAAGTTTCTCCTAAAATGGTATTTCTGATAAATCAACTGGTTTGTCATCAATGTCTTCGATTACGACATCTTCAGATTTCTTTTTGCTTGAAGAGGTTTTTGAATCTCCCCCGCTAGAAGCTGCTGAATCGCCACTTGGGCCATCTAGGAATGTCACATCTGTCGCTACAACTTCTACCTTGGATCGTTTTTTGCCAGTATCTTTGTCATCCCAGCTGTCCTGACGCAATCGGCCCTGGACTAATACGCGGCGGCCTTTGCCTAGGTACTGCATGATTAGTTCGCCTAGTTTTTCCCAAGCTGTTACATCAAAGAAGTCGGCTGTATCATTACCGTCAGCGGATTGGCTCATGCGATCAACTGCCAGACTAAAACTTACTACTGTTTTACCTGTAGTGGTAGTTCGTTGTTCGGGATCGCGTGTTAGGCGTCCCATTAAAACAACTTGGTTAATACTTCTAGCCATATTACTTTTTCTCCTCTGCATCTTCACGCGATGCCTTGTCTAATTTCGCTTCTTCTACGGCCTTGCGGGCCTTTTGATTAACAGCGACCAAAAGATAACGGATTACTTCGTCGGCTATATTAAAGGAATTGCTTATTTTTAATGGAGCGTCTGGTGGCAAGTTAATGTCAAAATAGATGTACACCGCAAAATCCTGCTTTTTAATAGGATAGGCTAGCTTCTTTTTACCCCAGTTATCTTCACTGAGTATAGTTCCACCGGCTTCCGTGACGATAGAACGCACTTTAGAAAGTGGCGCTTCAATATCGACTTCTAGATCCGGATGGATCAAGACCGTAAGTTCATATTCTTTTTGCACTATAGATTTCCTCCCCTGGAAACTGCCGAGGCAGATGCTTGTATTCGCGTACAAGCTGAGTTAATAACTTGGTTATTATAACAGAGAGTATTGATAAAATCTAGACTTCGCTGTCGTCAAAATCATCGCCGCCTAAATCATCTAGGCTGTCTACCAAGACGTCTCGTGGACGAGCGCCATCAGCAGCTCCGATTATTCCCTGGTCTTCCATGGCTTCTATGAGTCTGGCTGCCCGAGCATAGCCAACTCGCAGCCTACGTTGCAATAAGCTGGCACTGGCTTTTCCGCTATCTATCACCACGCGAACGGCGTCTTTGTACATATCGTCATCGTTGCTGCTATCAAAGTCCATCACTACACCACCCTTGCCAGTAAGCTGTACGTGTTGAGACACCACTTCGTCGTTGTACTGTGGCGGTGCCTGCATTTGCAGGTAGGCGGTGATTTTTTGCACTTCTTTGTCCGTAACCCACGCACCTTGTATACGCTTTGGTTTGCTCATAGTAGGAGTAAGAAGCAACATGTCACCTCCTCCTAAGAGTTTTTCGGCGCCAATTTGGTCTAGAATTGTGCGGCTATCGACTTGCGAGGCCACCGTAAAGGCTACTCGCGCCGGTACGTTAGCTTTAATTAACCCTGTAATAACATCTACTGACGGCCGTTGCGTGGCTAGAACCAAGTGGATGCCGACTGCTCGAGCTTTTTGCGCCAATCGTACAATCAAAGCTTCTACGCTACGAGCTGCTACTACCATCAAGTCAGCTAGCTCGTCGATAACTATAACTATATTAGGCATGGCAGCGTTCTCGTAATCCGGAACTGGCGTACCATTGTCGTCGGCAACTTGTATTTTAGTACCGGCCGATCGGATTTTTTGGTTATAAGCTTTTATGTCTCTAACTTTATGCTCAGCTAGTAATGTGTACCGGCGTTGCATCTCGTTGGTTGCCCACTTCAAGGCGCTAATCATCTTTTCAGGCTCGGTGATAATCGGAGTCAACAGATGTGGAATGTCCTGATACGGAGCCATCTCAACCTGTTTAGGGTCAACAAGGATTAATTTTAAATCGCTTGGACTGTTGTTGTAAAGAAAACTACACAGCAATGTATTTATCATTACCGACTTTCCAGAGCCAGTTTGTCCAGCAATCATAAGGTGTGGCATTGAGCTTAATTCCCCTACTACAGCTTCGCCAGCAATATCTTTACCTATAGCAAACGCTAGTGGTTCTTGGTTAGCCTGCCACTGCTTGCTGGTTAAAATAGAATGCAGTCTAACATCGGCAGCTTTTCGATTTGGCACTTCTATACCTACTGCTTTTTTGCCTGGTATAGGAGCTTCCATACGCAAACTTTGCGCCGCCAAGTTAAGAGCTATGTTAGTTTCTAGCGCCGTAATACGCGTCAGTTTTACCCCACTCGGAGGACGCAATGTATATTGAGTAACCTTGGGGCCGATGTTGGCGCCTTCCATTTCAACGTCAATATTAAATTCATTCAAAGTATCTTTGATTATTTGGGCATTCTGTTGAACATCACCAGCGTCTGCTGGAGATTGATGCTTTTCCAAAAGATCGAGGTCGGGCGGTTTCCATGTCGGATCGCTTACCGCTACCAAAGCAGCCTGATCCTCGGCGGCCCTGTCTCGTGACACGCTATTTCTAAGCGTTGACCTGGCAGATTGCTTATTGGCCTCTTGTTGGCTCATAGTCGGCACGTTAGCATTTAATTTGAAGTTGCCTATACCATTAGCTTTAGTACCGTCAAGCGCGGCAGCATTACGCATAATTTTGCTGTTAGCTTCTTGCTCTTCAGAGTCGCGACGGGCTAATTCCCAAAGCTTCTTTATTATCGTAAATGGCGACACCTTCAGCATGAAAAGCATCGTTACGATAATTAACAAGATATAGATAAATGTCGCTACCCCGGGGCTGACTAGTGCCAAAGCACCACTGTTAATAACATCTCCAGTAAAGCCGCCTGTCGTTTGTCCGTTACTCTTTAAAAGTCCGAACAACGCCGAGAACCACAAAACAATTAGGACCGATGCAAACTTCATAGCAAGCGGCAAACGACCGTTTTCAGATCGGAAGATATCCACGGCTACGTACAAAAACAAAGCTGGCAAAATGTAAAAAGCGTAACCTATAGAAGTTATCAATACTTCTTCAAGCCAGCGCAACACCGGTCCACCAGCCCCAAACCATGAAATTACGAATAAAATAGACAAGGCTATCAAGAATACCGCGCCTATTTGCGCCCAAAAGCCATCCGGTAAATTATGCTTGGATGATTGTTTAGGAAGCGGTTTTTTTCGATACGATTTTTTCTTTTTTGCCATGACCCATCCTATTATAGGCGTTTTTACTACTATTTGATAGATATATTATATCTGTCATATAGATAATACCTATATTATAGCAAATTTTACTACAAATTGCAAGTAGCTTACGTTTACTTTCGGCCGAAAGTAACAAAAGCCTTCTTTTGTAACCAAAAAAAGCAAAAGTTCTGGGGCGACTTCCCCGTCGCATGCATGCTACGAGTGCAGATTAGGTATCGAAAGTGTAACTAAAGTTGTAATTCCACTGCGGGGCGGAACCTGATGAGTAGAGTTTCGTCACCGGAACGTGCAACATTGTACCAACGGATTGAACCACCACCCATGTACGCAACTAGGGCTGAGTTAGGGTTCTCTTCGCCAGTAATGAGTGTGTACGTTCTTAAGTCTTCCCTACGTGACTTAGTTGTGTCAGGAAGTTCACCAGAAAGTACACTCGCATCTTCTTCTTTCATCCCTAAAATGAATGCCGTGTAGTCTTCAATAAATGCTTTATAGGCGGCGATTGTCATGCCGGTGCGCGTATCGTATTCCTTTCCGTCAATCTCTATCGTGTGCGCTTGTCTGTCAGACATAATGGCATCATAAGAGCGCCTCTCGTCATGATCATTCTTCGAATCGCCCAAATCAATGCCACTAGGGGCGGCATACATAACAACGTGGACAGGCTTGCCCTCTCGCTCAAATGAAACTAGCCTGAAGTCCTCTAACTTGGCGCCGTACTGTTCGTACTTCTTAGCTAGTTCTGTGCGGGCAGCTTTGATTTTTTGCTCCATTTCGGGAGTCGTCGTAGTTTCAATTCGGTATTCTTCGGCGATACCATCTAGCTCCGCTCTCTTATTAAGGATTCTCTCTTCGTCATCATCTAGAGCTCGGTGGCTATCTTGTACATACTCTTGGGCGCCCTGTTTTTCAGCCTGCTCTGCGTCGCTAAAAGCTGCGTTTGCTTCGGCTAACCTACCTAACTTACTGGCTTTAATAGCCTTTTCCGTGTCTTTCTTGCCAGCATAACCCATATAGTGAGCTAGTTCTTTTGAATTTATTCTCTTGCTTTCGTCTGGTGTGTTTGTTTCTACTGTTTCACTCATACGTGCATCTTATCATATCCTTCTATATATGTCAAGAGGTTACTAGAGGCTGTTGCCCTGGGGTCTGGGGACCATGAGATTGCCGCGAAACAAAGAGCAATAGCTCCTGGTTTATCGAGGACTGTCTGATCCGTCGCATACATGCGACGGGGAGTTTCGCAGATAACCAAGAGTTGTTGCACTTTGTTTCAGCGCGCAAGCGAGTAGACCCCAGCAGTTTTGCTTCTTTTGCAGCCAAAAGAAGTTGATTTGTTACTTTGGCAAGACAAAGTAAGGATTTAGTAGCCGCGGTTGTCGGTGCGTATTCTGGTATCGATTTTGTCGGTATCAGGTATGCGTGGTTTTTGGCCTAGGTTTGGCAGTATTGGCTTACCCTGATCAGTGCCAGGTGTTTGTGGAGGCATTGGCCTTGGCTGCCCACTGCCTACTTCGTTAATAACCGGGATAACTATAGGCGTGCGTCTAGTTTGGTCATACAAGATGTGGGTAATTTCATCTTTGATTTCTTTTTTAATAACATCTAGATCCACGTGCCTATTAGCGAAACTGCGGGCCACCTTTTGTTTCAAGTACTGTCGTATGCTGCCCATCAACTCTTCGCTATCGCGTAAGTATATAAAGCCTCGGCTAACAATATCGGGGCTAGTGACTAAACGTCCGCTGCCCTTTGCTATCGTTAGAACGACGACAAACATTCCTTCGGTTGCCATGTGTATTCGATCTTTCAAGACCACTTCCGAAACAATCGCACCGCTATCGTCATACATCACGCCGCCCACAGGTATTCGGCCGTTTTTGCGCGCGCCCTCAGGCGTAAATTCGATTACGTCACCGCTATCGCATACAAATATATTGGACTTAGGAATACCTATTTCTCTTTCGGCAAGCTCGGCGTTATGAACTAACATATGAAACTCACCGTGAATTGGCATATAGTATTTTGGTTTGAGAGCATCTAGTAATTTAACGTGATCGTCATAGTATGCGTGTCCAGAAATGTGAAGAGGGCCGATGTCTTTAAGGTGAGTTTTGCCATGTTGCAAAACATCGCTACCTTCTCGCATCAGACCGTCCACGGTTCTAACAACATACTTTTCGTTACCAGGCACGATACTAGAGCTAAGCACGATGACGTCAGATTGTTTGACCTTTAGATGTTTGTGAGCTCCGCTCGCCATACGGTTAAGAACCGCGTTAAATTCACCTTGCGATCCAGTACAAATTATAACCACCTGATTATCTGGAAGTTTTATAATATCTTCCATCTTCATGATTACGTCTTTGGGAACTTTAATAACGCCTGCACGAAGGGCGACTTCTAGGTTTTGGATCATGCTAAATCCAGAAAAAGCGACTTTACGGCCGTGTTTTTTGGCTTCTTCTAGCACCAGCTGCATACGGTGAATCATGCTTGAAAAGCTACTGACTATAATGCGGCCGTTAGGGTTTTGTTCCATCACTTGGCCTATGCTGTGTCCTATTTCGAATTCGCCGTACGTATGAGTCCCGTCTGATTCACAACTCGTCGAGTCACTCATCAAAAGCAATATTCCCTCTTTGGAAGATATTTCACTTAAACGAACTAGGTCGAATTTTAATCCATCCACTGGATTATCTTCGAAGCGCCAGTCTCCTGTATCAACCAGGACGCCAAGCGGAGTTCGAAGTACGACAGCGGTAGAATCAGGTATAGAGTGGTTAACACGCACTAATTCTAAGCTGAAATTATCGCTTAGTTTTACTACATCGTGAGCTTCGGGATTTAACGTAATGTACTCAGGTTCGTAGTCGGTTGAAGCTTCTTCCATAGTTCTTTGCACCATAGCAAGCGTAAATTTACTGCCATAAACTGGAGCGGGAATCTTGTCGATTAAGTGACGGAATGCTCCAATATGGTCAAGATGTCCGTGAGTAAAAATGTGCGCCCGAATTTTGTGTTTACGAGCTTCTAGATACGTTATATCTGGGGTTATGTAATTTATGCCTGGATAATCGGCGCCCGGGAATAAGAATCCCATATCTATAACTACGATGTCATCGCCATATTCGATAGCCATCATATTCTTGCCGATACCCATTTCGCCCAAACCGCCAATAGGCATAACCCGCAGTGTTTTTTCGCTAGGTTGGCGACGTTTGGGTTGGTCCGCCAAACTAAATTGATGACCACCATAGCCGTTATAAACGGATTTATTGACAGGTACATTAACAAGGTGCTGGCTAGCACGTTGGTTAACATTCTCGGATGTGCGACGTTGGGCTCTAAATACCTCGCCCTTACGTATAGTGGTCCCATTTAAGACCGTGTTGTAAGACGTAGGTCGCTTCCTGATGTCAGGACGCCTAGAGTGATCGTCACCTTGTGGTTTAGAGAGTCTTCTTTGACCCATTTTTTATATTCTCCTTCTCTTGTTTTTTGATAACATTAATTATTTTTGGTAGCTTCATAAAATCTTCTATCAGCGTCTGTCGCATACTGCCGTTATATAGTGATGCTGCTGGATGATAGAGTGGCATCACGACTAGCTTACGGTCTCCAAAAGCAATGCGCTTTGGTTGGCCGTGAATCATGCTAATCTTCTGCTCTGGTAAAAAGTATTCCATACTGTGCCTTCCTAAGGTAACGACGACGCGGGGCTCGATGATTGACAGTTGGCGTACCAAGTACGGCCAAAAGGCTTGCTTTTCATCAGGCAGCGGGTCGCGGTTACCTGGCGGACGATACTTTACTATATTAGTAATATAAACGTCGCCGCGGGTTAAACCGGTGCTGGCGAGCATTTCATTTAGAAATTTGCCAGCTGCTCCTACGAACGGTAATCCCTGCTCGTCCTCGTTCTTGCCTGGAGCTTCACCGATAAATACTATATCGGCATTGGCATTACCTTCGCCCATTACAAGGTTCGTGGCCTGCTTGGCCAAATCGGGACAGATATTGTTTTTGACAATATCAGCCCTAATTTGTTCAAGAAGTGATTGCCTTTTGTTCACTTTACCCCTATACCCGAATTAACAAAATCAAAAGAGAGCTATACCAGTAATTTCATTGTAGCACAACTACGCGAAAAAAGCAATAGCTTGAACCAAACACAGGGAACTTGCGCCCTACTCCAGTTATGTATTCATATCGAAGGCTTGCGGAGCGACCGGAAGGGAGCGGAGGCCGAACGCCACGGGATGTTTACACCCGTAGAGTGACCTGAGAGTTGAATACGTTACTGGAGTATATTAGGGTTATTGTTCTTTGGCGTCTTTGAGGCTCAGGCTCAAGCGGCCGCGCTCGTCTATACCGGTCAATTTAACCTTGATAATCTGGCCTTCTTTTAGCACATCCGTGACTTGCTCTACTCTCTCGTTGGAAAGCTGGCTAATGTGTACCATACCGTCGATACCTGGCAGAATGTTTACGAAAGCGCCGAATTCTTTAATGGAAACTACTTTACCTTCGTAGATTCGTCCTACTTCAGGTTCTTCGGTTAAGCTCTTGATCCAGTTAATAGCTTGTTCGATTTTAGCTGTATCAGCCGCCGCAACCGTTATAAGACCATCCTCTTTGATATCAATTGACGCGCCTGTTTCAGCAGTAATCTTGTTTATGACCTCACCGCCCTTGCCTATTAC
>CAYGHE010000013.1:0-12618 GCA_964349805.1 uncultured Candidatus Saccharibacteria bacterium | reverse complement strand
TTACCGAGTTGAACACTCCAGTTTGCGCCCCAGCAATAAGCTTGGCCGTCGGCTAGTCCACAGGCATGATAGATTCCCGCGCTGATTTGTTGCCAAGGACCTGGTTCTTCGTCACCGTCCAGCAACCAACCACAGGCGCCTTCTGTAGATTCACGCATAAAAGCATTTTCTAGCGAGTCTTTGGTGCCATTTGGGTTATAACCACGAATACAATAATCTACCGAATCGGTCACAACTACTATTACATTGCCTTCAGACGGTTCAAAATCAAGATCGGAATCATAACTAGTCTCTGTTGAATTATAGTTTTTGCCACCGGAGTGATTGTTTAGCCCATAGCTAGTTTGCAACGCTTCCATGGTATCAATATCAGACAGTACGCTGGTATCGTACGCTTTAGCCTGGAATCCACCATAGCTAACAACCGCTAGAGTCACTAAAATACCAATGACGCCTACAACAACCAAAAGTTCTATTATCGTGAAACCTGTATTTTGTTTATTTATCTTCATACTCTTTTGGGCGTTATTTTATCACGGTTATGGTTTATCCACAACTCTAGTAAGCCGCTTCCAGTCGTCTATTGACAATGATTCAGCGCGTAATCCCGAATCTATATTTGCTTGTTTTAAGATTTGTTCAACTTGCTCTTTCGGTATTCGTAAACCACCAGACAAACTGGTGCGAAGTTTTTTGCGCTTGGTTGAAAAACCAGCCTTTACTACTCTGAAAAAATCTTTTTCATTGATTGGTTCAAACTGAGGAGTTTTTCGCATCCGCAAAATAACTACTTGGCTGTCAACTTTGGGTGGCGGGCTAAAGAATTTGGCTGGCACTACGTCCCCTATAGTGACTTCGGCAAAAGTCTGAGCACTAACTGACAAAATGCTCATTTTGCCAGGTTTAGCAGCCAACCGCTCGGCAACCTCTTTTTGAACCAAAAGTACAGCCACGGACGGCTTGTTTTTGGCTGTCATTAATAATTGCACTATTTTCCCCGTAATGTAGTAGGGGATATTAGCAACAACTTTATAACCATGGGGGAGTCGTGAAACGTCAAAAGACAGTATGTCCCCCGCTACTACCTCCAAATTTTTACCAGGGAATTGACCGGGTAATTTGCGGGCTAACTCGCTGTCGAATTCAACGGCGATAACTTTTTGAACTTGGCGCAATAATTCACTTGTAAGAGTCCCTAGGCCTGGACCAATTTCTAGTACGGTATCTTCTGCGCTAAGTTCGGCATGTTTTGCTATATCGGATAATACGACCGGGTCTTTTAGCCAGTGCTGTCCTAGTGGTTGACTAACCCTCATGTTAGTAACCTGGTGGAAATTGGGATAAACCTAAGGATCGATAACAGCCGGGGTGTTGGCTCGCTAAACCGCTACTTGACCTATTGGTGTTTGCCACAACCATAGCGTCTTGGTCGGCCGGACTAGCCACATGAGGCATAACGCCGACTAAATCTTGGCGACCTATAGCCGCTGCCGTCCTATTCCAGGTACTTGGCATGAATTGATAGGCACCATAAAATCCATTACCCGTATTGATTGAATAATTGCCTCCACTTTCACACGTCCTTAGAGCTAGTAGCCACTGCTGTAATGACTCGCTGTATCTAGATTTTGCACCTATAATTTCAACTTGCTTTTGAGGTGATTTGGTTGTTACGCTGGCGATTTCAACACGCTCCACTTCTACGCCGTCTTGCATGGTTATCTCATAAGTAACAGTTCGCTCACCTTTAACTCCAGGCGTAGACACCGTCCGATAGCCAATTTCTCTATCAGCGTCCCGAATTTGCTCAACCGGGAAATTAACTTCTTCATCAACCGTAACAGTCTGCTTGCCTTCTCGCCAAACTCTTATTTCCATATTTTCGGATATCTCTGTAGATGCCGCAGGAACTACACGGTCGTTTTTCTCTAACTCTATACCCTTTTCCTCCAACAAACCTTTAACGTCACTCGCTTGAGTACGCGTCGACATTTTCTTACCAAATAAAGTTAGTTCAATGGGAACTGCTCGCTCTATGGTTAATTTTAGTCCAGCACCTTCGGCCAATATATCATCGGTACGTTCTAGGATAGCCTCGTCTTCATCATAAAGCTCGACGCCTGCGTCTTTGGCGATATGTTGGGCTGATTGATAGGGTGTCATTATCTTTTGGCGTGATGCACCGTCAACCACTACAACTGGACGAGCACGGTATATATTAACTTGATAATCCGAAGCTACTAACTCTTCTGAGGCGGCTGGCTCTACAATATCTTTGTCTTCTAGAACTATTCCGGCATCTTCTAGTGCATCACCGATAGTAGCTGATTCACTTACGACTACCTTCTGCGTACCGCGGTCATGTATGGTGATTAAACGACCTCGAGATGTGTCGCTTGGATCACCTTGAGCACGACTAACACCAGCCACGATTAAAATAGCGGCAGCTATCAACAACAAGGCGGCAGATATAAACGCGCCGATAGACGATCTAGATTTTTGATTTATATAACTATTCATTAACCTCAAACTTCACCTCAGTGAAGTCATTTTATTGTACCAAAAAGCACATGATTAATCCAGCTCGTGAATAATTACTAATTTTACGGGTGACGTGAGGCGGGGCAGCACCCAAAAAATTGTTTTTCGTGCAGACGAAAAAAATTTTTAGGGGCGGACCGAGCGGCAGGACCCGTAAACCTAATGCTCTACGATTATAATTTCTCTAGCCTGGCGTACTCGGCGTTCAACTTTTTAGTCTGTCCGTCATTGAATTCTACAGTTAATGCCATGCCGTCAACATCTATAATTACCCCTGTCCCAAACGCCGCCGAACGCACATTGTCACCCACCTCAAATGGCATGCTGTCATCATAAAAGGCTTCTTCTGTCTGACTAACTTCTTCTGCTTCAATATAGACCGCTTCACTTCCCATATCGGCAACAAATCGTGATACGGGATTGTAGCTTCGCTGACCAAACTGTATACGGCTTTTGGCGTAAGTTAGATGCAATTCTTCTTTGGCACGAGTCATTCCCACATAACAGAGGCGCCTTTCTTCTTCTAGGGCATCTGGACCAGTATCGTAGACTCTGGCATGAGGCAAAATACCTTCTTCCATACCTACGATAAACACTACCGGGAACTCTAACCCTTTAGCGGCATGCAGTGTCATCAGCGTCACTTTTTGACCGTCACTAGCGGTATCGGCGCTCGACATTAAAGCAGCCTCTTCCAGAAAGTCATCCAAAGACGCGAAGGTTTGGGCATCGGACAACAGAGCCCCTACGTTAGCTTCCCTCTCCTCGGCTTGCGGAGTACCGTCCAGTAAATAATTTCTGTAATCAGTTAAATTCAAAAATTCTTCTATTAATACGGCGGGGGTACTTGATGCTGCTACTTCCTGCAAACGACGCAATTTTTCGCCTAAAATAACTAGTGACTGGCGAAATCTTGGCTGTATACTAGTTATCTCTGCCGCCTTCAATAGGGCTGTGATTATGTCTACTTTTTGTTGCGACCTCCACAGTAAAAACTTTTCTAAGCTAACGGCGCCCACGCCACGATGGGGAACGTTGACGATGCGGCTAAAACTTATCGTATCGCGGGGTTGATAAATAAGTCTCAGATAAGCGATAACGTCTTTTATTTCCCGGCGATCGTAAAAACGAACCCCGCCAACTATTTGATACGGAATTCTAGCCCGCAGAAAAGCTCGTTCCAAAGAATAGCTTTGGGCGTTCATGCGATAAAGTACGGCAAAGTCACTGTATCGACGGGCATCCATACTAACGTGAGCTTCGATTCTTTCCGCCACTAAACGGGCCTCATCGGCTTCGTCGTATAGCTCGTGTACTCTAACGGGGGATCCGTCTCCGATATCCGTCCACAATTTCTTATCGGTTCGTTGCTTGTTTTTGGCTATAACATTTCCAGCAGCATCCAAAATATTACCCGTGCTTCGGTAATTTTGCTCTAGTTTAATGACTTTCGTACCTTTAAAATCTCGCTCAAAATTCAAAATATTAGTAAAATCAGCGCCTCTCCAACTATAAATAGATTGCCAATCGTCCCCGACTACGCAAATATTCCGATCTTCATTTACCAAAAATTTCACTATATGATACTGGGCGGCATTAGTATCTTGGTATTCATCAATCAAAATGTGTTTGAATGTTTTTCGCCATCGATCGCGTACTGCAGGTGCTTCACGAAGCAAACGTACTGTTTCAAGCAACAAGTCGTCAAAATCGAGAGCTCCAGCAAGTTTCTTTAGCGATTCATACTCTTTATAGATATCGGCTATAGTTTTTTGGTAAGGAAACTGGGCTGACGCCTTATATTCTTTCGGGTCGATCATCTCGTTCTTGGCATTCGAGATTATCGAGCTTACCGCAGAAGCTTTGATATCTTTTTGCTGAATAGCCAAACTTTTTATAACCTGTTTAATTAGCCCTCGCCTATCGTCTTCATCGTAAATAATAAAGTTTCGCGCAATATTGATAGCTTCGCCATCACGACGCAATAAACGTACGCAAATACTATGAAAAGTCCCCATCCAAGGCATAAAATCACGCCTAGAACTATCTTGATTTAATAGTTTACCCAGCCGCTCTCGCATTTCACGAGCCGCTTTGTTGGTAAAAGTAACAGCCAGTATTTCACTGGGCCATATCGCTTCATGATCAATTAAATAAGCGATGCGATGGGTCAGAGTTTTGGTTTTGCCACTGCCGGCTCCAGCCAAAATTAAAAGTGGCCCAGACGTTGTCTGTACCGCCTCTTTTTGCGCCAAATTTAAGTCTTCAAGCAAATCCACTACTTACCAATCTATCATCCGCGAGGTTTTTATAGCAACGGTAGGACAAAGAAGTACATCGCCGCGCCTGCTCCAACACCTGCTAACAAAATAATGACTATCCACAACACCCATAACCAACCAGCCTTTTTCTTGGCAGGATGTGATAGGACGGGTTGGTAGGTCCCCGCGTTATACATCGGTTCAGGGTTTTCTTGATTATCGGCTGGCAAATCCTGCGTATGTGATTGAACTATAGGGTTAGATAGTTCTGTCGATATAGTATCGCCCATTGTTTGATTCTGCGGGTTATCCGATTCTAGCGATAATACGTCAGGCTGTAATTCATCTGGCAAAGGCGAATCAGTATCTGGCGTTCTTTCAACCGCTTCCGATAAGCCTCCTAAGGGTCTTTTTTCGACTTTCGCGTCTTTTAGGAAAGGAGACTCCGTAGCGACAGGTGTAGGCGTGGGCACAGGAACGGCAGGTTCGACAGGTGTGTCTTGGGGCGCTGGCGGATCTTCGGCTGGCTCAGGTTCGGGCTTGGGGATAACTGGTTCAGGGGCGCTTGGCGGCGTTATAGTAATTCCTTCACGAGGAGAGCGATCAGGTATATTCAAACCAGGGCGCATATCTGAGGATGGGTGGACTACATCCATAAACCTACCTTGCGGACGACTAGGTGGAGTAGGTACTGTTAAACTCGGCGTGGGTGAAGCGGCAGGTGTAGCAGGTGCAGGAGTAAGCACAGGAACGGCAGGTTCGACTGGCGCAACAGGCGTAGCGGGTATTGTTGCGGTTGCCGTACCCTTTTTACTATCTCCAGATACCAGTGAATTAATGGCTTTGTCTAGCTCGTCAAAATCAATATCCGTCATTTTTTCCCGCCCTTTTTAACCTTTTTAGTAACTTGCGAACCCTTGTGGGCTTTTTTGACTATCTCTGAAAAAACATGAGCATCTAAGCTAGCGCCACCCACTAGTAAACCGTCAATACCTGCCAAATTAAGATAATCGGCCGCACTATCAGTAGTTACACTACCACCGTAGATAATCTGCATTGAATCCGCAGCAACCGATCCGTACAGATGTCTCACGTGATGGCGAATTATTTTAGCGACTGCGGCTACGTCAACTGGATGGGCGTTCTGACCAGTGCCAATAGCCCAAGCGGGTTCATAAGAAACAACTATCTGTTCTACTTCTTCACTGGTAACGTTCGCCAGACCGCCAACTAACTGATCGTGTAATACGTCTTGCGTTTCGTTATTAGCACGCTCCCAAGCCGTTTCACCAATGCATAATATCGGACGTATGTTGTTGCGGACAGCCGCGCTTACCTTGTTTCTGATATCTTTGTCTGTCTCATGAAATATATATCTTCGCTCTGAATGCCCAACCAGGCCGTATTGCACTATGCCGCGCAGTTGCGAAGCTGACATTTCACCAGTAAAAGCCCCGTGATCTCGCCAATAAAAGTTCTGGGCAGCTAATTTAAACTGTTTTAGATTAACCTGCAAGCTTAGTGATTGCAAAGTTAGGGCAGTCGGCGCCAAAACTACCTCGACATCACGACGAATCGGTATCATCTCGGCCAATTTATGCAGATAAAGACTAGCCTCATGCATATTGAGGTTCATCTTCCAGTTACCCACTATTAGTTTTTTGTCGTGTGTCATCAATTTATACCGCTTACGCTTGTTATGAGTTTACTCTAATTACGTTTTGGCGTCCAGCAGTCCTTCAAGTCCAGGCAGTGTTCTGCTTTTATTTGATTTGGCTATAGATTTCAATTCGTTTTCTAACGCCAGCCCTATAACTCCAGGGATATAGTGCGTAATTGCGTTCATGCTAGCATGTTTGCGGTGAAGCAAATTAAAGTTATCTTGAACAAAATAACTCGCGCCCGTATCTTTTGCTATTCGTCTAGCAAATTCGGGATCGTTTTTCTCCTCCTCTTCGTGGAATCGTAGGTTCTCTAACACCGTAACGCCTATTTTTGGAGATTTTTTGATTGCCTGATGTGCTTTATCCCCAACGGTTTTATCAACAAACCTAATGTCGCGCTTTAACAGAGTTGCCAATTTGGTCGCCGCCGGTTCTAGGGTGTTTTGTTCTTCAATACTACTGATAATAATTACCTTGCAGTGGCGGTCTAATAAATACTTAATTGTTGGCAGGTTAGCGCGGATTTTTGCATCACTATCAAAATCAGCTCGTACCAAAACCGTCTGACCATCTAACGGTACGTCCCGCAAAGTTTGTTTAAAAAGTTTCACGCCCACCCTTATATATTACTCTATTAATCGAACTCGGATAGTGTCAGTTGCCCCGCTAAGTCCCGGTTGGCGGCCGCTAACAATAACAACCGTGATTGATTCCCTTTGCCCAAAGAAGCCCGAGCTTTTCAACTCTTTAGCTATTTCTAGACCAGCGTGTTCGCCATCTGGTCGTAAAAACCCCTTGTTGGCATACCTAAGAGCTAGTTGTTGAGCAACGCGTGGTTCGCTCGTTACACTAATAATCGGTAAGTTTGGGCGATGAGCGGCTATATTTGCGGCTACGGCGCCGCTTTTTGTCTCGGCGATAATCCCCTCTACGTGTATTTTTTCGGCTAAGTTAACAGCGGCGGCACTAATAGCATCTTGGGTTAGTTGTTTGCTAGTCACCGGGTCGGCAATAGGTGTCACCGAAGTGTTTTCTTGAGTATAAATAATGACGTTTTTCATAGCGGTCACAGTTTCGATAGGATAGTGGCCATTGGCAGTTTCATCAGATAGCATGACCGTGTCAGCTCCCATAATAACGGCTGTTGCCACGTCGCTAACTTCCGCTCTGGTTGGCTCAGGCGCATCCACCATGCTGGCCATCATTTGAGTCGCGACTATGCTAAGTTTCCCGTAGCGGCGGCATAATTCGATAATCCGCCTCTGGACAATAGGCACGACTTCAGCTCCCGCTTCAACGGCCAGATCGCCGCGAGCCACCATAACGCCGTCACTCACTTGGACAATTTCCTCTAAAACCTTGTCGACCACTGCCGCTCGAGTCTCTATTTTGGCAATTACTTTAGCTGTTGAACCATGTTTTTCTAATAGTTCTCGCACATTACGAATGTCGTCAGCGCTTTGCACGAAACTCAATGCTACGTAATCTATATCTCTTGTAGCCCCAAACTCTAAATCTTTTAAGTCTTTGGGGGTCAAAATATCGCCGTCAAAATAAGTGTCAGGCAAGTTAATCCCTTTGCGGCTCATTAATGTACCCGCTGATTCTACGCGAACTTTAATAGCGGTGTCACTGATGACTTCAAGAACTTTAGTGCGTATTTTGCCATCAAAGATATACAATCGCTCGTCGGGTTTAACCTTTTGCGCCAGATTGTATTGAACAGGAATCGTAAGACCGTGATGCTCGGCTTCATAGTCCAAGATTAGTTCATCTCCTATCTGAACCTTTGTGTCTTCCGCCAAGTTTCCGAGGCGTATCTTGGGTCCCTGCAAATCTTGCAGAATAGCTATGGGCTTGCCTGTATCGGTACTGGCTTGACGTATCCAGGCTATTTGCTCGTCACGCTCGCTATACTCACCGTGACTAAAATTCAAGCGAAAACCGTTAACTCCGGTGTTAATTAATTGCTTTAAAATGTCCGGGTTGTTAATTGCCGGACCGATTGTCGCCAAAATTTTAGTACGTTTGAACACAGCTCGCATAGACTTTATTGTAACACCTTATGACCAGATACGGTTCGGATGAATAATATAATTTCTAAAGTGGTGATCTCACCGGGAATCGAACCCGGATTGCCAGGATGAAAACCTGGTGTCCTAACCGTTAGACGATGAGACCGTGGATTTATTACTTCCCTATTGTATCAAAAATTTGCTTATTGACTCCAGGTAGGAGTGCTGTTGGTAGTAGGGTCAGCCTGAAATGCTTATTCCCATCTACGCTTTTATCAGCACTCCTACCTAAAGGGGTCTTCTAGGTAGCGGGTACGGTCGCCCTGGGACGATTCACGTACGGCCTCCGCTTTGCAGCTCCTTTCACATGCTGGCGGAGTTGTTCAGACTCACGCTTCTTGGATTCGATGAATCTGGCGTCCATGCGCCAAGTTGCGCCGCGTCTGTACAAGACTCCTTCATCCCTCAGTCGAAGGAGGCAGCGGAACACCATGGAGCGTTGCTGCCCACGATCGTTGGTCTGGGTGACGGCACCGAGGCAACGTATGCGGGTGCAAAGCCACACCGTCAACCCGGCTATACCATCATCACCCAGAAGAGTCACCTCTCCAGGCGTGCCCCGCCGTGTCCCCTTTGGCGTGTAGCGCCTGGGGTCACGAGCTTGACCAAACACTCCTGCGATTTTGCGGCACAGATCCCCGTGCATGTCCGAATCCAACCCATACACGGAGCTTGTTGTATGTGACATGGGACTCCAGCCTACCTAGTTGTAAACAGCAACCCTCCCGGTTCGTGACACCCCTATGGCCACGATGAATGCTTATCTTATGTTTAACCTATTTGAATATTTTTTGCAAACAAAAACCCGCCTACGTGGGCGGTAGATTTAGTCAGATTTAGGTATTACGCGGGGGCGGGGTGGGAGCTCGTCAGCTCCCAACCCCGACCCCGTTGGTGGCATTGACCCTGTAGGATCGCCGTCACCGGTTTAGCCCTGAACGGGCCAAGGAGGGATCCGCGGGACCACTAGGTGGTCTCCCGTAGTTGCGCCGTGCAAGCGCGACCCGTGCCCTCGGCCCGTCGGGTTCTCTCCCCAGGGGAGGGAGAGAAGCTCACCCCTGCATGGCGACAGCCACCTGTGGGTGGCGTGTACGCCTGTCTTCCTTCTGCTCTCGCAAGAGCTCTTCTCGGCGGGCCTGCGTCACCTTGATCACCGCCTCGCGCAGTGCGCTCAGGCGAGCACCACGGGTCTGTCCCACCTGGGCGAGGTACTTGCTCAGTCCCAGCTCAGTCTTGCGCTCGAGCAGGCACAGAGCTGCCTTCTCGATCTCCGACTTGTTGCCCAGGAGCTTGTTCGCGTCCCCCAGATCGGAAATCTGAAGGCAGTCCCCCACCCGCGCAACGAGCTTCTCGAGTGATCTTTCGCAGCGTGTCTTCTTCGACATACTGCTCCCTTCCTATGCTAGCGCTTGCTACCAAAGGTAACCAGCCGGGGACCATCCCCGACTAACGCTTAATCAAATTTATACACCTATTGACTTATATTGTCAAATATTAACTTGTATAGTGTTAACAGATGCTATATCTACCCCACATGTAGTGCTCTTCTCTTACCGCTTGTGCTTTCAGCATAAACATTATCAAAGTCATTGACATTTCAATTCTTTTGTGATACGCTGTAGTAATCAGTTATCTATAGTGTGAGGCTACGGATAGCGGAGGTCGTTAACAAATCGGATTATTACAGTGCATGTCCTGATGCTTCCGCTTGTTAGCGGGACGTTAGTCGATAAGCACTGATGCTATAAGTTCTAGAAGGGTTTGTTGTAGATGTCCCTCCAAAACATCTACGTGGACGCTCGAGGGAGGAACCATGCGTTCAAAGACCAGCTGGTGGATCGCCCTTGTGGCGTTCCTGATGCTTGGGGTGGCGGCGTGTTCGTCACCCCCCTCCAGCAACCGATCCAAGGAGTACCAGCCCACAATCGAAATCGTTCAAACCGTCTCCGCCTCGTGCGAGAACGTGACGGACGAGATCGAGGAAACGCTGGATCTGCTTGGCTCTGCCAAGAAGGTCTTGGCATCAGCCGAGGAGGACACTCTGGTGTATGGGTTGGCTACGAAAGCGGTCGACACTCTCACCGAGCGCCTTTCAGACCTCGAGGCAGAAGCTCAGGAATGTTCAGTTGATGAGACTGACGATCCTGTGCAATGCTTGCCGGAGTTCGTGCAGGTAGACGTTGATCGGTCCAACAACCGAGTCAACAACGAGTTCGCCAAGCAGTATGCGGCGGCTATGGCTGGCGGTCTTAACCAGGCAGAGTTCGTACTTGAGCAAGCCGGTTCAGATGGCCTGACCTTGGCCACCTTCGCTAATGCGTACGGGTTGTATGACGACCCGAACGACTGGGCTGGGCTGGTCGAAGGAGATTGTCTGTCGCAGAATGGACAAAATCTCTGGTACCAGCTCAAGGGCGTACTAACCGCCGAAGGTAATGTCACCATGGAAGGAGAGGCTCCCGCCAACGGGACCAACTCCGGCGTCTCTGACGGAATCTTCGGTGTAGCCGACACGCCAGGGATCAGCGGTGACCGCACGGCCATCGTGACCGTCCTCCGTGACGGTTCCTCAGTCTGGATCATGATCCGCTGCGGCAACGTAGTGTATCTGATTCCTCCTCCGATGCTGCCCAAGATTCCAACGGACAGCTCAGGACCACAGGGGAACGCCCCTGAGGGTGAAGGACTCAATCTGGATACGACTAGAGGGGAGCACATCCCCCGCGGGAGCATGGATGATCCACCCGCAGGGGTGCGGGTGAACGAGCCCGCCCCTACTCAGACGGAGCCCCCCGAGGGGTCCACTCCAGATTCAGATCTACCACCAGAGTCAGAAGATGAGGAGCCGCCGATCGATCCCGACGAAGGATCTGGGTGCGCCCCTGGGCGCACCTGCTGACCACTCCAGGGCAGGTGCGGAGCCTCAAAACTCCGCACCTGCCCGGAAAGGAACTTTTAGCAACACCAGAGGAATCTATTCCCACTTTTTGCGCTTTTTTAGGCACTGTGGTCGAGTAGATTCCTCGCGAATCTTCTTCCGCTACATTTGCGGAGGACATGCACTATTGTAATAATCCGATTTGTACGTTTAACAATTCGGCCCTACCAAACGAAACTTTCCAAATAATTATATTTAAATTTGATCTAACCTGAGAGATAGATCAAGAAAGGAGAATAGAATATGAATAAATTCATTTCTATGATTCGACGTGCACCCAAGCGCGTCAAAGCTCTGGTAGCTATATTTGCAGCCGCAATTATAGTTCCCGCAGTTGTTTTTGCTTGGGGACCAGAACGTCAAACGTTCACAATAGAAAACCCAGCTAATTTCGTTACGTTCAACTCCATAACTAATAACCCAAACATTGGTGACGAGCGCAACTTCGTAGGTATCCGCGAAAGCGGCACAAACGATTTGTGGTCAGACGATATGACCGTAGCAGCAGGCAAGACTTACACGGTTCGCATGTACGTTCACAACAATGCAGCCGAGAACTTAAACCTAGTAGCCCAGGACGTTACTGCTAAGTTCAACTTGCCAACCACTACAGCAAAATCGATCCAAGTGAACGGTTTTTTGAGCTCTAGTAACGCTACACCAAAAGAAGTTTATGACCACGCTAGATTTAAAAGCGACCAAGACTTCAATCTGGCATATGTAAGCGGTAGTTTGAAATTCGAGAACAATGTTTTTGGCCCTACTGGTGTCGCTCTCCCAGAGAGTATATTCACTAGTGCCGGTGCGAAACTCGGATACAGTGCGTTAGATGGTAAGATACCCGGTTGTTTCAAGTATGATGGTTACGTAACCTTCCGCGTAAAACCACAGTTTGCACCTACTTCGAAATTCGAAATGGAGAAATTAGTTAGCAAACACGGTGAAAATAAATGGGTTGACAGCTACATAGCACAACCTGGTGAAAAAGTTGACTTCCTAATTGAGTACAAAAACGTCGGCGAAGTACAACAGGATGATGTTACTTTCCGTGATACGTTGCCAACTGGCATGACCTATGTGAACGGTTCTACTATTTACGGTAATAACCGTTACCCATCTGGTCGTCCAGCTAGCGACAA
>CAYGHE010000012.1:0-21271 GCA_964349805.1 uncultured Candidatus Saccharibacteria bacterium | reverse complement strand
GACAAGATACAAGGACACTGAGTTAATTGTCCCCACAAAGATGGGAAGGATTTCTTTATTCATAATGCGAGAAGATATAGATATTCCTCCGTCAGACTCTGGTTTACAGGTCGCTACTAGTGCCGAAATGGCTATGCTCGGTATAAAACCAGTAGAGTTTGTATTGGCAGACCACCTCAAAGACCACGATTTACATGTCGACACACCAGATGAGTTACAACAATTCGGCGCTGGCAAAATCTTAGAAGCTCTAAGCAGTGTGATCGGCGATGTCGATCCTTCAGAAGAAGCACAAATATCGGGATACAAAGAGCCTGAAGTTGAAGATGACACCAAAGAAGGCGAAGCCCTAGACACAATATTTAACTATATAGCGAACCGGGCTCAGCAGTCGCCACGCCCAGCGCCTAAAGTAACAGGCGATGACAACAGACCCTTCCCCGGCCAGTATATGTAACACCTACCCATAGACGCCTGATTTATTTTGAGGTAGAATATTGTTGATATGACCATAAGCCAAATATCAGATATTTCTAAGGCATATTGATCACGATAAAAATTGCAAATAAAGCAGGGTGTCAAAGGGCCTTTTCATGAACGAAGTATCAGACCAAGATTTTGATCAATGGAACGACGTCAAAAAACGTATTAACCGCGATGCGCGATTGCCAGTATTTAACCAAGGGGATATCTGGTGGGCGAGCGTAGGACAAAACGTTGGTAGTGAATCATTTGGCAAAAGTGAGTTATATAGACGCCCTGTTCTTGTTCTAAAGAAACTAGCAGCATATATGTGTATAGCCGTACCATTATCGACTCAGCCCAAAACTGGCACCTGGTTTGTTGACATTACTATTCATGGGCAAAAACAATATGCTCTGATATATCAAACCAAGGCTATGTCGGTATATCGTTTTCAGAATCGCCTTGCACAGCTAGATGAGCGCGATATGCAAAAAGTCCGGACAGGCATAAAGAATCTATTTGAGCTTTAAAATAATCATCCGGCTCGAAAGCCGGAATCAGTGGGAAATCCCCAAAAGTACTTTTATTATACTCCGCTTGTGTTAGTAAGTCAATACGTCTCTAAGGGCCCCGTAGACGCCTGATATGTTTTGGGATAGAATAACAAAGCACATTAAAATTAATTAGACGTATCAAGAGTGCAGCGAGAGAACTAGCTCTGCGACCTGCCGGCAACCAGAATTTGGTATATGGTAACTGGTATTTGGTATATGGTGTTTAATAACCATCTACAATCTACTATCTACAACCTACTAATTCCATGGTGCTCCCTCTAGTCCGCTACTGGCGGAAAAGATATAAGTATCAACTCCTTTTCTTTTCTGTCACAGGCCGACGGAAGATACGTGAAAGGAGTATTTTTTATGTCAATTTACAGAACGGCGGAGTTTGTCTCGCCCAAACACCCCGACAAAATATGTGATCAGATATCAGACGCTATTTTGGACGCCCATTTGGCCGAGGATCCAGACGCCCGTGTAGCAATAGACGTGGCTGGTGGTCACGGCAAAGTTTTCGTAACAGGTGAAGCTACATCTAGCGCAAAAAAGGTGGATGTACCCGCGATAGTCAAGCGGTTGGCGGGGGATGTCGATATTATCGAGCATATCGCCAGTCAGAGTCCAGAAATAGCCCGCGGTGTCGATACTGGCGGAGCGGGTGACCAGGGGATAATGGTTGGCTATGCGTGTAACGAGACGCCAGAGCTTTTGCCATTAGAATACGTGCTTGCACGCCAACTATGCCAAAACTTGTACGAACGGTGGCCGTATGATGGCAAAACTCAGATTACGTTAAAAGATGGCCAAATCACACATATCGTGGCCAGTTTTCAGCATGCCAAACATGACGACCTAGAGCAAGCTGTGCTTGCTTGGTTAGCTACTTTACCACCTACTACCTACAATTTACCAACCACTATTATTCACGCAAATCCAGCAGGGGATTGGGATATAGGTGGTTTTGACGCCGATTCTGGCCTGACTGGACGCAAACTGGCAGTAGATAACTATGGTCCGCGCGTGCCGATTGGCGGCGGAGCCTTTAGCGGCAAAGACCCCAGCAAAGTCGACAGATCAGGCGCCTACATGGCGCGCAAAATCGCTGTGGACTATCTCAAGAATCGAGATGCACGCGAAGTTTATGTTTACCTAGCCTACGCGATTGGTTACGCCGATCCGCTAGAATCAACCGTCGTCATCGACGGCAAATACAAACAAATCGCAGGCTACGACCTCACCCCAAACGGAATAATTAAATTTCTAGACCTAAAACGCCCAATCTACGAACAAAAAGCCGCGCAGGGTCATTACTAACCATTACTGTGGACTTTGCTTTTCTCTTGAGTTACTATTTTGTGTATGGGTATAAGCAAAATATCAGATATTTCTAAGGCATACCGACCACGAGAAAAACTACAGGCTAAAGGAGTGGCGGCTTTATCTGATTTTGAATTATTACAGGCGCTTATCGGTAGCGGGAATAAACAAGCGGGAGTGTCGACAATAGCAAAAACCACGCAGAAATTGCTGATTCAGAACGGTGCTGACGTTACCTACGAGCAGCTCCAAGAAGTAACTGGCCTTGGCCTAGCCCGTATTACCGAAATACTAGCAGCTTTTGAACTCAGCAAGCGATACTTAATTGACAGCGAGCAGCCAATAATCGATTCGCCAGAAAAAGCTGTCGAACAGTTATCCGATATCCGTAACAAAAAACAAGAACATTTCGTAGTAATGACGCTTGATGGAGCGAATCGCTTAATAGCCAAGCGCACTATTACGATAGGAACACTTACGGCGAGTCTAGTGCATCCGCGCGAAGTTTTTGCTGACGCCATCACCGACCGTGCCGCCAGCATTATTGTTGCCCACAATCATCCGAGCGGTAGTCTAACCGCCAGCAGTGCCGATCTCGAAGTGACCATACGGCTCAAACAATCTGCTGACCTCTTGGGAATTAGCCTAATTGATCACATCATCGTCACAAGAATCGCTTTTCGATCAATAAAAACTTAAACTTGCAGTATTTACAATAATTGATAGGGGATGCTACAATAATTACATGGGGACGAGTAATATTCCGGGACCAAAACCTCGCGTAAACCTGTTTGGATATCTTGACGAAACAGGCCTTCTTCATTCACCGCCCACTGATAAAGTATTTGGCCTAGGGCTCACTATCTGTAATAATCCCAAACAATTACATCGTTCAATCATTAATATGCGCAATCGCCGAAAGTTTTATAAAGAATTTAAGTTCTCTGAGATTCGCAAAGAAAACCTCAATATATACAAAAACCTCATAGACATATTTTTTGAATGCAAGAATATCAGTTTTTCGTGTGTACTATATGATAAAAAGAAGCTTGATCTTGCCAAGTATTTCAAGGGTGACTACGAGAGAGCGTACGGCGTGTTTGTAGCACGACTGGTATCAAACGCGCTAGAGACTCAGTCAAGCAAGGGGAGTAATTACATTGTTATCTTGGCCGACGATGTGTCTACCAGCAAGGATGATCATTTCGAAAGAGTCGTAAAAGAAAAAGTCAAAATGCGCCTTCGGCGTAATGCTGTCTTTGGTGTAGCTAGGCTTGAATCGCATGCGATCACCGAAATCCAGATGACAGATGTGCTACTGGGCATTATAGCCTATTCTTTCAAGGTCAAGTTTGGACTCGTCAAAGCAAAGGGTGCGAAGTTAGAAATGGTAAAATACTTACAAAAGAAGTTACAAATAGATAGGCTGTCAGAAACTAACAGTAAAAAGGTTAAAGGTGGAATACGTTTTGAAATCGAGGAATATGATGCATAAAAATCAGCCAATAAAAATAGATGGCGCTTTGGGTGCAATGGTCATCGATGACCAACCCACGCATTCCATCTACTCCTATATGATAGCAAAAACTAGCAAAATGATCAATACTGTAACTGAGGGGAAAGATTAAGCTATGTTTGAAAGCAGTTTTAAGCGAATCGATGATATCTTACGTCAAGAGGCGGGGACGAGTGGTGCGACCGACTATGTCGAGCAGACTTCTTGGATACTGTTTCTCAAATATCTAGACGATTTACAAAAGAACAAGAATATTGATGCCAAGCTCGTTGGCAAAGAATACAAACAATTCCTTGACGACCAGTACATGTGGGAATCGTGGGCGGCGCCAAAAGCCAAAGACGGCAAGCGAGACAAAACCAAGGCTCTCGACGGCGAAGATTTGGTAGAGTTTGTAGAGGGCAAACTGTTCCCATACCTGCGTAGTTTTAAGCAGTCAGCTGACAATCCGCTTAGTATTGAATACAAGATTGGCGAGATTTTTGGTGAGATTCGCAACAAGGTTCACAACGGGCACAATTTGCGCGAAATTATTGATATTATCGACCGTCTAGAATTCCGAACTCGGGCAGAGTTGCATGATCTGTCGCATCTGTACGAGCAAAAGCTCAAAAATATGGGCGGAGAAGGTAAAAGCTCAGGGGAGTATTACACACCTCGTTCGCTAATCGAGGCAATTGTTAGTGTTGTTGACCCAAAGGTGGGTGAGCGTGTTTATGACGGAGCAGTTGGTTCGGCTGGATTTTTAATAGAAGCCTATAATCATATGAATACAGACAAGCTGTCTACGGGTGAACTGCGCCATCTTCAAGAACAAACGTTGTTTGGCAAGGAAAAGAAGCCTCTGCCCTATATTTTAGGTGTTATGAATATGATTTTGCACGGTATTGAGGCTCCTAATATTTTACGCACCAACACCCTGACGGAAAACATTGCTGATATTCAAGAAAAAGATCGTTTCGACGTAATTTTGGCCAATCCGCCGTTTGGTGGCAGTGAGCGCAAAGAGGTGCAAGACAATTTTCCGATCAAAACTGGCGAGACAGCCTACTTGTTTTTGCAGCACTTTATGAAAATGTCGCGCGCCGGTGGACGAGCGGGCATTATTATAAAAAACACCTTCCTTAGCAATACCGACAATGCGGCAGTTTCTATTCGCAAAGAGCTGCTAAGCGGATTTAATCTACATACCGTCCTCGACATGCCAGGCGGGTCGTTCAAAGCCAGCAGTAGCGCTGGTGTAAAAACAGTTATCTTGTTTTTTGAAAAGGGTGCTCCTACACGTAAAATTTGGTATTACCAATTAAACCCTGGTCGTAGTCTAGGCAAAACCAACCCCCTTAACATCACTGATTTTAAAGAATTTATTGACCTGCAGGCGACAAAAGCCGACAGCGCTAACTCTTGGACGCTGGATGTAGCAGATATCGACCAAACCACCTTCGACCTCTCCGTCAAAAATCCCAACGCCCCAAAAGAAGCCGCGATTCGTGACCCAAAAGATATAATTGCCGAGATTCAAGAACTGGATAAGAAAACGACTGAGACTTTGAAGGAGATATTATGATATCAATAGAGAAGTTTAGGATTCTTAATTACAAGTCAATTAAGGATAGTGGTGATTGCTACCTGAGCGATAACGTCACCATCTTTGCGGGTAAAAATGAGTCTGGTAAAAGCTCAATATTAGAGGCCCTCGAGGATTTCCATAAAGATCGAGAGATTAGAAATGAATCTATACCAATAGAAGATAGAGAGCTCAAACCCGAGATACGAGTAACCCTAATTGTAGACAAAGATAGTATCAATGAAGCGCTAGCTAAAGCAGCCGAAAACCCTCAACAATTTACAGAGAACGTTAAAATCGAAGTTATAAAATCTTACCCCCAGGAATATAGCTTGTCTGATGCCACTATAGGATTATTAAAACTCTCTACTTCTGCCGATAAGAATAAAGAGGCTGTCATCATAAATATAAATAATCTACTCTCTGAAACAAGAACAATAATCGCGCAAACGCCTAGGTTAGGTTCGGTAATTAACATACCCATTGAGAGCATTGATCTAGACACTGATGTTGATGAAATAAAAAGTCAACTCAATACATTTAAGAGTCGACTGATTCCACATTTATCACAAGTTAATGACACTGCGCAACGAGATCGAATTTCTATGTTGCCCGACGAAATAACCGAAGAATTTGAGAAACTAGTCAATACAATTAGCGAAGCAGAGTTATTTATAAAGGAGTTCACTTCAAACCACTTACCATATTTTATACTTTACTCGTCTTTTGATGACATATTTCCAGATTCAATCAAAAAATCGGAACTTGCCGAGAATGTATGGGCGAAGGATTTAGAGAGTATAAGTAACTTTAAAATCGACCAAATCACATCATCGGATCCTCAGCAAAGAAGAAATCATGCCGAAAGCACGAACGTTGAGTTCTCGGCAGTATTTAAACAGTATTGGACACAAGCTGATATTTGCCTGGAGATCCATCTTGATGAAGACAGTCTCTACTTCTACATAAAAGATAAAAATACTGGTCAATCTTACAGGCCAGCTCAGCGTAGCAAGGGGCAGCAGTGGTATCTCGGGTTTTACACTAAGGTAGTAGCTCGAATCAGGGAGGACGTCCCGAATGTAATTCTTATTGATGAACCAGGCTTATATCTACACGCTAAGGCGCAAAAAGACCTTCTGAAAGTGTTTGAAAAACACGCAAAAGACAATAAAGCGACAGTACTTTTTTCAACACATTCTCCATATCTGATTAATGACGAAGAGTTAGAACGTGTCAGGCTAGTTGAATGCTCACCCAACAAGGGCACTATAATTACCGGAAAATTACATACACATCCTACAGCATCCAAGGAGACACTTACCCCTTTGCTCACAGCCATAGGCTTAGGTGCGAACGATGGCATAGGCAACCTAAGCAAGCACAGTGTTATAGTTGAAGGTCCCTCGGACGTTTTTTATCTTCGAGCTTTTGCAAAATTACTCAATAACCGTAAATACAGCTTTATTAATGGTGGCGGTGCTGGCAACATGCCTCTTGTCGGTGCTATAACTCAGGGTTGGGGTTCGAAGACGGTGTATTTATTCGATAATGATCAAGGTAAAACTGACGGGGAGTCCAATCTAGCCAAAAACTGGGCTATTCTTAAAGAAGAGATTGAGGTTGTAGTGGGGTCTAGAGGAAGTGTTGAGGACATCTTCTCTCCCGATGATTTTAAGAGAACAGTCTTAGACAATGAGAGTTTAACGTACGCGTCTAGCAATAGCGAGTATGTAAAGAAGTCCAAAAAAGACAAAGTCCTGTTAGCGCGACTTTTTCTTCAACGAATAGATGAGATAAAAATAGACTCGAATACGAAAGATAATGCTGAACTACTTTTCCAGAGGCTGGACGATAAATTTAAATCAGTTGAATTAGAATAAGATGAAAACTGATTTATCTGGGGCCAAAACATGAGTTTTTTTGAAGACGTTACGTGGGGGCAAATCATAGCTGCTGCCGGTGTTGCTGCAATTTTGTCGATATTGACTACGTTAGTAGTTGAATATATAGCAAAGCCAACTCTTGAAGTTCGCAAGCATAAAAAACTGCGTGACGAAACTCAAATTGATGAAATACTATTTAAGTTTGCCGAAATGAAAGCAGCGCTTGCGCTAGTAGTCGAGTTCGACAAATTTAGACCAAATGGCTCAATTATTCCAACCTATCAGAATCTCTTATCTCAACAGTTAAAGCATGTGTGCGTTGCATCTGAACTAACTCAGCAGCAACTAGCGCGACTGACAAAAAAATATCAATTAAGCGAAGCTGGGATGAAAGAAGTTCACGAACTAGTAGCCAGTATAGAAGCTGCCGCACTAAAGACACGGTCTAATATAGATGTAGGGGATTATAAAGAATTCAAAGGCAGAAACCAGGGGATTTTATCAAAATATTTGCCAAAAATTGATAAAGTAGTTAAGCATCTTGAGAATAAGGCGTGATGGATAGAAAAATGAAAACAGTTTTGCTCGGTGATGTTTGTGATTTCCAAGGTGGTGCACAACCACCTAAGAATGATTTTATCTATGAAAAAAGAAATGGCTATGTTAGATTCCTGCAAATTCGTGACTTTAAAAAACCAATACAACCAACTTATATACCTGTTTCTAAAAAGAACAGACTATGTGAAGACGAAGATATTCTAATCGGTCGGTATGGGGCGTCCGTAGGCAATATATTAACCGGAATGAGTGGGGCTTACAATGTTGCAATGATGAAAATTACCCCTAAACGAGGGCTGGATAAGAAATTCTTGTATATTTACTTACTCTCAAAACTGTTTCAAGAACCGTTATCAAAAATATCTGCACGGTCAGCGCAGGCAGGATTTAGCAAAGAAGATATATACAGTTTTGAAATTCCTCTTCCTGGCTTAGAAGAGCAAGGACGGATTGTGAAGAAATTGGATGAGGTTTTTGCGGCGATTGATAAGGCGAAAGAAAATACCGAAAAGAATTTAAAAAATGTCCAGGAACTTTTTGAATCGGCGTTACAAGGTACATTCTCGAAGCCCGAAGACAGCTGGACCAAAGGAACCCTTGACACTTTTTGTATTCTACAAAGGGGTCATGACCTACCTAAAGCTCAAAGGATACCAGGTCAATATCCACTAGCTAGCTCGAGTGGCATTATAGATACTCATAACGTAGCAAAATCGAAAGGCCCTGGTGTTTATACGGGAAGAAGCGGTAGCGTAGGAAATATATTTTATGTCGAAGAGGATTATTGGCCGCTCAATACAGTGCTATACGTCAAAGAATTCTTCGGTAACGAACCCAAGCTTATTTACTATCTTATTAAATCACTAAATTTCATCGAATACGCCGGAGGCACCGGTGTGCCGACACTCAATAGGAACGTAGTGCATCAAATATCAGTTTCACTGCCCCCTAAGGCACAACAGAAAGAGCTTTCTGGTAAGCTCGATAAGCTCTCCACTCAAACCCAAAAACTTCAAAAGCTCTACCAGCAAAAGCTAAACAACCTAGAAGAGCTCCGCCAGTCCTACCTGCATCACGCCTTTACCAGTAACATGTAAGCATAAGCAATAGCTATAATGCTAATAATGTTGTAAAATGAGAGTACTATGACAAATACTAATCAGGCAAAGTACGAGAATACTGTTATATACCTATGCAACGCATTGGGCGGGTCTGTTAATGGCAAGAAAAAACTTGCTAAACTGCTGTATTATGTAGACTTCGACCGATACGAATACGGAGAGTCTATGCTTAGTGTTACTGGTGACTCATACAAGCACTGGAAGATGGGTCCGGTACCAGATAACTACACGCAGGTTATTACTAGATTGGAGCAGCAAGGTAAGCTGGTTCACGATTCGGTAGATAGTGGACCCGGTTATAGCCCAACCGAAGTGTATACATGTAAAGCAGAACCGGACGTAAGCGTTTTTGATAAGGACGATATAAGTATATTAAATAGAGTTATCAAGAAATACGGTGGACTTACAGGCAAGGAGTTAGAAGTTTTAACTCATCAAGAAGCTCCTTATGTTGCCACGGAGCCTGACGAGAGTATTCCTTATGACCTAGCATTTTACAGAGAGACGGACTTTAGCGATGTTATGGCAAACGCATGATAGCTTTGATTCTGAATTTAAAAAATTGTTAAAGAAGCACCCTCAGTTGTTGGATGGCCAGAAAAAAGCACAAAAGCTTCTGGAAGTACAATTTGATCCAAATAATCCTCAGGCAGTTATTGGCCCAGGCAAGCTACATCGCGTGACAGCCAATCACACATGGGAGATATGGAAAGTGGAAGTTGCTCTGATTGGTAGTGGGCTACGCCCAAACCAATGGCCACGCATGTGGTTTGCTATTAGCGGTGATACATTTACTCTATTGACAATTGCTATGCACACACAAAATTACGATGACAATACTCAAGATAGAATTGCTATAGAAAGATACACAGAGATTGCCTGATATGGGAACTGGTATGACCGAAGCTGATACACGAGCAAACTGGATTGATCCGAAGCTGGCACGGGTTGGTTGGAATGAGTTGCCGGCACGAGTACTGCGCGAGCAATATTTTACCGATGGTCGCAAACATAGCGGCGGGCAACGCGGTAAGCGTAAATTCGCCGATTATCTTTTAGCCTATAACAACAAGCGAATCGGTATTGTCGAGGCTAAAAAAGAGGACGACAACGTCACAAAGGGGCTTGAACAGGCGAAAGACTATGCCAATAACTTGAATATTCAATTCGTATATTCCACAAATGGCCGAGAAATCTATGAATTTAACATGCAAACTGGCCGTGGTGAGTTAGTTGCTGATTTTCCATCTCCTGGCGACCTATACGATCGCGTCTATGGTGATACAAATGACCTGCGTGACCGACTACTAGCGGTTCCATTTGATCGCTCGGCTGGCTATAGCCCTAGATATTACCAAGAAAATGCCATCAACGCAGCGCTAGAGGCAATCGCCAAAGGAAAACAGCGAATTCTGCTGACGCTTGCAACTGGAACGGGTAAAACCTACATCGCCTTTCAAACTGTCTGGAAGCTATACAACGCCAAGTGGAATCTAAAAAATGACGGCCGACGACCAAGGGTGCTGTATCTAGCGGATCGTAATATCTTGATTGGTAGCCAAACCATGCGAGACTTTAACCCTCTGGAAGAACACTGCGTGCGGGTAGATGGAGCCGAAATCCGCCGCCGCGATGGTGCGATTCCACTCAATGCCAACGTGTTTTTTGCAATTTATCAGGGAGTAATTGGCAACTCTGACAAACCGTATTATCTTGACTATCCGAAAGACTTTTTTGACCTGGTGATTATTGACGAGTGTCATCGTGGTAGCGCAAAAGATGAAAGCCAGTGGCGAGAGGTTTTGAATTATTTTGAAAACGCAGTTCACCTAGGGCTAACGGCAACACCAAAACGTAAAGACAACGTAGACACCTATGCCTATTTTGGTAATCCAGAGTATATTTATTCTCTGAAAGAAGGTATAAACGACGGCTTTTTGACGCCATTTAAGGTAAAGCGCATTAGCACCACGATGGGCGAGTATCGCTACACCGAAGATGACGATGTACTGGCTGGCGAGGTTGAAAAAGAAGTCTACGAAAAATCTGACTTTAATACTAATATCCACATACGACAAAGAGAAGAACACCTAACTCAGGTTATGCTGGATAATATCAATCAGCAAGACAAGACGATTGTGTTTTGTGCGAATCAAAACCATGCTTTGCTGGTGCGAGATTTGATCAATAAACATAAATCTAGCAACGATCCGAATTATTGTGTGCGGGTTACCTCGGATGAAGGCGAGATAGGTGACCAACACTTGCGTGACTTTCAAGATAATGAAAAAACGATTCCAACCATCTTGACGACCTCACAAAAATTATCGACGGGTGTTGACGCGCGTAATGTGCGCAATATTGTGTTAATGCGATCAGTTAAGTCAATGATTGAATTCAAACAAATTATTGGACGTGGGACGCGCATTTATGATGGCAAAGATTTCTTTACAATTTTGGACTTTTACGACAACGTCAAGCACTTTAGTGACCCAGAGTGGGATGGCGATCCAGAAGCAGATATCGAAATCACGCCTACCCCTGTTGTTGAAAGGCCTCAGTACCCAGAAGGAGTTGAAGAACCTGGTCCCGATAGGCCTTATATGTCCGAGGGCGATGTAATCGAGGATCCCGAACCACCCAAAGAAAAACTAACTATTCGTTTGTCTGACGGCAAAGAGCGCTCGATTAAACATATGGTTGAGACTATGTATTTTGATGGTGACGGCAATCCGGTATCTGCCCAGCAGTTTCTAGAGAGTCTGTTCGGTGCATTACCAGCTTTCTTTGCTGATGAAGAAAAATTACGCATATTGTGGTCAAACCCATCAACACGTAAACGCTTGCTCGAAGAATTAGCAGAGCGCGGTTTTGATAGTGACAAACTCCAAACCATGCAAGAATTAATTGATGCCGAGGACAGTGACATATATGACGTTTTGCGCTATGTCGCATTTGCCAAAGAAACCCTGACTCGTGAGTATAGAGCCGAACACGTGGATAATAAATTTTACGGTGAACTTACAGAAGACGAAGAGACTTTTGTGCGATTCGTACTTGATAAATACGAACAGGCTGGCGTAGAGGAGTTAGCTGTCGAAAATTTGGCTAATTTACTGCAAATTAAATATGGATCAAGTCA
The DNA here is from genome assembly GCA_964349805.1 of uncultured Candidatus Saccharibacteria bacterium. Lineage (GTDB taxonomy): Bacteria > Patescibacteriota > Saccharimonadia > Saccharimonadales > Saccharimonadaceae > CAYGHE01. The sequence goes on along the minus strand of CAYGHE010000012.1, from coordinate 9,139 downwards.
TGACGGAGTAGGCTTACTTGGTGGGGTAGAGAAAGTACGAGATCGCTTTCTAGAACTACAAAAAAGGCTGTATACAGTCGTTAGGTGATATGGACACTATAAAAATCACACAATCGGGCGAGGGGCTTGTTTTTACAGTTGAATTACCCGACGGGCATCAATATGAAGTAACGATGACCGAGGATTATTATCAACAATTAACCGGTGGTCAAGTTGACGCCAGTACATTGATCGAAAAGTCCTTTGAATTCTTGCTGAGTAAAGAATCCCCTGACCAAATACTCCGCCAATTCGACCTGTCGGTCATTGCAAGCTATTTTCCCGAATACGAGAAAATAGCTAGGGGTTGGGGACTAGAAACTAGGAAATAGGAAAGGGGTAGGGTATGAAACGTTGGTGGATGTACATTCTGGAGCTTGAAGATAAGAAGTGGTATGTCGGTATCACGACACAACAGCCAAAAGAGCGTTTCAATGAACACGTGTTAGGAAAACGGGCGGCGTATTGGACTATGCTTCACAAACCCATCAAGATAGAGAATTTCGAAGATCTAGGCGTAGTCAGTAAACAGCACGCAGAAGCGTACGAAAACAAGATTACGCGTTTACTTATGAAAGAGCGAGGCCTAAACAACGTCCGGGGTGGCGACCTGAGAGACGCTGACGAATATATAAAACGTTTCCGCCGCGTATACAAAAAAAGCGACTGGGACGTTATAGCAATGATAGCCATGTTGTTACTTGTAATACTCTATTTGACAATCGATAAATATTTCTTGTAATCCTACAGGATATAACCCGAGCATCCACTGGGGTCTGGGGCATCTGCAGTCACCGGGTGGCTGGATATGGCTTGTTGTACAATAGCTTTAGACATGCGCAAGTATTTGAATATAAAACAACAGCTTCAAGATGTGGGACTTGGGCTAGACGAGTGCGTAGTAATAGGTAGCGGAGCTTTAAATGCTCTCAAATTACGCCCTGCCAAAGATATTGATTTGATGGTTAGCGAGGATACTTATCAAAAACTAAAAGAATCAGGTGATTTTCGCATTGGAACATGGCCTGATCAGGAAGTGCTTTTAAAAGGAGTTTTTGAAATAGGCAGAATCTGGGGTGGTGAAAATTTCGAGAGTGCGTATAAGAAAGCTTTTGTAATTGATGGTGTAGCTTACTTTAACTTGCAGGATTTGCGCAAATGGAAACTCGCCAAGGGTCGAGACAAAGATTTGCGGGATGTGCAACTCCTAGATAACTATCTAAAAATTAATAAATAATTGTTTATAGGGCCTGGGGCCACAAAAGTAAAAGGGACGCATTTCTGCGCCCCGATCACCCTAACTCTTCTCACCTCATTCCTCTTCTTCGATCCGCACCCAGATCATGCCGCTAGTGGGGGGCAAAAGACCCTTTTTTCTTTCAAGGATCATCCACCCGAGGGCTGTGCCAGTTGTGTAGCCGACAATCATCAGGCGACTGGGCTGACCACTGGTCAGTATCCACGCGACGCCAATCAATGCCGCACCACTCCCCAGCAACAACAGCTGCAGAATCGTCTCTTGGGCCTTTCTGCCTGCGAACAGGCCGAAAACCAAGAGAGATATCAGGATCGGCGCACCGACCACTGCCAAGCTGCGATGTAGCCAGTCTGGACCCGCGTTTGTGAACGCCAGGACCATACCGACAAACCCGAGAGCTCCTAGGAGCCCGTAGGTTACGTCAGATCTGAGGCACATCGCATCAGAATGGTACCTGTTGCGCGCCAATGAATAGAAGTAGGCCACGACAAGGCCTACCACTATGCTCAGGGACAGGACTATTACAATCCAGTCCCCGGCAGGCCTTGTTTGCATGATCCCTCCAAAAGGGTAGTTGGGATGTTAAGGTGATTCTATGATTAATATGCTACAAATTTATAAATAAGTCAAATTGAAGAGGGGGTGACCGGACGCGCATTACTGCACAGTCCGATCACCCCCTGGTTCACTCACCTCCAACGATCTATCGAAGGACATCTATCTCGACGAGTCGCCCAAGAACAGTTGTCCGTTCGGCAAGCGTTCGCAAGCCCTCCGGCCATTCGTCCAGGCCCTCGGGGTCCGCCACGTAGAAGGCGGATGTGCTGAGGCTGTCCACCGTCGCCTTCTGTTGCGGCGAGAGAGAGTCCTTCAGGTTGTGGGTCAGGATCGGCCCACATGCGGCGAGAGGCTCATCTGTCATCAACAGCACGCCTGGGCGGGCAGGTGTTGGGTCGATGAGGCTCCAGCCCCAGCCAATGATGACTGGTTGATGTGGATCTGTGAAGCGCCTCTTCCTCGGAGGCTTGTAGGTCACGACGATCTGGGGCTCAGCCCCAGGCTTCCAGAAGTCCTTGATGATGGCCACCATGGCCATCGCCTGCTTGACGGCGTCCGACCGGCTTTCGCCGTTGAAACTCCATTTCCGTCCCATTTTCGCCCCCTGAGGGTAGTAGTAGGTGAGTGGTTCGCTCAGATGCTAGAGCTAAACACTCCCGCTCGTCTGAGATGTATCAATTATAACACAATTTTATAAGTAATGCAATATCAGGGTTAGCTAGATTATTTCTCGGGTTATCTCAGCAGGCTGTACACTCTTGCCGTCACTAAACCGTGGAGAGGCGCATACTTTGACAGTATATTTACGAGTATCTGTTGAACCATGTAATTCCAGCACACCTTGGCATCCCAGAGCATGGCTAGCCATTCTATTTTTGATAGCTGTTATGCGTTCATTAATCATCTCCATACCAAAACCACTAAGAGCGCGGCTTGCGGTGGCTGCTTCCTCAGCAGAAAGTCCATCCTGCAAGTCTTCTGACAACATGTCTTTTAGTAAGTCGACGGTAGCTTTGCCCCCTTTGTCGAGTATGTCGCTTGTGGCCGTTTGAATAATTTCATCAATTTCATCGTTAAGCTCATCTATATGCAGCTGTAGCATAGCTAGAAAAGAGCAGTCCTTACATCCGTCAGGTACATTTACGCCACTAAGGTTATCCATATTACTATTATACCAAATAATATAGAATAAGTCAATAGGCTAACAGCTTTGGGTGCAGACAGTACCACCACCTTGCGCAACACTCGTCATAGCACCCAAATCAACTACGGTATAACCGGCTTGTTTGAATAATTCGGTTGCCTGGGCCGAACGATTACCACTGCGGCAATATAGGTAATGTGTTTTGGATTTGTCTAGGTTGCCAAAAGAGCCCGTTTCTATCTGTGACAGGGGCAAATTAATAGCGCCCTGTATGTAACTTTCGCTGAATTCGTCGGATTCTCGCACGTCAACTAATTTAGAACCGTCTGTCATTGCTGATTGTATTGCAGAAAACGGAGATTCATCAGTAGTGTCACGATCAAACGAGAGGGCGAACAGACCGACAAAAACGGCGACAATAACTCCAACTGCAGCGATAATTCTAAACATTCTAGGCCTATTGTCCTATCGCAAGACCATATTTGCAACAGCTTGCGCCCCGAATTGGCCCAGAGTACAATAAAACGCATGAAGGTTAAAACTCGCAATCAATGGTCAGGAATCTTGGTGGCAATAATATTATTAGCGCTCGTGGGAGCTATCGCTTGGGCGTGGTATACCAGTGTTTCTAATAAAAAGGATGAACAGCGAAACATTAGTAACTACGAAGAGTGCGCAGAGGCCGGTTATCCAATTATGGAGAGCTACCCAGAACAGTGTGTTACTGACGATGGACGCACATTTGTGCGTGACGTATCCGAAGAAGTCAGGCAGTATGAGTATTTGTCAGAAAAGGGTGTAAAGGTCGAAGTGACTAGCCCTGAAAATGACGAATCGCCTACCAGTCCATTCACGGTAGAAGGCCGAGTGCCAGGTAACTGGTCTTTTGAGGCAAGTTTCCCGATAGAATTAGTCGATCAAGAAGGCAATAGGCTGGCGATGGCTGTAGCTCAATTAGATGGTGACTGGATGACAGAAGAATTAGTGCCGTTTAGTGCTGTGATTGAACTTACGGATTACAGTGGTACAGCCACATTAATACTCCACAAAGATAATCCTTCGGGTTTGCCCGAAAATGACGATACTGTGCAAGTGCCTATAGTTGTAAGATAGCCAAAAAACTATTTACTAACGGGTTAAAACAATGTACAATCATGAACATGCGTCGTGAGGGCGTCTTGCTCTTGCGTACAAAAACTAATTAAATACAGGAGAAATAATTTAACATGGCAGATTTTGACAGAAGTAAACCGCACGTAAACGTTGGTACCATGGGTCACGTTGACCACGGTAAGACTACTTTGACGGCGGCTATAACGGCTGTGCTTGCCAAGAAAATCCCTAGCGATGTAAACAAAGCTGTCGCTTTTGATCAAATTGACAACGCACCAGAAGAAAAAGCTCGTGGTATTACGATTGCTTCATCTCACGAAGAATACGAATCAGAAAAGCGCCACTACGCGCACGTCGACATGCCTGGTCACGCCGACTACGTCAAGAACATGATTACTGGTGCCGCTCAGATTGACGGAGCTATTTTAGTAGTTGCCGCTAACGACGGTCCATTGCCTCAGACCCGCGAACACGTGCTTTTGGCTCACCAGGTTGGTGTACCAAAGATCGTAGTCTTCCTTAACAAGATGGACCTCGCTGACCCTGAATTAGTTGAATTGGTTGAGATGGACATTCGTGAACTCTTGTCCAAGAACGGATTTGACGAAGACGCTCCTATCATCAAAGGATCTGCTACCAAAGCCCTAGAAGGCGACACCGCATCCGAAGATGCTGTTATGGAATTAGTCAAAGCTTTGGATGAATACATCCCAGAGCCAACCCGTGACCTAGACAAGCCATTCTTGATGCCTATCGAAGACGTCTTCTCTATTAAGGGACGTGGTACGGTTGCAACTGGACGAATCGAACAAGGAGTTGTTAAGTTGAACGACGAAATAGAAATCGTCGGAATTCGCGACACCCAAAAATCAGTTGTTACTGGTATCGAAGCTTTCAAAAAGAACTTGAACCAAGGACAAGCTGGAGACAACGCCGGATTGTTGCTTCGTGGTATTGAACGAGAGCAAATAGAGCGCGGCCAGGTTATTGTAAAACCAGGCAGCCTTACACCTCACACTGAATTTGAAGCTGAAGTTTACATTTTGAAGAAGGAAGAAGGCGGACGCCACACACCATTCAGCAAGGGTTACAAACCTCAGTTCTACTTCCGAACAACGGACGTGACTGGTGAAGTTGAATTGCCAGCCGACAAAGAATTGGTCATCCCTGGTGACACAGTTAACTTTAGCGTTAAATTGCTAGCACCTATCGCCATGGAGCAAGGTTTGACCTTTGCTATCCGTGAAGGTGGTAAAACTGTCGGCGCCGGTGTAGTTACCAAAATCGTTAAATAACAGTTCGAAACATGGTTTTTAGCGCAGAATACACGCCGCACACAATGGTGCAGCCGCTTCCTCGATATGGTGGTTCAGAAGTTCTACCAACTACTGAACCATCTGTTGATGCGGATAGTGAGGAAAGGGTTAATCTTGCAGACACAGAAATACAAGAGGCCCTAGCCCAGGCAGCATTACAGCAAAATACCTACGAATTATCGTAGGTATTTTTGTATCTAAAAAGCAAATACCCCGCCTCTCCAGGAGAGCGCGAGGCATCTGCAACTGGGTGGCGGGGTTGTGTTGTTGTAGGGAAGGGAGTTCAGGCCTGCTGGGTCTGGAGCTCGCGGTCTGGGTTGCTGACACAGACGAGGTAGAACATCTTGCGTCCTCGTAGTCCAGTGGTCTGGACGACCTCGAACTTCCAGCCTGGCCACCTTTCGGCAACCTTCGCTTCGTCCCAGGGGAAGTAGGGAGCCCACTTCGGCGGGATCTTGACCCAGGCTTGACACGAGGGGTAGATCTCGGCTCTCTCCACCGCCTCCATGTAGCGCCCTTGGCACCGTCGATCCCAGAGTGCGGGTTGGTAAACCTCCCGGTTGTACACCTCCTCGCTCTCTCTCCTCTTCTCCCACGCGAAACGCAGGGAACGAACGAACGTCATGAACGAACCAGCTACATTTCGTAGCGTCCAACTGACCATTTTGTACCTTCCTAATAAAGAACGAACCCGAACGGATTCGTTCAATGGTCCATATTTGCATTATAGCATTAACAGTATCACTTTGTCAAGTTGTATGTCGATAATAATCTGTTATAATGCGTACGTATATTATTAATCATATCGAGAACTCGAATCTGAAATACGAATAGAGGTTACGATATAGCACTTAAGGGAGCAAAAATGGTAGAAGCTAAAGAAATCAAAGAGTCAGGTTTGCGAATTCGCATCCGTCTCAAGGCCTATGACCACAAAGTCATAGACCAATCAGCAAAACAAATTATTGATACGGCTATCCGTACCGGCGCTAGTATTGCCGGTCCTGTGCCGCTGCCTACGCGTAGAAGTACTTTTACAGTTGTAAAGTCACCTCACGTCTATAAAAAGGGCGGCGAAGCCTTTGAAATGCGTATACACAAGCGCCTTATCGATATTACCAACGCTACACCCAAAACTATCGATAGCTTGCAAGCGCTAAGTTTGCCAGCCGGTGTTGACGCTGAAATACGAATGTAGAGAAACTAAGTAAATAAAATCAAGGTTTTTAGGGCTTCTAGTTGGGCAATTAGGGCCCAAAGTGCCGCTAGCAGTATAGAACCGGCTAAAATTAGCCAGTAGACAGTGTGGTAGGTTATTTGGAATGTCAGAAAGGGAGCTGGTTCTTTGGCGACTTTGAAAGACTGCATAGGAGTGTGGGATGAGGCGGATCGTCGCTTTTTGCTGCTTTTAGCATTTACCATACATGCATTATGGCAAACCTGGACTATAAACTCAAGCGTTATATTATTTTAAAGTGTCCTTTACCTGTTGACTACCGCTGTACCACATGATACAATCTTTCAGGTAACTCAACGCGATATTAACAGTAGTTCTTGGTAAGTTGGTAAGTTCGCTACGGCGAAAACTACTTTCTACCAAGAATATTTAAGTGGGAGCAGGAGGCATGAAAGCTTTGCTCGGTACCAAGATCGGTATGACTCAAATCATCGGTGAAGACGGCGTCACTATTCCTGTGACGTTGATAAAGACCGGTCCTCTTACTGTTACCCAAATAAAAACTATTGAAAATGATGGCTACAACGCATTGCAAGTAGCGTATGGTGAAGGAAAGAATTTAAGTAAATCAGTTCAAGGACACGTTAAAGCGGCTAAAGTATCTCCACAACGTATCCGAGAAATTCGCGTCAACGAACTACCAGAAGAAACCAAAGTGGGTAGCGTAATCGATGTCAGCATGTTTGCGCCTGGTGACATAGTCAACGTTACTGGCACTAGCAAAGGAAAAGGTTTTGCAGGTAACGTCAAAAGGCATAATTTCAACACTAGTCGTTCGACTCATGGAGGCAAAGGAACTATTCGTAAGCCTGGTTCCATTGGCTCGATGTACCCCCAGAAAGTTTTTAAAGGCAAGCGAATGGCTGGACGCATGGGACACGACCGAGTGACTGTCAAAAACCTTATCGTGGCTTATGTTGACGCTGAAAACCAGTTGATCGGCCTAAAAGGCGCTGTTCCAGGACCAAAGAAGAGTTTGGTGGCTATAGCTGCGCCTAAACTAGCAGGAGGGAGCGTATAATCATGGCAACTACTACAACGACACCTACGACCAAGCTTCCAAAAGAAATTTTTGAAGTAGAAGTTTCCAATCACGAATTGGTTAAATTAGCTTATGATTCTTATTTGGCAGCTGGCCGTGAAGTTAGCGCTACCACGAAAGAGCGCGGTGAAGTAAGAGGTGGTGGTAAAAAACCATGGAACCAAAAAGGAACTGGACGAGCCCGCGTTGGTTCTTCTCGTAACCCGATATGGCGAGGCGGTGGAATCGTCTTTGGACCTAGGGGTAACGAAAACTACACCAAGAAAATATCTACAACCAGTAAGCGAGTTGCTATTAAACAAGCTCTGACATTGGCCCATAAGGCTAAAAAAGTAGTTGTTCTGGATCTAAAGACTATTGGTAAAACCAAAGATGCTACGGCTTTCTTGGCTAAGCACGACTTACAACGCCGAGTTTTACTAGTCGTAGACCAGAAAACTCCTGAATTATTGCGTGCTACTAATAACGTTCAATCTATCAAGCTTGTTAACGCTAACTACTTGAACGTTTACGACATTCTAAACGCCCACAAGATAGTTCTGTCCACTAAATCAATCGATATTATCAAGACGTGGTTAACGGGAGGTTCTAAGTAATGGACGCCCGCTATATCACTGTTTTGCCACGAGCAACAGAAAAGGCCTACGCAATGGCTCAAAGCAACGTTTACGTCTTTGAAGTTCCCCTGAATGCGAACAAGAACGAGATTTCTCAAGCTGTCGCTGAACAGTTCAATGTCACGGTTATTAACATCAAGACATTAGTTCAAGCTGGCAAAGCAATCCGATACAACAAAGGTAAAGGTACGCATCCCGGAATGACTCATCGCAAAGACCTGAAGAAGGCTTATGTAACACTTGCCGAAGGTGACAGTATTAAAATGTTTGACGAAACCCCAGTTAGCGAAGAGAAAGCTCCAGCTAAAGCTAGTGCAAAGGATAAGAAATAATGGCTATCAAAGCATATAACCCAACAACTCCAGCCCGGCGCGGTATGACCAGCCAGGACTTTGACGCTATTACCACGAAAAAGCCAGTAAAGAGTCTGGTTAAGTCCAAAAAACAGAACGCTGGACGCAACAACATGGGCCGAATCACCGTACGTCACCGAGGTGGTGGAGTTAAGCGGCACTATCGATTAGTGAACCACAAACTTGCTCCAGGACTAGTTGTTACCGTAGAAGAAATCGAATACGATCCTAACCGTAGTGCCAGAATCGCTCGCGTCAAAGATCAGCACGGTTTGTATCACTACATTTTGGCCGATACTTCAATGAAGAAAGGCAAAACTATAACTAGTGGTGATGACGCTCCGATTGAAACCAGTAACCGCATGCCACTTAGCCGTATCCCAGTTGGAACACCTATTTATGCCATCGAGTTAACAGCAGGCAAAGGAGCTCAAATGGCTCGTTCTGCCGGCGCTAAAGCTC
>CAYGHE010000011.1:0-22080 GCA_964349805.1 uncultured Candidatus Saccharibacteria bacterium | reverse complement strand
GAGTTAACAGCAGGCAAAGGAGCTCAAATGGCTCGTTCTGCCGGCGCTAAAGCTCAGTTAATGGCAAAAGAGGGTGATTACGCCCAAGTTCGCTTACCAAGCGGTGAAGTACGCCGTATTCGTCTGGAAGCTACAGCTGCTATCGGTACTGTCGGTAACGTTCAACACCAGAACATAAAGATTGGTTCCGCCGGACGTAAGCGCCGTAAAGGTATCCGTCCAACGGTTCGTGGTGTCGTTATGAACGCCGTAGATCACCCACATGGTGGTGGTGATGGTGGACGACACGGTACTGGTAAACCGCCACGTACTCCTTGGGGTCAGCATACCTTGGGTTATCGTACGCGTCGCCGTAAAGATAAAAGCAATTTAATTGTTAAAAGTCGCCATGATTCAAAGAGGAGAGGATAAACTATGAGCCGATCACTTAAAAAAGGACCTTTTGTTGATTTCAAACTTTCCAAGAAAGTAGCTGCCCTGGGACCAGATGACCGCAGTGTTATCAAAACATGGGCCCGCAGCAGCAGCATAAGCCCTGAAATGGTTGGACGTACTATCGCTATCCACAACGGACGAGTTCATGTCCCCGTACTTATTACCGAAAATATGGTTGGTCACAAATTAGGTGAATTCAGTCCTACCCGTAAATTCCGCAAACATGGAGGCCGAGAGAAATAATAATGGCTGACACGATGAAAGTACGAGCATACGCCAAAGGAGTTGACCAAACGCCACGAAAAGTATCGCTGGTTGCTGGTTTAGTGCGTCGCCGAAGCGTCGAAGACGCCTTGGTTATCTTGTCATACACGCCAAAGCGAGCTGCTCAGCCAGTTATCAAGACAATTGAGAGTGCCCGGGCTAATGCTATCAATAATCACGGCCTAGATGGTAAAACCCTGCAAATATCGATCATTTCAGTCACTATAGGCAGCCGCTTAAAGCGATACAAGACAGCAGGGCGAGGCCGAGTACACCCATTCGAAAAGAGAACTTCAAATATCCTAGTTGAAGTAACCGGTGATGTTAAGCCAAAGAAACCTACCAGCGCTCAAGCTAAACGCACCTCAAAGGAGAGTAAGTAATGTTTGCGGTACTAATAAGGGAAAAGAGCAGCCGGTCTCGACGAATTTACTTCGGCGCACCGCGCGATGAGAAAAACCGTCAGGTTTGTCTTATGACCTATAAGGAGAAGAAATAATGGGACAAAAAGTAAACCCGACCAGTTTTAGATTACAGGTCACGAAAGATTGGAGCTCTCGTTGGTTCGCAGGCAAACGTGATTTTGCTAAGTGGCTTAATGAAGACATCCGTATCCGTGAAATAATTGAAAACCGATTCTCAAGCCGCCCAACTATTGGACGTATCGAAATCGAGCGCTCGGCTAATTTGATCACAGTTACTATACATACCGCAAAAGCTGGTGTAGTTATCGGCCGTGGCGGTTCTGGTGTAACCGAACTAAAAACTACAATCGAAAAGATTACCAGTTTGCCAGTGCGCCTTAACGTTGAAGAAATCAAGAGACCTGAAATGACTGCTAAATTAGTTGCTGAGAACATCGCACGTCAATTAGAGCGTCGAACCAACTTCCGCAGAGCTATCAAGATGGCTGCTCAAAATACCGTAGCCGCTGGCGCCAAGGGTGTCCGTATACAGGTTGCTGGACGTTTGAATAACGCTGAAATGGCTCGAAGAGAAAAGGTCATTGAAGGTTCTGTTCCATTGCACACACTTCGCGCTGATATTGATTATCACGGTACGCATGCTAAAACTCCAGCTGGCTCTATAGGCGTAAAAGTCTGGATTTATAAGGGCGAGAGGTTCTAGATCATGTTATTGCCAAAGAAAACCAAATACCGAAAAGTCCGCAAAGGCAAGAATGAGGGCGTAGCAACACGTGGCCAACACATTGCTTTTGGTGACTATGGTTTGCAATCTCAATCTAATGAGCGAATAACCAGCCGTCAAATAGAAGCAGCTCGCCAAGCGATGACTCGCTACATAAAACGTGGTGGTAAGATATGGATTCGTATATTTCCGCACACGCCAGTTACTCGTAAACCACAGGACGTCAAGATGGGTAGCGGCAAAGGCAACCCTGAGTTCTTCGTGGCGAAGGTAAAGGCGGGTACGGTTTTGTTTGAAATGAAGGGTGTAGAAGAAGCAGTAGCACGTGAAGCTATGCGTCTTGCCGCTCATAAACTGCCTGTAAAAACTAGATTCATCACGAGGGAGCAAGCCTAATGGTCGCTAAAAAAACCACTGCACAAGTTGACACTCCCAAGACCGTCAAGCAATTACAAGACGAATTAGTCACTAAGAGGCGAGATTTAGCGGAAGCCAAACGAGGACACAAGCTCGGTGAGCTCGCGAACCCTAGAGTTTTGGCGACTACCCGCAAAGAAATCGCCCGTATTAAAACCGCTATAAAAGCTGATCAAACTGGAGAGGAAAAGTAAGATGTCCAAAGCATACGTAGGCGTAGTCACATCTGACGCAGCCGATAAAACTATAACTGTCACAGTTACAAACCGTGAAACCCATCCTATATATGGCAAACGGTACACTGTACGCCGTAAGTATGCCGTTCATGACCCTAAAAACGAAGCCAAGATAGGCGACAGGGTCGTTATATCGCCCACACGCCCTGTTTCAAAGCGAAAGAGCTTTAAACTTGACAGTATTGTCCAGAAGGGACAGGAAGCTGTGGAGCTTAAACAAGAAGAAGTCGAGGAGAAAGCAGAATGATCCAACAAGAGAGCCGCGTGAAAGTAACCGATAACTCTGGAGCAAAAGAAATTTTGTGCATCCGGGTTCTTGGAGGCACCCGCCGCCGCTATGCTCGTGTTGGTGATGTGATAGTTGCGACCGTAAAAGAAGCTAGTCCTACAGGTATAGTCAAGCGAAAATCCGTAATCAAGGCAGTAATAGTCCGCACCCGCGACCAAATCAGGCGCAAAGATGGTTCAACTATATGTTTTGATGATAACGCAGCCGTAATAATCGCGGATGACAAAACACCTAGAGGAACAAGAGTTTTCGGACCAGTTCCTCGAGAATTACGCGAAATGGGATATGCCAAAATAGTCAGCTTAGCCCCGGAGGTACTCTAAAATGTCTGCTGTAGTTAAAAAGATTATCAAAGGCGATATCGTAAAGATCATCAGCGGTTCAGACAAAGGTACTACTGGTAAGGTTTTGCAAGTTCTACCCAAGAAAAACGCAATCTTGGTTGAAGGAATCGGCGTAAAACACCGTCACGTCAAGCCAACCCGTCACAACCCGCAAGGTGGTAAAAAAGATATTCACGTACCTACACCTATTCACAAAGTGGCTTTAGTGGTTAATGCAACGTCCGGCAAGACCAGCCGAGTAGGAATTAAGAGAAACGCAGATGGCACTTCCGTGCGAATAGCTCGCCAAAGCAGCGACAAGGAGATTAAATAATGGTTAAAGCAACCACCAATACAGAATTGACCGTGCCTCGATTGAAGGCTCTCTATAAAGATGTCATTGTCAAAGAGCTTAAAGACGAGTTAAAACTTGCGAACGTACATCAAGCACCTCGAATTACCAAGGTTGTGATAAGTTCTGGAACCGGCAAAAAACGAGATGATAAACGATACTATGAAGCGGTAAAGAACACTTTGACAAGAATTACAGGTCAAATGCCTATAGATAGAGCTTCTAAGAAGTCTGTTGCAAGCTTTAAAGTTCGAGCTGGCATGAGTCGCGCTGGACTAAGCGTAACTTTGCGAGACGCTCGAATGTATGAATTCTTGGACCGTCTAATTAATATCGCTTTGCCAAGAGTTCGTGACTTCCGTGGTATCAGCGCGAAAGCTTTTGACAAATCCGGCAACCTTAACATTGGTATTACCGAACATTCTATATTCCCCGAATTGACGTTTGAAGAGACTCAAGTTTCTCACGGTTTGCAGATAACAGTAGTAATTACGGGCGGTAACGCGGAATACAGCCGTGTATTGCTTGAAAAGCTTGGAGTGCCTTTTGAAAGGCAAGGAGGAAACAGGTAATGGCCAAGAAATCCGCTATCGCTAGAGATGAAAAGCGTAAAGTAATGATAGCTAAATATGCTGCTAAACGAGCTGAGTTTAAAGACCTTGGAGATCAAGAAGGTTTGGCTGGATTACCACGAAACAGCTCACCTACGCGCTGGAAGAACCGCGACACCTTGCATGGTCGTCCGCGAGGCTATATGAGACGATTTGGCTTGAACCGCATAAATTTCCGAGAAAAAGCTAGCAAGGGTGAAATACCCGGCATAACGAAAAGTAGTTGGTAAGGAAGGAGGATAAGAACTATGTCATTACAATCAACAGACCCAGTAGCCGACTTGCTAACTCGCATACGTAATGCGATTATGGCCGGTAAAAACGAAGTTCGCGTTCCTTCGAGTAAGTTAAAGCTAGTTATAGCTAAAGAGCTAAAGAAAGCTAACTACTTAAACGACGTCAAAACCGAAGAAAAGGCACCTCGAAGCGTGTTAGTTATTACTATTCACGAACCTGGGCAAAACGCCGCAATCACCGCTATTAACCGTTTGTCTAGCCCTGGACGTCGCGTATACGTAGGAGCAAATGATATCCCTAGAGTTAAAAACGGCCGAGGCATGGTGCTTGTAAGCACCAGCAAGGGCGTAATCCCTGGTCACACCGCTGTAAAACAACGCCTAGGTGGCGAGCTATTACTGGAGGTTTACTAATATGAGTCGAGTCGGAAAACAGCCAATTCAAATTCCTTCTGGCGTGGAAATCACGGTTGACTCTGGATCTATTGCAGTCAAAGGCCCCAAGGGCGAGCTGAGCGTGCCTTTATTAAGTGATGTAACAGTCAAAGTAGAAGGCGAACAAGTAGTAGTTGATCGCAAAAACGACGAACGTATTGCCAAAGCCCAGCACGGACTGCAACGTAGCTTGATTAATAATGCTGTCATTGGCGTGACCAAGGGTTACGAAAAGAAATTAGAAGTCAACGGTGTAGGCTTTAGAGTAAGCGGTGGCGGACAGGCAATTGAAATGTCCCTAGGATTCTCGCACCCTGTTAAATACAAAGCTATAGAAGGCGTAACTTTAACGGTTGACAAGATGACGATTGCCGTCAGTGGAATTGACAAGCAAGCCGTAGGACAAACAGCTGCTGAGATACGTTCTCTCAAAAAACCTGAACCCTATAAAGGTAAGGGTATTAAATATGTTGACGAAGTTATTCTTCGAAAGGCAGGAAAGGCTGGTAAATAATTATGAGTATCTTACAAAAAACCATCAATCGTAAATTGCGCCAGCGTCGAGTTAGGGCTAAAGTTACGGGTACCGAACAAAGACCTCGTTTAGCCGTCTACATTAGTAACAAGCACATTAGTGCCCAAGTTATAGATGATACTAAAAAGCACACTATCGCAGCTAGCACTACAGTCGGAGCCAAATTTACGGGTACGATGGTAGAAAAAGCAGCATTAGTAGGTGCAGATATAGCTAAAAAATCCAAGAAAGCTAAAGTAAATACAGTGGTTTTTGATCGCCACGGCCGACAATATGCCGGACGGATGAAGGCGCTTGCAGAAGCCGCACGATCAGAAGGGTTGGAGTTTTAATTATGGCTGACACAGCTTTAGGAAATGTAAAAAGACAAGTATCTCCTCGTTATGGTCAAGGCGGCCAACGCGGTGGTAGAGGTGGCAGACAAGAGGTAGCCGAGGCTAGCCCATTCCAAGAATTGGTCATAAACGTTGACCGTGTTGCTCGAGTAGTAAAAGGTGGGCGAAGATTCCGCTTTAAGGCATTAGTAGTCGTAGGCGATGGCAAAAACCAGGTTGGCGTAGGTGTCTCTAAAGGCTCAGACGTCCAATTAGCTATCACCAAAGCTACAGAAGTAGCTAAAAAGCACTTAATAAACGTCCCGATTGTAAACGACACCATTCCTCACGACATCGAAGTGCGACTTTCAGGTGCACAAGTACTTCTTAAACCAGCAGCTCCTGGAACAGGTATTATCGCTGGAGGAGTCGTTAGGTCAGTTATCGGAGTAACCGGTATCAGCAACTTGCTTACCAAATCTCTGGGCTCGACTAATAAAGTAAACATAGCTTACGCTACTATTGAAGCTTTGAAGCAGTTGGTTCCTCAGGAACAATGGGTTAATCCTCCTGTAAAACCCAAGCAAAAGGAGAAAAAAGATGACTAAATATCACGAATTACAAACAAGTTCTAATAAATCCAAGAAACGTGTTGGCCGCGGTATTGCCGCAGGTCAAGGCAAGACAGCCGGACGTGGTACCAAGGGGCAAGGTTCTAGGACGGGAAGTAGTTTGCGTTCAACTTTTCAAGGTGGATCTCGTTCATTAGTGACTGCCGTGCCTAAAAACCGAGGCTTTAAATCAATACGCACACCCGCACAAGTAGTTTACCTAGAACACTTAAATGCTTTTGACGGCAAAGTAGCAGATAATTTCAGCCTATACGAGGCCGGCTACGTTTCTACGCCATATCACACTGTAAAAATAATCACTAAGGGTGAGTTATCGGCCAAGGTAACCTTGCAGGTTGCTGGTGCTAGTAAAAGCGTTCAGGAAGCTGTAGCTAAAGCTGGTGGAACTTTTATAAAAACTCCTGTACCATTGAAAAAGAGCGAAAAGAAAAAGAAGCAATAACGTTTTGGCATCAATGCCGCGAGGGGATAAACGGCAGGGGAACCTATGAACTGGAAAACAATACTCAAGTCACTGAAAAACCGCGATATGCAGAGGCGTGTCATAGCGCTAATCGGGATTATAGTTGTCTATCGTTTGTTAGCGCATATCCCCGTACCTCTAGCCGAACCGACTCAACTTAGAGAAGTTATAAATACATTGGTAGCTGGCACCGACTTTGGCGGCTTCTTAAACTTGCTCTCTGGGGGTGCTTTAGCGAGCTTATCCATCGTCTTAGTGGGTCTAAGCCCCTTTATTACCGCTTCGATTATCTCTCAGTTGCTTACCAGGGCCATTCCTAAGCTAGAACAGCTCCACAAGGACGGAGAAAGCGGTAGGCGCAAGATTAACCAGTGGACGCGTATGATTTCCGTACCACTTGCCATCATTCAATCGATAGCTTTCGTGTATATTCTGCGGCAGACCGTTTTAGCTGGTGGTACTACCGTATTAGCCGATCCAACCATATTCGAATGGTTGATAGCCGTAACAGCCATGAGCGCCGGTTCAATCCTGTTGATGTGGCTTGGTGAGTTAATCTCAGAGCAGGGAATTGGTAATGGTATAAGTTTGCTGATTTTCGCCGGTATTATAAGTCAATTGCCTCAAACAATGGCTACGATTGGCGGTTCGCTATTTGATACCTCAGAAGGCGGTATGAGCATCTTTGGGTGGTTCGATTTACCGATTAACCCGTTAGCGTTCTGGATAGGTCTGGCGTTCTTGTTTGTGTCGTTAACAGTGCTCTATATACTAGTTAAAATCAACGAGGCCCAAAGGGTTGTTACCATTAATTACGCCAAAAGAGTGCAGGGTAATACCAACTACGGAGGAATCAAGAGCGTCTTACCTATTAAACTAATAGCCGCCGGTGTTATACCGGTGATTTTTGCCGTTGCTTTCCTAGCTTTACCAGCCTTTATTGGTCAGGTGCTAAAAGCTACTGGTAATCCCGATTTTTCTGGTATAGCTGACAACCTGATACTTTGGTTCCAGACGCCTAACCCGGGCGAATTTACAGGGGCTACATCACAGGCATTTATTTATCCATCTGCCTACTTCCTGCTTGTAATCCTGTTTACGTACTTCTATACGGGCATCGTATTTAACGCTAATGAAATATCCGAAAACCTTCAAAAACAAGGCGGTTTCATCGAGTCTATACGCCCTGGTCTTCAAACCGAAAAATACCTAAGCCGCACCATGAACAGATTGATACTGTTTGGATCTCTAGTGCTGGGTGGCGTCGCCGTACTACCGTTTATAGGTGAGTTCTTGCTGTATAACATAGCTGGTATAAGCAATAGCAACCTTTCAATCGGAGGTACTGGACTGTTGATTGTAGTTTCAGTAGCCATAGAAGCCTTGCGCCAGATAAACAGCCGCGCTTTGATGGTTACTTACGACGATTATAAGTAGCTTGTTGATTTGACGTTTTTGAGTCGATTTTTTATAATGATAATGTCTAAATATTCACGATTAAGGGTAGCGTGAAGATTTTTCAGTTTAACCCTTGCGGTACTGCGCCGCCTACTGTATAATTGTCTACTGTTATCTATGGTCAGTCAAAAGGAAGTAATTAAAATACAGGGCAAGGTGATTGAAGCCCTGCCTAATACACAGTTCAAGGTAGAACTGCAGAATGGCCATACGATTATCGCCCACATTAGCGGCAAGATGCGCAAGCATTACATCCGTCTAGTACCGGGCGACAAGGTAGAAGTCGAGATGACCCCCTACGATCTTAGTAAGGGCAGAATCGTCTTCCGCCTCATGGATTAATATAAAGCTGTCCCAGCTATAAAAGGAGCTTCTAGAAGCGTTTATGAAAGTCCGAGCTAGTGTTAAAAAAATTAGTCCTGGTGATAAGTTAGTACGCCGTAAAGGTGTTCTTCGTGTTATTAACAAAAGAAAACCCAAGAACAAGCAGAGGCAAGGATAATGGCTAGAATAGCAGGCGTTACAATACCCCTAGATAAACAAGTTGGCATCGCGTTAACTTATATTTACGGTGTTGGTCCACACATCTCAGCCAAGATTCTAGAAGTGGCCAAAATTGACCCTACGGTTAGAGTCAAGGATTTAACTAGCGACGAAGAACAGCGCATCAGAGAAGTTATTGATGGATCCCATTTAGTTGAGGCTGATTTGCAGCGTCAGGTAGTAGGCAACATTAACCGCCTCAAGAACGTTAACGCTTACCGAGGAATGCGACATAAATCCGGACTACCTGTCAGAGGACAACGCACACGAACCAATGCCCGTACTCGTAAAGGTAAAGGTGTAGCTGTCGGTGGAGCACAAAAGAAACCAGCGGGTAAGACCTAAAAAGGAATTGATTTAATATGGCAGAAGCAAAGAAAACCACTACTACCCGCAAGAAGCAACGTCGCTCAGTTCCAGCTGGACAAATGCACGTTAAAGCTACTTTCAATAACACGATTATCACTTTCACAGACAAAAAAGGTGATGTTTTGACTGTGGCTAGCTCTGGTGCCGCAGGATTTCGCGGAAGCAAAAAGGGTACAGCCTACGCTGCCCAAGTTGCTGCCGAGAAAGCAATAGAAATAGCTAAAACGGTATACGGGGTTAAATCAGTAGATGTTTTTATCAAAGGAGTTGGCCTAGGACGTGATGCGGCTACCCGATCCTTGAGTTCTTTCGACATAATGATTAGCAGTATTAATGACGTAACTGGCATACCGCACGGCGGTGTTAGACCACCTAGGGCAAGGAACCAATAATATGGCGCGAGATACATCCCCAATAGTTAAACAGAGCCGTCGCGAAGGCTACGCTCTTCACCCCAAGGCTCACAAGGTATTAGCCAGAAAAACTGGTATTCCTGGGCAGCACGCTCACGGACGCCACGGCAAACCTAGCCTGTACTTGACGCAGTTGCGTGAAAAGCAAAAAGTACGTCGCATTTATGGATTACTTGAAAAACAGTTCGCTAAGTTAATGAAAGAAGCTAGCCGAACAAGTGGCCAAGGTGTTTTGCCAGGTGAAGTACTGCTACAGTTCCTAGAAAGACGAATGGATAACGCCGTATATCGTGCCGGTTTTGCACCTAGCCGTCAAGCAGCACGCCAATTGGTTAGCCACGGGCACTTTCTTCTAAATGGTCGCCGAGTAGACATACCGTCTATCAGATTAAAAAGCGGAGACGTTATTACAGTTCGTCCGCGCAGTACTAAATCAGAATACTTCAAGCAACTTGGTGATATATCCAAGCAGTCCGGACAAGGACTACTCGGTTGGTTACAAAGTGATATCGGAAAAATGACAATTTCGATTACTGGTGTGCCTACACGAGAAGAGGCGGAAGTAGATATTAACGAACAATTGATTGTTGAATATTATTCACGATAAGGTTTAATTCGCCGGGCGGCGAAAAGGAGATTAACAAATGACAAAAGTCATTCACAACCCAGCACTTGCAAACATAGACGAGCACAGCGCTACCAGCGCCTCATTCGTTATCGAACCTCTTCACAGTGGTTACGGAAACACGCTCGGAAACAGTTTGCGACGAGTATTGCTATCCAGCGTCCGAGGAGCTGCTATTGTAGCCTTTCGTATCGATGGAGTAAGCCACGAATTTACGGCTGTGCCAGGAATTAAAGAAGATGTCGTTGATATAATGTTAAACCTAAAGAACGTCCGCCTGAAATCTCACAGTGATGACCCTGTTGAATTACGCCTAGAGAAAAAGGGTGCTGGCCCTGTTACCGCTGGTGACATCAAAACTACCGCTGATGTTGAGATTGTTAACACTAAACAAGTTATTTGCAACATTGACGATCCTAAAAAATCCGTCGTATTTGACCTGATCGTAGATTCAGGCCGCGGATACATGACTCACGAACAGTCCAGTATTAACCGTTTACACAGCGACATGATAGCTATCGATGCTGTTTTCAGCCCAGTTTTAAGGGTTCGTTACAAAGTCGAGAATACTCGTGTTGGTCAAGAAACTAACTTGGACAGCTTGTCTGTTAACATCGAAACCGATGGATCGATTACACCGCGCCAAGCATTTGAAGAAGCAGCCGCTATTTTGGTCAACCAATACACCGCACTAGCTGGAGCAACTACAGTAGAGGCTTTGCCAGCTCTAGGACAAGATCAGGACGAAGAATTGAGCGAGCTAAACACCTCTATCGAAGAGTTGAACCTCACGGCACGAACAGCTAACGCCCTCATTAATAACGAGATCCGTACCGTACACGACCTAGTTACATTAAGCGATCAAGAACTTCGGGACTTAAAAGGTTTTGGTTCAAAAGCTTTAGATGAAGTAAAAGATAAATTGGCGGAACTGGAACTTTAATCATGCACCGACACGGCTACAAGGGACGCAAATTTGGACGTGAACGCGACGAAAGGCAAGCACTTATTAGGAGTTTGACTACTAGTTTAGTTGAGCACGGCTCAATAGAGACCACGCTTCCCAAAGCCAAAGAGCTTGTACCACACATCGAGAAACTGATAACCAAGTCAAAAAAGGGTGGTTTACACAATCGCCGACGGGTTATCGCTGCACTTGGTACTCTTCAAGCTGCCTACAAACTGTTTGATGAAATAGCCCCTAAGCTTGGTAACCGCAGCAGCGGACACGTCAAAATTGAACGTACTCGCATAAGAGTAGGTGATGGAGCTCAAATGGCTACAGTATCATTCGTAGACGACATAACACAGGCTGAACCAGTAGCAGAGGAAAAAGCTGCACCCAAGGAGACTAAATAATGAAATTCACCAAGACATTTTCCCAAAAAACTGCCGATATTAAGCGCGAATGGGTGCTTATAGACGCTTCTAGCGCACCTCTAGGACGAATTGCGACCGAAGTGGCAAAATACCTCATAGGTAAATACAAACCTACCTATACGCCTCATGTGGACGGTGGAGACTACGTTGTTGTTATCAATGCTGCTAAAACAGTAGTTAGCGGAGACAAAGAAGCCCAAAAAACCTATTACAGACACAGTGGCTTCCCTGGTGGTATAAAACAAGCTACTTTGGGCGAAGTTCGCGAAAAATTCCCAGAACGCATTATCGAAGCTGCTGTAAGTGGTATGTTACCAAAAAACAAGCTACTTTCAGGCCGTATGCAACGTCTAAAAGTCTTTACGGGCGAAGAACACGCTCATCAAGCTCAAACCCCCAAGAAAGTAGAGGTGAAATAGTATTATGGCCGCCGCTAAATATTTTTATGGACTAGGACGCCGAAAAAGCGCTACTGCACGAGTGCGCCTATACACGGGCAAGGGTGAAATAACTATCAACGACAAACCTGCTACTGAATATCTGAATAATAACAAAACGCTTCTCGCTGAAATTACAGATCCTTTGGCTCTCGTTAACAAGCAAGAAAGCTTTACTGTTACAGTTCGTGTTGACGGTGGTGGAATAGCTGGTCAAGTTGACGCCATAAAACTGGCTATAGCTAAAGCCTTGATAGTTTCTGCTCCAGATTTACGACCAACACTTAAAAAGGCTGAGTTCCTAAAAAGGGATTCCAGGGAGAAAGAACGCAAAAAATACGGTCTCAGGTCAGCTCGCAAACGCGAACAATTCTCAAAACGCTAAAAAGCTACAAAAACTCCTCGCACCCCGGGGAGTTTTTATGTTGATTATGGGTTATAATAACTAACAATGAGCAAGCCAGTAATACTAACCGGCCTTCGCGCCAATAACGATTTGCACATCGGCAATTATTTTGGCGCTATTTTGCCAATGGTAAACATGGCCAAAAACAAAGCTGGTGAATACCAGATAAACATGTTCATCCCAGATCTTCACAGCTTTACTACGCCAATTGACCACTCCAAGCTGTATGAGCAGATCCTGCACAACGCACGGCTGTTTGTAGCGGCCGGATTACCCCTGGACAACCCAGACATTCACTTGTACCGTCAAAGCCACATATCGGCTCACAGCGAGCTTACATGGATACTAGATTGTTTCACTGGCGTCGGTGAAATGAGCCGCATGACACAGTTCAAGGATAAGTCCTCAACCTTAGGTAGTGACCGCACTAGCGTTGGCCTGTTTATCTATCCGACTTTAATGGCTGCGGATATCTTGCTTTACGGGGCAAAATACGTGCCAGTTGGTGAGGATCAGACTCAACATCTTGAATTCGCACGCGATATCGCAGAAAGAATGAACAAAAAGTTCGGTGATATCTTTGTTATACCAGAACCGGTCAAAGCTCAACACGAATTCTTCGGTAAAGATATGGGCTTGCGCATTAAAGATCTAGCAGACCCGACCAAAAAGATGAGTAAAAGCGATGACTCCGACAAAGGCGTCATATTCCTTGGCGATGAACCTGTGACAGCTGCCAAAAAAGTTATGAGCGCTACTACTGATAACAAGGCAGAAATACACTTTGACAGAGAAAACCAACCCGGTATCAGTAACTTGCTTGAAATCCTAGCGCTTTTGAGGGGTGTTCCACGAGAGTCAGTTGTGTCAGAATTCGAGGGGCAAACTAGCTACGGTGACTTTAAACAGGTGGTAGCTGATGAAGTTGAGAAGTTCTTGATTAATTTCCAGCAAAACTTGAACGCAGTAAGCACCGACGCCGTTATATCTAAGATGGAACAATCAGAGGAAAACCTTCAGTTAACAGCTAATTCTACATTGCTCAAGGTGCAACAAGCGGTTGGTTTACGACCGTCAGTATAGATATGGAACCGAGCGATCCAAGACGGCTTGACTCTTACCTTGCTAAATACTGGCCAGAATATTCTCGTTCACAATGGCAAAAATATCTAAAACTAGGTTATGTGAAGGTCAATGGCCAAGTCCAAACAATCAACAAGACGATACTAGGCGAAGATGACGAAGTAAGTTTTGACTTGCCCGACAAACCATCTTTTGATGGAAAAACTCTGCCTGTTTTGTACCAAGATAAGGACGTAATCGTCATAGACAAGCCTGCCGGCGTATTAACTCACGCTAAAGGAGCTATGGTTCAAGAATTCACCGTGGCTGACTTCTTAGGCAAACTTGGCACTTATAATTCAAGTTCCAACCGGCAAGGCATAGTACACCGATTAGACAGGGACACGAGCGGCGTTATAATAGGCGCTTTGAACGAAGCGGCGGCTAAAATGCTGCAAAAACAGTTTTCTAAACGGCAAGTTGTCAAAGAGTACATCGCGGTAGTTGACGGCATCCCTAAAAAGCCTAAAGCGCTGATTGATTTACCAATCGGACGTAACCCTTCGGCGCCAAGTACATTTCGCGTAGACCCTAAAGGTAAAACGGCTTATACCGAATACGAGGTACTTGCTACCAACGAAAAGTCGGCGCTTGTTAAACTTCACCC
Source organism: uncultured Candidatus Saccharibacteria bacterium (assembly GCA_964349805.1). GTDB lineage: Bacteria > Patescibacteriota > Saccharimonadia > Saccharimonadales > Saccharimonadaceae > CAYGHE01. The sequence continues at coordinate 8,029 of CAYGHE010000011.1, read as the reverse complement.
CTTGAGCGGAAGGACGCACCAACTAAGGGTCCATATGAACTACATAGGAGCGCCAATCAAAGGTGACAAGGTATACGGCAAAGCCAGCGATAGGCTTTATTTACACGCCGTATCATTAACTATCACGCTTCCGTCGGGAGAAAAAAGAACCTTTAAATCCGCTTTGCCAGATGAAATCAAACAATTGTTCCCGGATATTAAACTATGAGCGACTTAGTCTTTCACCCCCAGACCAAACAAAGGCTGGATTCTATTGTTAAAAAATTACCTCAATCCGTACTTATTACTGGCAATCCTGGGATAGGGTTGAAAACCATCGGTAAGTTCATAGCTGATAAAAAAAGTGTTTTACCCCTTGTTATGCTGCCGGAAAAAAACGAAAAAATTGATGAAGAAAACGGCGTAATCGGAGTAAATTCTATCCGACGTCTGTATACTGACACGCGATCTAAAATGCAGGCTGGTGCCGAACATCTTGTTATTATCCACCGAGCAGAAAAGATGACCCACCAAGCCCAAAACGCCTTTTTGAAGCTTCTAGAAGAACCAAATTCCTATACACGTTTTATCTTGACCACTCACTACCCATCAGCTTTGTTGCCAACTATTATTTCCAGGGTTCAAACAACAAGAATCCGCGCCATCACCACTAAACAGTCTGAAAAATTACTAGATTCCCTAGGCATAAAAGATGAGACGAGGCGGCGACAATTACTATTCACGGCAGATGGATTACCAGCTGAGCTTACGAAACTAGCAATGGACGAAGAGAAATTTAAACAGAGGTCTTTGGTTATTAAGGATGCTAAAAAACTTTTGCAGGATACTCCTTACCAACGGTTATTGATTATTCAAAAATACAAAGACAGCAGATCTGCGGCTTTGTCATTAGTATCCGATGCCGCCTCACTACTTAGCAAAACTATGGTTGAAAAACCTTCTTCTGGCACCTTGAAACGTATGAACTCAGTCCTTAGCGCTCACCAAAGATTAGAGCGTAATGCCAATACGCGATTAGCCCTATTAGAAGCGTTTATCTAAAAATGGTATAATGAAAGGGTAATATGTTAGGTCTTTTGATTATAACTTTGTTAGGTATATGGGTGATTTACCACCGTCAGACTATTGCCGAAGTAGCTGGTGATATCCCAATGAAACTATCCGACAGGCTTGACCAGCTGTGGTCAATCGCCCAAGAGTCTCTGCAAAGCAAAAAGTATTTACGAGCAGAGAAAGCCCTTTTGACGATTCTGCGGGTAGATGAACGAAACGCCAGTGCCTATAACAGGCTAGGTATTCTTTATGCTAAACAACAAGCCTTAAAAGAAGCGATAGAGTGCTTTGAAATAGCTCAATCCTTAGAACCGAGTGCCAGCAGTTTGCACAACGTGGGGTTGATATACTATGAGACGCAAAACTACGAAAAGGCAGCCTTGGCGTTTGAGCAGGCCCTAGAAATCGATGACAGTCTTGCTGCCCGTCACATAGCTTATGCCAAAGTTCAAGAGAAACTAGGGAACGACAAAAAAATGATAGAATCCCTGTACGCGGCCGTAAGACTCGAACCCTTGCCGCAGACGCTAAATATTCTGGCGGATGCCTATGAGCGTACCAATCGACCCGATTTAGCCCTTAAACTGCGCGAAAAAGCAGCCAAAATGGTTATTCCTCAAGGCCGACCCAAAAAGGTCAAGCAACCCCGCCGAGTAATTTAGTATATAGCCCTTAGCTCAGTGCAGCTTCTGCTAAGGCAATGTTACGGCGTTGACGCTCGTCTTCCAGTGATACCCTAAGGGCTTCATCTCTGATATCTATAGATCGGCCACACGGTGGACTATCCCACGCAGATTCAGGCACGACTGCAATACTACCAAGCGTCGCAGCTATACATTCTGCCGAATGACCTTCAGTAGCCAAATTTCGGCCTGTTTGCTCCATCGCAGCCTTGTTACCAATGTAATAAGACCAGGGTACTGCCTGTGCTGGGCGCCGACGCTGATTAATTTTCAACAGTGGTTTTTTTCGTTCCATACTCTGCCTCATCCTCGTCTACTTATGGGTCATATTATACACACTTTTACAATAATGACCCTGCAGCCGCAAGGTCATTATTTTGGTGCTGGGAGTAGGATTCGAACCTACGAAGGCTAAAGCCAACTGATTTACAGTCAGTCGTGTTTGACCGCTTCACTATCCCAGCGCGATTCTATGATAACACGAAGTGCTATTCCAATGTGGAGCCGCTTCTCGGATTCGAACCGAGGACCCTCACTTTACAAAAGTGATGCTCTAACCAGCTGAGCTAAAGCGGCATGATACCTAGTTAGTCTATCTGATAACCAGCTGGTTTTCAAGATAATCATGGAGCCACGATCGGGGATCGAACCCGAGACCTCATCCTTACCATGGATGCGCTCTACCAGCTGAGCTATCGCGGCAAGCTAAGCTAGATTTTATCACACCCAAGGTGTTACTACCAATGAATAGTAAGATATCAAGCTGGCAATCATTAAATGGATGGGTAATTAAGAGGTTGCCTAAGATGAATTTGTTTGTTATAATCGACCCCTGATATGCCAAAAAAGAATACGAAGCGTAAATTAGTCGGTTTAGTGAGTGATCTCAGCGGTCACCGCACCTATTACACGACCAAAAATACCATGAATACTGCCGAAAAGGTTGTGTTAAAGAAATACGACCCAATAGCACGCAAACACGCTACTTATACTGAAACCAAAAAGAACTTAGGCCGCAACGAAGTTAAAGAACGCAAAGGTTAATCTTGCTCATCTAGCTGCTGAGCTAGCCAGATTCCGCTTTTCATTAGACCACTCAACGAGTGGTTTGTTATTTTAGAACTATTGTCATAAATATAGAGCATATTATCGTTGATTTCGGCACTCCGCGGCCAAAAATGAGCACCCATAGTCCTAGCTGTCTTTTCGTTAATAACATCTTCCACTTCAATAGAATGAGACGGCTTTACGTATATCTTGAACCGACTTAAAAAGTCTTGACCGTATTCTTTCGTCACGCCTATTCCCGCCTCTTTGAGGGCTGGGAAAGTCGCAAAAAAGTTATTGTACGCTTTCTCATTATGACCCAGTGGTTTTATAAACAAGTGGGGGATATGTCGAGCATTTTGCAAAGTAATCGCCAGAATACTCCAGTCGTGTGATGATGTTGACCCATCTAGGTTTTGGACAAAATCAGTTCTCTTAACAAGCATTACGTCGTAGCCCTCGAAAGACCCAACGCAGTAATGGTCGTCGGTATGGGTCAATGAAGCTGTAAACCCCCGTATTACGTTATGTTCGTCATTATGTTGGTTAACCGATCCGAAATACACCAAACCCGCCTTGTCGGCAAAATTAGCGATAACCCTTCTAGTAGCCCACGATTTAGGGCCATAATTAAAGGCTCTGTGCCTGAAGCGGCGTAATTTAGTGCGAAAAGTGCGTTGCATAACTTACCGGGATTCCTTTTTAACGGCTATCAAGTCTAGTATGGTTGAAACGTACTCAGCATGTGTCCAAGCTAAAGGAACGGGCGCGACTGTTTTCTGGGTAACCGGATCAAGTTGTTCTCCCATAGCTCCAGTGTTCATAGCTTGATCCTTAGTCCAGTTCAAAATGTCCATAGCGGATTCTTTATCGCCAGTATCAATGTAATACTGAGCCAACCACAAAGACGTAATAAACCATCGATTACCTGTAATTCCTGGGCTAACACGACGGTAGGGGTCATCTTCGTGACGGGGAAGTCCGGGATTATCTTTGGTGACATCAAAGACCTCTTTTAAGGTCTCGATTGATGAGCGAATTTCTTCGCTATCCAGGTCAAACAAACCAAATATGTATGGCCCAAAGACACTAGAGCAGTCAATAACATTGTCTTTTGTCACCGAGCCCTCTTTGGCAAGTAAACCTCTATAAAAAACTTTTCTTTCAGAATCGTACAGCTGTTTATGGGAGGCCACTCGTATATCATCTGCGGCAGATCGCCATCGCACGGCATTATCTGGATCGTTGGCGGCAGCAGCTAAATCAGCGGCCGCTAATAGAGAAGCGTAGGTAACAGCCGTGGTGTATGTGCTAGTTAAGAAAGTTTGCTCCCAGAGATCATAGCTAGGCCTAGGCAATCCCGTAGTGGTGTCTATGAATTCAGCCATAAAATCGGCCATAGGAGCAATCATCTCTTTGTAGAAATCTTTCAGTAATGTAGGGTCAGGGTTGAAGTTATAATACTGAGCAAAAATAAACAGCACCAAGGCTGTTTCGTCTTCCTGGATCGGCGGCGATACAATACCACCTTCATGAACATAGGGATGCCAGCTGCTGCCTAAGGCACCATCAGCACGGTATTTATGCATCAAGTAACCGCTCATGTGCAGACCGCGTTTTGAAAATTCAAAGAAACGATAGGCTTCGTCCCTATAGCCAAGGCGTATAAGAGGCCACAGCACATACGCGGCATCCCTAGGCCAACTATAAGTATAGGCGTCACGATTATAGTTTAGTAGAGATGTGTCGGTACTAGCTATAATTGCCCCTCTTTTGTCAGTATGGGCCTTTAGTACCAAGATGCTCTGCAGGAAAGTTTCGCGATACTGCACTGGTATCTTATTCATAATTGCGTAGGTAGGCTTTAGCCATTCGTGCCACCAGTCCGCCGTCCGCTGCATATGAGACAATATGCCATTTTCTTGAACTTGTTCGTGTATATACAGAGCCTCTCGTATTGAAGTGCCTGCTGCTATCCAGTAGTAAATTCTTTGCGAGCTGTTGGGATTTATATGTACAGCAAACCTGATAGTTGAATCAACTCTTCCGTGTTCTACATTACAGCCCTCTAACTCACCGTCTTCGGCATCTTTATCAGTACCTTCCTTGCCTTCGATGCCAAAAAGTCCGACGGTGTGTTGGTCAAAGGGTTGACTATTATACATGCCAGATATCACAAAAGCTCGTCGTCCCCTGTAATGCAAGATAGCGTCATTATCCGGTAGATATTGAGCTGTATCAGTGTTACTGCGTGAGTCACCAATCGCAAAGGCCTGATGCATGAACAAACGCACTTCGCGCGGCTGGTCTGTGAGATTAATCATGTGGATATTGCGCAAAAAAGCGCTAATACCAGCATCTACGAAATCGTCAAACTCCAAGACTATCTGCAAGCGTTCATTTTTAGCAATAATATGACCGATTAAGGCGCTGTGGGGATAACGAAACGTAAAAGACCATTCGTTAGGGCTGTCCAGCCAACTCATAGACCCATCCACCCAGACACCTATGTGATGCCTTAAACCTGGACCAGCTGCATGATCCTCAAAGCCTACGTAAGGGTAGTAAAAATCATGCACCATACCAAAATTATTAATCCCTACGTGCATTTCGCCGTTACTGAGTATTATTGGCCTAGCCACTACGAACCTCCGGGGTTATTGTGGTGGTATAGGCGCCACCTAATATCTCTTAGGGCGTTCATAAAGTACAGAAATGCGTCATAAGGTGATTCATAAGGGCTAAAATAAGCGTGCACATCACCGTCCCTAAACCACTTCGTACACATGTAGTAGGTATGGTCAGAAGTTTGCAGTTTACGCCAATCATCTATTAAGTCCTGGTTATCTGTACGCAAAACGTCTTTTTCTAATTCGTACAAGTACTTTACCGCTTCTTGTTGCATGCTATTGCCAATCCAGGCCGTTAAATCTCGCTCCGTATCAGCCCATGTCACAGTGTGAGGCATGCTAACTTCGCCGACGGGTTCAAAGGTATCAATAGCGCCTGATATGGTGTAGAAAGTGTTTTCTGGATTATCCAACCATTTTGCTACAAACTGCCCAAAGAATTCGAATATACCGGTATCTGCCCATTGATGCTCGCCAAAGGTCTCGTAGTCCAAAAACAGATTTACTAACGGCTGGTCACTAATAGAGGCTGTTGTCCACTGACTGTATTTATCGGCGGTTAGTGGCCATTCTGACCAGGCTTTATCACTAAATCTGAATGCCAAATCGTCGCTAAGGCGATAATTCTTCAAAAGTAATGCAATATTACGCGTGTTAGGAGGTCTATAAACGTTATTGGGGCTTCTCCAACCTAAAACTGGATCCCAACCCTCGGCTAAAATACCTTTGAACCCATAGCTATCGGCCCATTGTGCCAAAGAGTCGTTATAAGCTAACTCTGTGTTGCGAAATACTTGCGGATTTATACCGAAAAGCTCGTTAATTTTAGCTTGGTGCAGTTTTACTTGTCGCTCGAATTCACCCAAGCTATAAAAGAAGGCTAGGGAATGATGGTAGGTTTCGGTGACTATCTCGACTCGGCCTGATGCCACGAGTTTTTGCAGGCTTTCTATGATGTCAGGCGCCCAATTTTCCGCTTGTTCCAAGAACGTACCTGACAAACTAAGCGAGAATTGAAATTCAGGATGCTTATCTAGTAAATTGCCCAATAGTTTATTCATTGGACGGTAAGATTTGTCAGCTACTTTATGAAAAACTGCCTCATTGTTGGCCTCAGAATCATACGCTGTTTCGTGAAAATAATCATGATTGGTCGCGGTATCAAAAATACTGTAGTTACGCACTCTGAACGGTTGGTGCATGTGTAGATAGAAAACTATACCTCTTTTACTCATATCACCAAACCCCGACTCATAGTTTCATACATGTGCATGCAATTTTTAGCCACGTCGTTCCATGATATCGACCCGTATTCTTCTTGGACGTTCTGTTGCATGGATGATTTGAGAGCTTGTGAAGCAGCTACACCTACAATCTGGTCAGCTAATCGGTCTTCATCCCAAAAATCATATCGAAAGACGCTACGAAGAACCTCGCCGACACCAGATTGATAGGTGATTGAGAGTGCGTTTCCGTGATGAGCGGCTTCTAGAGCCGTCAATCCAAACGGTTCGCTAACAGAGCTCATGATAAACATATCGGCCGCACTATATGTGTCTCTCCACTGTTTACCGCGTACGAATCCCGTAAAGAATATTTTGTCAGCAATTCCTAAATCAGCAGCCAATTCGATAAGTTCGTTTTTTTGCTCTCCGTCACCGGCAATCAGGAAGGCTAATTTGTCATATTTTTCACTAGCTCTGGCGGCGGCGCGTATAAAATGCGTCAAACCTTTTTGAACCGTGAATCGTGTCATAGTGGCTACTATCGTATAGCCTTCTTGTTTCAGAGCTTCAAGGTATTTGTATGATCGCTTGTCATAGACGTATCCATCATCCAAATCCATAACATCAAATCCATTATGAACGACTTCGATCTTGTCCGCAGGAATCTTGTATCTGCTTACGATGATATCTTTGGTGATATTGCTTACAGCGATGATACGGTCAGCCATTACCAACCCTTCGTATTCTATCTCATGAACCAGTGGGTTACCTCTGTCGCCACCCGAGCGATCAAATTCAGTAGCGTGAACATGAACTATGAGAGGCGCGCCAGTCAAAGCTTTGGCTCTAGTACCAGCCTCCATAGTTAACCAGTCATGTGCATGTATTACGTCTGGCTTGGTTTTGGTTACTAACTTTTCAACATACTTGATATATTTTTTCTGGATTTGTCGCATGTTGTTAGCAGGGGAATTATCAATATCTTCGGAGCTGTATGCTCCTGAACCAAAATCAAACAGGGGTATATCAGTAGCGCAACGAACTTTCATGAAGTTAATGTCAGGATAGGATGCTTTATGAGGAACTACGAAATCAATCTTGGTACCACGGTAGGCTAAAGCTTTAGCCATATGGTAACAAGCTACACCCAGTCCGCCGCTGTTGTACGGAGGGAGCTCCCACCCTAGCATTAATATATTCATACAGCTCCGTTTTTAACTGTTTTTAATATGCATTCCGTTCCATTATAAGATACAGCTTGTGCTTTTACAATCGCTGAAAACTGTTTAAGAATCTGTTACAATATTGATGTCGTAGGGGCATAGTACAACGGCTAGTATGACGGTCTCCAAAACCGTAGATCGTGGTTCGATTCCACGTGCCCCTGCCA
>CAYGHE010000010.1:4592-22426 GCA_964349805.1 uncultured Candidatus Saccharibacteria bacterium | reverse complement strand
GCCCCTGCCATAAGTATCCTGAACTCTTTTAATTCGAAACTAGCTATGAATTGGACTTGAAATTCAACAAGGCGTATATTAAGCATTATGAATAGGGGGCATATATGAAAAAAATTATTAAGGCATTATTAACTGTAGTCGCAATTGTAGTTGCTAGCGTAGGTTTAACCGCACCATTCGCATCCGCAAGCGTTGTTTATAACCCAGGGACTGGGGTAGGATTCGCAGGCAAAGGGGATGTTCAGTCGGCTTTTGGCTGGAAGAATGCCCAGTTGCAGGCAAACGCCAGTAGTATAACATTTACGTACGACACCGCTGACGTATATACAGCTGTTTGTACATGGACTACCGATGAAGGTCAACTCGGTGCAACAACTTATAATATTTCCGTTACTCAGTTCACTAGTATATATGCGGATGTAGTATATGATGCTCGCACGCAAAAGCAGGTCAATGGCTTTAATCTGACTGGGCTAGAAAACTCAACGGTCATTGGGACAATGCCAATCAAGGATACCCCCTGCGTCGGCAATGAAGATGGTATAGATTTCGATGGAATTTGGACGAAAGTTACATTAACTGGTTCGGCTGGGGGTGGCTTATTCGCCCATTATGGCGCAGAAACCGTAAGAATATAATTAAATTTAAAATAACAAGAAAGCCTCTATCCCGGAGGCTTTTTGTTTATGCTTGCGTTCTATTATTAAAAACGAATATACTGTAGCCACACTAAAACAGGGAAATTATTGTATGGAAGATGGAAAATTTTGCGAAGGGTGCCCTTTAGCAAATGGAGTGGTCAAGACAGACAAGATAGTTACTTATGGGTATCAGGCAGTCGTACCTAACCCAGGATTTGATTTAGCCTTTGTCGAAGATGGTGACTTCTCAAGAGAGACAAATAGAATACATGTTATCCCGTCGGATGCTGGATTTGATTCATCCTGGGCACAGGGAACAGCCGAAACAGTGGTTAATCGTGTTAGGACATGCGAAGAACCAATAGAAACACCCAGGCGTAGACTTGGAGGGATACTGGGTACCCAAATAGTCTCTCGATGTGGCGCATTTCCCGACCAAAAACCAACCAAGGTTCGTGTAGTAGCTCGTGATACGGGCTGGTTTCATTTCGAAGATTTTATTGACTAAGTTAAGCTATTATTCTGAGTCGTTAATTTGCGTGGTTATATACGTACCGTTTTTTGAATTAAGATCACGAACTGTAATACGGTCATAGCCAGGTGGTAAACCAGGTTGTTCAGGGTTATACGCCAATGACACGTGTCGCCGTGAAACCTTTCTGTCGAGTATTGGTATGGGGCTTTCGGTACTGCGACCAATTACGACGTAACTCCTTGTGCCTCTTTCGCGCAAATAGACAGAAAAAATATTGACAGCAAGACGAGCTACGTAGAAGCCGTTATCTTGCAAATCAATATCTGTCTCTGGTATATCTTCCGCCAAGGCACGAGTAAGACCTAGTTGATTGCTCACTCGCAGTATCTGACCGCCCATTCGTAACGAAAAATCTCCATCAGATGGATCTCGACCTAAAGCCACGTGGTATCTGACCATAGAATCTAGTTTTAAATCCTCGACCTGATAATCCAGAAAGTGACCCCTCTCAACCATACCTACATGATACAGAACTCAGTTCAAGCGGTCGAATTTCGGACGATTTGCTATCATGGTTTAATGACCGAACAACACAAACCTTTTGTCTTTGTTTTTGATTATGATAACGTACCGCATACCGCAATTTCTGTTGGTTCAAAACGTTTACCTGATATAAGCGAAATCATCAGCGTCCACGCTTTACCATTTACAGTGGACAATAAAGTGGTCGTAGTCAATGTTCGTAGTAGAGGTGTGGATGTAGCCGGAGGCCATATTGAAGAGACGGATGCTACTATCTTAGACGCGCTTACAAGAGAGCTTATAGAAGAGGCTGAGATGACTATTAAAAATCCTCGCCTGCTAGATGTGCTTGAAATCTCTTCGTCTTTAATCAACGAAGGTGACAGAAAATACATCGTAATATATTCAGCCGATATAGACAGGCTAGGGGACTTTAACCCAAATGATGAAATTAGCGAAAGGCTCGCCCTAAGCGCCGAGGAGTTCTCGGAACGATATTTTGGAAAGACACCAAGCTACATTAAACACCTTTTTGCATCGGCTATGAGATAATCTAATCAAGATATGGCACATATTCATACCAAACCAGGCGAGCACGACCACACGGCAAGTGCTTTTATAGTTCGGGTCGACTCTTCTAATCCGAAACTATTACTTCACATGCACAAAAAACTTGGTGTTCTGTTGCAACCCGGAGGACATATAGAGCTTGATGAAACGCCCTGGCAAGCCATTTGCCATGAGATTGTCGAGGAGACTGGATATGCGCTTGACCAATTAAAAATCCTGCAACCGCCAATTAGAATTAACCATTTAACTAACACTGTCACTCACCCCCAGCCAGTCGTTCATAACACGCATAATTTTGATCCGCAAGGGAACCACAAACATACGGACATAGCCTATGCTTTTATAACCAATCAAAAACCAGCAAACAAGCCCGAGGACGGAGAGTCGACCAATCTTAGGTGGGTGAGTTTAAAAGATCTGCGAGACATCGATTCATCTGAGATTTATGAAAACGTACGAGAAATCGGTGAATTTATAATTGCTGAAATATTAAATGAATGGCAAGAAGTCGAGATTTCCGAGTTTCAAACTTAAGCTGCTGCTAGCTCCTCTTTATATCTCATCCATGCTTGTTCAGCATCCAAGAAAGCTAGCATTTTATCGTTTGCTTTATCGCCGTAACGCCAAAAAACATCAGGATTTGCATGAACTATCCCAAACGCTTCGTCAATTTATTCCGCATTAAGGTATGCGGCCGCATCTACAGCTGAATATTCTTTGGTTTGTGCTACTAGTTTTTGAGTGGTATTTAGTAGCACATCGGTGATCAACCATTCAAGGCCCTCTTGAAGCTCCACTGGTTGAACGCTGTCATCACCTAAATCTAATCTATCGACCGCCGTTAGGGCGGTTCTCATATAACCTAAGCATTCTATGGTTGAGAATATTCGTCCAAGCCTATCGCCATCACCATTATGGTCAAACGCTACTTCTTGCACTCGTCTAAATCTATCCACATCAGCAGGAAATAAGTCCGAGGCTACTTTTGCAAAAGCGATACGTTCCTTTTCATCATCGTCGAGGGTCTTGTCGCCATATGATATATCACCCGTAAGCGCTTCACCCCAATCATGAGAAACACCGGCCAAAAGTAACGCTGCTTTATCGGTATCATCTAATAAATCGGGTTGGTGTTCTTCGCTATGGCGAACAAAGGCAACGGTTAAATCATAGGTCAGACGTAAATGCTCTAGATTGCTAACATCTCGCCCAAGAAGTTCAACCCACTCTTTATTAGATACACTGTCAGGTTTATATCTTTCGTACCTAACATTTTTCCCAAGTTCTTGGCCGTATTCACTGCCAGAAAAAGTACGATGCAGTTCAGCAAATTGTCGCAAATTAATCATGTGAGTATTTTGAACGATTAGATAGCATTCCACAAGCTTAACAGGTTTATAGAACCAGAGTATTTGTGGCATAAGCATCAGACGCGTGCTAAACTAAGAATGTACAGGGGGCAAAGAGGTGCAGGAGGACTCACTAACTATAGCTGTGGTAGCGGGTACTACCAGACGAGAACGTCAGTCTATTAAAGCTGCTCACTATGTTGCTGAATTCGGCACTAACTTATCGAACGTTCAAATTATATTTGTAGACCCTCGAGATTTTAACTTTCCAGACGACGGCAACGACGATGGGTCAAGAGACGCTCGTTACACGACTATAACGGCCCGAGCTGACGCATTTTTTATCGTAACACCTGAATACAATCACAGCTTCCCCGGAAGCTTAAAGCGCATGCTCGATAGCGAATACGAAAACTATCGCCATAAACCCGTTGCCATAGCTGGAGTCAGTAATAGAAATTGGGGAGGAGTACGGGCGGTTGAAGCGCTAGTACTCACGGTTCGCGAAATGGGATTAGTTGCCACATCACAAAGCCCGTACTTCCCATACATCGACAAAACTTTTGACGACCATAACCAACCAATCCCCAGCAAGAAAACTCGCATCGACAATTCTATTAGCAGCGCCTACGAAGAACTTATCTGGATGGCAAAAACGCTTAAATACGGCCGCAAACGCATTAGATAACCTGTCAATTACTCCTCTTTGACCTATTTTGTTATACTGTTATGTATGAGATCACTAAGCTTGCACGTGCCTCATTTGATAATCATGGTGGGTATACCAGGTGCGGGCAAAACTTTTTTCGCCAAACACTTTTCTGATACATTCAATATCCCGTTCATTAATGTTGGCACCATACGCCATCAACTACTTTCGCGACCAACGTATAGCAAAAACGAAGACGTAATAGTGGGGCATATAGCAAACTATGCACTAGATGAGCTGTTAAAAACCGGTAAGACTGTCATCTATGAAGGATTTAGCGGATACCACCCTGAAAGAGACGCTTTGGTAAAGAAAGCCAAAGCCGCCGGTTATGAAGCTGTATTTGTTTGGGTTCAAACCGAATCGGCAACTTCTGAAAAGCGATTCCTTAAAGGGAATCCAGGAACCAGTGTTGAGCAATTTAAAACTCTGGTAAAACAGTTTAAACCTCTCATACAAGCCGAGGGGGCTGTGGTGATTAGCGGTAAGCATACTTACGCTAGCCAAGTTAAAGTAGTTCTCAAGCGTTTAATTAAAGCTCGTACTTTAATATCTGGCGGGCCGTTAACGGTCAAAAGCAGATCGCCGCAACGAGTTGACCGCTATAAAGAGCGGTAAAGGAATTATAAATGCCGGTTATACACGATCAGGAATTCGGCAAGATAATCATACGCCGAAGCGCGAAAGCTACTCAGGTTCGAATGAGAGTAAACGCTGACGGTACTATCAGAGCGTCCTTGCCACCATATGCTCCAATCTTTTTAGTTAAAAGGTTACTGAAAAACTCCAGAGATGAATTAAGGGCGCTTATCAGGCAATACCGTCCTGCTGTCGTTTTTAAAGACGGCATGAAAATAGGTAAAAGCCATACTTTGATAGTAAACAAATCTCACGGCTTGGAATCGAGTGTTAGCAGGCAAGGACAGCAAATTATCGTAACATTAGCCGATGGCGTTAATCTTGACGCCCCACTAGTGGTTAAAGAAATAAAAAAGAGGGTAATAGAAGCGTTGAGAGTAGAGGCTAAAAGTTACCTTCCTCGCCGATTAGCGTTCTTGGCCGAGAAACACGGGTTTACCTATAGCCGTACGCGTTTTTCGACAGCTAGCGGACGATGGGGAAGTTATAGCGATCATGGAACGGTTAGCCTCAATATAGCCCTCATGAACTTACCCTTTGAACTTATCGATTATGTACTAATACATGAGCTAGCGCATACCAAGCAAATGAACCACAGCCCAGCCTTTTGGCAGCTCGTTCTGGCGGCCGATCCTGACTACAAAGCACATCGCCGTATCATGAAGACCAAAAGCCCTTCTTTGTAAAAGGAAGTTACGAATCGTGTATAATAACCTTAAGATGTATGGTGGTGGGCCCCTTTATACGGCAAACTCAGCGAAAGTTATACGCTACGCTGGGATTCTTGTGCCAATAGTTTTGGTCGTTTATGGAGTACTCGTTCAGTTTGAGATAGCGCCGTCATTTCGTATTATAGATCCGTTTAGCTTTATAGCACTTTCTTTTTGGGCGCTGTATATAGGGATTTTGCAGCTTTTTTCATCTAGCCGAAACGCAAGGGAATCAGCGTTAAGGTTAATAGCTTACCACTTACTGTTGGGGGGTTACTTGGTCTTTGTCGCTGGTGTCTCAACACCTTTCTCTATTTGTTGGGTGCTCCTGCTGATGGCCTCCAATACTTATTTCGGAAAGCGCGGCGTAAGTTTTAGCGCACTCGCGTTTACTTTAGTGGTCGTAGGTGATAGCGCCTTGTGGTACAGCATCGACGCAGACATTGCATCTTACAATTTCGTTACCTTAGCGATAATATTAATCGCTGGATTTATCATTTTGAGCATATCTGCCGCTCAATCGGCGACACGAAAAGAACTCAACACAAGCAAAGCCAAAGAAGCTTTGCAACGTGATCGCACTTTGGCTATTGTTAACAATTTAACTGACGGTGTACTTAGCGTGGATCAAGAAGGTTTGATTAAAGTTTATAACGCCGCTAGCCTAAACTTGCTTGATACTAACGACAAACTAGACGAGCGCCATGTGGATGATATCTTACCGTTGGTCGACCAAGATGGAAAACACATCAGTTTATTCGCAGAGATGCAAAAAGCTAAGGGTGTTGTTCGAAGAGAAGATTTAAGCTACCGCTTCGACGAAGACGAAACTATGCGCTTGGAAGTTGCTTATTCACCGATTCGCAGCGGGTTTAGCCGTACCAAAAAGGCCGAAACTCATGAAGGCTACGTCGTAATTTTGCGAGATATAACCAAGGTTAAAAGCCTAGAAGAAGAACGGGACGAATTTATTAGCGTAGTCAGCCACGAGCTCCGAACTCCTATAACTATCACCGAGGGAACTATTTCGAATGTTCAGGTCATGATGGAACACGGTGACACAACCAAGGACATGCTAAAAGATGCAGTTACTACCGCTCATGACCAAATAATCTTTTTGGCTCAAATAGTAAATGACCTAAGCACTTTATCACGAGCCGAGAGAGGCGTATCGGACGCACCTGAAATAATAGACGTCAAAGAACTGATAAAACAAATGTTCGAAAAGTACCAAGAAGAAGCCAAAGACAAAAAACTGCATCTGAATATAGACATACCTCCAAAACTAGACAAAGTTAATACTAGTCGTTTATATCTAGAGGAAATGATGCAGAACTTTATCACCAACGCTATTAAATACACCGTAAAAGGTTCCGTTACATTAGCCGCAAAACAAGAAGACGGAAAAATTACAATAGAGGTTATTGACACTGGTATAGGTATTAGCAAATCCGATCAATCCAAGGTGTTCGAAAAATTCTATCGAAGCGAAGATTATAGAACCCGCGAAACAGGCGGTACGGGGTTGGGACTTTATATTGCATCCAAACTTAGCCGACGCATTGGCGCCAAGATTCAATTAAAAAGCCGCCTAAACCACGGTTCAACATTCAGTATCACTCTACCGATAGCAAAAGAATCTAATTAGTTGATAGCTGGTTCTTGGTAGTAGCCACTGGGCGGCCCTTCCAAGTTACCGTACCTGTAGCGTATCGAATCAGACTTGCGAACATGACAATCCACTCTTGAACCAAAATAACCGGCCAAAGCAACATACCGATCCACCAACCGCGACCCCAAACTCCCGACAAAAATAATCCATAGATTGCCGCAAAAACGCTTAACTGCCAAAAGGCAAAAGCATGTATATAGCTCCATTCCGTAAAGAGGCCATTTAAAGTTATAACCAACGGGAGCGAGATAATAGCAACTGCAAGTAGTGCTAGTAAATTAGTCACTATGCGTCCGCCAAAAATCGGAAAGGATAAACGCATACCCGTCTCAATTTGAGAGCGCCATTTCTTCTCGTAGTTTACACCTAGCATTGGGGTGCTTATCAAAAAGCGGTATTTGTCATTGACCGCCAAGCGCCGTGCAAAATAAGCCTCGGGCTGGATGTATTGTTTGCATTCTTTGAACCCTTGGAGTTCATTCTCTAAAATGTGCCTATCTATTAACCAAGCATTTCCAGAAACTGCTGGAGACTTGCGCCGGTGCATTATCAACTCTCTAAAATAGCGCAAAGTAGAGAACAGGACGCTCCACCTCCAACCGTCAGCGCGAAAAGGCAGTACAGAAACCATCGCTGCCTGCTCTAATTTGGCGTAGGCGACGAGCTGCCCAATTGTATCGGGCTCTACTAGGGTATCGACGTCCATATAAAAGATAAGGCTGCCGCTAGCTTCTTTTAGCAACCCGTCTAGCGCATGGTTTTTGCCCAGCCACCCGTGAGGTAGGCGAGTACCCTCAACAAAACGCACTCCAGCGTGCGCGAAAGATTTGATAAGTACCGATGTATCATCTTTTGAACTGTCGTCGAGCACTATTATTTCTAATTTAGGATAAGTACTGGCCAAAACTTTTTCTAAACACTGCGTCATAGCATGCTTTTCGTTTCTGGCTGGGATACAGACGCTAACACTCGGCAAATCTTTGATTGTCGACGCAGAGCTTATGAACTGTCTCACCCTAAAATGTCCTAGGGCGAATTGAAGTTGGCGAACAAAAATTATACTGATAGCCGTCAGGACAATCACTAATCCGTAAAAGACAAGGTCAAGCATTCTGCATCAATAATACCATGTGGAGACACTTGACAATATTGATATAGAGTGTTACAATGAAGATTAATACTATCCCTGTTTGGAGTTTTGATTTTATATGACAGCGACCACTACTATTAATGATTTATGGTGCGATAAACCAAAGCAGCCTGACATGACCCCCAGCCAAGTATTACAGGCGCCCACAGACCGAGCATCTCTTATGTTTGAAACATACCGGCTGCTTGGTTTGCTTGATGATTCAATAGATAGGGACACCGCTATCGGAGCTATCGGTATTGCTTTATATGATCTTGCAAGCGCAAGCGAAGGTCTTAATTTAGAAACCTATCTAATGCCGCCATCAGGGAATGGCATGGGTTTTCAAGCTTTATTCTCGTCTTATCACAACCTAATCAACAAAAGATTTAAATTAAATAGTATATGGGAAAAGTATGGCGACAGTCCCCTAGATAGTGCACCTCAGATGAGTATTGCCAGGGGTATGATTGTTGGGAATGAAACAAACTCTTATCAGGAGAGGGGACTATACCTTGAGGGTAAAGGCTTGCTTGGACAGCTAAACAATGGTATGTCGTTCATTAATAAGACAGAAGCCAAACGGCCAGAAATCACAGTAACATTCTTGGACCCCGTTTCTTATTTATGTATTAACGCCATACGCTACGTTGGTATACGCTATGGCTCCAAGGAACGTCAACTGGATCAACCAGCAGGAAAGTATCGATTACGTGAAGAATCCAAACCAACACATACTAGTTTTGTTGGCATGAAATCTAGTGATATTGCGGTAAAATCCAGCTCGCTGGTGCCTGGAGCCAGTTATAATCACGGAAAAGGGTGGCCTGAATTTAGAGCCGCACCCCTTATTGGGCACCCAGCCAGAGGTGTTCGATTTACGGTTGGTCGTAAAATCGAACAGACGCTTGACTAACAGTGGCGGGTGCTTTATACTGACTCTTGACAGTCCGCTCCGGTGGACTATTTAATTTGGGAGATAAAAGTGACTGCCAAAAGTAAAAAGCAAGCAACAAAAATCACTCGTATCAAGGCTTCTGACACGCCAAAAATAAAAGACGTGGAAACAGAGGTAGAAATTAAAACTGATACGGAAAAACAGCCAAAGAAACGTCTTAACCCTTTGCGCGCTATCGGTAGCTATTTCAAAGGAGCCTGGACAGAACTAAAGCAAGTTCGCTGGCCAACGCGACGCGCCACTTGGGGTTTAACTCTGGCCGTTGTTTTGTTCACCTTGTTCTTTGTCGCTTTTATCGTATTACTAGATACTATTTTTCAAAAATTATTTGATTTAATGTTAGGATAAAACAACTATGTCAAGAAACCGTTACGACTCAGCCCGCAGATGGTACGCAATCCACACTTATAGTGGCTATGAAGAAAAAGTTGCCGACAGTATTCGTCAGCGTATTACTACCGTGGACATGGCTGACAAGATATTTGATGTCATGGTTCCCAAAGAAAAACAAATTGAAATTAAGAACGGCAAACGCAAAATAGTCGAGAAAAAGATTTTTCAAGGTTATGCGCTTGTAGAAATGAAGTTAACCGACGAAACCTGGTATATAGTACGCAACACTCCTGGTGTTACCGGTTTTGTAGGTACAGGAACCGAACCAACACCTGTTTCCGATGACGAGATCCTCAAAATCAAGAAGCGTATGGGCGTCGAAGATCCTAAACACCAGATTGACTTTGCGGTCGGAGAAGTGGTTAGTATCACTGATGGTCCGTTCAAGGGATTTGACGGTTCAATTAGCGAGATAGACCCACAAAAGGGCAAGATTAGAGTAATGGTCAGCATGTTCGGCCGCGACACGCCGGTTGAGCTTGACGCCCTACAGGTACGAAAGGTATAATTCACCAGTTATGGCAAAAAAAGTTATAGGTAATCTGAAACTACGCATCCCCGCCGGACGAGCTACAGCTGGACCACCAGTAGGCTCCACCCTAGGTCAATGGGGCTTGAACATGATGGACTTTATTAATCCTTTCAACGAGGCCACCAAAGAGTTGCAAGGTAAAGATGTAATAGTACACATGAAGATATATGAGGACCGTACTTTCGAATGGAAGTCTTTGGGTCGCCCAGTAGACGATTTAATTCGTGAAAAAATTGGGATCGACAAAGGCAGCGGCAAGCCGCACTCTGAAAAAGTAGGCAAGATTACTCGCAAGCAATTAGAAGAAATAGCTGAAATGAAAAAAGATCAGCTTAATGCTATCGACGTAGATGGCGCGGTCAAAGTAATAGCCGGTACCGCTCGAAGTATGGGCGTAGAAGTGATAGAATAAAAACAAGGAACTTTAAATAAAAATAGAGGCGCGGTAACAAGTGACGAGTGTAGAATACGGTGTTGGCAGAGAAACTTTAGAACAGTTATTACGTGACGAGCAACTAGACTGCGCCTTGGCAGGCGTCGGAATTAAAGCACTCAATTTGCTCGGCTTTGACACAACCGAACGGCAAAAAAAACTTGAGAGACGAATGAACCTTGTGCGTCCCTACTTAAAAAAGCGGTTGCAACACGCAGCTATAGAATCCACCGTAGAAATACCTATAGACCCTGACGAGATAGTTACTGTTGAAACTGACCCTAGTACGTGATATAATTAACAGATAACAATCAATGTTGGGACCCGTCGCATACATGCGACGGGGTTTGTACCACAGAAAGGATTCATCCTCCAAAACTTTTGTAGATTATTATGCAGTACGTATATATTCTTAGGAGTAAAAAAGACGGCAATCTGTACGTAGGTTGCTCTAAGGATATTAAGCAAAGACTTGAACTGCATAATAAGGGCCAAGTAGAATCAACTAAACGGCGTAGGCCTTTTGAGCTAATCTACTATGAGGCGTTCACGAATCAACAAGATGCGTTCGCAAGAGAGAAATGGTTGAAAACTGGCTGGGGCAAAACCCATATCAAGAAAATATTAAGTAACTATCTAAAAAGTTTAGGAGGATAAGATGGCTAAGAAAGCCGAACTATTAGAACAGGCCAAGAAGCTTGGTCTTGAAATAACCGCTAAAAACACTATCGCCGAGATTGAAGCTGCGATCGCATCCGCAAAGGCACCTCAAGATGTCCCAGCAGATACTGACGTTACCGAGAACGAAGTTAGCGAGACTTCAGAGGAAGTTGTAACTACCAAGGCGGGTAAGCGCAGTGCGAAAGCGTTAAAGGAAGCTGAAGAATTAGCCGAAAAAGAAGCTCGCAAACAAGCTGGTGACACTACTCCAAAAACCGCAGAAGCTGAAGCTAAGGTCAAAAGAGGCCCCAAGCCTATTACTAGGCCTAAAATAGAGCGCCGCGGCAAATCTTACCGAAAAGTCGCTGAGTTGATAGATAGCAACAAAGTTTACGCCCTAAAAGAGGCAATGGAATTAGTTGTTAAAACCAACCCCAGCAAGTTTGATGCCAGCGTAGAAATACACGTAGGCTTAAATGTTGATCCACGTCAATCCGACCAAAATATCCGCGCTACTGTAGCCCTGCCAAACGGAAGCGGTAAAACTATTCGTGTCGCAGTTTTTGCTCCAGAAGGTGATTTTGAATCAGCTAAAAAAGCTGGTGCTGATGTCGTAGGAGACGAAACTTTATTGCAGCAACTCGATAAAGAAAACATTAACTTCGATGTTCTGGTTGCTACACCTCAATACATGCCAAGACTCGGTAAATATGCTCGTTTGTTAGGCCCCCGTGGATTAATGCCAAACCCTAAAAGCGGAACTGTCACAACAAATGTGGCTAAGGCTGTCAAAGAAGCCAAAGCTGGCAAGGTAGAATACCGAGTAGACAAACAATCTATCGTGCATTTGTCTGTGGGTAAAGTTAGTTTTGGCGCTCAAAAACTAGAGGAAAATGTCAATGCATTTCTTGATAGTTTGCGTTCGCAAAAACCAGCCAGCATAAAAGGTGTATTTGTTCAGACCGTGTCCACCAGTACCTCACAAGGTCCTGGAATCAAGGTCGAAAACACAATTAACTAAGCTGTTAGTTAAAATAAAATAGTAAGTGCTCGTCGTAATACGGCGGGCATTTTGCTATTCTAAATACATGAAACAATATCTAGGCTTGCTACAAGACATCAAAACTAACGGCACGATAAAGAGCGATCGTACGGGTACGGGCACAAAGAGCGTGTTTGGTAGGCAAATTAGGTTTGATCTTAATGATGGCTTTCCAGCGGTAACGACCAAAAAACTCTTTTTACGAGGTATAATTCACGAGTTATTATGGTTCTTGCAGGGTGACAGTAATATAGAATATTTAGTAAAGAACAACGTGCATATCTGGGACGAATGGCCATTTAAGGCTTACCTTCAATCCACCAACCAAGACATTCCAGAAGTAGGGTCTGACGAGTGGAGCAGTAAGTTATCTGAGTTCATTCAAAACATCAAAGAAGACCCTGCATTCGCTAAACAATACGGGGAGCTAGGCCCAGTCTATGGCTATCAGTGGCGTCACTGGCCTGACGGAAAAGGTGGTGAGATAGATCAAATTAGCGAAGTAATTGAAACTCTAAAAAACAATCCTGACTCTAGGCGAATTATCGTTTCGGCTTGGAACGTCGCTGATATTCAAGAGATGGCAAAGGCCGGTTTACCACCTTGTCACAGCCTTTTCCAGTTTTACGTCAACGATGGCCGGCTAAGTTGCCAACTGTACCAACGAAGCGCTGACACACTGCTTGGGGTACCGTTTAACATTGCCTCTTACGCCTTGTTGACTATGATGGTGGCGCAAGTTACGGGATTAAAGCTTGGAGAGTTTGTGCATACTTTCGGAGATGCCCATATTTACTTAAACCACCTAGAGCAAGTAGATTTGCAATTGTCCCGCGATCCCAGACCTTTGCCTACGATGAAAATCAACCCATCTGTTAAATCAATTTTCGACTTCAAAATAGAAGACTTCGAGTTAGAAGGTTACGACCCTCACCCCGCTATTAAAGCGCCTATTGCCGTCTAGATTCTTTTGTAAATAACGAAATCATACGAATATTTATTCTTGTCATCCGCCTCGTGAGCTTCTCGAGATATTTCTTGCCATTCATTTATGTTGATTTTAGGGAAAAATGTATCAGCTTGAAACTTAGCTTTTACTTCAGTAGCAAAAATCCGATCTACTGAACTTAGCGCCGCATCATAAGTTTTACCACCACCAATTACAAAAATTTCGCTATTTTTTGCTAGATCATAGGCCGCCTGAAGATCACTGACGACCTCTACGCCATCTATGTCGGTCGGACGATTGCTTATGACGATATTTCTGCGATTAGGCAAAGGACGGCCTATCGACTGGTACGTTCTGAATCCCATAATAATAGCGTGTCCACTGGTTAAGTCTTTAAAATGGCGCAGGTCAGCAGGTAAGTCGCGTTGCCACAAAAGATCGTTGTCCGCGCCAATACCTCTGTCCTCATCGTATGCGACAATAATGCTTTTCATTGCATCATAATATCATGTACAATTGAAACAAACAGAATAGGGAGTGTAAGAATGTCTAAATATCAGGCGACTGGTGTATATAGTAACACCGAGATTAAAGCGGCTATTGCCGATGGAACGATTGTTTGCGAGCCTTATACGCCCGCCCATGTTAGCGAGGCCAGTCTTGATATTACTTTGGGAAGCTATTTTTACAAGCAAGAATACCAAGACGGTTATAGAGTCTATAATCCATTCGACGAAGAAGACGTTAGACGTTATTTCAAAGGTCCCTTAGAGGCTCAGTCCCACGCAGAATGGAGTGAAGACCACAAACACGCCCTGTTTCACAATATCCCCAAAGACCACCCTGTTATCGTGCTGCGACCTCAAGAACGTATATTGGGGCACACTCAAGAATTCGTCGGGATTCGACCTACAGGAGGAGCCTGCGAAATTCGATCACGTAGTAGTTGGGGACGTAACGGCGTAGCAGTTTGTTTTGATGCCGGCTGGATTGACCCGGGTTACATCAACCGCATAACACTTGAGATTTATAACTTGAACAAGTATGAATCTGTTGTCTTGCCGGTTGGCGAAAGAGTTGGTCAAATCATATTTCATCATACTGGACCAGTAGAAGGTGATTACAGTAGTGGTCGAGGCGGTAAAAGCGGTAAATACCAGCACACCTCCGATCTTGATGAACTTATTCGAACCTGGTCGCCCGAGCAAATGCTGCCCAAGGCCTATAAAGACATCCGTACCAAACCAAGATCCGTAAAAGGATTACCTAAAGGCATAAAATGACCAAGCCGGGCCGCTATATCGTTATCGAAGGTACTGACGGCACGGGTAAGTCTACACAAGCTGAGTTGTTGGCTGAAAAGCTAGAAAAACTTGGTATCAAGGTTATTCAGTTTCATGAACCGGGTGGTACGGATATATCACAGGCATTAAGAAAGGTTATTTTAAATGCTAGCCTGGATCGAGTGGGTTTAACTAACGTATTACTTTTTAGCGCGGCACGATGTGAAAACTGGGCTCAACAAGGCCGAGTAGCACTTAATCAGGGGACTTGGATAATATCGGCTCGTGACTATACTTCAACGTTAGCTTACCAAGGTTACGGTGAAGGCGTAGATTTGGAATTAATCGAAAACATAACTAAACTTGCTACTGACGAAAAGTATGTGCAGCCAGATATGCGCATTATTTTGGACATTGACGATGAAGCCGAGCGAGTTCGCCGCATTAGCGAAAGAGGGGAAATAGAAAACCCCGACACGTTTGAGTCGCGTGATGATAAATTCCAACAAACAATTATCGACGGATATAGAGATTTAGCTAAACGCAAAGAAATGCCGGTAATATCGGCTAGTCAATCAATTGACGCCATAGCTGACGAAATCTGGCGAATCGTCGAACCTCTAACTAGTTAGAATTATTTTTCGGAGTCGTCTGGAGTAGCAGTTAACAATGCACTGCGGCCAAGATTCTTAGTCCCATTCTCGGCGTAAGCGTACCACGCTGTAGATAGGGAAATCAGTATCTCGTGTTCATCCATTAGACGCCTAGGGTCAGCTTTTAGTTCCTGAATAGCTTTTTCATCATGAACGTTAGTGCGTACAATGAACGCTGACCGCTGCCTAACTACTATATTGTCTATGGTTCCTATAGTGCTTTTACGCAAGACTAGCAAATCACGCTGCTTGTCGTTGGGCCCATCTAAAATGACTGAGTCAAACTCTGTATCAAACTCGTCTTTGTACTCAGGATCATTTTCATCTATAAGGACTCCGCCATGTTCCACCAAAGCTCCGGTTACTAATTTGAGAGTATCTGGCACGTATTGTTCTCTGTACCCAAAAGGGTGGGTTACTCTAGCTAATTCAATAGCTGGTATTTTAAGTTCTTTTTGTACGGTGAGAAGTTCTGACGGCGTAGCTTGCCCCCGAAGAGCTCTTTCAAGCATTAAAGGATCCGAGACTGTGGCTTCTGAGTCTTTCTTGTGGTAATTTGCCTGATTTTTTGTAAGTCGCCTATGAAATCTTGATTGATACATAGCCACTACGCTATCGATAAAAGTTACTGGCGTACCTTTGGGAGCTCCCTTGTCAATCAATTCCACGAATAACTGACTTATCTCTCCCTGGTGAGCTTTCACCTCTTCATCATAATATGGATCTAAGGGAGTAGCCGCATTCGGGTGACTGCTCGGTTCCGTAAATATAATTTCTTGCCTAGAAGCAACTTCTTCATTAGGAATAGAAATATGCTGCCTATAATCCGAAGGGTATTCGAAAAGTTGAGCAGGCTCCTGCTCCTGAGGGTTTGTTGGATCTGTTGGGTTTGGCATTATAATTTATTTATATCCTATCTTTTCATTATATCATACTTTTAGAATTATGTCCATAGGAATGGACCTTGGACACAAGAATGTATTCTACAGCATAAGAGCGATAACTTCAAGATGGCTTTAAGTGTTGACAATACAACAGATTGCCACTATACTGCAGGGGTTAGGACACGACCAAAGACAGTGGCCGCGCAAGAGAAATCAAGTGCTTAATCCGCCACCGAGGATGTGTAAAATATCGACAAGATATACATATTTTAAGTCTTTGGCAGTGCGAGAACCAAAGACTTTTTGTTTTCGCCTGCGATTTGTCTTTTAGGTACATTTACAATCCGGTCGACACATAATAAAAATTAACCAAGGAGTATTTTATGGCAATATCACGCGATAAAAAAGAAACCCTGGTTACAGAACTAACAGAACTTTTCGAGCAATCACGACTAACGGTCGGTGCTGTTTATAGCGGCCTTTCCGTAGGCGATTTGCAAGAGTTGCGTGCTTTAGCGCGAGAAGCTGGCGTCACAATCAAAGTGGCCAAGAACCGTTTAGTGCGAGTTGCTCTAAGCAAAAGTGAGAAGCACCAAAAAGCCGACTCTTCAACGCTCTCGGGACAATTGCTTTATGCTTTTTCCGATGAGGATGAAGTAGCCCCAGCTCAAATTTTGGCTCGTTTTGCTAAAAAACACGCCGAATTAAAACTGGTGGTAGGGCTCGATAACGCTGGAGTTGTCCTAGACACTGCATCCGTTAATGAATTAGCTAACTTGCCAAGTAAAGAACAGTTGCGCGGCCAATTGGTCAGCGTTATAAGTTCACCACTAAGCGGACTGCTAAACAGCTTGAATGGTACTCAACGAGGGTTAACTCAGGTTCTAGCGCAACGCGCCGAATCCCTGTAATTCTGTAATCAACTTAAAGATCAGTAACCGAACAATACACTAAAGGAGAATAATATAATGGCAGAATCAGAATCCGTAAAATTAAATGCCGCTCAGAAAAAAATCGTTGATGAACTCAACAAACTCTCAGCCCTAGAGCTGAGCCAAGTAGTCAAATATTTGGAAGAAGAGTGGGGCGTAAGCGCCGCAGCACCAGTAGCTGCAGTTGCCGCAGCACCATCAGACTCTGAAGCTGGCGCAGCAGCAGCAGAAGAAAAAAGTGAATTCACCATCAACCTGAAAGAAGCTGGTGGACAGAAGGTAGCCGTCATCAAGGCCGTTAAAGAAATTACCGGACTTGGTTTAGGTGAAGCTAAAGCTATAGTTGACGGAGCACCAGGTGCAGTCAAAGAGAAAGTCAACAAAGAAGAGGCTGAAAACGCCCGCAAACTTCTCGAAGAAGCTGGCGCAACAGTAGAGTTAGTTTAATCGAAGTGTCGACCTGGTAGTAATACCTACAAAACACCGCCCTTAGAACTGTAGGCGGTGTTTTGATTATTGACAAAGATTTGATTCACTGCTATATATGGGGTTAATATCAGCCAAAAATAGACAAAGGAAATTGCGAGATACCATGTCTGAATTACCAGAGAAACAAGCAAAACGTCTTCACACCTTAATTAAGGAAGCTGAAGTTAACCTTGCAGCTGCCAAAGAATTACTGATTAGTATAATCGGTGA
>CAYGHE010000010.1:0-4492 GCA_964349805.1 uncultured Candidatus Saccharibacteria bacterium | reverse complement strand
AAGCTGAAGTTAACCTTGCAGCTGCCAAAGAATTACTGATTAGTATAATCGGTGATGACGGCGAGGTTATAACGCCAAACAGTAGCAACATCGAAGATGGCAAAGGTAAAGTGGTCGAAGGCGTATTTGACGGTCAAAAGATGATCGGCCCAGATGGCAAAGAATATCCTGTACCCGCTAACTATGCCAGCAAATCAAAGTTAGTTGAAGGAGATATCCTAAAATTAACCATAGCCGAAGATGGCGGATTCGTTTACAAACAAATCGGCCCAATCGAACGCCGACAAATTATCGGTACATTAGTACAACATGACGGCATATATTACGTCGAAGCTAACGGCCGCGAATATCGAATTTTACTAGCCAGCGTCACTTATTTCCGTATTAAAACTGGCGATCAAGTCACGATTGTTATCCCCGCCGACAACCCAGAAGCAACCTGGGCAGCCGTCGAAGCAGCCCTATAAATCACCCTAACTTGACTTAATTTAGCATTAGCACTATTATCGACTCATCCAAAGAGGCGAAAATAAACAAAGTAAAAAATACGGCATTATAAGGCTTGGATAGCGGTTATAATCGTCGTAGAACAAGTGAGGGGGAACAGGAAGTGCCTAGTGCGCTATATCGTAAGTATCGCAGTAAATCGCTTGATGAGATTGTCGGTCAAGATCATATCAGAGATGTCTTGGCGCAAGCTTTGTCCAAAGGCCGCACTACTCACGCCTATCTTTTGACGGGGCCCCGCGGTGTAGGAAAAACATCAATTGCCCGAATCTTAGCCCACGAAATTAACAATCTGCCTTATACCGGCGACGAGAACCACCTAGACATTATAGAAATTGACGCCGCTAGCAATAATGGTGTCGAAGACGTTAGGGACTTACGAGAAAAAGTACGCCTAGCTCCCGTTTCAGCACTCAAAAAAGTCTATATCATCGACGAAGTGCACATGCTTTCAAAAGCTGCTTTTAACGCTCTCTTAAAAACACTAGAAGAGCCGCCCGAGCACGTCGTCTTTATTTTAGCTACCACGGATGCCGAAAAACTGCCCGATACTATAATTAGCCGAACTCAGCGATTCGGTTTTCGCTTAATTAGTGAGAAAGACGCGGTTAAACACCTTGGTAACATCGCTAAGAAAGAGAAGATCAATATAACGAACGAAGCTCTCTCACTGATTGCCGAACGCGGCGAAGGTAGTTTTCGCGACAGTATCGGATTATTGGATCAGTTGGCAAGCTTGGCCGATGAAAAAGACGGTATTACAGTTGAATTAATCGAGCATACCTTGGGTCTTGCTCCTAAAACCGCCCTTGAACAACTGTTGCAAGCTATTGAAAACCACGATATCAACACCGTTACCAAAACCTTAGACCGTCTGTCAGACGAAGGCATAGACAGCACTGTTTTGTCTTCACAGCTCATGGGTATAATCCGCCGCAATATAGCCGAAAGCCCCAGTTTACTGCCAGTTCTTGATGGGTTGCTCGATGTAGCCAGAAGTTCACGTCCCGCCTTAAAGTTACTCTGCGTATTAAGCGAGGCGGCTTTATCTCAGCCAGCACCCAAAGAAGCGGCTTTGTCGGTGCCAGTTCGTGAAGTTAAAGCATCAGTTTTGACCTTACAGCAACCAGATACTCCCGCGCCTAAGCCTAAAACCAAGGCTAAGAATCAGGGGTTTAACTGGAAACAGCTTATAGAATATACCCAAAAACACCACGTGGCTTTTAGTAGTGTTTTATCTAAATGCGGGCATGATTTGGACGATACAAAGCTAACTCTTTATACCGGAAACAGGTTTTACAAGAACAAATTGGATAGTTCAAGGTATCGTCAGTTAATGCAAGAATGCCTCCAAGCCACGGGATTTAATAATATAGATGTCCACACCTTGCCCACAACCCCTCCGTTAAAAGATAGCCAGGCAGCAGCTGTTGCTGTTATTATGGGCGGAGGAGAAGAGGTTCAATTAGAACCCAGGTAAGGGAGTGATGGCTGACAAGAACGAAACCGCATCCGGTAAGGTTCCACCTCAAAGTGTTGACGCCGAAAAGAGTTTGCTCGGCGCAGTATTGATTGACGAAGAAGTTTTGTCTGACGTATCAAGTCACGTGTCCGCTCGGGACTTCTATGACAAGCGGCACGGCACTATTTATGACGCCATGATGCGTCTATACGAAAAACACAAACCTGTGGACTTACTGACTTTAACTGAAGAGCTCAAGCGCAAAAAAGAATTAGACGGAATTGGCGGCTCTACGTATTTAACAGAGCTTACTAACTACGTGCCAACAGCAGCTCACGCTGAAGCATACGCCGAGATGGTAGGGCAGAAGGCTATTCGTCGGCGACTAATTAAAGCTAGTGGTGAAATATCAGAAATTGGCTATAACGAAGATTCCTCCACCGAAGAACTACTCTCAAAAGCCGAGGCTGAGTTGTTTTCCGTTAGCGATCAATCACTAAAGCAAGACCTTGTTAGTATTGAAAGTATCTTGGGTGAAAGTTTTGACCGCATGGAAGAACTGCACCGTAACAAAGGTTCTTTGCGTGGTATCCGCACCGGTTATCGTGATCTGGATAATAAAACTGCAGGCTTGCAAAGAAGCGACCTTATTGTCATAGCCGCCCGCCCAGCAATGGGTAAAACGACCTTGGTCACCAACCTAGCATACAACGTAGCCACCATAGCCAAGCAATCCGTCCTGTTCTTTAGTTTGGAAATGAGTAAAGAGCAATTAGTCGACCGTATGTTGGCCGACGCCTCTGGTGTAGACGCTTGGAATATTCGAACCGGTAACTTGTCTGATGATGATTTTAGTAAGCTATCCGAAGCGATGGGTGAAATGGCTGAAGCGCCTATATTTATAGATGACACACCTGGATTATCGGTACTAGAAATGCGCACCAAAGCTCGGCGCGCGGCTCATGAACAACCTTTGGGATTAGTTATTGTGGACTATTTGCAGTTAATGCAGGGAAGCGGACGCGGTGATGGTAACCGTGTTCAGGAAGTTAGTGAAATATCCCGAGGCCTCAAACTTATAGCCCGCGAGTTAAACGTCCCCGTTATAGGCATTAGCCAGCTGTCGCGTTCTGTTGAATCCCGTAGCCCTCAAATTCCTCAATTAGCTGATCTTCGTGAGTCTGGGTCAATAGAGCAAGACGCCGATATAGTTATGTTCATATACCGCGAGGCTTACTATAACCCAGAAACTGAACGCAAAAATATTACCGAATTACATATCGCTAAACACCGTAACGGTCCTACTGGTAAAATCGAGCTTTACTTCCACCCAGAACGCCTTCGATTCATGTCTCTAGACAAAAAACACGAGTAGCCCCATGTTATAATGAGACCTGTATATGGGTAGGTTTGATATCACTCGGTTTTTCGTATACCGATACAGGTACTGGTTTGGTTATGGGCTCATTACTGCCGGACTTATAGGTGCCTTGTTCTTTGCTGGTTTCTTTTTGCCTGGTGGAATCTCCGAGACAGAGATGGCGTCCGTTGTCGCCAGTAGTAACGTTTCTATACGCGACTTAGACACACTAGCAATCGTCAATCTTCCGTACCATTTACTGCAAAAGATTAGCCTGGCTCTATTCGGCGTCAGTATCATTAGTATAAAGTTGCCCTCTATAATTTTGGCTCTTTTCTCTGGCATAGGCTTGGTGTTGCTACTAAGGCGATGGTTCAAACCTAACACTGCGGTCTTGGTCTCGTTAATAGCCATAACTACTGGCCAATTTCTATTTATTGCCCAAAGCGGCCACCCCGGCATCTTGTACCTCTTCTGGTCAGTATGGCTACTGTTGATGGCCACCATTATCGCCAGGCAAAAACAAAGAAATGCCTTGCCTAAAGTAGCTTTTTTCGCCATAGCCGCTCTGAGTTTATACACACCCCTCAGTATCTATATGTTACTAGCGATAATTAGCGCCGCACTATTGCACCCGCACCTTCGTTACTTAGTTCTACAATTATCTAAACTGCGATTAGCAATAGGGGGAGGCGTAGCGGTCATACTACTAACTCCGCTGGTATTAGCTATACTGCAACGACCAGCCTTAGGCCTAGAATTATTAGGCATACCCGTTTCCAGACCAGATTTTGGGGCTAATTTGATGTCACTAGCAGAACAATATCTTGGTTTTTCTCAATCTGGTGGCACAACATTAATGACACCGTTTTTTGCCCTAGGTTCAATGCTTATAATCGGTATAGGTATTTATAATCTTGTCCGAACACGGTTTAGCGCACAAAGTTACGTAATCATGGCCTGGATAGTGCTACTATTGCCAGTAATCGCCTTGAATCCGACTTTCACGAGCATTACATTCTTGCCGTTAGTTCTTTTGCTAGCTTCCGGGCTAAACTTCTTGTTATCTTATTGGTATAGCTTGTTTCCTCGCAACCCGTACGCCCGCATTGGCGGCCTAATACCCGTTATAGCACTAGTAGGCGTGTTACTAGTATCTGGTA
>CAYGHE010000009.1:0-24814 GCA_964349805.1 uncultured Candidatus Saccharibacteria bacterium | reverse complement strand
TAGTACTTAGCGATACCTTCATATTGTTGGCAACTTTTGTATTAGCCTATATAGCCCGCGTTCAATATGACCCTCGACCACTGGTAGCAGATGTTCACGCCTATGACTATCTGCTCAACTTTCTTTTAATAGTCCCCTTTTGGATTCTAATTTTTGCGGCTCTAGGTTTATACCACTCAGCTGTATATAACCGTCGCCTTCTGGAATGGTCCAAGATAGCCGTTGGTTCATTTATCGGTATTTTACTGGTAATAGGATGGGAGTACGTCAGCCAGGAACAAATCTTGCCAGCACGCCTGGTTGCTGTCTATGGGCTAGTTGGGGCCTTCGTTTTAATTACTGCTGAACGGGAATTGTTGCGTTTTATACGAGGCCTGCTGTTTAAGTACAGGATAGGTATTAGTCGAGTGCTACTGATTGGTACGTCTGGTGCTACGAAGGATATCGCTATGAATTTAAACGACACCGAGAAAAGCGGGTATGAGATAGTAGCCATGGCTGGTCCTAAACAAATCTTGCCACAAAGATTTAAAACCAAGCATTATTCGTACGTCGAGGCTGCCCTGCGCGATATCGAGGCCAACCGTATCACCGCTATCATTCAGACAGATTTGTATGACTCGGCTGAGCGCAATCAAAAAATTCTTGCCGCTGCCCAGTCAAGCCATCTTAGTTATAGTTTTATACCGGGCGAAGCGGAGTTTTATTCTGGCAAAAACAGTATAGACGTATTCTTGGGCTACCCAATGATAACAGTTTACCAAACGCCACTAGTTGGGTGGGGTGCTATTTTCAAGCGCATCTTGGACCTCTCTGCTGTAATAATTACGGCTCCGTTATGGATATTGATATTGGCATTTTTCATCTTGATGCAAAAAGTATTCAACCCAGGTCCGGCGATATTTACTAATGTGCGGCTGGGCAGATATGGGCGCAAGTTCAATCTTTATAAATTCCGATCAATGAAAGCCGAGTATAGCGGGCAAGATGCTATTAAAATTTTTGAAGAAATGGGCAGGCATGATTTGGCCGAGACCTACGCCAAAACCAGAAAAGTCGACAAAGACCCGAGGATTACTAAATTCGGAAGATTTCTGAGGGCTACTTCGCTTGATGAAATACCACAAATTGTAAATGTCCTAAGAGGTGATATGAGCATTATTGGGCCACGACCGATATTGCCTGATGAAAAGAGCTTTTATAAAAATCGTGGCGCCTTGCTCTTTAGCGTCAAGCCGGGCATTACTGGGCTTTGGCAAGTTTCTGGTCGAAGCGACATGCCTTTTGAGGGTCGAGTTGATTTGGAACTCTATTACGCTCAGAACTGGAGTTTTTGGATAGATGTAAAAATATTATTCAAGACCGTCTCTACGGTTCTCTTTGGCAAAGGGGCTAGATAGTCGTCGGTTGGTTAGTAGGTGGTAAATGGTAAATAGTAAAAAGCTGTCATTGCTCGACAAAGCATACGTCGGAATGTTGCTGATTGTATTTGGTGGGGTCGTGCTACACGCGCCACTAAGTGTAGGTTTGGGAGTTTTGTGGCCGGATTTTGACCTATTAATCAAAGCCTGGAAAGAAATAATTTTGTTTATAGCAACCCTATTTGCTTTGATACTTATCCATCAAAAAAGACAGTGGAGATTGCTCAAAAACCCCTTATTCTTGCTCATCGGCGCCTATATTCTGTTACATGTAATCATGGTGCCGTTTATGTGGCAGGGGTTGATGCCGACAATAGCCGGCCTAATGATTGATTTACGTTATGTATTGATGTTTGCGTTAGTCTATCTTGCCGTGAAACTATACCCAAACGCACGACCAACATTCATGAAAGTCGGTGTAGCCGGCGCTTTATTGGTCGTTATCTTTGCCTTGTTGCAGGTTTTTGTTTTACCGCACGATGTTTTAAAACATATCGGGTATAGCACGGAAACCATATCGGCCTATCTGACAGTTGATAAAAACTACGAATTTATCCGTATCAACAGCACGCTGCGTGGGCCTAATCCACTCGGCGCATACATGGCTATAGTTTTTGCTCTACTGGCCGCCGCCTTTGTTAAAAAGCGAATCAAACGAGAGAAATGGCCACTTGCTCTCGTAGCTATCTTGGCCGGAGGTGGCATAGTTGCGCTCTGGGCTAGTTATTCACGGAGCGCTCTAGTCAGCGCCATTTTGGCTGTTTTAATAGTTTTAGCGGCCACCGTGGGGCGACGGTTGTCGAGAAAAGCGTGGGTTATTGGCAGTGTTATAACCTTGGCTATCTTGGGCGGCTTATTCGCAGTGAGGGATTCTTACTTTATCTCTAACGTTGTATTGCACGAAAATCCGATAGGCGGCAGTGCTGTAACTTCCAACGAAGACCATGTTGAATCGCTTGTGGAAGGCTCTGATAGGTTGATTCAACAGCCCTTTGGTGCTGGGGTGGGGTCTACAGGGTCGGCATCATTGCTTGGTGAAAAATCATTTATAGTCGAAAACCAATATTTATTCATAGCGCATGAAGTAGGCTGGTTAGGCTTGATTCTATTCTTGTCAATTTTTGCGTTAATACTTGGTCGTTTATGGCACCGTCGGGGTGATTGGTTGGCGCTGGGAGTGTTTGCTAGCGGTATTGGCCTGGCGGCTATTGGTTTACTGTTACCAGTTTGGGTAGATGATACGGTGGCCATTGTTTGGTGGGGCCTAGCTGGAATAGCGTTGGCATCCAGCACCCGTAAACAGGGAGTATTATAAAGACATGAGTAGCCAGCGAGCCACAAAAAGGCAAAGGGAATTGCTTAACTTTGTAGATGCTTTTATACAGGGTCATGGTTATGGCCCGAGCTATCGTGAAATTATGCGATCGCTCGACTACAAGTCAGTTTCGACAGTTGCGACTCATATAGATAACTTAATAACCAAGGGCTATCTCAATAAAAGAGATAAATCGGCTAGATCACTAGAAGTTGTCACTACGCATCTAGATGATGCCCCGACGCGCAAAGGTCCAACGCCAGCTCAAGAAAAGTGGTTAATTAACGCCGTGACTGAGCGTTTCGACAAAATAGAACTAAAGCACGATCCAGCTGTCTTGGACGAACTTTACGTATTGATCGGTACTCTGAAAATATTAGGGCTGGACGGCGCACATATAGCCATGCGAACTCGCTTGATCGATTACAACAAACGTCAATAATATTCACCGCGACTGCGTTGTGCTAGAATTTAGATATATTAAAGGAGAAAGAAATGAACAAAGATTGGATATGGATATTAGTCGGCACGATTATTAGCTGGTCGCTAGGTTTCTTGGGCGCAGATCGATTTTACAAAGGCGAAGTAGGGTTGGGCATATTAAAGCTCATCACTTTCGGCGGATTTGGTATTTGGTGGATAATCGACGCCTGCATCTGGACCTACAGCTTAGGCAAGGTCTCCGTTAAATAACCAGACTTAAATAGACGATTACAGCTTCATTGACGTTCAAGGGGTTAAGAGCGTATAATTACGTCTGTATTCCCGGTGTTGCCGGGATTAACAATTATTCCCGGGTAGCTCAATGGTGGAGCAAGAAGCTGTTAACTTCGAGGTTGCCGGTTCGAGTCCGGCCCCGGGAGCCAAGTAGTTTTTTTATTACAAAAAGCCATCGTATCGAATGGCTTTTTGTATTCCCACCTCAGTTGATTGCCGTCTAGTTGTAAGTTCGAAAGTACTAAATTGATCATTGACCGTTTTTGTTCGTTATTTGCCTTCTCAAACAGTTTTGGGGCATTCTTTGACAGTCTCAACAGATGATTAACAGTTCCGTAGTATTCATCCTCAACTTGTTCGATATTTACACGCTTATTTTGTAATGACTTCTGCGAAGTTCTGTATTCTTCAAATTTTCGTTGATATAGTAAATCCGGTATTTTTCCGTCAAGGTGGTCTTCGTAAACTTTTTCAATACGTCTTTGGTATTTTTCTATTTCAGCATCAATGTTGGCAAGTGTGGAGTCCCGCATTCGTTTTTTATCTTCGTGAGCAGTGCGTAGAGCCTCACTAACCTCATTGTATGCATATTCTGGTATTTGTATCGATTGGAATAGTCTAGCTATCTCAGAGGCAAAGAACTCCTCTGGCATGTATTTTGCTTCGTGCTTCCCTTTTGATTGGGTGCAATGTCCGTACACATATTTACCTTTTTTCTTTTCAAAAGTAATTTTACATCCACATTCGGCGCACTTAATCAGACCTCTGAATGCGTAGGGTAGACCGCCCCAACGATGTTGAGAAATCTTATAACCATTCTTAACTGCATCTACTTGCATGAACAGATCGCGTGAAATAATAGTGTCATATTTGTGAGGGTATAATTTATCTCTCACCTCCATCTCCCCATAGTAGAAGGGGTTCTTCAATATACGATCCATTTGGCTTGATCCAATTTTTATACCGTAATCATTTAGCCATTTTTTGCACAGCTCCCGGAGTGACGTATTACCAGTCGCATAGCTTTTATAAGTCTCTCTTATAATTTCGGCTTTATATGCATCAATATCAATCCATTTCTTGTCCTGATCGGTGACGGTATTTTTATAACCAATCGGAGCCTTACCAATCCACTCGCCGTCTCGAAGTTTTTGTTCAAATCTACGCTTTACGTTATCGCTAATTGCATCGGAATAATATTGAGCTACGACTATGCCCATACCTAGCCTCAGAAGATCGGTAGCTGGAGAGCCTTGATGAATAAAAAGATTATCAGAAGGGAAGTGAAGCTCAATCTTTCCGGTGCGGTATAGGTTTTGTAAAACCCTAACTTGTTCAGAGCTTGAGTCGCGAGTATAACGGTCTATTTTATCGAAAACTACAATTACCTTTTCTTTGTATTCTTTTATTTTATCTACTACGTTTTTAAACTCATTTCGGGCATCTTTATAAGCACTTTCTTTTATTTCAGTAAGTTCAAAATCATAGCGATTTCTTTTCGCGTATTCAGTTAGTCTGTATGTTTGAGCCGGTAGGGCATCCTTCTGGTCGTCAGTTGATACTCTTGCTAATAGAAATGCTTTCATATAACTTCTCCTACTTAAAATGGACGGTTGTGGCTACCCAAATCAGACATCCCTAGAGATACTTTTCTGGCACAACCGCCCATTAAGAGCAGAAATAAAAATTTCTCTAGGTTCGTTGTTGATGTTGGGTAGCACTATCATTATAACTCTTTTTCACTTTGCCTCTCAACCTCTATTAGTAACTTAAAAAAGCGCACATAAACGTCGAGATCGTTAATCTGCGCCTCGCCTTCCATATCATTTAACCCCAATTGCGGTTAGATGCTGCCTTGTCAGATAGGTAAAGAGTCTTTTAGGATCGTCACCTTCATTTCTTGCTCTAGTAAGGTAATAGTCAAGTGTGCTACGAGGAATATGTCTAGCTAGTTTACAGTAGTACTTATAGCTTTCAGGAGCTTTAAGCTCGCGCATTATTCGGTCAGCAATTTGATCAATAGTGAATGGGTTACCATCCTCATTGGCATTGGCATTGGTAAGATTATTTAATCTTTCACTGCCATTGATATTGTTTCCCATTGATCTCATAGACCAATGATATAAAGATCATTCAACCCTTAGGTCTAAAAAGGCTGAGTTGCACTACGGGTATGTATTTTTTACGTTTTTTCTTTGATCTCTCGTTTTTCTAGGTCTAAGTATATTTTTTCAGCATCAACTAGTGGCACATACACGGGATTTGTAAAACGGAGAGTATTCTCTGAAGCCATCGGAAAGAAGTGGCTTCGCATCAATCCTTTGAAACCAACCTTATTTATTACTTGTCTGAGATTTCTTGATGTCTTGAACTCTCTGAAGACTTTTTCATTTGATCTGCTGTTAGCTATATTTATTCCACCGTATACAGGAAGAGTCTCTTCGAAGATATCATAAAGATCAGAACCTGTTCTTAATCGGGATTTCTTATTTAGTTTAAACTCACGAGCTTCGAAGCAGACATATATCCACCCATCTTCAAAAGCTAGACTAATGCGCACCCTGTTAGATAAATATTGCTTATCAACGGCATATTTGTCTATTTGTTTTTCAAGTCTCTTTTTAAGCTCAGATATTGCGCTGAGAATAGGAATAGAATAATAGATTTTTGTCGCTTTAATAATAGGACATGCGTTATTATTCGAATTAACACATTTTGTGATCGTAATTAAAGTATTCTTACTGAGATATTGAAATACTTTTCTGTGCTCGGAGAATGTAGGACTAACTATAGAGCGATGTTGGAAAATATCATAAACAAAGACATAGCCGGGCTTAAATGCCTCTGCACCATCGGCGCTATGACTTATTGAGTCTTTGTAAATCTGAGCTATTACATAGTAAAGGTTGCGATCATGAATGTATTTCATCGGACTCATAGTTTCAGTATAAGACATAGAGTATAGCCAGATGTATATAATAGGGGGAATATAGGCAGGGTAATAACATAACTCTGTTAAGTTAATTGTGCTTTGCGTTATCAATGCAATAACTACTGTTGAAGACTTATCTTGGTCGGAGTGGGTTAATTGGTCGTAGCGCATACAACCACCCCCTTGCTATTTATCTACACATAACAACTACAGTTATATTTACATACAATCACACCCCCCGCACCCCTTCCTATTATTCACTCTCTCACTCCAACCTGTCTACGAATTTATGATATATTTTCGGCTCTAACGCACTTTTGCTAGCCGGGCCCAGTAGTGGAATACGGTGATTGGTTCCCGTGACCTGTCCCTGGTCAGGGCAGACAGCTGTTTCTAATGTATAGTTGATCTATATGGAAGATGCAGAAGCAATATCAACCGAATTTGCCGACAGCGGTGATGGCTCTGTTGCTGCCGTTAGTTTTAACTCAAGCACATTAGAGCTGATAAATAGACTTGGTGGTGAGTCGCAGCACCTTGCTGACATGCTGAAAGGTGCATGGTCAACGCTAGACTCAAGTGATAATCCAGATATACTGGCACAGGCTGCACACTCTACACGAGAGTTGATAGAAAAGGCACCGTACCTAATAGCGCGTGTGCCTATTCAGTCACAAGATCCAAGATCTCTCGTGGATGGCGAAACTAGACGTGACCAAATAAGGTCGCTAGTGACAACGTATGTCGGTAATGACGGCCAAACCTCCGAACAGATACTGGAGGCTCAGACTGATGATATCTGGACCTTACGCGACTACTTTGTAGATGTAGCGCATCACCGCCAGGAAACTACAATCGATGAGATTAAACAGAAAATCACTGAGCTAGAAAATATACTATTCAACTTCATAAGTCCGCAGCCAATCGAAGACCTAGATGAACTTGATGCATTAATGGCGCAAGGAGAACCAACATGATAACTGATGATTTAATTACAAAGACACTGGCGATAATCAACAAATCGCAAGTTGCACAAGACCATTTCTTCAATGGCATTAACAACCCTGAATGGTTAAAACCACTCAAAGAAAAGGGCTTGTTTGCCAAGCCAATTAAAGAAATTCGCAAAGATGGTTATATACAGTTCCCATACTGGTCAGCTGGTCAATACCTAGTTCGTGTTGCTGACAAGGCCCAGGATGAAG
This sequence comes from uncultured Candidatus Saccharibacteria bacterium, assembly GCA_964349805.1. Classification (GTDB taxonomy): domain Bacteria; phylum Patescibacteriota; class Saccharimonadia; order Saccharimonadales; family Saccharimonadaceae; genus CAYGHE01. Next base: position 17,224 of record CAYGHE010000009.1, on the reverse strand, counting down.
TGCTGGAAATTATCAAAGCCTTACCAGATACAGACAATGAACGCGTTATGACTAACGTAGCCGAAATACTACTAAAGATAGATACAGCCAAGGCCGTTGAAGCCACCGACAAGATAAAAGAGTATATCGAGAAACCTCAATACTTATTATTTGGACATGCTTTAGCTGATTTGATTGTTAAACTTGCTAACGAAGGTGCAGATAAAGAAGCTATAGAACTAGCGAGTCTCGCGCTTGAAGTTATGCCAGACCCGGAAGCGGAAGGTAAAACAGACGATGAGTGGGTATGGTTACGCCCTGCAACACGATGGCGCGACCATGACTATGAAGAGCTGGTCAAGAAGATAACTCCAGCTTTAGCGGCTGCCGCACCGGATAAAACCGTGAGCATGTATGCAAATCTGCTTGAGAAAGCCGTCCGCTATAATGAAAGCAAAGTCAAAGCACTTGAAGAAACAAAAGATGAAGATACCATACAAGATAGCTCTCTCATTTGGCGGCCGGTTATTGAAGAGGAGCATGAGAATTCAAGCGAACCCCGACATAAGTTAATTGACGCCTTCATCGAGAGTCTGCAGGCTCTCGTGGCAACAGACAAAATCAGTGACGAAGGTAAAGCTAAGCAGCTACGCGGTATTCTTGGTATGAAACTGGAAACCATAAAGCGCTGCGTGGAGTATGCGCTGCGTGGCAAAGAGCTGAATGACAACCTCAAAACTATCCACGTGACGCTTTATGCAGAGTTCAAGAAGATTATAAAACGGCCTGCCGTGCAATTTGGCGATTTTCGTGCCGTGCCAGACAAGTACGCCCTAACGCAGGAAGAGTTTGATGCGCTTGATGACAATGAATTACTTGAAAAACTAAAAACCTATGAGCCAGAGTCGCACCTATACTCAGACCAAGAAGCCCTCAGCAATAATGTTGAGTCTGCAGCGAAAAGCAATCCCGACAGGTTTATCAAATTACTGCCAAAGATTGCAGATACTAAACACTTATATCTCAATTCACTAATCAATGCATTTTGGACGAATATAGACAGCTTGTCGGCAGAACAAATCGGCAAGATTGCAACCGCACTAATACCAATATTCAGCGCGAAGCCAAAACAAACTGAAGAGTCTCGAGATTATCACAAATGGGCGCGTGCAAGTGCTACACGGCTTGCGGAAAAGGCGTTTGATAAAAATGACAAAAAGATCGAACGCTTAACGGCAGCCGAAGCTGACAAAGTATTAGACCTCGTGCTTATTCTGGCCCGCGACACTGAACCATCACTGGAATACGAAGCAGACGAAAAGCGGAGCCTAGACCCAACCTCACTATCTATAAATACGATACGCGGCCAGGCAATGCATGCACTCATACACGCTATGGCATGGGCAAACCGAAACAAAGCAGATGAGAAATTTATGGATAAGATCTTCGCTGAGCTTGACTGGCACCTGGTTAAGGATAACGACCCCACGCAGACAATACGCGCTGTCTATGGCTGGCACTTCCCTATGATGTGGGGTAACCGAGAAGAGTGGGCTATGAGTAATAAAGATGCCATATTCTCCGATGATGAACTCGGCCAGGTAGCAGCAGATGCTTATGTAAGCTTCAGCAAAGTCCATCCTGATGCTATCAAAATTCTTGACGATGTATTTGAGCGGCAGATACCTAGACTGGCGATAGAGCCGGAAGAAAAGAAAAATGGCACAACTACTGAAGGTCTGAAGCACCTTGTGCAGCATTTGAGCCTGCACTACTGGTATGGACAGATCGATTTGAGGGGTGGCTCAATTATGAAGAAGATGCTCGATACAGCGCACGTCAAGCATTTGTCGGAGGCAATCAACTTCATCGGCTTCCGGATTTATGAGGCTGACCAGAACAGCCTAGAAGTTACTGTTGAAGAGTTGAAAAGGCTCGCTGCTCTATGGGAATATGTAGTGGCGCTCGTTAAGAAAGATGGCAGCAAAAAAGAAGCACTTGAAGACTTTGGTACTTGGTTTGCTTCCGGTAAGTTTGATAATGATTGGTCGCTAGACCAACTGCTTGAAGCACTGAAGCTCGCTGGCTGTGTAGACTTGGATTTTGCGGTTCTTTCGCGTCTAGAAAAGTTAGTAGCCACGCACCCGGCAAAAGCTGTCGGTATAATTGATACAATGGTGGATGGCGCGACACGTGACCGCTGGGCTATTAGTACTTGGCGCGACAATGCCATATCGATATTAACAACAGCTGGCCAGTCTGATGATGAAGCCATCAAACGGTCAGTGCGAAATCTCGCCAACAAACTAGTACAAAACGGTTATGAAGAATATAGAAACGTTATATAGGTTTATGCGGTACTAGCACAGCAGCCCCCAGGTTATTGGTGGCTCTTGGCTTAGGCAAACTCCAACTCGGTGTTTCGTAGTTGTAGTTTTGTTTTTATGCCAGCCACAAACACGGTTCGTCCGCTTCGGTACCTCGCATCAGTATGTATCTGGAGAGTATTCCACAAGCAGTATATCTAGAGGCAGTTCAATATATCTCTTGTTTAAGCTATGATGTAATAGTCTACATCATCACAAATTACATAAATCGTTTTCGATTTTGCATCCATAAATGGGCAACTTCTCGAAAGCGCAGGATGCAAATCTTGTGATGGTGTAGACAACCTAGAGAGGTTGTCCTTTTTTGTCGGACATCCGGGGAGATATAATACCGTGTCAAAGAAAACTCAGCAGAAAATTACCAGTGTCTTAGGAACGGTTGTGTTCATCGGCGCCCTACTTGCCATAATTGTTACGGGCATTATCAATCCCGAAAAATCAAACACCTCCGATTATACCGCGCCCAATAATTCGGCCAACATTGAAGAAGAAAATCAAAAACAATCCTCTCAAAATTATATTACGATCAAATATCGTAACGACCCCGTTGATGTTTCTGGCAATAATTTCGAGGAGTTAGATTTAGGCGATTTATTAAATAAATATGCCGATCAATTCAGTACGGGAGAAATAGAACGTTTTAATGTACGAAACGCATGGTACGACCATTCTGAAGAATATTTAATAATTAACTTGAGGGGTACGAACTATCACTACTGCGAGATGCCTGTTGATTTGTGGGATGGATTGAAACGAGTAGGATCGGTTGACTACGGTTCTCTTGAAGAAATGGATGTTTATTACAAGCAAAATATAAAAGGTAATTACGATTGTCGTATAAACAGGGTGCCGACCTATTAACACCTAAGAAATACAACGATAATGACAGAGCTCCGTTTTCGTGCTTGAAGCCTTTCCCGGCACTAGTCGAATCCCTCATTATGGCTATATGCAGATTATATAGTGGAGCGTAATCAGAATAGTCCATACTCTATATGATTACAGAGTACGTTAGCAGGGGAAAGATAAGAAGCGTTATTACAAAAAGCTGTCATATCGAATAATTTTTTGTATTTCTAGCTTAAGCTTCTTTGTTAATCACAGAGACGTTACAGGTATGCAAATTAGTTACGTATGGAGTATTATTAAATTAAGAATAGATGAAAGTGAAGGTGATACAGTATGCGCTTACAGGCAGATAATAAAAAGTTGATAGATCTCTTTAATAGAACGAGAAAATACATTATTCCTGAGTACCAAAGACATTATAGGTGGAGGGAAGATGACATTATTGATTTGTTCTCTTGCTTACACCCTTCTTCGGAGACGTTTTATATCGGAACCTTTTCCTTCACGAAGGAAGGCAGTTCACCTTATGAGGTCATAGATGGCCAACAAAGATTGATTTCGTTGACATTAATATTTGCGGCTGTGCGTGATTATTTAGCGGCGAGTGACTCAAGAGCGCTAACATCATTAGCTGGCGATATTCATTCAACATATATACGGAATAGTAGGGGAACGGTTTCGGGAGAGTTTAAGCTTGCTCCTCATAGATCTTTGGCAGAGTTTTTCGAACAGAATATACAATCGTTCAGTCCGGACTCTCCGCGCTATCAAATTGACATGGATGGGATTACAGACGTTGAGAAGACTCAAATAGCAAAAAATTATAATGCAGTCAGACAAGAGATTGCAGAAAATCTGAGCGGACTGTCTGATGAAAAACAGCTTGAACGTGTTGAAGCTCTAATGACATATCTTGATGAAAGTATTGAAATAATCGAAGTAACATTTAATTCTGACGAGGATGCGTATACCGTTTTCGAAAACCTTAATGCAAAAGGTATTCCTCTAAACCAGGCAGATTTAATCAAAAACCTACTGTTTAAATCATTTAACGGTAGTGCTTTGGAACAAGAAAATTTAATAAAACGCTGGGATGAATTAGAGAGTTTGTTTTCACTTAATCCATCAAATCTACAACAGTTCTTGCGATACCAATGGATGTCAGAGCATGGGTATTTAACAAGCTCTAAACTATATTCCGAGTTGAAGAAAAAGATACTTAGTAATGCATCAGTATCTAGTTTCGTATCCAACTATGTTAAAAAACTATTAGAACAAGCAAAAATCTATGATAATTTGAAAAACACCACCCCATTAGCTACAAACGATAGCGGTTATGACTCTTCTTTAAAGAGAAGAATTGAGGCAATAAATATCTTGAATATCGAACAATGTTACGTGTTGTTTCTTGCAGTATTCGCAAACGACTCTTCGACAAAAAGAATACAGGATAAATTATTGAAGGTAATCGAGAACTTTTCTTTCGTCTATCAGTACGTTTCAAAGTTACCTGCTAACAAGTTGGAGAGAGTATATGCGAAATATGCTAAGCAAATCCATGAAACCCTTATGGGGGATCCTACTCGAGATAATGTTCGAATTGGTCTCGATAGAATATATTCTGGAATAAATGAAGAATTAAAAAACATGGCACCAGCTTACGACTTCTTCGCTGATAAATTTTGTAAATTAACGCAGTCCGAGACGACGGAGTCAAAAAATCAATTTCGATATATACTATCTCGCTATGAAATGGCACGAAGAAATGGCACTAGGCCTGATTTTCAGGCATGTAATATCGAACACATATACCCAAAGCATGCCGTAAATGCTATTGCTAGAGAGCATATTTTTAACCTCGGGAACCTAACTTTGTTAACTTACGATGAGAACAGGCGTGCTGGCAATAAACCGCCTATTGAAAAATTGATCATATATAACGACTCTGAATTTGCTATGACAAAAGAAGTAGCAGAAAAAATTACACAAGAAGAAGTATGGGGTACTGACGAAATAGCCAATCGCGTAAAAGAGATGTCGAAAGAAGCCTATACAGATTTATGGATCATATAATTCAATTTAACTCAATATGATTGTACCCCTTACGATATTCATAGCTTAGGGGCACGTTCAATAGAGGGAAACGAGATACATTTATATATTACTTGTAGAATGAATATATGGATGTTTTTTTAAAGTTTCTTGCACTTCGAAGTTGAGAAATATGTCCACTAGCGGGAGCCATGAAAAAAGCTGAAGTTCTTTTGAGCCTCAGCTTTTTTCTATGTCCCGAGTCCTGGCACGAGAACCGGACTTTTACGACGTAAAAACGGTTCAAATATTATTTTTATTTCGTTTTTTTAACTTTTGCCCGTCGTGATTTCCGTAGGCGGCTAATGACGAAGTAACCAATTCCCAGTAGGACAAGCGCAATAACGACATACTGAAAGTAACCCGCATACTCTTTCACAAGATAAAAATTTTCGCCGAGTATGAACCCTGCAGTAACAAGAACAGTATTCCATATCAAGCTACCAGTTGCGGTGTATGTAATAAATTTCATCATATTCATATGTTCAATTCCTGCGGGAATAGATATTAGACTGCGAAAAATCGGTATCATTCGACCATAAAAGACCGTCTTTGTTTCGTATTTGATAAACCAATCTTCTGTTTTATCTACATCCTTAACTCTTACTAGGGGCATTTTTAGAAAAACATAACGCGTTCGTTCACGCCCCAAAATCGCGCCTATGTAATATAGAATAATTGCGCCAACGACAGAGCCGAGAGTCGCTAGCAGAATAACTATCCAGAGTGTAAGCTTACCCTGACTCGCAGTAAAACCAGCCAAGGGCAGAATGAACTCACTAGGAATAGGCGGGAAGACGTTTTCAAGTAATACTAACAAGCCAACTCCTAGCTCACCGAGTTGTTCCATTATAGCCGTAACCCACGACTCTAAGTTTTTAAAAATTCCTAGCATTAAATAATTATAACGCGCAAAGTATTGTAAGAGTAGGTCGTGGAGAGTTAGGGGTTAACTTTGTCGTCTAGACTTGTTTATCCACTGCCAGGTCCGTGGCTTATTCGCATTTACCAACCCTTGTAATTTCGCAAATTCTTAATCTCGCCCAGTAGGTTGATGAGGCGCGTGGTTGATGGCGTATCGGTCGGAAGGCCCACGCAGACGCGACCCAGATAGACAACAATATCTCCTCTGTCTATTGCTCGTGAACGTTCCATCGCATCGATAGTATAGAAGGTATATTTTCCTGAGGTAACTTCGTAGAAAGGTGCGGTAGGAAAATCGCTTGCACTCGTGCATTGATATGATAGAGAACTACTTAGAGTACTAGTTGTTGGAGTTGGCCTAAAGGTATAACGCATCCCGGGCTGATTGGACGTGGTCAATCTCGTTATAAATGTATCAGCTTGCGCATAGCCTGACCCAATTTGGTTAGAAAAAGGATTAGCCTTTGTGAGGGTGTCATGATCAGATGTAGCGAGCAGTATATTTACAATCTCACCCCATTGGGCGGTTGGCTGATGGCTGAGAGCAAGGCTGAAAAGGCCACTCACGTATGGTGCTGCGAGTGATGTACCGCCCGCACCAGTAATATAACCAGTACTAGGAAAAGCTTCCGACCAGCTTGGCGTCGTCATACTTGCACCAGGAGCAAGGATGTCGAGCGCTGACCCGTAATTACTGAAAGTTGCAGGGGTACCCTCTTGGTTTTGGGCTCCAACGGCAATAACTTCTGGGTATATGGCCGGATAGGAGATGCAATCACATCCATCATTACCACTAGCAGCGACGACTATAACGTCTCGATCGAGCGCATAGTGTATAGCCTGACGCAAGTAAGAATCTTCACTTTCCGAGCCTAGGCTTAAATTAATTACATCAACCCCACGATCGGCGGCGTAGTAAACTGCCCTAGCTATTGTTAGTGTGTTGCCGTACGAATCGTCATCTAAAGCCTGCAATGGAAGAATTTTCGTTGACCAGTCAACGCCAGCTATCCCTTTATTATTATTGCCAGTCGCAGCCAGTATGCCTGTTACCGCCGTACCGTGCTGAGTGCCGTCACCACTAGGGTTTGTTTGTCCGGCCTGCACACTGGCATCAAAATTAATAAAGTCCCAGCCAGTTACATCATCGACGTAGCCATTGCTATCATCGTCAATCAGGTTGCAGGATTTATCGAGCGGAAGGCCTCTGTCGGTGCAGTTGAGCTGAGAAGGGTTCTCTTTAGTGGTAGCACCAGTTTCATTGTCGACGATACCGTCAAAGTTGTCGTCAATCAGGTTGCAGGATTTATCGAGCGGAAGGCCTCTGTCGGTGCAGTTGAGCTTACTGGAAGCTTCGCTCGCCGTTAGACCTTGTTCGTCACTGTTATTAGACCATCGGTTAGTGAACTCTTCATGCTGGAGAGCAAAGCCAGTATCGATGACTGCGACGACGGTTTGCCTTGGTCCCGACCCAATGTCCCAAGCAGTATCCAGACTAGTGCTGTCTGTCCACCACTGCTGCCCAACGGGGTCATTTACTAAAAGTGGCTTGTATGTTCGAAGTGGATAGGTTGCTCCGGATGCAGTCTGAAAGGTTGCTGTACCTTGATCTACTACGGCATATTGATTATTTGCTGTAGAGACGGAATCAGTCTGCTCTACTGACAAAGACTGAGGTGGTGCAGGGTCGTTAGCGGGAGTTTCTATAGTAACTTGTTGCTCCAAAGCAGCAGGGCCGCTAGCAGTAGATATTTCAGGTTGCACGTTCTTGTCGGACCCAAGGAAACTAGAAAAAGCGAACGCTAGAACTCCAGCTGTCACTACGGTACTTGTGAGAATTACGAGATTTCGTTTTTTTATTATTCGTGTCATTAATTTATGGTCTAGTATAGCATAACCGGGTTAACTCTCTCGAGGGGTGATACTAAGTATTTACAATCTAGAACACAGGACTAAACGATATGCCTAAATTGACTTTCTTTCCTGCTACTATAGAATGAGTGGGTTATAAAGAGAGTAAAGAATGAAATTTTTGAATAATATTTCGCCTAGCTACGATCTGACGTACAGTGACGTGTTTTTAGTACCCCAAAAAACAAACCTCAACTCTAGGTTTGATGTTGATTTAAGTACTCACGATGGCACGGGCAATACTATTCCTATAGTAGTGGCCAATATGATGGCAGTAGCTGGAAAAAGAATGGCCGAAACAGTAACTCGCCGGGGCGGGTTGGTGGTTTTACCGCAAGATATCCCCTATAAAATTCTTAAAAAAACAATAGACTCCGTGAAGGAATGCCACGTGCAATTCGAAACGCCGATTACTCTTTCGCCCGAAAACACCATTCGTGATGCAATAAGCCTAATACACAAACGTGCACACGGCGCGGTTATTGTTGTTAATAATAACAGCGAACCAGTAGGTATATTTACCGAAGATGATGCCGCGGGCAGAGACATGTTTGACACATTAGCCAAGGTATCGTCAATGGAAGTAGAGTGCCTAGACTATTCGCTATCGCCAAAACAAATGTTCGAAGAATTAGTTAGCAGGCGCCTTCACGTGGCACCAGTAACAAGCAATAAGAAGTTAGTCGGCGTTGTAACCGCAAAAGGTGCTCTACGCACCGAAATCTACACACCAAATCTTGATACAAAAGGTAAATTAAAGGTTGCCGTAGCTATTAGCATTAGCGGTGATGTATCTTCTAAGGCTAAACAGGTAGCCGCGCTAGGGGCTGATATTATAGTACTAGATACGGCCCATGGGCATCAGGCAAAAATGATAGAGGCTATAAAATCTGTACGGACAGCACTACCAGACATGTTGTTGGTTGCTGGAAATGTGGTTACCCCAGAAGCGACTAAGGACCTGCTACAAGCTGGAGCTAATATAGTGAAAGTCGGCGTCGGTCCAGGGGCAATGTGTACAACCCGCATGATGACCGGAGTCGGCAGACCGCAGTTTTCGGCAGTTCTAGAATGTTCAGCCGAGGCAACTAAACATGGAGGTTTTGTTTGGGCGGACGGCGGAGTACGACACCCACGTGATGTGGCTTTGGCGCTAGCAGCCGGGGCAAGTAACGTGATGTTCGCAAGTTGGTTCGCCGGAACCTACGAAAGTGCTGCAGATGTACAAACCGACAATAATGGTCGCCTGTTCAAAGAAAATTACGGTATGGCATCACGTCGAGCGGTCAAATCTAGGCCTAGTGATTCTTCGGCATTTGAGATGGCCAGAAAAGAGTTATTTGAAGAGGGAATTAGCACATCCAGGATGTACCTAAACGAAGAGATGCCAGGCGTAGAGGATATTATTGATCATATTACCGCCGGAGTAAGAAGCGCCTGTACCTACGAAGGCGCCGCGACAATAGAAGAGTTTTCTAAAAAATCTGTAGTTGGCCTACAGTCGGCAGCTGGTTTTCAAGAAGGCGCCGCGGTTAGGTCTAGCTGGCATCTATAACGGGCCAGCTAGGGTTGCATGCTTTTACTGCCACTACAGGTTTAGCCGCTGTCCGGCCTCGGAAGCCAAACAAAATGTCGGGTATTTATACCTGACATTTTGCTATAGTTAGTGCATGAGTGACACAATATTCGATAAAATAGTCCGCAAAGAAATTAAAAGCTATGTAGTATGGGAGGACGACAAGCACCTTGCCTTTTTAACTCCGTTTCCGAACACTCCAGGCGTTACTATTGTTATACCTAAAGTAAACCCTGGCGATTACATTTTTAGTATAAACAATACTGTTTATAGTGATTTAATGACCGCAACTAAAAAGGTGGCTTTATTGCTTGAAAAGGCTCTGGATGTCAAAAGGATAGCTTTAGTATTTGAGGGTACTGGAGTTGCCTATGTTCATGCAAAACTCTATCCGCTCTATGGACAACTGGCTACCCAGACTGATGTATGGGGTGACCAAACTGAATATGTCGATGAATATAGGGGATGGATTACGACGCTAGAAGGACCAGAGATGGAAGATGCTCATCTTCAACTTATTCAACAAAAAATTCGAAGCGCTCAATAAATTAAACTAATAATTTTTTCTGAGATTACATCTTCGTAATTACTAAAAAGAAAACGCATTGCTGGCGGCATAGTCTTAGTGTGTTGTCTTGCCTCTGCCAGAGCTAGCTAGACAGGTCTTTTGTGCAAAGAGAGATATGGCGCAATTTTATTGTGTATGAGACGCTAGAAAGACAACCCATGTTAGAATTTGAAGTAAAATAAGTTAAGCATCATAACTTTTGTTATATATGGAGGTTTATGAAAGATATTAAGAAGCGAACCATCTCATTCGGGATTATTGCAGATTGCCAATACGCGGATGAGAATGACGAATCTTATAGAATACCTGCAGAAGTGCCACTAGTCTACAACTGTTCATATCGACAGGTTCCTCGCAGATTAGAGGAAGCTATACGCCTTTTTAATACAGAAGCATTGGATTTTGTTGTTCATTTAGGTGACTTTGTCGACAGAAGAATTGAGGAATTTTTTACGCTGGATGATATTACCCAACTATCCAATACTCCGTTCTGGCATGTCATTGGTAATCATGAGTATAAAGACAAATCTAACCCCATTGAAAAAGTAGTTAGTCTGTACCGTATGCCGGGTCGTTACTATACGAAGGAATTGTATAACTACAAATTTATTATCGTAGACAGTAATGAAGAAGGTGTTATCGCGCATCGCGAAGGATCAAAGGAGTGGGTGAACGGCGCGAAACTTATTGCCTCTATGGAATAGAGGGGTTTACCGAACGCGTACCCCTGGAACGGCGGAGTGAGCGATGTACAGTTGCAGTGGATTGAAAATCAAATTATAGAGTCGGAAAGGAAGGGACAGCATGTTGTCATATTCTCGCATCACCCTATCTTTCCTCCGGGCCCCCTGAATATGCTAAACGATAGTCAGTTCCTATCAATGATTGGTAAACACGGAAATGTTAAGGCATTCTTCAATGGACATAATCATCTAGGCAATTATGGCGAGATAAATGGAGTACCGTATGTAACAATCTCTGGTGTTATCGAAGGCGACGGCAATGCTTACGGGGTGGTACGTTTATTGGAGTCTGGTACAGGGGTTGTGCAAGGTTATGAGCGACAGATGAGTTACACGTGGGGCAATACCCGTATTTAATGTATTGCATTATTATGCAAAGTATGTTAAAAATATCCTATAATGCATAAATCGGCAGAGGCGCAGATAGGAATTACGGGCGAGGATTATTTACAAGGCTTTTCGGTTTGTGAAAGGATTTCTACTCGAAACCTTAAACCAGAAGTTGCTGCGCTAATTGAGCTTGAGCGAGAGGTACCGGTTATAATCGGTATGGATACAAGCCTACGGCCGAAAATTCTCGATAGCTGTGGCATGACGTGTACGTTTTGCCATAACGAAGGAACCCCTGTAGCAGGAACTCGTCTAAATGGTGATATTCTATTGCCAAATCCCCGCTACCATGGTGGTCGGGTTTCAGTTTTTGAAGACACGAACGGTGTAAACTTTGTTCCTGGTACAATGCAAGCCGATGAAACATTTGCTCAATCGCTTTCTATGATGCGTGAATCTCTTGGCGTACAAGAACTCCATTTTACGGGTGGTGAACCGACCCTACACCGTGAACTGCCTGAACTAGTTCGAATAGCTCGTAACTCTGGTTTTACGGTAAAAATGACTTCAAATGGAGAAAATGGTTCGGGCGTTCTGCGTGAATGTGCCGAGGCTGGCCTTGAAAAAGTAAACTTTAGTATCTTTGGCACTACGCCAGAAGAACTTGCCGAAGTCCAGCACGCAAAGTACGCTAATGTTAAGCTTGCCGAAGTCAAGCTTAACTCACTTCAGAGATCAATTGACACCGCACTTAAAAATGGTGTTAAGGTAGACGCAAATATTGTAATGACAGACAGTAGCCACGCTGTGCGCGTAAAGCGTATTATCGACGAATACGACAGTCGCGTTTCCGTGCGTGTCCTTAACGATCTTGATAAGGGCGATGACTCATACTTAGCGATTTACGGACTAATGGCAGAACTTAACGCTGTACCAGTACAGATGTACCTCGAGGCAGGTAGTTCAAACTCACGCGTAAAATATTTATTACCAAATGGTCGCGAAATTTTTTTCAAGCAAATCCGCCGAACAGTTTTACCAGAAACTTGCAAAGACTGTGCACTAAACAATGATCAAGACTGCAAAGAGGGATATTACGGTGTGCGACTCTATGTTGACACAAGCGGATCGTATAAGGTAGGGGTGTGTCTACAGCGCATGGACCTTACGATGGATATTAATGAATTTGTAACAAACCCTATAGTAAGTGAAATCAACGCTCTACGGGTTGCCGAGTTTGAGCAGCTGACAGATAATTATGCGAGTCGTATAGCAGGGTACGGAGAAGTAGATAGTGAGTAACATCGAACACGAAGTGAAAGTTTTGAATATTAACGTAGAAGAAATACGCGCTAAATTAATCAAGCTTGGTGCAGTAAAAAAAGGGGATTACAGATTAAGACGATATGTTTTTGACACCATTCCTTCAATTCCGGGTAGGTGGGTTCGTTTACGGTCAAACGGGCAAGAAGCTACTCTAGCCGTAAAAGAGATTAGCTCAAGCGCTATTGACGGGACGTCAGAGTGGGAAGTTGTTGTATCAGACATCGATGATACCCTTACGATTCTTGAGAAAATCGGTATTAAGCACCGGAGCTACCAAGAGAATCAACGTGAAGAATTTTGCTTTGAGGGTGCACAGATATCTATTGACCTCTGGCCAAAATTGCAACCGTATATTGAGATCGAAGCTAAAAACATTGCAGAGGTTGTACGTATCGCCAAAGTGCTTGGGTACAGTAGGGATGTATTAGTGACCGAAAACACAACAGAATTATATAAAACTATCGGCATTAATGTAAAAGAAGTGGCTGAGCTAAAATTTAATGAAGGGCGATAAATAATAATGAATCGTAATATGGAAATTTTACGGACAATGGAAGCGGAACGGTTACCGATTTTGCCATTTGAGCTTGAGTTTGCGAAACGAGCATTTCAGGCGCAAATTATGCGCCAAAGTGAACTTGGTAGGAGATTAGGCGAAGCTATGAGCCAGACATCTGAAACATGGCACGATAATGCTGCGGCAGATGCTGTTACTAGTGATTCAGCTGCACTTACCGAATCTGCTAACTACATTGGCCGCATTATTCACGAAAGCGATGTGTTTCCGTACGAAGTAGAAACAGACGAAGGTGTGACGCTGGGAAGCCTTGTAGGCGTTCGCTTTGGCGCTTCGCAAGACGTCTCGTATTTGTACATCACTGGTTCAACTCGCGAGCTAAGTGACGAAATCAAAAGCGAGCTTCCTAAGGTAGAGGATATTGCTGTCGCCACTATATTTAGCCCAATTGGCCGTGCGCTCCTTGGAGTTAAAGCTGGCGAAGTGGCGCAATTTGAAGCACCAAATAATGGTCGTACTATTGAAATCCATGTAGATACACTCCAGCAAGTAATCCTGCCGACACATTCGGCAGAGCCAACGGCTTAGTCATGAAAACTCTTGTTGTTGGATGTGACGCATCGGGAAAATCCTCGTTCATGCAGGGTGTGTATGAGGCTTGGGGCGATGCATATGACGAGTCAACGCGTTCGGAAGAGGCGACAGCTTTTCGTGTAGCGAACCACAAGCGCATAATTGACGCTGAGTATGTTGAGCTCCGTGAATCACTCTATTTGAAACTATCACACCAAGCCCTACTTGCAATGGCACAAAGTGAAACAGGTGTTGTAACTCCCGACTCAAGCCTAGTGACCCGAGTTTCCCACTCGGTTATGCGACGAGTTATAGGTGAACCATACCTAGACAATATAGGGATTATTGAAGAGTGGCAAGCAGATGAAGCGCGAGCTGATGCTGATGCGCCCGACATGATTGTTTTAACCCATGCGCCATTTTCAACTATTCGTAGTCGTATCGTAGCTCGGCAAGACGCAGGTGATGCGCTTGAGAGTTTTTGGGGCTTTAATTCTCCGACCTTCCTTGAAGCATACCAAGAGCGCTGGAAGACCGTTTTACGTGACCTAGCTCAGCAATCCTACGTATGTTTAGCAATTAACACTAGCGAAACATCACCTGAAGATGGGTTGCGCCAATACGCGGCGATTCGTGAAAGCGTAGCTCTCGTCTAGTAAAAATCTATACTCCTAGCTTTGCTATACTTAAACTGTAAAAACAATATATTACTATTGGCAAATATACAGGAGCATAACTATGATCATTTGGAACAAGTATCTCGAAAATATGGACAATGATACAAAAGATATAGTTATTAGTGTTCTTGAGCTAGCAAAGAAATGTTCACCAGATGCGATAGAGGCGATGCCTTATGGCGTACCGGGGCTGAAGTTGAACAACAAACCGCTCATTGCTGTTGCAGCTCATAAAAAACACTATGGAGTTTATCCATTTAGTCCCAATGTCATTAAAGAGGCAAAGACACTGATTGGGAATCGTGAAACAGCAGAGGGCACGATCAGATTCACTTACGAAGACTACCCCTCGGAAGAACTTATCAAAGCGCTTATCGAGCTAAGAACACAAGAAATAAGGTAAGCCGACAATTAACTGCCGTGACCAGTGTATCGAGCCATGAAAAAAGCTGAGACCCTTTTCTGGGCATCAGCTTTTTTCTATTCATCTGGTTAGAAAACTATGTCTACGCTTTTCTGAGTATTATCCCACTGATAATTTAAGATAGTGGAACTGTGCTTGACGCTAGTAACGGTAAACGTAAGGGTCCTTGGGGTGTTTCGATTAAATTTGAGGTTCTTACTTCGAATCAACACAGTGCCGTCGCTACCGGTAGTAGCTGAGCTAGAAAGGGCTAGTGGTGGATATGTTTGTGAGACGAACCTGTAGCTGAAAACTGGCATAGTCCTCTGTCCTAATCTTTCGTGTATTTGCTTATTATTTATCACACTGGTAGTATTACCATAGGCATTATGCACCTTGAGCGAGGCCTCCGGCCCTCAAAAAATATCAGTCGACCCTATAAGGTTTAGGTTGGAATTGATGAACGGTACGTTCAGATAGCAAACTAACCAAAAGGGTAGACATGGACATAATCAACAAGAAATCTTTAACACGTATCGCAATTGCGGCATTATTTTCCGTATTTGTAGTAGCTCTTATGATAACTAGCGGACCGGTGAAGGCAGCACCAACGACAGTAGACCTTGGGACAGCCTCACCCTTTGCCATTTTATCGGGTACACCTAATATTACGGATGTGGGTAATGCATCTGTTATTGCAGGTGATGTCGGTCTGAGCCCAGCCACAGGTGCGGGCATCGGGCTTCTTTGCTCACAGGTTACAGGCACTATCTATTCGGTTGATGCGACGGGGCCTTTGCCATGTAGGGTTACAAATCCCTCACTATTGGTGATTGCTAAAAACGATCTAACGACAGCTTATAATGATGCTGCTGGACGCACTCCTGTAACCACTGTACCAACTGAGTTGGGCGGAACCACGCTTGTTGCGGGTGTATATGATTCATCATCAACAACTCTTGAAATTACGGCGGGGGCTGGTGCTTTGGTACTTGATGGGCAAAATGATCCGTCATCGGTCTTTATTTTCCAGTCATCTTTTGAAGGGACTGGTCTAATTGTTGGGCCGGGTAGTTCAGTTAGCCTTATCAACGGAGCACAGGCCTGCAATGTTTTTTGGCGAGTTGATACCGCGAGTATTGATACGACAGCCGACTTTATCGGAACAGTCCTTGCCCTTAATTCAATAACTGTTGCGAATGGTGCGACTATCGAAGGTCGGCTACTTGCCCGCAATGGAAACGTCACGCTTATTAACGATACGATTATCGTACCTGTCTGCGCTGGAGCTGACACCTCCGATGGAGTACCGGGATTTCCTAACACTGGTAGTATAAAAGGTAGCAGCACAGTCTGGGTTGTTGCTTCTGCCCTAATAATTATTGTTGGTTTAATTATCGCTACCACCGCCTATAAAAAGCGTCTTTTCTAAAGCCTTATAATGCATCGTAGGCATGCAAAAAAGGCATCAAAAACTGCCATTCGGCTAGTATTCCTGTTTACCGCTCTTCCGCTATTCTCGTTGTGTGTTACCTTTGTGCTCCTGTATGTGCTAGTACCACTAAACACCACTCCAACGGATAGGTCTGTTGAGGATAGCACCTACGAAACACCAGTGGGAATAACTGTTAAACCGCCAAAGCGACTTATAATATCTAGTTTGAATATTGACGCTGTTATTAAACCCGTTGGACTCAATATTGAGGGCGATATGGATATTGATGACAATATTGGTGAAGTTGCTTGGTACTATCTGGGGCCTAAGCCGGGTGAAGAGGGCAGTTCAGTTATAGCTGGTCATTATGGGTGGAAACAGGGAGTTGCAGCGGTGTTTAATGAAATACATACGCTAAAGGTTGGTGATAGAGTAACGGTATATGGGGCAGACAATGAAGCAAAAAACTTCATAGTTCGCTTAATCCGTAGCTACCATAAAGACGAAGACGCGACAGAGGTTTTTAAATCTTATGACGGTAAAGCCCACCTCAACCTTATTACCTGCGAGGGCGAGTGGAACAACTCACTGATGACCTATTCTGAACGGTTGGTTGTTTTTACAGATCAAGAATGATAACTATTCAACGCAACAAACGCTAGTACTTGTATCATGATTAAGTATTTGCTAATATACTAATATGAAACTATTAACCAAGAAATCTACGGAACTGTCGATTGATGAAGAACGTCTTATCCACGTAATGCAACTGCTTGGCGATCAAACTCGTTATAAAATGTTCAAGCTTCTTATGTTGCGAAACGAGATGTGCGTTACAGATATCGCTGAGGAATTAGACATTACCGTGTCTGCTGTATCGCAGCATTTCAGGAACTTTGAAATGGTGGGGCTTGTCGACAAAGAGCGTATGGGTC
>CAYGHE010000008.1:0-25500 GCA_964349805.1 uncultured Candidatus Saccharibacteria bacterium | reverse complement strand
GTAATCTATATGCGCTTATGTTATAATTATGGACGATAATGATACTACTAGACCGCGTAACAAAATCCTACACAAAGAGTGAAGCGCCGGCGATTAATCGCATGAGCTTGTTTATTGAGCCGCGAGAATTTGTCATTTTAGTTGGTACGAGCGGAGCAGGTAAGTCAACGTTGTTGAAACTACTAACTCGTGAAGAAAAACCAACTAGTGGCAAAATTGTTGTAGGTGGTATAGATTACGATACATTAAAAGATAAAGATATTCCGCTATTGCGCCGTAAAATCGGTGTGGTCTTCCAGGACTTTAAATTATTGCCGCAACGTACCGTTTTTGAAAATGTAGCCTTTGCCCTGGAGATAGCAGGAGTTACTAATCGTGAAATTAAAAACACTGTACCTAAAGTTATTGAATTAGTTGGCCTAACGGGTAAGGAAAAGCATTTTCCTAGCCAACTGTCAGGTGGAGAACGTCAGCGAGTAGCGATTGCTCGCGCCGTGGTACGACAACCCAAGATTTTGGTTGCTGACGAGCCAACAGGTAATCTTGATCCTAAGCATAGCTGGGATATCGTCCAACTACTTGAAAAGATTAATAAATATGGCACTACCGTACTGCTAACTACGCATAACGTTAATATAGTAAACAAACTCAAAAGACGAGTTATTACACTAGAAGACGGCAATATTACCGGTGATCAAGCTCAGGGGAGCTATCGACAATGATGGCCAAATCTAAAAATAACCCCAAGAAAAAGCCGTCCACTAAAATTTTGACTAAGCAAAAGCAAAAAAGACGCAAATTAGTAACGTTTGTTCGAATGTGTCGCTATGGAATAAATAACTTTTCCCGAAATGCCTGGCTGACAATAGCGGCAACTGCCGTGATGGCTATTACACTTTTGATTATATTTGCTACACTTGCCGCGCACTCTATTTTGAACGACACTATTGGCGACTTACGTGACAAAGTAGACATGTCTATTTACCTAGAAACAGATACTACTGACGAGGAGGGTGCTGAACTGGTGTCGGAGCTGCGGCAATTAGATTCAGTTCGATCGGCTAGTTTTGTTAGCGCCGAACAAGCTAGGGAACAATTTATCCAAGATAACCGACATGATGCATCGGTACTTGAGGCAATAAAAGAAGCAACCAATAAAAACCCCGCAACCCTTCGAGTGGTGGTAGAGGATATAAATGATACTTCGGAATTGCGTGATTTTGTAGACAATAACGAATTAATAGCAGAGCATATAAACCCCGATAGGCCACCATCTTTTGCTGGCGAACGTCGCAGCAGTATTGAATCGATTGGACGTGCCGCTAGCTTTGCTCAACGCGTAGGTATTATAACTGGAGCAATATTTGTTGTAGTTTCTTCGTTAATAATTTTTAACACTATTCGGATGGCCATATTCAACCGCAAAGAAGAAATTCAGATGATGAGCCTAATAGGTGCTGACAAATCGTTCATACGAGGCCCATTTATAGTTGAAGCTATAGTGTATGGTTTTATAGCGGCAATCTTGGCTACAGGACTCGGTATCTTGGGTCTGCATGCCGTTTCTGAACCGTTGTCTAACTATCAAATATCAGTACAGCCCACTATTGATATGTTCATGTTCTATATAGGATTCGTGCTACTTGGAATGATAGTTGCAGGCGCTTTTATAGGCGTAGTCTCGTCGTTGTTAGCAACACATCGTTACCTCAAGATGTAGTTCCACCAGGGTTGACATCTCTATTACGCTTGTGCTAAAATGAGCTCCAGCATGAAGCTGCGTTCCACCACATCAGCAAAAATGTCTTTTACAAAAAGGCTTTTAATTGTACTTGGAGTAGTAACAGTAGGTTTTGCTGCACCAATACAAATAACCCAAAATGTCTTCGCTAATCCATACGACTCCAGGATACAAGCGCTACAAGAAGATATTGACGCATATCAACAGAAAGCAACCGAGTTAAGTAGTCAAAAACGTACCTTAGGCAATGAGCTAGAAAAGTTGTCTAACGAAAAAAACACTATTCAAGCTCAGGTGGATGTTAGTCAGGCAAAATATGATCAATTAGTACTTCAAATAAAAGAAACCGAACAACGCATCAAGGATAATCAAGACGCTTTGGGTGAAACCATAGCTGACTTATATGTAGATGATAATATTTCACCGATAGAGATGTTGGCCAGCAGTGGTACGATTGGTGATTTTCTAGACAAACAAGAGTATAGGATTTCTATTAGGGATCAATTAGCTAGCACCATAACCAAGATAAAAGACCTCAAGAAAGAGCTAGAGACTCAAAAACAAGATGTCGAAAGAGTTTTGGCCGATCAAAAAGTACAAAGAGATGCTTTAGCTGCTAAGGAAGCAGAGCGCCAGAATCTACTCGATAAAACCAGAGGCGAGGAATCTGCATTTCAAGCTCTAATTAGCGAGAAGAGCCAAGAGCTCGATAAACTTAAAGATGAACAAGCCGCCTACTTTACTAGGTTAACGGCTTCCACGAATGCAAGTATTGTTGCTGGGGATTCTAATAAGGGTGGTTATCCTGCGTACTTGGCTAATAATGCTCAGGACAGTTTAGTAGATCCATGGGGTATGTATAACAGAGAGTGTGTGAGTTACACGGCATGGAAAGTTCATCAAGCTTACAGCAATATGCCATATTGGGGCGGAATAGGCAATGCATGGCAATGGGCTTTTAGCGGTTGGACGTTTCCTGACGGGGATTTTAGGAGGGGTCAAAAGGCCGCATATAACACCGGGGTCTGGCACACATCCAATGCTCAAACAAGAGGTATACCTAGCGGAGTAGAACCGAGGGAAGGGTCAGTGGCCGTGAAAGATGCAATCCCGTCACAAGGAGACTATTGGGGGCATACAGCCTGGGTTGAGGAAGTTATGGGTGATCAGATTCGTGTTAGTCAATACAACTACTATAATGCGGGTGGTCCAGGGTGGGGGCACTACAGCGAGATGGTTGTTCATAAATCATTCTTCCAAAATTATATTTACTTTGGTTAATAGCAAACGGGAAATCTAAAACCACAATCACTATAGCGTCATCGGCGTCCAGAGGCTATAATTGTAAGTAATGATAAAGAAACGTTCAAAAAAGCGGGAGAATGATGATGGTGCTCCTAGCCAAAAAGTAAATAACGAGGTTTCGACTCGGTCCAAATTTAGACTGTCGCCAGTAGTAACGGTTATTTTTATTGCTGTAGCGATAGCTATAGGCTATTTTGCGGGCACAAATCACAATAAAATTACGGGCATCGCCGGTCCATTGTTCGGCTATAACGCTCATGATGGCGAAATAGATTTGAGTTCAGTTCAGGATACTTATCGCAAGTTAGCGGCCAACTACGATGGCCAACTTGATATCGACGCTCTAATCCGAGGAGCTAGCCGCGGGCTAGTCGAGGCGGCGGGGGATCCTTATACGGTTTACATGAACGCAGAAGAATCTTCACAATTCAGTGATAGCCTGTCTGGTAATATAGGTGGCGGAATTGGGGCTGAAATAGGCCTAAGAGACGGCCAGGTTAGTATTATTCGTACACTAAAGAACAATCCAGCAGAACGTGCTGGCTTGCATGCCAATGATAGAATTTTGAAAGTAAATGACCAATCTACCGAAGGCTGGAGTGTAGATCAAGCAGTGAGCGTTATCAGAGGAGAAGAAGGCACCTCGGTAAAACTAACAGTACAGCGGGACAATGAGATCATAGATTTTTCTATCACGCGGGCTATCATTAACAACCCGAGCGTAGAAAGCGAGGTCGTTGATAACGTAGGCATCCTGACGATTACGCGTTTTGATGAAGAAACAGCCAGTTTGACTCGCAATGCAGCTCGCAGTTTTAAAGAAGAAGGCGTAGGTGGTGTAGTTTTGGACTTGAGAGGCAATAATGGCGGATATCTTTCGGCTGCCCGAGACGTGGCAGGGATATGGTTGGACGGTCAAGTCGTAGTCACCGAGCGTAGTGGTACAAGTATTGGTTCTACCTTGAAAGCTGGCAATAACCCTATTCTCAAAAACGTTCCAACGACAGTACTTATTAATGCTGGTAGCGCTAGTGCCAGCGAAATCGTAGCTGGAGCTTTGCAAGACCACAAAGTAGCCACCCTAGTGGGAGAGAACACTTTTGGGAAGGGCAGCGTACAAAGACTGGTTGATCTAGTTGACGGCGGACAATTAAAAGTAACTATCGCTCGCTGGTACACGCCGTCAGGCAGAAATATTAGTTCTGGGGGTATTAACCCAGATATTCGCGTAGAGCTTACCCAAGAGGATGTAAGCTCTGATACAGACCCACAAATGAGTAAGGCTGTAGAGGCACTTAAGTCGTAGCGCTTGTGCTCGAAGAGCTTAATGTAGTAACATAGGGGCAAATGGACACTAAAAAGAAAATCCTATTAGTTGAAGACGACGAAGCTTTGTCAGGAGTATACAAATCACGCCTCGAGATAGAGGGTTTTGAAACCAAGGACGTTAACAATGGTGAAGATGCTCTTTCTGTAGCTTTAGAATTCAAGCCGGATTTGATACTACTAGATGCCATGATGCCTAAGGTTAGTGGTTTTGACGTGCTTGATATTTTGCGAAATACACCTGAAACCACAAATATACGGATTATTATGCTTACAGCACTGAGCCAACCCAAAGACAAAGAACGCGCCGAATCCTTAGGCGTTGACGACTATATGGTGAAATCACAAGTAGTTATCGGTGATGTTATTGAACGAGTCAAATACCATCTAGGTATGCTCGAAGAAAAACCAGATAACAATTCTTAAGTTGTAAACTAGTGCCGACCTGACTTTTTATCATGCTTATGCTAGTATTGATATTATATAAGATAACGAAAAGGAAGCATGTATGCCAGATACAGATAACAATCAAGTTCCAATCACACCAACCACTCCACCAGTTGATCCAGCCGGTGGTGACCAGCAGGATATGACACAACCAACACCACCAGTAGAACCTCAACAACCTGTTGAGCCTCCGGTGTTTACGCCACCTGCTGTTGAGTCGACACCTGAACAGGGTCAAGCACCTGCTGCGCCCGAAGCGCCAGCTGTCGACGATCCTACAGCACCCAGAGCGGAATAAAAGCGCCACAAGGGGCACTTTACGCACAGATGAGTCTGTCGGTCTTGATCGGCAGACTCTTCGTATTGACTTTTCATCGTGTTTATGCTAGTATTGATGTTATAAGCATTAAAAAGGAAAACAAACATGACAACCGAAACACTATCGCCAGTAAAAGATATAGAAGCGGATACAAAAGCACCTTCTGTTGATGATGCACCTCAAAAAGCTATAGAAGCTGGCGGAAAGTTTGGGATTACTGCAACCGTTCCTGATGTAGAGGCGTCAGATAAAACACCTGACTCGCCAATGGCGGATGAGGAAGAAATTATATATAGAAGCGGTGACTGGAATGGAGAAGAAGGGGGCGGTGATAATCTTAGGATTCCCCCGTACATTAATAAAAATAACGAGGTAAAAAAGTAATGAGTATAGAAAGCTATCCAACCAGCACAAGCCCGGATACGACCCCTACACAAGAGATAAAGATACCAGGCGCTAGGCCTGAGACACCGGCAGACGACGTAGACACAAAACCTATTGAAATAGTTGATGTGCCAGTTTCGCTACCAGAGTCGCCAGTTCAACCAGAGCAAACAGGCAAGCCACCGCTAACTTCAGCCGATATGCCTGGTAGCCCTCTTCCGAAGCAGGAATCGACTCGTGAAGGTAAGTTTGGCATCCCTCCCGTTCGTTATGAACCAGGTGAATTTAAAGGTGACCCTCGTAGAGTTCCTGGTCACCCAAGTAATCCTGCGACAGGGATTAGGTTTGAATCTCCTAACGAATTGAGTAAATAAAAATAAACAATTTAATATAAAATGCCTGTCATGAGGCATTTTATATTATTCAACGCTAACACGAGTACGGGGGACAGTTCGGCCGCTAAAATGTATTTTGCGGATTTTTTCGAATTTAACTACACCGTCTTTTTCGGCATGGATTGTATAATTACGGCTCATGAATGTTCCGGGGCCGGCTACTTTAGTGGCACCGGTCTGACGAACTAAAACTTCGCCAGTACGCACTGCTTGACCGCCAAAGCGTTTTAACCCTAGGCGTTGGCCTGGGCTCTTGTGAACGTTCTTACTGGTTCCACCAGCTTTGACATGTGACATGAGGGAGATTATAGCTAAAGAGGTGGCAAAGGTCAAGGGACGGTTACATTGTGGGGCGGTTTGTTCTATACTTAAAGATATGAAATATAGAACATTTGGGGACAGTAATACATTAGTTTCAGAAGTAAGCCTGGGTACTTGGCAAATTGGCGGATCTTGGGGCGAGGTTAGTGACGATAACGCGCTAGACATACTGCAAATAGCCGCCGACAACGGGGTTAATTTTTTTGATACGGCAGATGTGTACGGTGACGGGCGTAGTGAAGAACTGATAGGGCGATTTTTGCGTACTACTGGTAAAAACAAGGAAATCTTTGTGGCTACAAAATTAGGTCGTGGATATAAACCTGGTTGGCCAGACAATTTTACGATGTCGGCGATGAGGTCGCACGTTGAGGCTTCATTAAAACGCCTTGGCGTGCCAATACTGGATCTGATTCAGTTACACTGCATACCAACAGAGGTAATGCGAAAAGGTGAAGTGTTTGATAATTTGCGCACCCTGCAGTCCGAAGGAAAAATTCGACAGTTTGGAGCCAGTGTTGAATCTATGGAAGAAGCTTTGATTTGTCTTGAGCAAGACGGCTTGGCCTCATTACAGATAATATTTAACGTATTTCGCCAAAAACCAATCACGGAATTATTTAGTGCTGCCCTAGATAAAAAAGTGGCATTGATTGTTCGCTTGCCGCTAGCTAGTGGTTTATTGAGTGGCAAAATGACCAAGAATACACATTTTAGCGAATCCGATCACCGTAACTTTAACAGAGACGGTCAGGCTTTTAATGTTGGCGAAACTTTCGCTGGATTGCCTTTTGATAAAGGTATAGAACTAACGGACGAGTTAAAAAAGATGCTGCCAAGCGGAATGACGATGCCCCAAATGGCGCTGCGCTGGATTCTGGATTTTGATGCTGTTACAACTGTCATTCCTGGCGCCAGTCGCCCCGAACAGGTGATTTCCAATACTGGAGCTAGTGATTTGCCACCCTTATCACCTGAACTACACGCAAAACTCAGCAAATGGTACCAAGACAAAGTAGAATCACATATACGAGGCAAGCACTAAAGGCTGCTCTAGGAGCGGGCAAGAACTAATAGTTCTCGGGCGACAATTTGGTCTTCGCGAAAGTAAATCAACTTATTACTAGAAACATTTTTAAATTGATGGCGCTTAAAACCCAATTTCTCGAGGTTATTTATTAGCGGTAGGTGAGTTATATTACCGTTTTTATCGCGCCAAGCTGGAACGGCTAGGCAAAGCGGCGTGTCAGACGATATTTGCGGAGCAATGTTTTTTAAGAATTTAGTGATAATCAAGTCGCAATTTTTGCAGACATCAGCTAATTTTTCGGTGGTAGGAGTAGATGTAAAGGGTTGACCAAGATATGTTTCGGATACCACGACGCTTATTGGTTGGCGCCAAGACGTATCTGTGGCATCCCCTTGGTGGAGATACCAGTCAAATTGTAATTTGTGCGTATCTGCTAGCCAGTTTAAATTATCTCGGCTGTAGCGAATCATTCTTTCATCAAGATCGGTTCCGTAAATGCCATGCCCCATCAAAGCAGCTTCTTGCAACACAACACCTGTACCGCAAAATGGATCGAGCAAAGTTAGGATTTGGGGGTTGGTAGTTGGGAGCTGGGGATTAGCTAGATTAATCATAATTTGGGCTAGTTTTGGCGGAAGCATGCCAATGCGAGAATCACGTCTGGGGCGTTTTTGATCCCGAGCAGCATAAGCCGATATATTTTGCGCCCCTATACTTTCAGCTACGTACACCTTGTCCGTGTTAGAATAAACGACTAAAATCTCATGTTTGTTAATAGTGGAACCTAGTTTATTGTGGTGGCTTGCCGCCGTGTTGAGGGCTGGCTCGCTGTTTGGTACTAAGCGCAAACTAACACCCTCTTTTTTAAGAGCTTGCTTGATTATTATGCCCGTTTTTTGGATTATACGGGGGTCAAGCTCGGCGCCGTACACGCTAATACCTAAAGTTATTTTAGCTTCCGATGAAGACCAGTTGTCCATGCAGTATTGAATAATTCTCTTGCTCAGTTTTTGCCAATCTTTTTTATCAGTGTCAAAAAGTACCTGGCCAACTTTTTGAGCTCCTCCTAGGCGGCTAACATCAATAGATTGAGAGTCAACCAAAGCGGCTTGCGCTGACAGGGGAGTAAGTAGGTTTTCGCCATAAACTTTTTCTAGCTCGGCAATACTTAATTCGGGCTGTCTTCCGAGGATAACTACATACATATCGTAAGTATATAGCACTTTGACATTTTACAGTTCACATTTAACGATTTATTTGCTAAGTATTATTTATCAAGGCAAAATGCTATCTGAGAAATAGTGCATTAATGACAAGTAAATAATGTAAAATGACAAATGCTATAATAAAGCAGGTATGTCATTTCGAGTTTGGGTAACCGCTATTACACTGTTTTTGCTGACGGTTATAATATTTTTTGCGTGGGATGAAATTATAGAGGCCTGGAAGCTTTTGGGCCGCACGAATCTAGCTATTTTATTACTTGTAATTCCTGCTCAATTTGCCAGTTATTACGCGACCGGCGGGATGATTTTTTCGTACCTAAGGTCTAAGGGTAACTTAAAAGATGTGAACCAGTGGCGCATGACGCGCATAGCACTGGAATTAAACTTCGTGAATCACGTTCTACCAAGTGGCGGGGCTGCTGGCTTTTCGTACCTAGGCTGGGTATTACACAGGCACGGGGTAGGGGTTGGCAGAGCGACCATGTCACAAGTTGTGCGTTTCGTCTTGACGTTTGTTGCGTTCTTGGTAGCACTAATAATTTCATTGATAGTTTTAACTATTGACCACCAAGTTAACCGCACAGTGGTGTTATTGAGTCTGGGACTGGCGGTTATGGTGGTTGGAACGACCATATTCGCCATCTACACACTGCATTATAAAAAACGATTAATTAAGTTTGCTGGATTTTTGACAAGGCGAATTAATGGCATAGTATCTTTTTTCAGGCGCGGTAAGAAAAAGGTTATTGAGAGAGGTGTGATAGAAAAGTTTTTTGAAGAACTTCACCAAGATTACATAGAAATACGACGCGAAAAAAAGCTTCTTAAAAAGCCATTTATTTGGTCAATGGTAGCTCTTGCTTTCGATGTGGTGTTGCTATCGATTCCGTTTTTGGCGCTTGGTTACTGGGTAAACCCAGCGGTACTCTTAATCGCTTTCGGGCTGTCGTCGATAGCGGGCGTAGCTTCCTTTGCTCCTGGTGGAGCCGGTGCCTTTGAGGCGGTAATGATTACATTTTTAGCTACTGCTGGCGTCCCACCTGATGTAGCGATTGCCGGCACTTTGTTGGCGCGAGTAACGCTATTATTAGGTACGATTATATCTGGCTATGTCTTTTATCATTTAACAATTACGGCTTATGGAAAACACCCAGTTAAGCGTCAGTGAGTTTGTAGCTCTAACTAATCAAACACTGGAGTATGCGTACCCCAGCGTTATGGTTGAGGGCGAAATATCATCGTTCAAAGTTAATCAAGGCAAGTACGTATTTTTTGATATAAAAGACAGCGACGCCAGTGTAGGTTGTTTTATGACAGTTTGGCAGCTTCGGTTGCCACTGGAAGACGGCATGAAGGTAGTGGTCAAAGCGTCTCCTAAATTAACAAAATGGGGCAAATTTAGCCTGACAGTTAGCGCTGTGCGCCCCAGTGGAGAAGGCGCCATTAAAAAGAGCTTTGAACTACTTAAGGCTAAGTTAACTAATGAGGGGTTGTTTGCATCAGAACGCAAACGAACTTTGCCGCCAATACCTAGCAAGGTTGCGGTTATTACTAGCACTCAAGCGGCGGGATATGCGGATTTTGTCAAAATTGTAAACGAGAGATGGGGTGGACTTGCAATAGATGTTGCCCATGTGCAAGTTCAGGGTGACGTGGCCCCTGATCAAATAATTCGAGCCATAAATTATTTCAATCAACAAGAAACCTTGTCGGACGTTTTGGTTATTATTCGTGGCGGTGGCAGTGCTGAAGATTTAGCGGCCTTTAATGACGAACCACTAGTTAGAGCTGTTTCCACTAGTCGTATACCAACTCTTATTGGTGTTGGGCACGAAACTGACGAGAGCTTGGCTGAGCTGGCAGCTGATATGCGAGCTTCAACACCAAGTAATGTCGCTCAAATTCTAGTCCCTGACAAAAGAGAAATATTGCGCGCCGTGCGGTCTCAAGTTAAATCATTACTGCCACGTATCACCCAGGCAATCGACCAGCACCAGGAAATTACCAGATCCTATCTAGTTGATGCTTTAAATTCGATAGAACGGTCTGTCGATAGTAAACTGCAACACATAGCAATGCTTGGTGGTGTTATTGGGCAACTTGATCCTAGGCGGGCACTAGACAGAGGGTACGCTTTCGTAAAAGGGGATTACAAGGTAGGGTCCATGCTGACAATTGAGACACAAAAAGCTATAATGAAAGCAGAGGTAAAAGATGTCGTCAAAAAGATCAATACAACAAAAAACAGCTGAGCTATCCAGGCTAATAGAGTGGTTTGATAGTGAAGACTTTGCATTAGAAGCAGCGCTAGACAAGTTTAAAGCCGCCGAACAGTTGGCGAGCGACATCGAGAACGATCTAGAATCGCTCAAAAATGACATTCGTGTTATCAAAAAGAAATTTGATAGCGAGTAATCAATGACAGTTCTAATTATTGCAGTAGCAGCATTTCTTATGCTTTTTGGTATGGTGGTTTTTTATGGTGCCCCTTATGTGCCAAGCCGCAAATACTATATCCAGCAAGCGTTCAAGCACCTTTACATGCCAAGCAAAAAAGATATGCTAGTAGATTTGGGAAGTGGTGACGGGGTAGTTTTGCGCGAAGCCGCCAAACTAGGTGCCAAGACTGTGGGGTACGAAATGAATCCAGTACTAGTCATGGTATCGCGATGGCTCTCTAGAAAAAACAACAGAGTTAATATTTATTGGACCAATTTTTGGCGTTCGCAGTTGCCCAAACGTACTACTGTCGTCTATGTATTTTCAATTACTAAGGATGATAAAAAAGTCGT
Organism: uncultured Candidatus Saccharibacteria bacterium; assembly: GCA_964349805.1. Classification (GTDB taxonomy): domain Bacteria; phylum Patescibacteriota; class Saccharimonadia; order Saccharimonadales; family Saccharimonadaceae; genus CAYGHE01. Next base: position 14,214 of record CAYGHE010000008.1, on the reverse strand, counting down.
TAGCTGGTTGCAAAAAGAAGTCAACAGGCTGGGTAATAAGGTCCGCGTTATTAGCTACGGCATTAAATTGCCTGGGGTAAAAACAGTGGCGACTCATGGCGCTTACTATCTCTACGAGATTACACCTTTGCAGTCTGAAAACGCTTGAGGTATAATTGCGGTATATGCCACCTATAGAGCAACCTTACGTCCCTAAGCCCAGCAAGCGATGGATTATTATTACGATAGCACTGTCCGTATTGCTTGTAGGTGTTAGTGGTTTAAGTATATGGACCTTGTTAAATTACAATGAGCAAAAAAGTGATGTTGATGCAAAAATTGATACAGCTACCGCTGAAGCACGCAAGGAACAAGCCGATATCGATGAAGCCAAATTTACGATTCGTGAAAACGCCCCCGATAGAGAGTTTGTCGGACCTGATGATTACGGACAGTTAAGTTTTAAATACCCTAAGAGCTGGAGCGCTTATGTTCACAAGGACGCCAGTAGCGGGGGAAACTATGAGGTTTACTTTCATCCAGCCATAGTCCCGCCTGTAAGCCCGACGGAACGGTTTGCACTGAGGGTGGTTATAGAAGAGAAAGACTATGACCGAGTACTCTCAACTTATGATGCCCTTGTTAAAAAGGGAGATTTAAGCTCGAGTAGCGTTTCAGTTAACGATCACTCAGGGACTCGTTTAGACGGTAGTTTTACAAAGGACATTCGCGGTTCCGCAGCACTATTTAAGATACGAGACAAAACGCTTACTGTTCGAACGGATGCCGACACATTCAGACAGTACTTTGATGAATTGATTCGCACAATAGACTTCAAACAATAAATTTTCCGTATTTTACACATATCTAAGTGCTACAATAGATATAGCATGAATAGAGTGCTTGGGGGAGATAAAAATCTGGTTGCTGCGGCGCACGAGTTAAAGTCGCCGCTTGTATTAATACGCCAACTAGCGCTAGTCATGCAAGATGACGACATTTCTGAAACCGAGCGCCAAAGACTACTGGACCAAATTACCCTAACGAGCGACCGAGCTCTTCGGCTAACTAGCGACTTAACTAGGTCATCTCGGTTAAATGATACCTTATTTGAGCTAGAGCCAATTAACCCCTTACATCTTTGCGAGGACATAGTGCATGAACTGCTACCATTATTCAATGCTCAGGATCGAACTATAAAATTGATGCCACGCAAACACCGCTTGTTAATGATAGCTAACAGGGATTTATTGCGGCGTGTTATTTTGACTTTCGGCGACAATGCCCTGCATTATTCGGATAAAAATATTCCTGTCGAGCTTTCAATCAATGAACTTAATAATGGCACCACAGTTCGATTAGGTGTTCGTGATTATGGCCCAGCTGTGCCGATTGATCTGTGGAAATCGCTAAAGCAGAAGCTATCTCGTGCTCCGCAGCCGCTTCATTCTCGCCCTCAAAGCAGCGGCTTAGGGCTGTATATAGCTGGGCAGTTTGCGGATGTCATGAATGGAACGATAGGGGTCACCAGGCATCGTGACGGTGCAACATTCTATATTGATTTGCAGGCGTCTCGACAACTAGATTTGTTATGAGTAGAAAAACCATTTTAATAGTAGAAGATGACCGCTGGCTGGCACAGCAGTATTCGAAAATTTTAGAAAAAGCTGGTTTTCGAGCAATCGTTACTTCGCATGCTCTGTCAGCCATTGACGCAGTAGATAGCGTTCCCCCCGACGCTATCGTTTTAGACGTGTTATTGGCTGGTAGCACGGCTTTCCCGTTACTGCACGAACTACAGTCGTACGAAGACACTGGTAGTATACCTATAATTTTATGTACAAACTTAGCGGCCGACATAGTGCTTGATGACGTAGAACCGTATGGCGTTAAACGCATCCTAGACAAGGCAGTAATGACACCTGGCGATTTAGTGGCGGCGGTTAAGGGTGTTATAGAGTGAAATCTTATCGTACGCGGGCTATCGTGCTGCGTCGTACAAATTACGGCGAAGCCGACAGGATACTGCAACTTTTAACTCCCGAAGGCAAGCGTAGCGTTATGGCCAGGGGAGTGAGGCGCGAGAAAAGCAAAATCGCCAGTGGCATAGAACTATTTTCCGTTAGCGAGATAGTGATAATTGAAGGCAAAGGGAATTTAGGTACTCTTCGTTCAGCTCGACCAGTTCAGTTTTATTCCCGCATCATCGAAGATTACGACCGACTACAGTTTGGATATTTAGCAATTAAGTTAACGTCCAATGCTTCGGAAATGGTTGACGAGCCAGGGTGGTATGACATCTTGCTAGAAATCTTTATGGGTTTGAATGCTGAATCTATACCTATGATTCTGGTTGAAGCTTGGTTCTATGTACGGTACGCGGCGCTATTGGGGCACGAGCTTAACCTAAGGAGTGATATTGAAGGTAGCAAATTGTCCGAAGATGCAAAGTATCGCTATGATGCGTCTGAACAAGGGTTAAGGCGTACGGAAAAAGGCGAAATAGGATCTGAACATATCAAGTTACTACGTTTAATTTCTACGAAACAGCTGAAGGTCTTGGCGCAGATAGGCGGAGTAGAGGACCTATTAGACGATTGTCTGCACGTGGCGCAGGAGCATGCGGCGGTAGGCTAAGAGCCCGCCATTTTTAATTTCTAAATTTCTAATTTCTGATTAATTCTCAATTCACAATTTCTAAGTATTTTACATTTAACAATTCACCATTTTCATTTATTTATCATTTCCCATTTCTCATTTAAACCCTACCCTCATCTACAACCTACCATCTACCATCTACCATCCGCCATCTGCTATAATGAGGGTCAGTTATGTCTGATGTAAAAAACGAAAAAATGGAAAAGATTGTTTCGCTAGCGAAGCGCCGTGGTTTTATATACCAGGGCAGCGAAATATATGGCGGTCTAAGTGGAACTTGGGATTACGGCCCACTTGGTGTTGCCCTGAAGCGTAATGTTATGAACCTTTGGTGGAAGATGTTCGTCGAAGATCGCGAAGATATGTACGGAGTTGATGCGGCGATTTTAATGAATCAAGAAGTTTGGAAAGCTAGTGGTCATGTAGATACTTTCACAGATCCTTTGGTGGAGTGTAGTAAATGTAAATCTCGTTTTCGCGCTGACAAAATAGATACAGGTAAGTGTCCAAGCTGCGGCGCAGACAATAGTTTTAGCGAGCCCAGGCAGTTCAATATGATGTTCAAGACTTTCGTTGGCCCATCTGCTACAGAAGAGATTAACAATCAGGACCTTTTAACTGAAGACGGCCAGAGCATCCTTACTGAAGACGATGAATCGATAAATATACCACAATACAAGATGATTTATGATCGAGAAAGCGTTAGTTACTTGCGACCAGAGACGGCGCAGGGGATTTTTACGAATTACAAGAATATAATTGACAGCTTTCATCCAAGCATTCCGTTTGGTATCGCCCAGATGGGCAAGGCTTTTCGAAACGAAATTAGCCCGCGGGATTTTATATTCCGCACACGCGAATTCGAACAAATGGAAATTGAATACTTTATTTATTCAGACAACTGGGAGGCGGCTTTTGAACAATGGCGGCAGAACGTTCGTGACTGGATTAAAGCCATAGGGTTACCCGAGAGTAGCGTTCATGAAGCAGAAGTACCCGCGGACGAATTAGCCCATTACAGTAAAAGAACAATAGATTTCGAGTACGATTATCCTCACGGCCGAGACGAATTGTTGGGACTAGCGTATCGTACGGATTTTGACCTGGGTAATGTCGCAGAGCGTAGCGGCAAGAGTATGAATTATCAGCCGAAGGACGGTGGAGAAGCGTTTATTCCGCACGTTATAGAACCAAGCTTTGGCGTCGATAGGACTATTTTAGCTATTCTATCTAATGCTTATACCGAAGATGAAGTTGCTGGTGAAAAGAGAGTTTTCCTGAAATTGCCCGAACACCTGGCGCCTGTAAAATATGCTGTTTTCCCGCTTCTAAAAAACAAGCCGGAGCTAGTAGAAAAAGCTAAAGAGGTGTACAAGCTTCTCAAGGAAAAACAGGCTGGTTTGCCTGGTTTACAGAGCCTTGGGGGTGTAGTTTGGGATGATAACGGCAACATAGGCAAACGTTATCGTCGACAAGATGAAATAGGTACTCCACACTGTATAACGATTGATTTTCAAACTCTCGAAGATAGCACAGTTACTTTGCGTGACCGAGACACGACAGACCAAAAACGCATAAACGTAAAAGATTTGTAAAACGTATACATGAGTAGTAGTCCGTTTGCTAAGCAAGACGTCAAAGTAGTGGTGATTGGTGGTGGAACCGGTAGCTTCACGTTATTAACGGGTCTTAAGCGGCACACCAAACAGTTAGCGGCCCTAGTTAATATGGTAGATAACGGTGGCAGTACCGGTATGTTACGTGATGAACTAGGTGTTTTACCACCTGGTGACATACGCCAGTGTCTAGTGGCTTTGAGTGATGCCCCAAAAATTCGCGAACTTTTCAATTATCGCTTTGACGAGGGAACCTTTCAGGGCCACTCATTTGGCAATATCCTGCTTACGGCACTAGAAAAGATAACTGGAAGTTTTTCGGAGGCCGTAGAAACCGCCTCAGAAATTTTGAACACCAGAGGTGTAGTTATACCATCCACTCTTGATAACGTACATCTAAAAATGGAGTGGCCCGAGGCCAGTATTATTCTGCAAGGCGAGAGGGCTATTGCCGACGAGTATTTCAAACACAACCCCAAGCGCGCTAAATTGTCATTGGTACCAAAAGCTAGATCAAACCCTCTGGCTGTCAAAGCTATCAACCAAGCGGACATTGTTGTAGTAGCGCCAGGCGATCTCTACGCTTCCTTGGGTCCAACGTTAATCATCAGTCAGATAGGGAAGGCTCTCAGGTCAACCAAGGCGATAAAAATGTATGTTAATAATCTGGTCACAAAGCAAGGACAAACCGAAGGGTTTGCAGTTAGTGATCATGCCTCTGAGATAGAGCGGTTTGCTGGCGGACAATTCTTGGATTACGTGCTCTACAACGAACAAATGCCAGACAAAGCTGTTATGAAACGCTACGAAGAAGAAAAGGCTTTCCCTGTTAAAGCTGACAAAGGTGCTTTGAAAAAAGCCCACTACCAAGCAATAGGTGATAATTTCTTGGGTACTATGGCTACCCGAAACAAAGCAGACGTACTGCTCACTAATCGATCATTAATCCGCCACGAAGCATCGGCTGTGGCTAAGCTTATCATGGATATATACGAGACTGAGCGGCGTAAATAGCAATACATTGTAATTAAAAAGTCTACAGTTTCAACAACAATCTCAATATCCCGCAAACCTCTTACGGCTAAAGAGTTATTCACAGTTCTGTGGATAACTTGACTCCTCAATATGAATAGGTCATGTTTGGGGGTTGCAGTGAGCGATGGTGGGTAGTATATTGTATCTAGTGGCAAATAGTGGGTATACCACTCAAAACAAAAACCACTAAAACTTTAAAAAATAACTAGACGGAGCCTAAAAGGAGCAACCTCAGTGGCGGGCGTAGATTACTTCGAAAGAAAGCTTGACGACAAGCGTCGGTTAACCATACCGACTGAACTTCGAAGCGAATTCGCCAGCGGGGTAGTTATCACACAGGGCTTTGGCCAGTACTTGCATCTGTATCCAAACGACGTTTGGGACAGGGAAGTTGAACCGGCACTTCAGGGAAGCATTCTTGATGAAAGAATAGCCGACTTGAACGTACGTTTCAGGCGGGGCAAGACCGATGCTGAGCTTGACCAAAAACAAGGTCGAGTTACATTGGCTCAACACCTACTTGATTACGCCGGCATCGACCGCGAGATGGCCGCTGTTAGGGTAGGCGTTTATTGGCGCTTGATGGCCATAGACAAAGTCGACCAATTCTAGTTAGTCCGTTAGTTCTTTAACAATCCGGTTCAGACTACAACCCTCGAGATCAACTTACTGGTAGTTCAAGCAATGGTCTACGGCACCAAAAAGTCGCGCACCTTTTTTAAAAAACACCTCCCAAATAAAACTCCACCTCACACATAAGTCTCTCAGTCCAATGATCGTGCGGTTATGATTTAGCCTTCGGGCAATCACTCCTTAAAACACGATTGTTGGATACTTATTTAAAACAAACAACCAATAAAAATAAACAGCTTGGCTATCAGTAAGGTGATCTCGAGACGTCGCCCATGGTATCATGGGGGCGAATGAGTATAAAAGAACATCCACCACACAACTCCTTGCACGTTCCTGTCTTACTTGATGCAATAGTAGAATTGGTCCGTCCGGCAAAAGGCGAGAGTTATCTCGACCTGACCGCTGGGTATGGCGGCCATGCTAGACGCATTCTAGACATGACAGGTACCTATACCGAATCCGTATTAGTAGATCGTGACGAGAATGCCACCAGACATCTTGAATCTACGATGAATAAGCGGATAGGATTAATGCACACCGATTTTGTAAGTGCCGCAAAGGAACTTTCAAAAAAAGGCAAGACATTTGATATAGCAATAGTTGATTTGGGGGTGTCGTCACCACAGCTCGATAAGAGCGAAAGAGGGTTTTCTTTAAAAAGAAGTGGTCCGTTGGATATGCGGATGGATCAACGCCAGGCAACAACTGCGCGTACGCTACTTGATACGGCAACAGCCGATGAGTTAGCGCACATCATTGCAGAATTTGGCGAAGAACCCATTCGACGTGCTAGAGAGATTGCTCAGGCAATCGTAAAAAGCCGTCCAATATCTACGACCGAACACCTCGCTACTCTAATCGAACAAACCCATCATGGCAGGAGAACTAAAATTCATCCCGCCACGAGAACCTTTCAAGCACTCCGGATAGAGGTTAACAACGAGCTTAAACAGCTCGAAGAACTGTTGCCGCTTTTGCCAAGCCTACTAAAAACAGGCGGCCGGGTAGCGATTATCAGTTTTCACAGTCTGGAAGACAGATTAGTGAAACGCTACTTTAAAGAGCAAGGACAGTCAGGATTTGAGTCGGAATTAAAACCACTCAATAAGAAACCAATAGTAGGAGCAATTCAAGACGTTCAAAACCCGCGTGCTCGCAGTGCTAAGCTGCGAGTCGCAGTCAAAAACTAAAACAAACAAAAGGGAAGGAAAAATATGCCAGTACACATTCCCGTACAGTACAAGGACAAAGCTGAAACAATAGCTGTCCACATACGATAAGTCTTTTGCCGCCTCGTTGCCGTGTTTAAGCGGTGACGGGGTGGCTAGCCTTGCAAAATATTAACCAAAAACAAATATAGAAAATGACATATCAACCAAACCAAAACTTTAAAAGTCGCCGCAGGCAAAACTGGTCCCGTAACCAAAATACGGTAGCTTTTGTCTCAGCAGTTAAACTTGGTCCCGTAGCCCACACTGTCCTTATAGCATTAATGATTACGGTCCTGGGTTTGATATATTTGACGCAAGCGACCCGTGCCACGGGCTATGACTATGCTGCTCAAAAAATTGATCATCAGATAGCAGAGCTCAGTACACAAAAGGGTGATCTAGAGATTGAAAACGCTCGCCTTAGTGCTCTTGAGTCTATTAAGAAGAGTAATGTTGCGACGACAATGGCCGAACCTGTAGACGTACAACACGTCCGGTAACCAATAAACTTATGAAACTAGATCTACAAAAAGGCAGCAGGTCGAAGGTATTGGCTGCCATAATGCTAAGCGTTATGGCTGTCTTTGTAGCTAGACTATTTTATTTACAAATTATTCAACACGAGCATTACGAGGCCTTAGCTAATCAGGAGCAACTTAAACGTCTAACTATCCCTGCCAAACGAGGCTTGATTTACGCCCTAGACGGTTCTACGCCAGTTCCTCTGGCTATGAACCAAACAATCTACACGGTTTTTGCCGATCCTCAAATGACAACTGACGAAGCCAAGATAGTGGAAGTTATCGAGAGAGTAGCGGGTGGTAACATGCGTTCCGGTATACAAGATTTACTCAATAAAAAAGACAGCCGGTATCAAATATTAGCTACTAAAGTCACGCGCACTCAAGCTGATAAAATCAAAAGTGAAAAACTACGTGGAGTTGGTTTTCAAGAAGAATCGCAGCGCGTTTACCCCGAAGGTAACCTGGCAGCTCAGACCCTAGGTTTTGTTGACCACAGCGGAACTGGTCGGTACGGCGTAGAAGCCGGACTTAACGATCGATTGACTGGTACTGATGGAATACTGCAATCTGTCACCGATGTTAGCGATGTACCGCTAACGATTGGTAATCGCAACATTAATCAACCGGCCGTGGACGGGGATAATGTGGTGTTGAGCATAGATCGGAATATACAAGCATATGCCGAAAGGGCTTTGGATGAAGGACTAAAGCGTACTGGTACAGACGACGGTAGTGTGGTAGTTATAGACCCTCAGACAGGTAGAGTTATGGCTATGGCTAATCTGCCAACCTATGACCCGGCGACATTTAATACCGTGCAAGATGCCGCGCTTTTCAATAACAATATTATTTCATCACCCTACGAACCTGGTTCAATTATAAAGACATTCACTATGGCGACTGGACTAGACAAAGGAGTTATGACGCCACAGACGACATATGTTAACACGGACTCCGTGAAGGTGGGTGACCGAGTAATATCTAACGCTACTCTTGGTGAAACAGGTACTATTACCATGCAACATGCCTTGAATTGGTCGCTTAACACAGGAGCCGTTAATGTTGTGCAGCGTCTAGGTAATGGCGAAAATATAACCAAGGGCGCTCGCGACATCCTTTATGATTATTTTTACAATAAGTTTCACATGGGACGGTTGACGGGTATAGAGTTGAGCGGAGAAGTGGCTGGTAGGATAATATCACCTGATGAGGCTGACGGTAACGCCGTTCGATATGCTAACATGTCTTTCGGCCAAGGCCTAGATGTTACAATGATACAGGCCGCGGCCGGCTTTAGTGCTTTGGTTAATGGCGGTTTTTACTACAACCCCACGGTTATTGCCGGTGTGCTGGAAGGGGATGTATTAAAAGAGAACAAGATTCCTGAACCTTCCAGAGTATTGGCTCAGTCATCGGCGGATCAGATAAGTGACATGATGCACACCGCTAGATCAACATTTTTTAGAAGTATAGATAGGGCCGGATACAAGGTTGGAGGTAAGACCGGTACCTCCGAGACAATCAAAGACGGCGCGTACACTGATGACGAAACGATAGCTACTTATATAGGTTATGGTGGCGATATTCAAGCCCGTTATGTCATAATGGTGCGGATATCTGGAGAAGGCAGACAGCCTCAGGGCGCCAGAGACGCAATGCCAATTTTTACAGATATATCCAATTGGATGATAGATTATCTAAAGTTACAACCGGAAGGGTAAGATATGCAAGATGTGATAGTAGAATTAACACAACGTTTAACCAGTGTATTTATACTAAGTGTTGGTGCCTTCCTACTGGCTATGTTTTTAACACCAGTTTACACGTACGTAGCGTACAAGTATAAATTTTGGAAAAAACCTAGGACCACTAGTGTAACAGGCGAGCAGCTGGAGGTTTCTAACAAATTGCAAGCTGTCAAATTAAAACGCAATGTTCCGACGATGGCTGGAATAATATTTGTTATGGCTATTGCGGCTATAACTTTGTTATTTAATCTTGATCGAGGTCAAACTTGGTTGCCGTTAGCTGCTTTAGTGGGTGGAGCAATCGTAGGTTTATTGGATGACTTCATTAATGTTAGAGGTCAGGGTAAAGGAGTTGCCGGGTTAAGGTCTAGCCTGAAATTCAGCATGATTGCCGCCATAGGATTGGGTCTAGGTTGGTTCTTTTTTGCGAAGTTAGGTGTAGATACAATACACATACCGTTTCTGGGCGATCTAGCTTTGGGTTGGTTGATTATTCCAATATTTGCGTTTATCGTTGTGGCAACAGGCAACGCCGTAAATATGAGCGATGGTCTAGATGGATTAGCTGGCGGTTTGGCGGCCATAGCTTTCGGAGCTTTCGGTACAATTGCCCTCATGCAATCACAGTTAATTTTGGCCGGGTTTTGCTTTACGGTAGTAGGTGCATTACTAAGTTACCTCTGGTTCAATATTTATCCAGCCCGATTCTTTATGGGTGACGTGGGTAGTTTTGCCCTAGGCACCTCATTAGGTGTAGTTGCCATGCTGACTAACACGTTATTTCTACTGCCAATTATTGGTGCCGTATTTGTAGCGGAGGCTGGGTCAAGCCTAATCCAGGTTATAAGTAAAAAATTCTTCAAGCGTAAAGTTTTTACAGCAGCGCCTATACACCATCATCTTGAAGCGGGTGGTTGGCCGGAAGTCAAGATAACTATGCGTTTCTGGGTGATATCTTGTGTAGCAGCCTTTGTGGGCGTCTTGCTGGCTCTCGCGGGAGGCCATATAGTAACATGACGTACTCGTCACGTAGCCGTAGGCAATCTTTGCTAAAAGTTAGCAGAGATACGCGTCACACGGCTGAATTTGCTGTCCGCCGCCATAAACCCGATTATTTAATAGTTCTTTATATGGGACTTTTAATGTTGCTCGGGCTCGTCATTATGTATGCCATAGGACCTCAACGTGCCAACGTGTTAAATAATGCTTACGGTAGCGATTACGGAGAATTGTACTTCTTTATTAAACAAACCACTAGCTTGGTATTTGCGCTAGCGGCTTTCGCGGTTATGGCGTTAGTATCCCATAAATGGATTAACAAATATGCGTCAAAACTGCTCGTGTTAGCTTTTGTCGCATGTGCCGTGTTGGCGATCGCTGGATGGGCTAACTCTGGTATCGTACAACAGTCTTTTGGCGCTGTGCGCTGGTTCAATTTAGGTCCCCTAGGAACTCTTCAGCCAGCCGAGATGCTTAAGTTCGCACTGCTAATATTTACATCCGGGTTCCTGGCTAATAAGATTCGATTAAACAAACTCAATGACGCTCGCGAGACATTATGGCCACTAGGTGCGATTATGGCAGTATCCCTACTGTTTATAGTAGTGTTTCAAAAAGATTTGGGTACGGGCGTGGCTCTCATGAGTATTGTCGGCTCAATGTTGTTTGTGGGTGGGATTAATTTGCGCAAGGCGGCAATGATAGGTCTGGTCATTTTAGTTGCTGCCGTTGGTTTTATTGTCAGTGCACCTCACCGAATCGAACGCGTAGCAACTTATCTCAGGGGGGATAATACTTCCGTGCAGGATGCGGGAAGCTATCATATTGAGCACGCCAAAATAGCCATAGGAACTGGCGGTTTGCTGGGGGTAGGTATTGGTAATAGCGTACAGGCTACAGGATACTTGCCGGAGGCTATAAATGATTCAGTTTTTGCTATCTTGGGTGAAACTTTTGGTTTCGTTGGCTTAATGGTAGTGTTGGCGCTATTTTCTGCACTACTGTTCAGGCTGCTCAAATTAATGGATCATCTAGTTGATATCAAACTAAAATTGGTGGTTGCCGGAATCTTTGGGTGGCTGGGGTCACATGTTATTCTGAATATAGCGTCCATGACAGGCATTCTTCCGTTGACCGGTATTACGCTACCACTATTAAGCTTCGGGGGAACTAGCATGTTGTTTATAGCTGCTGCTCTTGGGTTAGCTTTTCAGTTATCACGGTATAGCGCACACGGATCGATATTAAAGGAGATAGGACATGAAGGTATTAGCAGTAGGCGGGGGCTCGGGCGGCCACGTTACACCAGTCGCGGCGGTTTTTAAAGAACTAAAACGCCTGCATCCAAGAATCGAGATACGGTTCTGGTGCGATCGCAAATCTGCACCGCACGCCAAATCTATCATGAGCCGTTTTATTGGACCTGAGCTATCTGTAGGGACAATAGCCGCCGGCAAACTGAGGCGCTATCACAAGATGTCCGTTATAAAACACCTGCATCCATCTATACTGTTCGCCAATTTTAAAGATGGCTTTCTGGTAGCTATAGGTACTATACAGAGCCTAGTTAAGCTGATTTTGTGGCGACCAGATATAGTGTTCGCAAAAGGCGGTTACGTGTGTCTGCCTGTTGGGGTGGCAGCTAGGCTGCTCAATGTTCCTTTAGTGATTCACGATTCGGATGTCCATCCAGGACTAACTAATAGAATTCTTAGCAAGTGGGCTAAAGTTATCGCTACGGGAGCGCCTCTTGAATACTACAATTACCCAACCGATAAAACGCACTTTGTGGGCATACCTACAGCTGTAGAATTTCATGAGTTTTCTGACAAAGATAAACAACAGGCTAAGGACAAATGGGGGATTAATCAGGAACGGCCTTTGGTAGTTATTACAGGTGGCGGACTGGGAGCTAAGCGTATAAACAACGCCGTAGTTGTTATTCTTGATGATTTACTGCGCCTAGGGTCAATTGTTTTAGTGGCTGGGGCAGGGCAGTATGATGAGCTAAATGCTATAACACCTCCGAACAGCAAAAATTTTCAATTGCATGGTTTTATATCAGAAGATTTGGCGACACTCCTGGGCGCGGCTGATGTTGTCGTGACACGAGCCGGAGCCACTACTATATCTGAACTAGCCGCCTTAAAGAAGCCCACTATTTTAATTCCGAACATCGAGCTAACTGGTGGCCACCAGGTCAAAAACGCGGCAGTATACAAAGATAAAAAGGCTGCAATCGTCATCGACGAGACTGAACTGGCTCATACGCCACAGGTTTTAGTGAAAGCCATAAAAGACATTTTGGACAATCCTGAGAATGCCCGCGAGATGGCAGTAGCGTTCAATAAATTTGCGCGACCGCATGCTGCTCGCGACATGGCTCTTTTGATAACAAAAGTGACCGATGGTGCGAAGCACACACACAAAGGGATGTAAGGGTAATTTATTTATGCGCTTTATTAAAATAAAAAAACGTCGAAGAACTAATCTGAAGGAAAGCCGCTCAAGCACACAGGCTAATACAGGGGCGTTTCAAAGAAACAGGACGATTACTGGCGCTACTTCGAATCAAGTGAACGATACTGGCGGAGTGAAACAGCCAACACTGATGTCATCTCGGACACATACTCATCATCTAGCAAACAAGAGGCGCAAATTATCGCACATATTTCTGGTTGTCGCTTTGGCGGCGGCTATTTCGTGGGGGTTAATCAGTAACTTTACGGCTAGCCCGATAGTTGGATCTGGTGATAGCGATTTACGGGAACCTATAAGCGTAGATGTATATCAGGACTCGATACAGTCATATCTGGACGCACATCCCATGGAACGCCTACGGTTCTTGCTTGATGAAGCTTCACTCACATCGTATGTCACGCGAGAATTGCCAGAAGTATCAAAGGTCAAGCAGGTTGGTCGTGGCAGCATAGGCAAAACTCAATTCACGGTTAAAATGCGCTTACCTGTAGCCGGATGGGAAATTGGAGGAGAGCAGTATTATGTCGACTCTAGCGGAGTACCCTTTAAAAAGAACTATTTTCAGGATCCAGCAGTTAATATAGTCGATGAAAGTGGTATACCGCCTGGTTCCAGTGACGCAATTGCTAGTAATCGCCTACTAAGCTTTGTGGGTCGTGTAGTATCCGCCTCTAAGGATAATGGGTACACGGTCGTAGAGGCAGCTCTTCCGGAAGGCACTACTCGTCAGTTAGACATTAAGATCCAAGATATTAACTACAGAGTTAAATTATATATAGATCGGCCGGCAGGCGAGCAGATAGAAGACATGAGTAGGGCAGTGAAATATTTGAACGACAAAGGCATACGTCCCCAATATCTGGATGTTCGGGTTAGCGGCAAAGCTTTTTATAGATAGAACGTAATATCTATCGGTCAAGGATGAGTGTAGTAGAACCCTGTCCTCTGTTCTATTTTTGTTCTAAAATTACCAACAGTAACGAGAAGCAAGAAAACTATATTATAATACCAATATACAAAAAAGCAAACAATGAATACAACAAAGGGCGGGGAGCAGCGTGAAAACATTTTTGCAATATTGCAAACAATGGCCTAAAAACAACCATGTCCATATAGCTAGTTACGCGGGCAATAGACATGATGGTATGCGATATATAGAGACACAGCTTGATGAAAAGTATAACGATCAGTAGTTTGGACTGGATAATGTCACACATACCCCTGTATACTTCTCCTCCGGGATGTATACACAAGTGTCTGGGCTATAATATATCTATGTCGCAAAAGATATATTGTGCGACGTAAGATCTATATTCAAAACACGACTTGC
>CAYGHE010000007.1:18310-37404 GCA_964349805.1 uncultured Candidatus Saccharibacteria bacterium | reverse complement strand
TAGCCGACGGCCAAGCTTATTGCTGGGGCGCAAACTGGAGTGTTCAACTCGGTAATAACTCAACTACTGACTCCAGTGTCCCGGTTTTAGTGTACCCCATACCCTAAGGAGAGCTCAAAGATGTTACAATAGTGGTTGATTATGGAGAAGAAACTCTACGTTACAACCGCTATAGCTTACGTTAATGCCACTCCACATATTGGCAATGCTATAGATTATTTGTTGGCGGATATCTGGGCTCGTTATCAGCGTCAAAATGGCCATGAAGTGCGTTTTCAAATGGGTACAGACGAACACGGTCAAAAAATAGCTACCAAAGCCGCGGAAGCTGGGCTTGACCCACAAGCCTTTGCCGATAAAATGTATGTAAATTTCGAGAACCTGATGAAAAAAGTCGGTGCAAGTTATACGGACTTTATTCGTACAACCGATGCGCATCACGTAGGAGCTGTGCAGTACATTTGGCAAACGCTGCAACCGTATATATACAAGGGCACTTACGAGGGTTGGTACTGTGTTGGCTGTGAGGCTTTTGTTACTGACCAAGAAGCAACCGCAAATAACGGTATATGTCCCGATCACCAACAATCTTATCAGCGACTTAGCGAAGAAAATTATTATTTTAAAGCCAGTGCCTTTACAGACAAAATCAGGGCGGCAATCGAGAGCGGTGAGTTTAAAATAGTACCGGACTTTCGCAAGAAAGAAACCCTGGAGTTAATGAAGGATGGACTAAGGGACGTTAGCATTTCGAGGCCAAAGAGCAAACTAGCTTGGGGGGTGCCGGTACCCGGTGACCCAGAACACGTCATGTATGTTTGGATTGATGCGCTGTCCAACTATATTACGGTTTTAGGGTATCCGGACAAGCCAGAGTGGAAAGAATACTGGCCGGCCGATCTCCAGATTGTAGGCAAAGATATTATGCGTTTCCACACTATGATTTGGCCTGCGATGTTGCTGGGTTTGGGCCTGGAGTTGCCTAAAACACTTTTGGCACACGGTTTTGTTAATGTGGGCGGAGCTAAGATGAGCAAATCGGTAGGCAACATAGTTGACCCCAACGAAATTATTGATAATTACGGTGTCGATGCCTTCAGGTATTATTTTACGCGCCACATCCCCACACTAGACGACGGCGATTTTACGTGGGAGAAGTTTGAAAAAGCTTATAACACCGAACTCGGAAACGATCTTGGTAACTTGGTACAAAGAGTAGCCAGTATGATAACGAATTACCAAGCAGGTGTTATTGGTGATACTCCGCAAACCGAGCATGATATGGATGAATACCACAAATCCGTTGAACGCTTTGAATTTGATCGCGCGATAGATGAAGTTTGGTCAATGGTTCGCAGTTTGAATCAGTACTTAGAAAACGTAAGACCCTGGGAAGTAGCTAAGCAACGAGGCAAAGATTCAGAAGCCGAGAGTCATTTGTCTGAAATTCTAGCGCACGCCGCTGGAGCATTGTTACAAATCGGCGATTTACTGGTACCATTTATGCCTAATACCGCAGCCGCTATCCATAATACGTTCGAATCGGGCGTGGTGAAACCGCCTCAAAGCATGTTGTTTCCAAAAATCTATAAACACACTCCTGACCCATCGGCTGCACGTCAGACTCCCAAGGCCTAGGTATGTTAGTCGATACTCATTGTCACATTCACGAAGCTGATTATCCGCTGCCTGTTGACGAAGTATTAAAACGAGCCCACGAAAACAAAGTCGATAAAATGATTTGCGTAGGAACCGATATTGATAGTTCCGCTAGGGCTGTTAAATTCGCCCTCAAACACAAAGAGGCCTACGCCATAATTGGTGTTCATCCGCACAACACCAAAAACTTAAAGGCCTCAGCTAGTATTCTTCTTTCTGGGGTGATTAGCGTGGGTGGCGCGAGGCGGGGGAGCGCCCAAAATCGAGTTTTCGCGCAGGCGAAAAGAGATTTTAGGGGCGGACCGAGCGGCAGGACCCGCGAAACTAACAAAATCGTAGGTGTCGGTGAAATCGGTCTAGATTACTTTTACATGCATAGCCCCAAGGAAGTTCAAGTCAAAGCCTTCGAAGAACAGCTTGATTTTGCCCTGCAGAATAATTTACCAGTTAGCTTTCATGTCAGAGATGCCTTTGATGATTTTTGGCCAATATTTGATAATTTTGGCGGTCGCTTGCGGGGTGTATTGCACAGTTTTACGGACACCAAAAAAAACGCCCAAAAAGGGATGGACAGAGGTTTATATATAGGGGTTAATGGAATTAGTACCTTCACAAAAGATGAGGACCAGAAAGCTTTATTTACCGAATTGCCAATAGACAGATTATTATTCGAGACAGATGCGCCATTTTTAGCGCCCAAACCTTGGCGCGGCAAACCAAATGAGCCAGCTTTTATCTTTGATATTGCTAAATACCACGCCGAAGCTCGCGGTATCTCGATTAAAGATATCGCATCCGCGACTACGACTAATGCCAAAGAACTATTTGCACTATAAGGCCGCCGAAGTTATCTGGCGATATACTATAATAGACCAATGAGTAAAGAGATTATCTATCTGGATCATGCCGCCGCAACACCCGTCGATGAACATGTGCTGTCTGCTATGAAACCGTATTTTAGTGATATCTTTTTTAATCCGTCTAGCCCGTATTTACCAGCTAAAAAAGCAAGGTCGGCTTATGATGACGCTAAACGAACAATAGCTAGCGTGCTTGGCGTTAAACCAGGCGAACTTACTATGACAGCGGGCGCAACCGAGTCAATAAATCTAGCGTTTAACAGTGTTACTGGCCATGTAGTGGTACCTGCTAGCGAACATGAGGCGGTCTTAGCTAGTGCAAAGCGCCACAAACACACTCTTGTTAAACCAGATAAACAAGGCGTAATTTCGGCCTATACTATTGCCGCTGCCATCACCCCAAAGACCGAATTAGTCAGCGTGTCACTTGCCAATAATGAACTAGGCACTATTCAGCCTCTAAGGGACATATCGGCGGTTATCAAAGAAGAAAGAAAGTCTCGTTTGTCCAAAGGGGATAAAACTCCAATTTATTTGCATAGCGATGCGTCGCAAGGAGCGGGGCAGGTTGATTTGGCGGTTTCGCGTCTGGGAGTTGATATGTTGACATTAAATGCCGCTAAAATGTATGGGCCGAAACAAGTCGGGCTGCTTTGGGCTGCTTCGGGAGTTCACTTGCAGCCGCAAATCGTTGGTGGTGGCCAAGAGCAAAATACTCGCAGCGGAACCGAAAACGTAGCTGGCGTCGTGGGTTTTGCGAAAGCTTTGGAAACAGTTAGCGAACATCGCAAAAATGAAGCCACACGGCTTGCTAAACTACGCGATGACCTTCAAGCCCGTTTAGTCGAAGCCTTGCCCGAAGCGATGTTGTCTGGACACTTAAAGCACCGATTATCTGGTCACCTCAACATTTCCTTTCCTGGGTTAGATGGCGAACGACTAGTATTTTTACTTGAAAACAGAGGCGTTTTAGTAGCAACTGGTAGCGCCTGCGCGGCTAATAAAGGTAAGCGCTCGCATGTTTTGACGTCTATTGGACTAAGCCCAGAGGTGATTGATGGCAGTATCCGAATAACTCTTGGACAACTTTCGACTCCACGAAATATTCGTCGCGCCAGTCGAATCATGATAGAAGAAGTTAAAAAGGAATATAGCAGGGTCGGACAATGATAAAAATGATAGTTATACCAATCGTGACTATAGGTGCTATTATTGTCGCCTTGACGGTTTATCTTCAACCTAACGATTTAGGCGGTTGTAGTAGCACCGATACTGCTGCTTGCGCCCCGGTTGGAGCCATTGTGGCTATTAGTGGAGGAGATACTAATGCGCGTACCGATCAGGCCATTAGGCTTTATAAAAGCGGTTGGGCGAATGTCTTAATCTTTTCGGGAGCAGCTTCTGACGCTGCAGGACCTAGTAATGCCGCAACAATGCGGGCACGAGCTGTAGCCGCGGGCGTACCTCACACATCAATCCATATTGATGAACAAGCCAGAAACACCAGAGAAAACGCTGAGAACACCCAGGTTATACTTGAGGACCGCGGCATAGACAGTATGATTTTAGTAACATCGGGATATCATCAACGGCGAGCTAGCATTGAATTCAAGAAACACGCGGGCGACGTAGAGGTATTTAATTACCCTGTTAAAAACGACAAAGATTGGTCAATTTGGTGGTGGTTGACACCACGTGGTTGGTGGTTAGCTTTTGGTGAGTTTTCAAAAATCATAGCGTTTTATCTGTGGGGTGCCAGGGCGTGACAAAAGTATATGTAGGCATGAGCGGCGGGGTAGATTCATCCTTGGCGGCGGCGTTATTGGTTGAACAAGGACACGAAGTTACCGGCGTCTATATGAAGAACTGGACTCGAGATTTGCCAGGTATGAAATGTCCATGGGCCGATGACTTGGCTGACGCCAAAAGGGTAGCCGTGCATCTAGGCATTGACCTGAAGGTTTTTGATTTCGAACGAGAATACAAGCAAAAGGTCGTCGACTATATGATTGACGAATACAAGTCTGGACGCACGCCTAACCCGGATATTATGTGTAATCAAGAGGTTAAATTCAAACTGTTTTTAGATGCGTCATTGGAAGATGGGGCGGATAAGATAGCTACCGGTCATTACGCCAGGACAGGTAAAGCCGTGGGTCCTGCCACTCGGCTTTCAGATGTTTCTTTACAGAAAGATACTTGTACGAGACTTTTGCGAGCAATTGACGACCAAAAAGATCAGACATATTTTTTGTATCGTATTAATGAAAAAGCTTTGTCGCACACCCTATTTCCGATAGGCGAATATAAAAAGTCCAAGGTACGTGAAATGGCCAAAAGCCGGGGGTTGATAACCGCCGAAAAGAAAGACAGCCAAGGCATCTGTTTTGTGGGTCAAATTGGTATTCGCGACTTTTTATCTGAATATATTGACTCAAAGCCAGGCGATATTATTGACAAGCAAACAGGACAAACAGTTGGAAGACATGATGGCGCTATATTTTACACACTGGGCCAGCGTCACGGATTGGATCTGGGGAATTCTTCTAATGCAACTGTAGGAGCAGGGCTTCCGTATTATGTGGTTGGCAAAGATATGAAGAAAAACGAAGTTTATGTGACAAGAGATTTAAATGATAACTCCCTGTGGAAAACTGACATAGAGGTTGCTGATTTACACTGGATTAATAGCGCTCCCAAAGAAGGTGAATATCAAATAAGGGTTCGCCATCAAGCTCCGCTAGCCTCGGCTACTCTGAGCTACAAAAAAGACGGTGCCGTGATTCATGTCAAAGATCCGCAGCGTGCTGTATCCCCAGGTCAGTCGGTAGTTATTTATGATAACGAGGTTTGTCTTGGCGGTGGAATTGTCATCTAAATTGTCAGCGGACGTTTTGGCTGATACAATACAACAGATATGAATACTCAAGAAATTCGCCGTGCTTTTCTGGATTTTTATGCGCAAAAACAACACGCTGTAATCTCTCGTTCGCCTCTAATTCCTATCAATGATCCGACGACTTTATTTACTGGCAGTGGTATGCAACCACTTTTGCCGTACTTGTTGGGCGAGCCACACCAGGACGGTGTACGGCTAGTCAATTCTCAAACCTGCCTGCGAGCGCAAGATATCGAAGATGTTGGCGACAATCGGCACACGACATTTTTTGAAATGCTTGGTAACTGGAGTTTGGGCGACTACTTCAAAGAACAACAAATTCGTTGGTTCTTTGAATTTTTAACAGATGTGGTCGGACTTGATCCGCAAAAAATATATGTCAGTGCTTTTATTGGAGATGAGGCAAATAACATCCCCCGAGATGATGAAACGGCCGAGATTTGGCAGAAAGTTTTTGCCGAGGCGGGGATTGAAGCTAAAATCGTTGAAATTGGTTCTAAGGAAGATGGCGACAATCGTGGTATCAACCCAGGCGAGAGAATATTCTTTTACGATGACGGCGAAAACTGGTGGTCACGAGGTGGCGGGTTGGATAAAACGCCAATTGGTGATCCTTGTGGACCTGATAGCGAAGTTTTTTATGACTTTGGCGAACAGCACCACGACGAAGATTTTGGCTTAGCCCATCCAGCTAACGACAGCGGCCGGTTCTTGGAAATTGGCAATCAGGTATTCATGCAGTATCGCCGGCTAGAAGACGGTAGTTTCAAGCCCTTGGACAAGAAAAACGTGGACTTTGGGGGCGGGTTAGAACGAATCGCAGCCGCCAAAATCGACAACCCAGATATATTTCACATCAGTTTGCTGTGGCCGATTATCGAAAAACTAGAAGCTATCAGTGGCAAGGAATACTCTAGCCACACAACCAGCATGAGAGTAATTGCCGACCATTTGCGGGCAGCGGTCTTTTTGGCTGTAGACGGCGTAACACCAAGTAATAAAGAACAGGGCTATGTCATGCGCCGACTTTTGCGCCGGGCAATAAGATTTGCGTTTGAATTGGGCGTTGAACAGAATTTCCTAGAAGAAGCTGTGCCAGTAGTAGCTGATTTGTATCATCAAGATTACCCCGAGGTAGCCGAAAAACGCCAACATATTATTGACGTATTAGTAAAAGAAGAAAGAGTCTTTCGGCAAACTCTGCGCAAAGGCCTTAAGGAACTAGAAAGGTTGGCGAGTAGCGGACTGACTGGTGCGGAAGTTTTCATGCTTTATGATACTTATGGATTCCCGGTTGAATTGTCGACAGAAGAAGCTTTTCGCCAAGACATTAAAGTATCAGAAAACTGGCGTCAGGAATTTGACGCTAAAATGGCCGAGCAACGCGAACGTTCGCAAACTGCCGCTAAGGGTACGTTCAAAGGTGGATTAGGCGGTCAAACTTTGCAGCACAAAAAATATCACACCGCTAATCATTTGATGTACGCCGCTCTTAAAAAAGTTGTCGGCGACCATGTGACTCAGCACGGCAGTAATATTACCGAAGAAAGAATTCGCTTTGACTTTAATAACGACGGGAAAGTCACACGTGAACAGTTAGACGAAGTAGAAAAATTAGTCAACGAATGGATCGCTCAAGATTTACCGGTCTCGTACGACGAATATCCGACAGACGAAGCTTTCAAACTAGGAGCGATAGGCGCTTTTGGCGACCGTTACGGTGACACAGTTAAAGTCTATAAAATTGGCGAAGGCGACAAACAAGTCAGTTTCGAAATTTGCGGCGGTCCGCACGTCGAACATACGGGTCAGCTCGCCGAAGAAAATAAAATATTCAAAATTATCAAAGAAGAAGCTTCTAGCGCCGGCATCCGCCGAGTTAAGGCTGTCTTAGCCTAAGAGATGCTTGGTGGGACATTGTTATAGCTTCCTCTATTAGCCCCAAATAGTCTTCGTAAGCTTGAGCGGTCATCGGTACCTCTTGTTCATTTTCGTCTCTTGACGTGTAGTAATTGGATACAAAAGGATCAAGAGTTGTATTAACAGCACGTTTGTACATGCGTAACTGTTCACCCGGGGGATTAGTTCCTACTAATTCGATAGTCGCACTTACTCCTTGAAGGAGTTGGCTACCAGTGGCTGGAAAAGAGGTAACGGTTTTTTCTACGCTCTGTACTTTTTTGTATGGATTCGGTGAGTCTGAGTCTGGCTCGACAGAGGCCATGTTTTCAAGCGTTATAGTAACAGCGCTATCTGCTTCTAGGCGCATAGGTATTTCAAGTTTTTCTATAACTTGCCAACCAATTGGCTGAGACAATAAGTTAGCCCTCCAGAGCCTATAGGCCGAGGAGCTGTCCGTTGGTGGCGTGAGATTCATTCCGAAATCCCTTAGTAAACTGCTACCTTCTTTGGCCGTCAAATAGTATCCCGACTCTTGAATCTGAATACCTTTTTCTACTATAGGGATGAACATGCCACGTTCAGTGCGTCTTAATACCACTGGATGTAGCGGGGATTTTGCCCACACCGTTAAATCATTCAAATTTAAGTTGTTACTAGCGCTATCGAATCCTAAAGTGATTTCGGCTCTATGTCGACCAGATATATTTAATCCAAAAGTTCTCTCCAGTTGGGTTTGTACTGAGCGTGGTAATTTAACACCGTATAGCCCCATGCTATATCCTGGTCCAGGGGCTAAACTATCCGTAGCGTATTCGAGTAATTCAGTAAGCTTGAGATCTGCAAATTCCCGTTCTTGATCCGATAATTCTTTGGGCGCTGGTACGTCATTGGGTAGTCTATTCATGGTTATCCTCTCATTATAACATACTTTGTACATAAAAGCAATATCTGCGGGTATTGTGCTTTTGGTATATAATCATAAACACGTATGGCACTAAAGAAACTTAGAAAACCTCAGAGTAGAGGGGATAGCGATTCTTATATCACTGCTCTTGATATTGGGACGGAATTCGTCAAGGCACTAATTGCGAAAGTTGATGGCGAAAACCTTGAAATTGTAGGTGTTGGCCGAACCCATCAATCGCTTAGTGATATGCATTCTGGTGCAATTGCTGATATCGCTGGCGTGGTTCGAAATTGCGAAGAAGCCCTTTCCGAGGCCGAAGATCAAGCTGGAGTGCAAGCTAAAAGAGTGATTATCGGTATAGCTGGTGAGCTCGTCAAGGGGGTTACTAACACGATTCGTTACCGACGCCCGCAGCCCGATAGGCCGCTAGATAGCGCTGAAATGGAATTCATCATCGAGAAAGTCCAAGAAAGGGCTCAAACTAAGGCGCAGAAACGGATAGGAGTCGAGACCGGTAACGAGGACGTAGAGGTTAAATTAGTTAACAGCGCCCTGGTCAGTATCCACATTGATGGATACAAAGTCAGCAACCCGATCGGTTTTCAGGGTCGTGACGTAGCGGTACAAATCTATACAGCGTTCGCCCCGATGGTTCATATTGGAGCCTTAGAGCGAGTAGCCGAAGAACTATCATTGGAATTATTGGCGGTAGCGGCAGAACCCTTCGCAGTTAGCCGCAGCGTCATAGGGTCAGATGCCAGCAGTAATTTCACAGCTATTTTAGTAGATGTCGGTGGTGGCACCACAGATATAGCGGTGGTCAACGACGGCGGCGTAGAAGGCACCAAGATGTTTGGTATCGGCGGACGCAGTCTGACGCGTACTATCGCTGGCGAACTTAGCATATCTTATGACGATGCCGAAAAACTCAAAGTTAATATCGATAACGAGCGTATCAAACCGGCTGTCGCCAAAAGCGTTAACGAGGCCATCGATAAAACACTGGAAGTCTGGATATCGGGCGTAGAACTAGCTTTGAGCGAGTTTGATTCAGTCGACCACTTGCCGAACCGCATATTACTTTGTGGTGGAGGGGCCAGCCTTAAGAAACTAGTTGATATTTTGCAGAGCGAGGATTGGCACCGAGAATTGCCATTCACCAAGAAGCCAGCCGTGCATCATATCAAGCCGTCGGAAGTTATAGGAATAGTCGATAAAACAGATAAGATTAGTGACCACACATTCATAACCGCGATGGGCCTTTTAAGGGTTGGCTATGATACAATGATAGGTGGTGACGGTGATACCATAAAAGAAAAAATCAACCGACTTTTGAGGATATGACAACGGAAAATATTAAAAAAGATGTAATCTACATTGACGTCGAAGACGACATTACAGCCATTATTGGCAAGGTCAAACAGGCCCCAGAGAAGATTGTAGCTTTGGTGCCGCCAAAACGCGCCGGTGTATTGCAAAGCGCCGTTAATTTGCGCTTATTAGCTCGCACCGCAAAAAATAGCGGTAAAAACCTTGTTTTGATTACCAACGACCAAGCGCTCGTAGCATTATCGGCTATGTCTGAAATACCAGTCGCTAAAAACTTGCACAGCAAACCCGAGACAGCCGAAATACCAGCCCTAGAAATAGACGACGGAGAAGACGTCATAGACGGTTCTCAGTTGCCTGTCGGGGAATTAGCCGCTACGGCTCCGCCACTGAAAGTAAAAGATTCTAACACCGTGAAAAATGCTATAGATACTATTGATATAGATATCGATAAATCTCAACCAGTATCTGTTCGAGCCAAGGAAAAAGCAGCCAAGAAAAGCGGTGTCAAAGTACCGGATTTCTCACGTTTTAGAAAGAAGATATTCATCATAGGCGCGGGTTTGGTGGCGTTTATCACCTTTTTGATATGGGCAATATGGTTTGCGCCCGCTGCAACCGTAATTGTTACTGCCGGCACCTCACCAGAACCTATTAGCTTGCCTCTAGTACTAGGGGGAAGCCAACCTACGAATATCGAGAAAGGCACTATTCAGACATTATCCAAGCAGACCACGGAAACGACTAGTGTCGATTTTGAAGCTACTGGCCAAAAAGATGTTGGACAGAGAGCTAGTGGCAGTATTACTGTTCGTAACTGTGATTATGCCGGAGGCTTTACCCTTCAGGCGGGTACTAGGTTTACTAGCTCGAGCGGCAAGGTGTTTACCAGTTCGTCTGCCGTCACCGTTCCTGGCTATACCAGTCCATCCAGCAGCCTCTGTACCCTATCTAGCGATTCAGCGGGCACGGCTACGGTTCAGGTGCAGGCTCAAGCTAGCGGGGAATCTTACAATATAGGCTCTACGTCGTATACTATCAGCTCAATTCCATCAGGTTCAAAAGTCGATGCCGTCGGTACTTCCATGAGCGGCGGAACAACTCAAATAGCCACCATCGTGACAGCGGCGGACGTTCAGGCAGCTAGCGAAAAACTGGTTGAACAATCCGAGCGTTCCAATAGTGATATCAAAAAGGAGCTTGTGGACCAGTTCAATAACGGCGAAATAGTCATTGAGGACAGCTTTACAGTAAGCCGATCACCGGTAGTCTCCACTCCAGCAATTGGTGCCGAAGTAACCAGCAGCGCCAAATTAACCTCTGAAGCGACATATTCTATCACTGCTATCGCCAAATCTGAATTAAGGGCTTATCTAAAGAATGCTCTTGAAAAACAGATTACAGACGAAGACAAGCAACGCATTTATGACGATGGTATCGATACCGTTTCGGTCTCTGGATATCGTGATAACAATGGACAAGCTACGGTAAACGTATCAGCCACAGGTCGTATAGGGCCAAACATAGAAGAAGACAATATCAAAGAGCAAGCCAAGGGCAAGCGATATGGTGAAATCCAATCCTCAATCCAGCGGCTAGACGGTGTTAATGACGTAGATATTAAATTCTCTTACTTCTGGGTAAGGACCGTCCCGAATGACGTTAATAAAATAGATGTAGAGTTTAAGCTAGAAGATGACTAGTTCCTCTGTGCTGATTGGCCTGGACGTAGGCGAAAAACGAATCGGCATAGCATTAGCTAACACCGGTGTACGTATCGCTGTACCCCTGGACACGATTGAGGTGGACGGTCAAGAAATAGAGGCAATTGCTGAAATTGCTACAAGGGAGAAGGCCGAAGTTATAGTTATTGGCTATCCCCGCAACCAAAGCGGTGAAACCACTGCGCAAACAGCTCTTGTTGAAGAATTTTCTACAAAGCTCTCTGATATAGCTTCTAAAATAGTTTTTCAAGACGAATCGTTAACTAGCGTTATGGCTGAAGAGCGCCTGACAGCCCATAATCGGCCTTATTCCAAGGGCGATATTGATGCTCAGGCGGCGGCTATCATATTGCAAGATTATCTAGAGGCTAACCATGGTTGAAAAAACAAATCCTACCCTTGAAGAAAACGTACCCCCAGAGGTGCCCAAGCCCTCCAAACTACCGAAATGGTTTATCAGGGTATTCCCCTGGATACTAGTTGTAATGGCCATTGTGGCCGGTTCTGCGCTAGGTGGCCTTATGTGGTACAAAGCACAACTGACGGCTCTAGACGCCAGCTCAGACCAGTTAAAACCGATAAATATCGTTTCTGGTAGCACGCCACGCCAAATTGGTGAATTATTAGAGCAAGAATCAGTGATACGCAGTGCGACCGCCTTTGATATATATACCCGTTTGTCAGGGGTGCAAGGAGCTCTTCAGGCTGGGACCTATCGGCTTTCGCCAGCTGAAACCATTCCAGAGATAACAGCTCACTTAACCAAGGGAAGTGTTGATAAGTTTAACCTTACATTCTTTCCAGGAGCCACCCTCGATAACATATCTAACGCACCCGAAAACAGACGGTCAGATACTAGGGGAATCCTAGAGAGGGCCGGTTATTCTAGCCAAGAAATCGATCAAGCATTTGAGAAGCAATATGATCATCCAGTTTTCAGAGACAAACCGGAATCAGCCGACCTAGAGGGGTATATTTATGGTGAAACATACAGCTTTAGCAGTAGCGCTACAGTCGAAGATATACTGATACGCACTTTTGATGAGTTATGGGCAGCAATAGAGGATAACAATCTCATAAATGAGTTCGAGAACAGGGGTCTTAATTTATACGAAGGTATAACCTTGGCCTCTATTGTCCAGAGAGAAACGCGCAATCCTAGCGACCAAAAACAAGTAGCGCAGGTTTTTTATTCACGTATTGAAATAGATATGCCACTAGGTGCCGATCCAACCTATCAATACATAGCTGATAAAACAGGGGCGGACAGGAACGTTAACCTTGATTCCCCTTATAACACGCGACGCTATCAAGGGTTGCCACCGGGAC
The DNA here is from genome assembly GCA_964349805.1 of uncultured Candidatus Saccharibacteria bacterium. GTDB lineage: Bacteria > Patescibacteriota > Saccharimonadia > Saccharimonadales > Saccharimonadaceae > CAYGHE01. The sequence goes on along the minus strand of CAYGHE010000007.1, from coordinate 24,795 downwards.
CGATTGCTAGCCCCGGACTAGGGGCATTACTTGCTGTGGCTGAGCCTGCTGATGGTGATTACCTCTATTTTGTAGGTGATGACGATGATGACAACATAACCCACTTTGCTCGCACCTTTGAAGAGCATGAAGCGAATATACGAAACTACTGTAATATCAAGTGCAGTACTCAATAACTTGACAGATAAGCATAGTTATAAAATATATTGACATATAAAACAATAGTTGATAAAATGTCAGTTAGCACATTCGTGCTATGTCTACTAGTACGGTACCGATTTACCGAACCTGCGAGTGGGAGTGCATAGAGCGAATGGGCCTACCGACAAATGTCGTACGGATACGCGGTCGAAACGTATCCCTTTCTATAAAACCTCTAGTGGAGGCGAGAAGAAAGACAAAGTAGGGTAGAGCCCCTGTAGAAATGCAGGCGGCAGGAGAACGATAATTCGTAACCAGATCACGAAGAGTTTTGCTCGAGGATCGATTACTACTAATAAACAATCAGCGCCAAACCTTATGGCGTCGCGTCGACCTACTCCAATAGGCACCGAGCGGCACCGCAAGATAAAGGCGAAACTCAAACCGTCCGCGATCGCGGTCTATACGGCTGTGTTTGCACTTTTAGTAACGGTAATAGCCGTAGGTTATCAAGATCCTCAGCCGTCCAACCCAGTAGCTAATATTGCTAATTCCACCACCCAAACACAACCATCGTCTATAGATGAAGTTGTGGCTACGGGTGTAGCGGCTAATGTAGCTCAAACAGCTAACTTGTCGGTGGCTCCTAATGCCGCCAGCTTGGCTATTTCTGCAAAAATTAAGAGTGAGTTATCTCAAGCATCTTCTAGCGACAAGCCGCAGATTATCGAATCAGCAACGCCTAACCGCAAGGTTATTGACTATACTGTCAAAGAAGGTGAAACGCTGGCGTCAATCGCTGCTCAGTTTGGTGTGACTACACAGACTATTAAATGGGCTAATAACATGACTTCAGATTCTGTTAGCGCTGGTACGATTCTTCGGGTACCACCAATTAACGGAGTTCTTTATATAGTTAGGTCTGGCGATACAGCAGATTCGATAGCAGACCGTTACGGCGTAGACCGAACTCGCCTGATTGCCTATAACGACCTTGAATTAGGAGGATTAACTCCGAACGTAGAACTGATCCTACCTAGTGGCACCCTGCCTAATACAGAACGACCAGGTTATGTTGCGCCTCGCCCTGTCACTGCGGCCTTGGTTAACTATGGAGCTGGTTTTGGTGGCGATTCCTGGAGAATTAAAGTAGGAACGCCGATGCTGGCTGGTAACGGCTATGCCTTTGGTAACTGTACTGCCTATGCCTATGACCGCCGGGTAGAGCTTGGTAGACCAGTTGGATCACAATGGGGCAACGCTAACACTTGGTCTTATTATGCCGCCAGTAGCGGTCTTACCGTTAACAATTCTCCTTCCGTTGGAGCAATTATTCAGAATGCCGGTGGTTATGGTCACGTTGGTATTGTTGAAGAAGTGCGAGCGAACGGCGACATCTTGATTAGTGAAATGAACGCCTACACGCCTGGCGGAGGCTGGAACATCGTTTCGGCACGAGTTATTTCAGCTGGTAACGTTGGATTTTACGCCTACATCCAATAGTCTGACCCTTATACTGCTATAATTAGTCCATCTATGTTTGTCGATACCGCTAAAGTATTCGTAAGTGCAGGCAAGGGCGGCGACGGGGCCGTTAGTTTTCGGCACGAAAAATATGTTGACAGAGGCGGTCCTGACGGTGGTGACGGTGGCAAAGGTGGTGATGTCATTTTCGTTGCTACCGAAAATCTCAACACTCTTGTAGACTTTCGTTACAAGCCAGAATTAAAAGCCGAACCCGGACAATCTGGATCCAAACGCGATCGACACGGGCGTTCCGGTAATGAACTACGTGTCAAAGTGCCTGTCGGTACGCTAATAATGCGTGACGGTGAAATTATCGCCGACTTGGTTGAGTCTAGTCAAGAAGTCGTTATAGCCAAAGGTGGCGACGGCGGTTTTGGTAACGCTCATTTCAAAAGCTCGGTTCGCCAAGCTCCCAAAATGGCCGAAAAAGGCGAGCCCGGGGAATCATTTGAAGCTGAACTTGAGTTAAAACTTTTAGCTGATGTAGGCCTAATCGGTTTTCCAAACGCTGGTAAATCAACTTTTTTGAGTGTTGTCAGTAGCGCTCGCCCTAAAATCGCTGATTACGAATTTACTACTCTTTCACCTAATCTAGGCGTAGCGGATATTGATAGCGATTCTTTACTGATTGCCGACATCCCCGGTCTGATTGAAGGCGCCAGCGAAGGCAGGGGGTTAGGTGATGAGTTCTTGCGCCACGTAGAAAGAACAGCTGTATTGCTGCACTTGATAGATATCTACCGTGATGACGTGGTGGATAGTTACAAAGTCATACGTAACGAATTAAAAAAATACAGCGATGATTTATACAAGAGACCTGAAATTATAGCGTTCACCAAAGCCGAAGGTATGGATAAAGAAATAATAGACATGCAACTAGCGGATCTTAAAAAGGCCGCGCCAAAATCAGAAATATTCGTAATATCATCGCGCGCTCATCAGGGGCTCGAGGAAGTTTTGAGAGCTTTGTACCGTAAAGTAGCGATTGCTCGCAAGCGAGCAGCCAAAAAAATCGAGGAAAGCAAAGAAGAGTCTGAAGTTATCAAACTCAACGACAAACAAATGGCCGATGCTTGGACTGTGGAAAAAGTTACCGAAGGTGATAAAGAAATATTCGTAGTCAAAGGCGCTAAGATAGAAAAATTTGCCCTGCGTACTAATTTTGATAATTATGAGGGAGCCAACCGGTTACGCGATATTATGAACAAAATGGGTATCACCCACGAACTTATCCGCAAAGGAGCCGAAGGCCCCAGTGTAATCAGGATTGGCAAAAACGAACTCACCTTAACCGAGCAATAACCATAACAAGTCAACCTTCTGTTGCAAGGCCCGTCCTTGTTGCAAGGACGGGCCTTGCAACAATACTAGAGGAGGTGAAGGTGAGGGTTGACGGTTTGGGAACGGTGTGGCACAATGTGTCTAATCTCGAAAGTGGTCAGAGCCCCTACGGTTTAGTAGGTGTGGCGCAGTCACTAGAGAGTACCTGAACAAGTTGGATAATTCAATCAAAGCGTCGAGCTTTGCGGCGTCGGGGGATGACGCAAGCTCGATAAGGGGATCGCTGAGACGGACCGCACCGACCCGCGTTTGGTTCACTCCGCGGGAATGCGATCTGGAGCCACCCGAGAGTTGGCTCCGCATCCCGTGGCGGGAGTGGCAAGTAAGTGCATTCCCGCCCGGGATGTCCCGTTTTGCCTATAAACGACCCGCGCTAGTGCGCAACGGTGCGGGTGCTGTCGCCCACTGCAGGGGCGATGGTTGAGAGGGAGGTGTCGAGAAAATCGCTTCGGGCGCTTACCCCGGAGGGCTGGTTACGCTGGCATTTCGCTTCTCCACGAGGCCCCGGTGGGAGCTGAGGCTCTCCGTGCTCGCGCACGGTCTGACTCGCTCCTGCCGGGGCCTACCGAGCTAAGATTTATCCAACCTGTTCCTACTGCACCCCAAATGGGGTGCTTCTCCTTTTTCAGGGTAAAACGTATAATGGATTTTAATGGCTAAAACATTTTTCTTTTATGACTTGGAAACAAGCGGACTGGACGCTAGGCGCGACCGCATCATGCAGTTTGCTGGTATTCGTACCGATGAAAAATTTAACCAGATAGGCGAGCCGGTCAATCTTTTAGTCAAGATAACCGATGACATTTTGCCTAGCCCCGGCGCCCTGCTGGTAACTGGCATAACGCCACAACAGACACTAGCCGATGGTTATAGCGAAGCTGAACTATGCCGCACTATATCAGAAGAAGTTTTTACGCCCGACACGACCGTGGTTGGTTTTAATAGTATTCGTTTTGACGATGAGTTTATCCGTCATTTATTTTGGCGAAATTTTTATGATCCCTATGAGTGGGCCTACAAAGACGGGAGGTCACGTTGGGATATCTTAGACGTTGCTCGGATGACTAGAGCTCTGCGCCCAGAGGGTATCGAATGGCCCGTTGACAAAGACGGCAAGTCCACTAATAAATTAACCGCTCTAAGTGCCGCCAATGGACTAGATCATCACAAGGCTCATGACGCCCTGAGCGATGTCGAAGCTTTACTGGGCGTGACTAGGTTAATTAGCGAAAAACAGCCGCAATTATTTAACTATTTGCTAAAAATGCGTGACAAAAACGAGGTTAAGAAACTAATTAATTTAGACGTAAAACAGCCTTTCGTGTATGTTAGCGGCCGATATGACGGAACTTATAACAAGGCAACCGTCGCCTTTCCGCTAACTGCCGGCAGGAACGGTAACGTAATCGTGTACGACCTGCGGCACGATCCGTCATCGATTATCGACATGGACAAAGCGGCTATTGCCGAGAATATTTATGCTTCGTGGGAAACACGTCGCGCAGATGATTTTGTATCTTTACCAGTCAAGGAACTGCAGTATAATCGGGCGCCAGCTGTAGCGCCGTTAGGCGTCCTGGAATCTGAAAACGGCTGGGATAAGATTGCTATAACTAAAGAGACGGTTGAAAAACATAAAAAAATTCTCTTAAGCGTGCCATCTTTTGCTGAAAACGTGCGCAGTGTTTTTGAAGAAAGACCCGAAAGAAAACAACCTTCAGACCCCGAGTTAGAACTTTACGAAGGTTTTTTGGATGATAAAGATAGGTTGCGGGCAGAAACTGTCAGAAACGCTAGCGAACAGGATTTGGCCGATTTATATCCTGATTTCACTGATTCTCGTCTAGATACGCTGCTGCTGCGCTATAAAGCTCGCAACTTCCCCAACAGTCTAAGCGAGAGCGAAACAGTCGCCTGGGAAGAGTGGCGATCAAGTAAGTTAATGGCGGAATTGCCGACCTATGTAGAGTCGCTAGCGGCGTTAGCGGCAAATGAAAGCGACGAAAATAAACTGTTTATCTTGCAGGAATTGCAACTTTGGGCCGAAAGCGTCGTACCCGTAGATTTACAATAAATAATTACGTCTTCTTGCGCGTTAGAGGGATGATTCCAAAGCGGGCGATAATAATACCTGCAATTGACCACATCAACACAAACATTAATGTAGCTGGCATAGAAAGGCTAGTGCCAGGTATCTTACCGGTCATTATAAACAGCATTAATATATGGCCGAAGTTAATAGAGTCTAGAATCATCAGACCGCTCAAACTCAAACAGGTTATGATAACACTCTTTCTCATATGTCAAGAGAGCATACCACATACATTATACTAATGCAATCATAAGCGTAATAAGTCAAATAAGGCGGAATTATCAAGATTTGCTCCTTGGCCTCTGGAAAAAGTCGAAGTTTTGATGTATAATACTTCGTTATGTCAGAGACTATTAAGGTAGTAGGTGCCAGGGAGCATAATCTCAAAAATATTGATGTGGATATACCCCGTGACAAACTGGTTGTTATTACCGGTCTGTCTGGGTCGGGTAAATCTTCGTTAGCTTTTGATACTATTTATGCTGAAGGGCAGCGCCGTTATGTTGAAAGCTTGTCCAGCTATGCTCGTCAATTCCTGGGGTTAATGGAGAAGCCAGATGTTGATCGGATCGATGGCCTAAGTCCAGCTATATCTATCGATCAAAAATCGACTAGCCGTAACCCTCGCTCTACAGTCGCCACCGTTACGGAAATCTATGATTATTTGAGATTGCTTTTTGCGCGTATCGGCGTACCGCATTGTCCAATCTGTGGCCAAACCGTATCTCGCCGCACGTCAGAATCTATTATTGATGAAATTATGAAATTCAGCGAAGGGTCGCGCTTGATGATTATGGCGCCAATCGTAAGCAGCAAAAAAGGAGAATTTGCTCACGTTCCTGATAAATATCGACGCCTTGGTTTTGCGCGGGCTAGAGTCGACGGGGTTGTCTATACGCTTGAAGAGTTTCCCGAGCTTGATAAAAACTACAAACACACTATAGAGATAATAGTCGACAGAATCGCCCTGAAAACCGATGTACAAAGTCGAGTTACCCAAGCAGTAGAGCAGGCTTTGGAACTAGCCGACGGTGTCGCGGCTGTATTAAATGCGGATAACGAAGAGTTGCACACGTATAGTCAACGCTATGCTTGTATTGACCATCCAGACGAGAACATCCCAGAACTAGAGCCGCGTTTATTTAGTTTTAACGCTCCCCAAGGAGCTTGCTCCGCCTGTATGGGTCTTGGTAACCGATTAGAGGTTGATCCGTCGTTAGTATTCAATCCAAATTTAACTATTGCCGAAGGAGCTATTCGCCCCTATAACCGTGTCAACAGCGATGCTTGGTACATGAAGCGCTTGGCAGAGGTCGCCAGCGTTCACGGTTTTAGCATTAGAGTACCAGTCAAAGATCTCAAAAAAGAACACCTTGACATGGTT
>CAYGHE010000007.1:0-18210 GCA_964349805.1 uncultured Candidatus Saccharibacteria bacterium | reverse complement strand
TTTTAGCATTAGAGTACCAGTCAAAGATCTCAAAAAAGAACACCTTGACATGGTTCTATACGGTACAGGCACGCAGAGATACACGGTTGATTTAGGTGATGGACGACGATACGCTTCGGTTTATGAGGGTGTAATTCCCAATTTGGAACGACGCTGGAAAGAGACCGAGAGCGAGTTTATGCGCAAAGACATTGAGCGCTTTATGCGTGAAAGAGAATGTCATATCTGCAAAGGCGCTCGCTTGAAGCCTGTAGCACTGGCGGTAACGATTCACGATTTGAACATTATGGATATCTGTCAACTTGATATTAAAGCGGCGTTTGAATTGTTCGAAAAGGAGCTAAAACTTACCGATCAAGAACAGTTTATCGCTGATCAAATCATTAAAGAAATCAAATCTCGCTTAGAGTTTATGTTCAATGTCGGTCTACACTACATAGAATTGTCTAGAGCGGCCAACACGTTAAGTGGTGGCGAAGCTCAGCGAATTCGTTTAGCTACTCAAATTGGGTCAGGACTTCAAGGAGTTTTATACGTACTAGACGAACCTTCTATTGGTTTGCACCAAAAAGACAATAACCGTTTAGTCTCGACATTGAAGCATTTGCGCGACTTGGGTAATACGGTTTTAGTGGTTGAGCACGATGAAGAAACTATTCGCCAAGCCGACTACCTGCTAGATATCGGACCTGGAGCAGGGGTAGCTGGAGGGACAATAGTGGCCGCTGGTACCCCGACTGAAGTGGCAAATAACTCCGACAGCATAACGGGACGTTATCTAAGTGGCAAGGACAAAATAGACGTACCCAAGAAACGCAGGACTATCAACAAAGATCGTCAGTTAATCGTTCACGGTGCTTCAGAAAATAATTTAAAAGAAATTGACGCCACTCTGCCCTTGGGCGTTATGACCGTGATTAGCGGTGTTAGCGGATCGGGCAAGTCGACACTTATAAATGATATTTTAGCCAAAGAATTATTAGCGAGATTACACAGGGCGCATGATGTACCGGGTAGTCATAAATCTATCGAAGGTATATCTCAGCTAGATAAAGTCGTGGTCATAGATCAATCTGCTATAGGCCGCACTCCCAGATCAAACCCAGCCACTTATACCGGAGTCTTTACGCCTATTCGCGAACTTTTTGCTAGTACACCAGAAGCCAATATACGAGGTTACAAAACCGGACGCTTTAGCTTTAACGTTAAGGGCGGTCGCTGCGAAAATTGTCAGGGTGACGGCGTTATTAAAATCGAAATGCACTTCCTACCAGACGTTTATGTGACGTGTGAAGTGTGTAAGGGAAAGCGCTACAACCGCGAGGCTCTTGAAATTAAATATAAGGGCGTATCAATAAGCGATGTTCTAGAAATGACGGTTGAACAAGCTGCTGACTTTTTTGGTAATATACCAGCGATTGCCCGAAAACTAGATACTCTAGTCGAAGTAGGGCTTGGATATATTCGCTTGGGACAGCCAGCGACGACATTTAGCGGTGGCGAAGCTCAACGAATTAAACTCTCAACAGAACTTTCTAGGCGTGCAACTGGACGAACTTTATATATTCTTGATGAACCTACTACTGGGCTACATAGTGCGGACGTCAAGCGTTTGCTAGTTATTCTGCAGCAACTTGTGGCTACTGGGAACAGCGTTATTGTCATAGAGCATAACTTGGATGTGATTAAGACTGCAGATCACATTATCGATATGGGTCCAGAAGGTGGAATGGCAGGCGGTAATATAGTTGCTACTGGTACACCCGAAGAAATAGTCAAAAACAAAGCTTCTTACACTGGTCAATATCTAAAAAAACTACTCTAACTCTAGGTCAAGAAACGGATTGATAATACGCCTAAAATTATTAATACCACAAAGGCTAAAGACAAGACGTCAACGTATTTTTCTATTTTGTCTTTAAATCGTTTACCGAAGTGATGCATCAAAATAGCCACCAAGAAAAAGCGTCCACCACGGCCTAAGATAGATGCCAGTACGAATACGGGAATGTTGATGTAAAACACACCGGCCGCAATAGTGAAAATTTTGTAAGGTATGGGCGTAAAAGCTGCTGCGAACAAGGCCAAGAAGGCGTTGCTGGCATATAATTCGCCAACACTGATAAATTCTTCTTGTAAATTGTAGGTATTAATTATCCATTGACCAACAGTTTCAAACAGCCCGACACCGATAAGGTATCCAATCACACCCCCAACTACACTACCGACAGTACAAATAAGAGCGAGACGTATGTATTTTTGCGGGCGGGCCAAGACCATAGTGATTAGCAAAGGGTCGGGTGGTATAGGGAAGAAAGAACTTTCAGCTACGGCGATAGCGCCTAGAGCTTTCTCGGCCTGCGGCTTTTCCGCCCAGCCTATAACCCATCCGTACAACCTTCTTATAATTCGTCTAGTGCCTCCAAATAACCCCAAAAACCATAACACGGGTTTGGTTTGTATAAACTTTTTGAAGGCCGGGCCTATTCTTTTTCGCATAGCTTCGTTCTCCAGTATACCCTATAAGGGTACTTATGCTATAATAACAAGGTTGTAATTTTGGAGTAACAATAGATGACAAATGATAAGATTTCGCTTGACTTAAGCAAGCGCGCCGTTCAAGGCAAAAAAGTAGCCCAGTTACGTAAAACGGGGCAAATACCTGGCGTTGTTTATGGTCAAGAAGTTGATCCAGTCAACGTTCAAGCGTCAGCCGTAGTCGTTAATAAAGTAGTACAGCAAGCTGGTCAACACAACCCAGTTTATTTAAGTTTTGATGGCAAAAAGCGCATAGCTATGATTAAAAACATTGACTATGACCCAGTCAAACACACAGTCCGCCACATCGCCTTGCGTGTCGTTAAACAGAACGAGAAAGTTGAAGCTGACGTACCTATTCGCTTGGTCGGAGAAGGTGAAAGCGCTGCTGAAAAAGCTGGTTTAGTTGTCTTGCAAACCTTAGAGAGCATCAAAATACATGCCCTGCCTTCTAATCTGCCTGATGCACTTGAAGTATCGATAGCTGAGTTAGCTGAACCACATGAACAGGTTACTATTGCGAATATTACCCTGCCTGAGGGAGTTGAACTTGATGACGCCGAAAATGTACAGGAACTAGTGGTTGCTAGTGTTTATGAACCTAGTGCCTTGCAGGCGGCTAACGAAGCGGCTGGTGGTGATGTAGAACCCGAAGAAGAAGCTGAAGCTGTCGAGGGCGTTGAGTCTGAACATGGCGAAGATACCTCTCAGGAAGACCAGCAACAAGAAGATCAGCCGGGCGGTAAATCGCAAAAAGAACCCAAACCCGAGCAATCTGAACCGCAAAAATAGACTATTCCTCAATAAATCCGCCAGATTGGTGTTTCCAAAGTTTGGCGTATATTCCATTCTTAGCTAGTAATTCGTTATGATTTCCAACTTCCATTATTTTGCCGTTATCAAGCACCACTATTCGATCTAGTTTAGTGATAGTTGACAAGCGATGAGCGATTACTATATTGGTACGTCCCGCCATAAGTTGTCTCAAAGCATCCTGAATAAGGCGTTCGCTTTCACTGTCCAGGGCTGAGGTTGCTTCATCTAGAACTAGGATTGGAGCGTCTTTTAAAATAGCTCGCGCAATAGCGATACGTTGGCGTTGTCCGCCAGAGAGTTTAATGCCCCGCTCACCAACTAAAGTGTCGAACTTTTTAGGTAGTTTATCAATAAATTCTAGGGCGTTGGCTTGACGCGCAGCTTCACGAACTTCTTCAATAGACGCGTCAGGTTTTCCGTAAGCAATGTTCTCATACAGGCTACGGTGGAATAACATTGGCTCCTGGGGAACGTAAGCGATGTGCTCTCTCAAATCCTTCTGGGTAATATTATCTATATTTTGTCCGTCAATCGAAATAGAACCTTTATTAATGTCCATAAAACGCAATAACAGTTTCGTTAAGGTAGTTTTGCCCGATCCCGAATGACCTACCAGTCCAATTTTTTCGCCTGGCTTAACAACTAAGTTGAAATCTTTAAACAGGATGTTATTTTTGGCATCGTCTGCATGTGTGAAGTAAACTTTCTTGAATTCAATAAGGCCTTCTTTGATGCGTGCTGGTTCTGGATTGGCAGGTTCTCGAACCACCACCTCGGCCCGTAGAACCTCTGCCATAGGCAAGGCGTCACCATAAATACGGTTATAGTTTCGGGTAATATGCATAACAACCCACAAACGGTTAAACAGTGTTAGGCTGTAGGTTAGCATCAACACCATGGTCCCTATTGTGATACCAAAAGCAGCTTGTCCATAAACGATAAAAAGCAACATAGATACTACAAGCGCCGTTAGTATAAAACCAAAACCGACATCTCGCTTTATAGAAGCTCGCATAACTTTCGCGGTGGCACTAACCGCTTTCTTGTTAAGTTGTTCAAAACGACCGTATTCGCGCTCTTCGGCCGAAAAACTTTTTACGGTGAGTACATTCGTAATCATATCTGCTATATGGCCACTCAATTTATTATTTCTTTTTGACTCGATCTCGTTGAGGTGCCGGATTCGTCGATAGCTGAATAAATTCACGGCAATGAAGAGCACGCATACGACTGCCATAATAAGAGCGAACAGCGGGACTCTCGGACCCAATATCAGAAAAGTAAATATCAAACCTGACACAAAAGTAAGCACCGAAAAGACCACGCTGTCCGCTAATCGTATGTATGAACCTACAAACTTGTTGGTTTGGCTAACTAACGATCCTCCGAATCGGTCGGCATGGAATTGAGCGCTTTGTTGGCTGAGGTATTCAAAACAACGCATATACAATCTGAACGCTACGCGCATCTCGAGCTTCCAAGTAAGCCACAGCACCAATCGCCACAAAACGAGCTCTCCTATAATAGCCGCCACTATAAACAATAGGATCAGATTGCCAAACACTGCCCAGATCTCATTTAGTGGCACTGAGCCTCGTTCACTCAGTATGTCTATAACCTGAGCTGCTACAAAAGGTATGGCGAAGTTATTAAGAAACACCGCAGAGGGAACTATGATCAGTAGTGGAATGAAAAAATATGGGTAATGTCGGAGCTCACGCCAATAGTGACCGACGATCATCTTCATGCCTGTTTTTTGTTGTACCATTAACACTCCTGGGATTTAAGGTCTGGTCAATTATAGACACTAGTAGACAAGGTGTGCAAACTGCAGTCTCACATTTTGCCACATAGTGGAGCTACCATCGTATACAATTATAGGTGATGAACAATCAATTACAGCAAAAGCTAAAGAAGCTCCCCTCTAGCTCTGGAATATATTTCCACAAATCAAAGACGGGCGAAATACTATATATCGGCAAAGCGGCAGTTTTGAAGAATCGCGTTCGGCAATATTTTCAGGCAACACGTAATACTGATATTAAAACCCAGGCGTTGGTCGCTGAAGTTGCGGATGTTGATTGGGTAGAGACCGAGAGCGAAATTGACGCTTTGTTTTTGGAATCAGAGATGGTTAAACGCTACATGCCACGGTATAACGTATTACTGCGCGACGACAAATCCGAAATATTTATTCGTATAAACATGAAGGATGAGTTTCCTCACGTTAGTTTTACGCGCAATCCGGCTGATGACAAGGCGGAATATTTTGGACCGTATTATAATGGTTGGACAATTAAAAGAGCCCTGAGATACCTGCGTCGAATTTTTCCATATTATACTCGACCACTCAGGTCAAATGCCCGACCTGACCTGGATGTGCATATTGGTCTCAGTCCTGGCCCTGACGTATCAAATGAAGAATACAAAGCAGCTCTTCGCCAGCTAATCCGATACATAAAAGGCGACCGGCAAGCTATTATGCGAGAAATGGAAAAACAGATGAAGCAGGCGGCTAAAAAGCAAGATTTTGAACAAGCGGCCCATTTGCGTAACAAACTCAATGACCTGAAGGCTTTAAAGCAAAGGATAATGTTTGGGGACAAAGAGTTCCTAGATATCAGCAAAGACGCGGCGCTAAGAGACCTACGTGACTTACTGGGCTTAAGCAAGGTGCCAGTGCGCATTGAAGGCTATGACATATCACATATGAGTGGAACCAGTGTAGTAGCTAGTATGGTAGTGTTTACTAATGGCGCTAGCGATCGGGTGGAATATCGCAAGTTCAAGACCTACATAGAGCGTAATGATGACTTCGCTAATATGAAGGAGGTGATAACTCGGCGTTTTACGGACAAAAACCTAAAAGCGTGGGATGTACCAGATTTGTTAGTTATTGATGGTGGCAAGGGTCAGCTTGACGCCGCCCTTCAAGCTTTGCAAGGCCAGGCCTTGCTACAAGGCCTGGCCTTGCAACACATGGCGGTCGTGGGGTTGGCTAAGCGAGAAGAACAGGTGGTAGTTAAACTCTTAACGCCTCAAGGGAAGGATTGCGTGGGTGCTTCTGTCTCGTCGGAGATCGTCCATGGCGGCAGTAACGTTACTATAAATAGGCAAAAGTTAAAAGAGTTAGAGGGTTATATGACGGCTACAGGCAACTTTATACTTATCAACTTGCCGCACTCGACGCATATAGTTAAATTGCTACAGAGAATTCGTGACGAATCTCATCGTTTTGCAGTCAGCTACCACACGATTCTTAAACGTCAAAAGCAAACAAGCAGCTTGCTAGATGATATTCCCGGCATTGGCCCTGTTACCAAGAAAAAACTGCTAAAAACTTTTGGTAGTGTTCGGGCAATCAAGAATTTGCCCCAGCATGAACTGGAAGTAGTTGTAGGTAAATCCAAGGCTGGCCTGCTGCGAAGGTATTTGTCGCTAACATAAGAGGCGTGTATAGTTGTCTGTACGATGACAGCCAAGGGTTTCACTATTACTGAAATACTAATATCCATATCAATACTAGGGATATTGGCCGGCTTGGCTGTGGTTGGCTATGGCTCGTGGCAGCAACGTATCACAGAGGATGCTATAAAAAGTGATTTACAGGGAGTTAATACAGCTATGGAGTCAGCGCGGAACTTCTCTAATGGATACCCGTTAGCTATACCTACTACTTTCAGCTCAAGCTCCAAAGTGGTTTTAACATATGAATACGGTGACGCAACAAGCTACTGTATTAGCGGATCCGGCGCTGCCGATCCTTCAATTGTTTATCACGTAATAGGGGCGGCCAGCGCCGTGCCGCAATCTGGCAATTGTCCGCCACAGTAAAATAACTGGCACAATGGACAAATTATTTTTTGTAAATAATCGCCAAAAAATATCCGAAGCTTTGCAGGATTCCGTGATAGTTCTGTCCGCGTATGACTCTATGCAGCGCGGTAACGACTCGGCTTTTTTATTCGAACAAGAATCTAATTTTTGGTGGTTATGTGGCATTGAAGCACCAGGCTGGTGGGTGATAATCGATACCTCGAAACAAGAGACTTATCTTGTCGAACCTAACCTACGAAAAAAGGAAATAATTTTTGACGGTATTTTGTCTCAATCTACAGCTCGAGAAATTAGTGGTGCTGACGCTATTTTATCTCGCGACAGGGCTATTAAACTATTGAAATCCTTATCCACTCGTCAAAAAACAGTTTATTCATTAGGCAAGGATCCGTATTCCAGATATTATAATTTTGCTCTTAACCCTGCGCCTGCAAAAATGAGACGAAGGTTGGCGGCATTATTTAAAAACGTCCAAGACTGCCGCACAGAGCTAGCTAAATTGCGTGCTATCAAGCAACCCGAAGAAATAACTTCTATAAAAACTGCTATCGACCTCACAGTTGGCGCTTTCGAAAAAGTAAAAAACAACATAGATACATTCTCGTACGAGTATGAAATTGAGGCCGAGTTTACCCACGCTTTTCGGTCTAATGCCAGTGGACACGCGTACGATCCTATAGTGGCCTCTGGTAAAAACGCCTGCACGCTACACTACAGCAACAACTCCGACCGATTATCAAAAGATGGGCTAGTATTAATAGATGCGGGTGCTCGTGCAAACGGATATGCTGCTGATATTACGCGTACTTATGCGTTAAATTCACCATCTAAGCGTCAAGTTGAGGTTCACGACGCAGTTTTGTCTGCGCACAAAGAGATTATAGGGTTATTGCGCCCCCATTTGAGCGTCAAGAGCTACCAAGAAACCGTTGATAATATAATGCAACAAGCTTTAATTCGGTTAGGTTTACTAAGCTCAGATAAAGACGAAAAAACTTATCGTCGGTACTTTCCCCATGCTATTAGTCACGGTCTGGGCGTAGATGTGCACGACAGTCTTGGTCGTCCAACAGAATTTCTTTCTGGTATGGTACTAACCGTTGAGCCGGGTATTTATATACCAGAAGAATCACTAGGGGTGCGCATTGAAGACGACGTGCTTATTACAGATACGGGATCTACTGTGCTGAGCGGAAAATTATCGGTTAATCCGTGATATAATACGGGGACTATATGAGAAAACAATTATCAGTTTTTGCTGTTAGATGGTTGCTAAATTCGTTCGGGCTATGGGCTGCTGTACGCCTATTAAGCACCGGGTATAACGACGCTATTATTGTAGATCTAAGCCTAGCTGGATTTTTGCTAGCGGGCCTTATTTTCTCGCTAGTTAACAGTATTCTAAAACCACTAATTGTTGTTTTATCTTTACCTGCAATACTGCTAACACTAGGCCTATTTATGCTAGTAGTCAACGGACTCTTGGTTTATATATCGCTTGCATTGGCACCCGGCATATCGATGTCTTTTGTCTACTCAATTATGACCGGCATGCTGCTTAGTCTGATAAACTATATACTAAGCACCGTGCTTGATATGCGATATGAATTTATGGGTAAATGGCGGGCGCTAACTAAGTAAACTATGAACATTCAAGACATTTTGCAATTTATTACTATCGGATCGGCTATTTTGATGATAGCGTCGATTTTGCTACAGCAGCGTGGCGCATCTTTAGGGGCGGGCTTTGGAAGCTCGGGGGAACTTTATACTACCCGTCGCGGACTTGATAAAAACTTGTTTGAGGCAACGATAGTCTTGGCGGTTATCTTCGTATTGTCGATACTTGCCAGTCTGCTCTTGCCAGTCAGTTAACCAGGATTTTTAATATGTCAGATAGCAACCGCGGCAAATGGCACCGATTGCCCAGAGTAAGTCTTGATAAGCGCCGAGTAACTAGACATATGCGTCGAGCGGAGGGCGCTACTATTCGCCACGCACACCGATTCGTGATAAGGCGGTGGGGCAACGCTTTAGAGGTACGTCGCCACATAGCCATATGGTTCGTTTTAGTAGGAGTACTGATAGCTGCTGCTATTCTGCAGTTTATTTGGTTCCAGAACAGTTACCGGACTACGGCACCATCTTTGGATGGTACATACGCTGAAGCTGTACTGGGGCCCGTAGAGACCCTGCACCCACTGTACGTTAACACTAGCGCTGAACAATCAGCTAGTTATTTGATGTTTTCTCGGTTGCTTGCATATGACGACACCGGTAATCTCAGCTATGATCTGGCTACAGATATAAGTGTTAACGAGGAGGAGACTGTTTACACGGTTTCAATGCGCCCAGATGCTAAGTGGCATGATGGAGTCAATCTTAGCGCTTACGATGTGGCTTTTACGGTAGAGTTAATGAAACATCCCGCGACACGCTCAACGATTACTGGCTGGAGAGGCGTAAATGTCTCGGTGATTGACGAAAGCACGATCAGGTTTACGCTAGAATTTCCTTATGCAGCCTTCCGTCATGCGCTTAACTTTCCTATAGTGCCGAGTCATATACTAGGCGATGTACAACCAGGATCTCAGCGCGAGAGCGACTTTGGTAGTAATCCCGTAGGAAGTGGTCCATTTAGCTTCCGCTTCTCTCAAAGCGTCGACGCAGATTCAGGTCGCAAAGTGGTATATATGTCTAGAAATGACGATTATTATGCTGGTAAACCTAAGCTGTCGCGTTTTCAGTTGCATTCTTACCCTGACAGGCAAGCAATAACCGCAGCGTTGACTACAGGTGAAGTTAATGCCGCAGCAGACCTTTCCTCGGTTGAGATACGCGATATAAATCCGTTCAGATACAGTGTAGTCCATGCACCAATCAATAGTGGGCTTTATGCTCTTATCAATACAGAGAGAGCACCCTTGGCGGATGCAAGTATACGTAGGGCTTTACGACTTGCCACCGACACAGAATCGCTACGGGAAAAACTAGGAGCTGATACGCCATCTTTGCACCTACCTTTTATTAATGGCCAGATTAGGGGCGCTGATGTACCTCTGGCCCCAAAACACGACTCTTCGGAGGCTGAAAAAGCACTAGGAGAGGCTGGTTGGGTGTTAGGGTCTTCCGGCATTCGCCAAAAAGACGGTCAAGAATTACGCATATCTGTACTGACGCTAAAAAATAGTGAATCCGAGCATATTCTTGAAGAACTCGTGAGTCAGTGGCGCGATGTAGGAATAGCAGTTGATACACAGATAGTAGATCCAGGAGATGTCTTGCAGGACGTCACGCAAAACATCATTAGCCCGCGCAATTATGACGTTTTGATATATCAGCTCAACATAGGGGCTGACCCAGATGTGTACGCTTATTGGCACTCATCACAAGCTACGCCGCAAGGGTTTAATCTATCTAATTACAAAAACGCTATTAGCGATGACACACTTAGTTCTGCGCGTGCTCGTAATGATACTGCCTTGCGGAACGCTAAGTATACGACGTTTGCTAACCAGTGGATTTCTGATGTGCCGGCAATAGCTCTGTACCAGCTAAGCACCAGATATGTGCACAGCGTATCCGCTCGTTCAATGGAAGAAGATGCCGTGCTAGTATCGCCAGTGAATCGATATGCTAACGTTTTAGATTGGTCCGTCGGTACGCGTACAGTCTACAAAACACCGTAAATTATTTTATATATAACAGTCTACAGGTATTAATTACTGTATAATTTAACTATGAGTGAACGACAAGAAGAATTTAAAGTTAACGGCGAAGAGCTAATGGCCAAGGTAAAACAGTTAGTGCATGAAGGTAATGTGCGACGCATTATCATCAAAAATAAAGAGGGTAAAACCCTAGTTGAGCTACCGCTAACCATTGGTGTCGTTGGTGTGGTTCTTGCACCATTTTTTGCTGCTGTTGGCGCAATTGCCGCTTTAGTAACAGAATGCACTATCGTCGTAATTAGAGAAGTCTAGACGCGTTATTTAGCGTGTTATTAACAAAAATCGATCTCAAAGATCGAAGTTTATTATTGGTGCGCACGAGAGGATTTGAACCTCCACGTCCTTACGGACATTGGCCCCTCAGACCAACGTGTCTACCATTCCACCACGTGCGCATTCTCATGCATTATAGCATCATTATTTTGTTTGATGAACCCTTCTAACCGGACTCTTTTACGAGTTAGAAACAACGGTCCAGCATCTTTATACATCGCTAAATAAAGCCTATACGAATCCTTTTTTCCATAAGTAAGAATGTGGGCACGTTTTCCATTACGAATAGATTTCCCGACCGTTCCAAACAAGTTTGTATTATAATCCGATAAGATTTCTAGAAATATTTTGCTAGCGCTTGTAATACTTATGTAATATAGGAAACTGTTCTTCCAGCGTGGGTCGAGGTAGGCATATGTTGTGCCGTCACCGTCAAATAGTCCACGAAGGAAATGTGAATAATGCTCGTCAGGTATATTTAGCTGTCCTATGGTTTTACTCTTTCTAGGAGTTAGGCCAATACTTAGCAGGAAGTCATAATATGCTACATCACTAAATTGCACTCTATACGCGTTGATGTGTGATTTATTATGTTTAGGGCTAATAGGAAACCTTCGTCCGATTGCTCGAGAAAAGTTCTGTAGTTGCTCGATATCTACAGAGGTAAGGTCTAAATGTCTTCCGTCTGACTGGAGGCAACCATCACTTGCCATTAAGCCAACACTGTACGCTATTGCGGGCGACCAATAATACTGTCGTTTAGGGGCGTATCTCATAGCGCATAGTATACCATTCATACTTGAAAATGAATGTGATATAATTAAACTCGTTCGCTCTTGTGGGCGCTTAGCTCAGTTGGCTAGAGCATCTCGTTTACACCGAGAGGGTCGGGGGTTCGAGTCCCTCAGCGCCCACCATTTTAAAAACTGAACCTGTAGGTCAGTTTTTTATATTATTTATGCAATACGCTAGCGCTTGAAACTTCTTGTAATTCTGCTATAATTATATATAAGAAACCCGGGATCGGGTATATTTTTATGAAAGACCCAAAATACATTCGCAACATCGCTATTATTGCTCACGTTGACCACGGCAAGACAACTCTTGTTGATGGTTTGTTAAAACAGAGCAATACCTTCAGGGCTAATCAAGCTGAGATGGCTCAAGACCTGATTATGGACAGTGGTGACCAGGAACATGAGCGCGGAATCACTATTACTGCTAAACAAACAGCTGTTTATTATGGTGATTACAAAATTAATATTATCGATACGCCAGGTCACGCTGATTTCAGTGGTGAAGTTGAGCGAACTCTTAATATGGCTGATGGAGTTCTGCTGGTCGTGGATGCCCAAGAAGGTCCAATGCCTCAAACTAAATTCGTGCTGTCAAAAGCACTTGAAGTAGGTTTGAAGCCAGTTGTGATAATCAACAAAATCGACAAGCCATCAAGCCGAATAGCAGAGGTAGAAGACGAAGTAGCCGATTTATTCTTGGAATTAGCAGTAGACGACAGCCAGCTACATTATTCAACTTATTTTGCAATAGCAAGAGAAGGCAAGGCCTGGGCAGGTTTTCCTGATGATACATCTAAAGAAGCCGACCTACTGCCTATTTTTGACGCCATCGTGGAGGATATCCCGGCGCCAGAGGCAGACACCTCAGGTGCTTTGCAAATGCTAGTTGCGTCACTCCAGTACGATTCTTTTCTAGGCAAGTATGCTATTGGCCGCATATCGCGCGGCTCGGTCAACAAGAATCAGCCAGTCGTCTTGGTCAAGAGAGACGGAGAACAGGTCAATAGTAAAATCGAAAAAATATTCAGTTATCGTGGTTTAAATCGTGAAGAAATCGATAGTGCTATTGCTGGCGACATAGTCGCATTAACCGGTATATCCGGCGCACATATCGGTGAGACGATTAGTGACAAAAATATTGTAGAGGCCTTGCCTATTCTGGAAATAGAAGCGCCAACCCTTAGTATGTACCTTGGCCCTAACACTAGTCCAGTGAAGGGCAAAGAAGGAAAGTTTAACACTAGCCGTCAGATTGGTGATCGCCTCCAGAAAGAACTTGAAACTAATGTTAGTTTGCGCGTACGTGAGGATGGCATAGGATTCGTAGTAAGTGGGCGCGGCGAGCTTCACCTTTCCGTGTTGATTGAAACTTTGCGACGCGAGGGTTACGAATTTGAAGTTGGTCGTCCACAGGTTGTGACTATCGAAGAAGACGGCGTCACCAAAGAGCCGATCGAAGAACTGTTAATCGAAGTACCTCCTGAATTTATCGGAACCGTCAGCAAAGAACTTGGCAGTCGAAAAGCAGAATTAATAAAACAAGAACAAACTAGCAGCGGTATGACTCGTAGCGAATACGTACTACCTACCAGGGCGCTTATTGGGCTACGTAACATTTTGATGACAGCCACCAAGGGAACGGTAATTATCAACAGCTTGCCTCATGGTTATAAACCGATGGGGCAGAAGCTTCAAAAAACTCGTACTGGCGCACTTGTTGCTACCGAAACCGGAGTCACGACGCCGTATGCATTAGAAGCGGCGGAGTCACGAGGCGAATTGTTTGTCGGCCCAGGCGTAAATGTTTATGTCGGTATGATTGTGGGCTCGTATCAACGTCACAGTGACTTAGAAATTAACGTTTGTCGCGCAAAACATCTTACCAATATGCGCAGCAGTAGTAGTGATGGCACGGTACAGCTTACGCCATTTACTAATCTCAGTCTTGAACAAAGCATTGATTTTATTGAAGATGATGAATTGTTAGAGGTTACGCCGCAGTCTCTTCGCCTGCGAAAACGTCACCTTGATCCGAACAAGCGTAAACGCGCCGCAAAAGACTAAACAGTATTTTCTTAGCGGTAATCTCACCGCAAGATTGAAACGTCGGCCAAGAACACCTATACTAAAAGCGTAACCATGATTCAAAAAACAAAAAGTAATGTGAAGTCTACGCCCGTATCGGCGGTAAAACAAGGGGTTCAGGCACAGGATAGTCCAGACCATTTATTGGGACAGTTGTTTGCCGATGTACAACACAGTCATATATACGGCGATAGCAAATTATTTGCCGACTTTATACCTAAACGACGAGTACAAGAGATATTAAAAGAATACGAGCTGGCCAAGAAAGACCCTAGCTTTGACTTGCGGGAATTTGTAGGGCGTCATTTTCATCCTGCCGGATATCAAGGCTCTGGTATTTATGTTACTGACCCTAACATGGGTCCCAGAGAGCATATAAGACAGCTCTGGGCAGTTTTAGAGCGAAAAGCTGATAAAGACATGGGATCGCTTGTTTCCCTGCCAAAACCGTACGTGGTGCCGGGCGGGCGCTTTGCGGAACAATTCTATTGGGACAGTTATTTCATTATGCTAGGATTGGCCGCTGATGATCGCTGGGATATGGTCGAAAATATGGTAGATAACGTGGCATATATGATTAAAAAGTACGGTTTCATGCCTAATGCCAATCGTACTTATGCGCTAAGCCGTTCTCAGCCGCCATTTTTTTCGCGCATGGTGAAATTACTGGCTAAAAACAAAGGGCCGAGCGTAATTGCCAAATATTTGCCGCAATTAATAACTGAGCACAGATTTTGGATGCACGGAGCTAACGCTCTCGATAATACCGAACACGGAGCATTCGTTCGCGTAGTTGAAATGCCAGACAGAACTTTACTGAACCGCTATTACGACAACAAAACCACGCCTCGCCCAGAATCTTTGTACGAAGACACGAATACCGCCGGTAGCGCGCTAGATAAGGACCCGGATCGATTGTTTTTACACCTTAGGGCCGGCGCTGAATCTGGCTGGGACTTTAGCTCGCGCTGGTTAAGCGATCCTATGGATGTAAGCACTATCCATACAGCTGACATTGTGCCAGTTGACTTAAACAGCCTATTATATTTGCTAGAAGAGACTATCGTAGAGGGTTATCGAATTAGTGGTCGGCTTGATTTGGCGCGCCGTTTTCATGAACTTGCCCAAAAAAGAGCTAAAGCTGTCAGAAAATATTGCTGGAGCGAAAAATCCGGTTTTTTCATAGACTACGATTTTCATCAAAAAGAAAGTTTAGACAGAATAACTTTGGCCGCAGTGTTCCCTCTGTACGCCAAAATTGCTTCATCCAAGCAGGCTTTGGCAGTTGCCAGAAGGATAAAAAGGGATTTTCTAAAAAGTGGAGGATTGGTTAGTACACTTATCGAAAGCGGCCAACAATGGGATGCTCCGAATGGGTGGGCGCCGTTGCAATGGGTGGCTATTGAAGGTTTACGTAATTACGGATATCATGCCTTGGCTAGTGAGATAAAGCGTCGATGGGTGGATCTTAATTTAGAAGTTTACGAACTTCGACACAAAATGGTAGAGAAATATAATGTCATCGGCGGTGATGGTTTGGGTGGTGGCGGAGAGTATCCGTTGCAGGACGGTTTTGGCTGGACGAACGGGGTATTGGCTGCGCTACTAGACGAATAAATCTTTAGGGCGTTTTCAGATGGCAATATTAGCAATTAAAATAATTGTGCTAGAATGGATGTATAATCATGAGTAAACCCATGAAGATCGCTATCATGGTACGGTCGTTTATTACCGTGCCTCGACCTAGCGGTATGATATACGCCCCTATTGATCTTGCTGTTGCTATCGCAACAGGCCTAGGCGCCCGTGGGCATCATGTAACATTTTTTGCACCCTTAGGAACAAAAATAGTAGCCGACAACGTAGAGGTTGAAACACTGAATTTGCGACCGCTTGTTAATAGTGCGGACGAATTTGATACATTGCTAAACAATACCGAGCTATTAGCTCATGGACAGCCCTGGCTGTGGGACGCATATATGACACAGGCTATGTACAGGCGCGCGGATGCTGGAGAGTTTGATTTGCTGTATTTCCATCATCCAGAATCAGCACTCTCGCCCGCCTCTCTGTACACCAATATACCAACTGTGTACACGATACACGATCCAATATACCCCTGGTACAAAGAGTTATTTGAGTTATTCTGTAGCAAGAACCAACATTATATTTCTATTTCAAACAATCAGCGTCGAGATGCGCCAGACCTACAGTATTTAGCAACAGTGCACAACGGTACGGACGTTGACCTGTTTACTTTTTCTCAAGAACACGAGGATTATTTGCTGTTCGCGGGGCGTATTACTCACGAGAAGGGTGTTAAAGAAGCGATTCAAGTCGCGCGCGAGTCTGAGCACAAATTACTGATAATAGGTCCGATTAACCACGGCAGCCAAGTCTACTTTGATCAACACATTAAACCCGAACTTGACGAGAATATTTTGTATCTTGGGTCGATAGCTCAAGAACAGCTAAGAAACTACTATCAAAAAGCTAAGGCCGTTCTGACACCAGTGCAATGGGAGGAACCTTTTGGTTTAACTACAATCGAGGCTATGGCTTGTGGCACCCCTGTGATATCACTCAACCATGGAGCCGCTCCTGAGATTATCGAAGACGGCAAGACGGGTTTTGTTGTCGACAGCATCCAAGAAATGGTTGAAGCAGTTTCAAAAATTGATCAGATTGACCGCAAAGATTGTCGCGTTAGAGTTGAGAAATATTTCTCTTATAGTCGTATGGTAGGCAACTACGAAAAAGTTTTTAGGAAATTGCTAGAAACATAACAATTACGAATTACGGCATCTGGTAAAGTATAATAAAGACGTATGAAAATAATCGTTGATGATCTATTGGTTAATTACCAAGACGACGGCAAGGGCAAAATCGTATTGATGTTGCATGGATGGGGAACTAATTTACATACGTTTGATACGTTGGCTGAGCACCTACAAAATAAGTTTCGGGTAGTGCGACTGGATTTTCCTGGTTTTGGCGGTAGCGACAAGCCGCGAACCGCTTGGTCAGTCGAGGATTATAGCCATTTTACTCGTCAATTTTTAGAGAAGCTCGATATCGAGGACTTTTACACCGTTATAACTCACTCTTTCGGGGGGCGAATAGTAATTAAAGGCGTGGCCACGTCTGAAATAAAACCTGAAAAAATTATTTTGATGGGCTCGGCAGGTGTTAAGCCGACGATGACAATCAAGAAAGCTTTTTATAAAACGGTCGCCAAAAGTGGCAGAATCGTTACGTCGCTTCCGGGGTTGTCCAAGCTTCGCCCAGCTTTAAAGCGCCGACTGTACAAATCAGCTAACGCGACCGATTATCTGGAAACATCATCCGTTATGCGCCAGGTCTTTTTGAATGTTATTAACGAAGATTTAAAACAGTATGCCGCCGATATAAATTGCCCCACTCTGCTCATGTGGGGAGAACTAGATGACTCTACTCCACTAAAGGACGGCAAAATTCTTCACGACCTTATCAAAGATTCTAAATTGAAAGTTATTCCGGCTGCCGGGCATTTCGTATACGAGGACGCTCCTGATGCCGTATATAAAGAAATAGACGAGTTTATAGCATGAGAGAATTACTAACACATTATTCATTGCGATATATTCCGACGCTTCTTTACATGTTACAAGCCAGTGAATATCAACCTCGGGACTATATGGCGTGGTTAAGACGTACTAGAAACTTTAGTAATGTCGCTAAGCGGCGCAATCTGGATTACACGACCAAGGCTAAATTATTGGCTATTGCGATGTGGGGAATTGCGGCCTTATCCATAGGTTTGTTTGGTTGGATGATCTATAGCGGTATTGATGAGGGCTCTTACCGGACGTTTATTATCGGCATCTTGGGTCTGCTGTTATTGCCGTGGCTGCTTGCTTACGCGGTACTTGTTCCACTAGTTAGTGGGCGTTTGCTCATTCAAATCCCACGAGAGAGAAGCTTGATTGCAGCGGCTCGTAAGAAATTAAATAATCACAAAGGCTACAAAATAGCGATTGCTGGCAGTTACGGCAAGACAACGGCCAAAGAGATATTGAAAACTGTCCTGTCTGAAGGTAAAAAAGTAGCTGCTACCCCTGGAAACATGAATACGCCGATTGGTATCAGCCGTT
>CAYGHE010000006.1:0-49678 GCA_964349805.1 uncultured Candidatus Saccharibacteria bacterium | reverse complement strand
TCTATATTAGTAGCATAACTACCTAATCTGGTAGGAAAGTATATTTTTGTGGCCAGTAAACCAAACATCAGCCGTAAAAACAAGATAATAATCGTTAGCATAGCAACGATCTTGATTTTGGGTGTGGGTGTTGGCGTCTGGTGGCTTATGAGAATGATTCCCCAGGAGGACAATCCATCTGTTCCAAATAGTACAATCTCAATCCCAGAGCCAACCGTTACAGACGAAGCAGGCGCGCAGGCGCGGGCGGGTGATTTGGAGGGCGCATACGCCAGTATGGACAAAGCAATCACAGATCAGTCATCAAGCGACACCAAACGAGAATTGATTTTAGACAAGGCTTTTATTGCCTATAATGCACAAGATTACGATTCAGCCCTTAGTTTTGGTATAGAAGCGGAAAAGATTAAAGAAGGTATTATTGTGAGTCAAATAATAGCAATGTCTGCGGGCAGACTGGGCAACGCAGAGCTCGCGATACAATATTGGCAAAAAGCAATAGCACAGCTTGATCTCGAAGATCCCTACTATTCAGATGATAAAGCGCGGGCAGACAATGCGATTGAGCAGTTGCAGAAGAACGGGATATGGCAGGAGTAAAGCGTACTCGACTAGGTTTTACGGGGGGTGTTTTTACAAGCGTACTTTTATTTTCAGTGATTATAGCTCCAGTAGCTGATGCTAACTATGGTTTAAATGCGTGGCAAGGGTATTTTACGGGTACTAATTATGCGCATTTTGGTACTCGAGTCATTCGCCAAGGGATTCAAGTAGGCGATATCAATAGTTTCGTTGGTGCGATTAAGGGTTATTTAGGAGGTACTAATCAACAGAAAGTCGGCGCTTCATTTATCATTTGTACAATGCTTGGGTATAACTCAAGAAGTGGTTGTGGCATAACACCTTCAACAGCGCAAATTAATACCTGGGAAACTCGAGTCAGACAGTATGCGGCAGCAGGGCTAATTGATTGGAATATAACACTACCCTATAGCGTGAACACTATAACTCCATGCGTGAGAACAAGTGATAACACGTGTGGTACGATACGAAGCGATGTAGTGTGGCATAACAACTCTGGCTCTGCTCCGTCAATTCGATTCAGAAACCCTAACGGGACTACGGCATATATTATCAAACGCGAATGCGCGAATCCGCTAGGCGGATCCATAGGCTTGCCCTCACTAGTTCTTGGAATATTTGATGGCGCTAATTGTACAAAGGCCTGGGGTTGGGCGTTTAGCCAAGCTCGTCCTGAATATTCGCTACCGGCTCATGTACAAGTCGATGGCACTACAAGAATATGGGGTACCGCGGACGTACCAAGACCTGATGTAAATAGGGCCTATAATATACCTGGTGACCATGGATTTGACCTAGATATATCAAGTTGGGTGTCTGACGGTGGGTCCCACACAATTAGAGTTTATACCTACGAGGTAAATAGTGCAGGTGCTGCTATTGGTTCCCCGATACTGATAGGGACGCGAACAGTTAGTGGGTGTGTAAACTTTAATCTGACGCCGAGCGTTTCTACGAATACATCAGGCGCCGTAGAGGCGGGGGCTATCATCGGTGTTAATCCTAGTGTACACAATAGTGGTACGACAATCTCTACAAACGTTGCTTGGGAATTGAATTCTTTTAGGGTGTCCCCGACGAATAACGTACCAACATATAGTAATTATGATTCAAATAACGTACCATGTTTGTTTTATGTAGGTGCTGGCGTGTCTAATTGTGGCCTGGCGTCGTTTAGTAGTGGCGGGGTTTCGTCTAATACATTTCGTTTTCCAGTAGGGACTCACAACTATACGGCGCGCACGGCTGTAATGGACGATTTGCCTGCAGGTACTAAAGTCTGCTATACACTTTCCGTCAAGCCACGAGCTCACGACAGTGATCAGTGGCGACATTCGGCTCCAGCATGCGTTGTTATTGGTAAACGACCCAAAGTCCAGATTCACGGCGGGGATTTGATGGTTGGCCGTTTTATAGGGCAAACAGGCTCCTCGTCTAGTAATGTCAGAACCAGTACGACCGTCAAAAGCGTTAGCAACACGGCTCGTACTTTTGGTAGCTGGGTAGAATATGGAATTTTTGCCACAGGTTCTATTACTGGAACCGCTTCGGGGTCGGCGTACGCTGGTTCGGCCGGTTTAGAAGGAGCCACGGTCTGTAATACTTCAAGGCTAAGCTTTACAAGCGCAGGTAGCTTGACGTGCAGCACGACGACTCCCAAGGGCTATTATCAAACGTCCACCCCAATCCCAGACGTGGCAGCCAGTTTTCCAGTTACATCGGCCGTCTCTTCGCTGGGCAATAACCCAAACGTCGATTTAGGCGATACGAACTTAAGAGGCCTATACACTGCCACGGGTAACGTTAACATTACTGGAGGCAATGTACAGGCGGGTAGGTGGGTGGTTTTGCATGCGCCTAATTCTACGGTAACCATTACGGGTAATATAACCTATGCGGGTGATACTATAACCCAAATAGAAAATATACCCCAAGTAGTAATTATTGCCCGCAATATTAACATAGACGGCGGTGTTAGTAATGTCGATGCTTGGCTAGTAGCCAAGGGTGGAACGGGTCAAGGTAAAATAAACACTTGCTCGTCTGTTGATGAAGACGCAAACCTTTCCGTGAACATTTGCAACCAGCCACTGACTGTTAATGGACCTGTTATGGCTAGAACTCTACTACTTAGGCGCACCGCGGGTTCAGAATCAGGCAATTCTAGCGGTGATCCAGCCGAGGTGTTCAATCTAAGGCCTGACGCCTATCTATGGGCTGTAGCTAGGGCATTAGAGACAAGTAGAGCACAGACTGTATACACCACTGAATTACCTCCTAGATTCTAATAAGCGTCTTTCTCCTTGCTTTTAACGCTTGTGCTTCTGTATAATGATGACAATATGGCAATATTAAAAGGCGTGGGCAACTTCTTTGCGCTGGACATCGGTACCAATGCTGTGCGAGTGGTGCAAATTTCTCCTTCGGGTTCGGGGTGGACGTTGCAACACTACGGATATGTACCGGTTGATGAAAAAATTACTAGTAGCGGTTCAGCCGAAGGCATACGGCGTTTAGGTGAAGTTATAATGACTGCCGTAGGACAAGCTGGAATAAAAGAGAAAAATGTAGCTATTGGATTACCTTCTGGTAAAACGTTTACTACGGTTATTGACGTCCCTAATATGGGAGAGGCCGAATTAAGAAGCACGATTAAATACCAAGCCGATCAGTATATCCCTACGGCTAGCGAGGAAACCAAGGTAGACTGGGCTCTTCTGGGACAGTCTTTGCACGATGCTAAGCAACTAGAGATACTTTTAGCTAGTACACCTAACGCTTACGCCGAGGAAAGGTTAGAATTCGTGGAAGCTTTAGGGTTTAATGTTATAGCCGCTGAACCAGATCCTGTCTCTATGGTTCGTTCATTACTACCCTCAGGTATACAGGACGCTCGGTTAATTATAGATGTTGGCGAGCAATCAACTGATCTAGCCGTTACTTTTAACGACAACCCCCGTTTAATACGCAATATACCAATGGGATTGCAGACATTACTAAAAGCCGCTGCTCAAAACCTCAACGTCCAAGAGGACCAATCGCGTCAATTTATTCTTAAGTTCGGTTTAGCCCCAGATAGGCTGGAGGGTCAAGTATTCCGAGCTGTTGAATCTACCTTGGATAACTTTGTTACAGAATTAATTAAATCAGTTAAGTTCTTCCAAACCCGTTACCCCAACACTCCTGTAGGCGGAATCTTGTTGTCAGGATTTTCGGCGGTCATTCCCCAGTTTGGAGAATATGTTACAGCCAAAACAGGTATTGCTTCTGAAGCTGCTAATCCTTGGCAGCGCGTACGAGTCGGGCAATCTGATCAACAGCGCCTTGGCACAGTCGCCCATGAATTCGCCGCAGTTATTGGCCTCGCACAGAGGAGAAACTCACGATGATTGAGATTAACCTGGTACCAGATGTCAAACAGGAGCTTATAAAAGCTCAGCGCATTCGATCAATGGTCGTTACTATAGCGATTTTTATCGGTTTTGCTTCCTTGGCGATTGTAACGCTGCTGGCTATATATGTATTTGGTGTTCAAACCGTCAGAGGCAGCATCAGTGATAATGAGATTAATAAAAGTAGCGAAGAACTGTCGCAGGTGGAAGACCTTTCCAAAACCCTTACTATCCAGAATCAGCTAACAAAACTTTCTAATTTGCACCGTGAAAAAGCAGTTAGCTCACGCATATTTGATTTATTGAACGCCGTAATACCCCCACCGCCAAACCATATACAAATATCCACCCTGTCTGTTGACGTGAGTAGCGGGTTAGTGGTTATAGAAGGGCAAGCTGAGAACAGTTATGAGGCAGTTGAGGTATTTAAAAAGACAATTGAAGGCGCAAAAATTAAATACAAAGACGAAGACGGCAGCGCTCAAGAAGTGAAATTAACTGAGTATGCTAGTACCAGTAACACGAGCTACGGAGAAGATTCATCGGGTACAAAAGTTTTGAGATTCACGCTTAGCTTTATCTATGCTCCGGAATTACTGGCTACAACGTCCAAAGACGCATCAATTATCGTGGATACAAGAGGTAATGTAACCGACTCCTATCTAGGTGTTCCTAGAAGTATCTTTACCAATCGTGCTGCCGATATAGAGGGAGGTGAATAGTATGAAACCTAAAGATGCTGCTCTGCGCAAAAGAAGCCAAATAGCCAAAGCTAACCGCATGATGTTCTTGTGGGTTGCTGCAGTTTCCGTAGTTTTCGGATTTGCCTTAGTAGGGGTGGTATTCTTGACCCAAATGTTACTCTTTAACGAAAGAGTCTTGGAAGAAAAAAGGCTAACTGTAGCTACCCTGCGAGCCAACAATAACAACGTTGCAGAACTAGAGGCCCAAATTAGGGTTCTAGACACCAACAAAGCTCTTATCGCCTCCAAAGCTAGGTCTGAAGATGAAACCCTACGGGTTATACTTGATGCGCTGCCATCGGACGCCAACTCCTTGGCTCTTGGAGCGTCATTACAGAACAAGCTTTTATCGGGTATAAACATCAACTCCTTACAGGTTGAATCGGTAGACGGTGAGTTAGTAGATAGCTCCATCCAGGATGCATCTGAGCCAACGGGCGCTCAAGGCGAAATAATATTCCGATTTTCCGTAAGCGGCGACGAAAATGCCCTCAGACAAGTGCTAAGAAATCTCGAAAGGTCTATCCGCACAATTGACGTACTGTCTCTAAGAATTGAAGGGCAGGGCGCTAATAGTGTATTGAGCATACAGGCTAGAGCATTTTACGAACCAGCCCGATCAGTAGAGCTAACGGAGAAAACGGTAAGATAAAATGAAAAAAACTGACATAGCAATGATAATTTTAATAGCCTCTACCAGTGTTTTGGTAGCGTATTTTGTGGCCCGCGGTATATTCGGAGATGTCTATACTGGCTCAGCCACCGTCAAAACTGTAGATAAAATAGAGGCATACGTAGAAGAACCTAATCCTGATATCTTTAATGAAGATGCCATAAACCCATCTGTCCAAATCCAAATTAATGGTACAGGGCAGGGAACAGCTGAGGATTCAGAGGATAGCGAAACACAACAATCGGATACTCCGTAAGGATGAATTATGGCGCTTCTTACTAGCGACATACAGGATAAACTAATCAGCCTTTTAATAGAAGAGGGCCTGATAAGCGAAAGCGTGCTTGGTGAGGCGCAGGCTGCGGCCACCAAGGCCAATAAACCTCTACTTGGTTGGTTAACAGAGCAGAATATAGTTGATGACGAGTTACTTACCCATGCTATAGCCCAAGTTTCGGGTGTGCCGTATGTAAATTTAACGAACAGTATCATTGATCAAAATATACTTAACTTGTTACCAGAA
This sequence comes from uncultured Candidatus Saccharibacteria bacterium, assembly GCA_964349805.1. GTDB lineage: Bacteria > Patescibacteriota > Saccharimonadia > Saccharimonadales > Saccharimonadaceae > CAYGHE01. The sequence continues at coordinate 43,765 of CAYGHE010000006.1, read as the reverse complement.
GATATCGCCGAACGCTTTATGGCCGTGCCTTTAGCTGAAGTGCAGAACCGTTTAGCTGTAGCAATGATAGATGCGAATAATGTTCAAGCGGTTGATTATCTATCTAATCGAATTGAGCGTCCGCTGAAAGTCTTTATGGCCTCGGAAGACGGCGTCAGGCATGTCCTAGAACAATATAGGACAGACTTGTCGAGCGTTGATGAGGCAGCTGAAGCTAGCCAGGTAGAAGCTAAACAAGACGCCGATCGCGAAGTCAAAACTATAGTTCAGGATTCACCAATCAGTAAAGCCTTGAGCACAATTTTAGAGTACGCCGTAAAGTCACGTGCCAGTGACGTTCATGTTGAACCTCTGGAAGGCTCACTAAAGATACGTTGTCGAGTTGATGGAGTGTTGAGAGAGATAATGCAACTGCCTAAAAGCATAGAACCTGCTTTAGTAAGTCGAATAAAAATTTTATCCAATCTCAAGATAGACGAACATAGAACCCCGCAAGACGGTCAGTTTACCGTTAAGGTGGCCAGCAAAGAGGTTGACTTACGTATTGCTATTAGCCCCGTGGTTTGGGGTGAACAAGTGGTTATTCGTTTACTAGATAAAACTGGTAACACTTTTGATTTGGAGCAGATGGGTTATGCGGGAAGAGCTCTCAGAGCGATCAAAAAAGGTATTCGACGTCCTAATGGTATGATCCTAACTTCTGGCCCAACTGGAAGCGGTAAGTCAACCAGTTTGTATGCCTTGATACAAGAAATCAAAGACGACAGCGTTAATATAGTTACGCTCGAAGACCCTGTCGAATACAAAATAAACGGTGTAAACCAAATACAAGTTAATCCAGATGTTGGTCTAACTTTCGCTAGTGGATTGCGTTCTATCTTGCGTCAAGACCCCGATATAGTGATGGTTGGAGAGATTCGTGACAGCGAAACTGCTAATCTGGCCGTTCAAGCTGCCCTGACGGGACATTTAGTTTTTAGCACATTGCACACCAATAGTGCCGCAGGAGTTTTACCTCGTTTATTGGACATGGGTATCGAACCATTTTTAATAGCTAGCACAGTTAACACCATAATAGGCCAACGTTTAGTGCGCCGTGTTTCACCCAAGCGCGAAACTTACCAATCTAACCCCATAGAAACGCAAAATATTTTAACGACAGTGGGGCACTTGCTGCCTCAGACTTCTGCTGACGTAGCCAGAATTTCACAAGATTTAGGATATAAAGACCTTCCCCTCGCGGGACAAAACGCTTATACTTTGGTTAAGGGTGTCGATACTCCGCAAACACCCAGAGGTTATAGCGGACGCGCCGGTTTATATGAGGTTATGGATGTGAATGAAGAAATCCAGAACCTAATCGTATCTCACGCTACAAGCTCCGAGATACAGCGCAAAGCGCAACAACAAGGCATGGTTACTATGCGTCAAGACGGATACCTAAAGGTTTTGCAGGGAATAACAACCATAGAAGAGGTAAACCGGGTAACAGCCGATACTGCTTAGAGGAAAGAAGGGTGGAATAACTAAATGAATAATCAAGAACTCAGAATCGAAATACTGCTTGAGGAAGTCGTACGCAAGCGGGCGTCTGACTTGCACCTTCAAGTTGGATTGCCGCCAATGTTGCGCGTAGATGGATCGTTAGTGCCTGTCGGAGGATCTAGCCCAATTGACGAACAAACGGCTGAGTCATTGATTTTTGCCATTCTTGACGAGGACCAACACCAAATCCTTATAAAGGACAAGGAATTTGATTTTAGCTTTGCTTTTGGAACGTTAGGACGTTTTAGAGTAAACGCTTTCCATGAGAGGGGTAACTTGGCGGCCGCTCTGCGTCTTATACCCAATGAGATAAAATCAGTCAACGAGCTTGGTTTGCCAAACGTTGTTATGGGTTTTGCTGATTATCCTAGAGGGTTGGTGCTTATAACCGGCCCGACAGGAAGTGGAAAATCGACTACTTTAGCCGCTTTGATTGACAAGATAAACAGTGAACGTTCTCATCATATAATCACCATTGAAGACCCGATTGAGTTTACGCACAAATCTAAAAAATCAGTAGTAGTGCAGCGTGAAGTTCACTATGACACCTATAGTTTTAGCGCCGCCTTGCGCTCTAGCTTGCGACAAGACCCAGACGTAGTTTTAATCGGTGAGATGCGCGACCTAGAAACTATCAGTGCCGCTATTACGATTGCCGAAACTGGACACTTGGTGTTTGCTACCTTGCACACCAACAGTGCTGCGCAGTCCGTCGACCGCATGATAGATGTTTTTCCTCCACATCAACAACCTCAGATACGCGCCCAGATATCTAACATATTAATGGCTATTTGTTCGCAACGTCTAATACCTGCCATAGGCGGCGGGCGAGTGGCGGCGGCGGAAATATTAGTTGCAAATCCGGCTGTCCGTAACATTATTCGTGAAGGTAAGGCTCACCAACTTGATGCCGTTATACAAACAGGGGCTGACCAAGGTATGCAGACAATGGATCGCACATTAGTCAGCCTGGTACAAAGCGGCACAGTTACCTATGACAATGCTCGTGAGTACGCCGTGGATCTAATGGAATTCGAAAGGTTGATAAGGAGCTAGTTAATGAAGAAATTTGCTTACGAGGCCCGCGACCAAGCTTCTAATAAAATTACCAAAGCGACTGTTCAGGCCGACTCAGAAAGTGCTGCCGCTCGTTTGCTAATAGACCAAGGCTTTATACCGCTCAACATCAAAGAACAAGATGAAGAAACGAACATATTTGCCAAACTAACAGGTCGAGTCACCCTAAAAGACAAGATAGTCTTTACGCGTCAGTTATCAACACTTATAGGGGCGGGTTTACCTTTGGCGCAAAGCTTACATACTATTCTAGGGCAAACCCAGAATAAAAAATTGAAATCAATAGTTGAGGACGTAACGGCTTCAATTGAAGGTGGTAAAAGTTTATCCAGCGCCTTCGCTAAACACCCTTCAGTATTTGACGCGGTATTCCTGGCATTGGTGTCTGCTGGTGAAATATCCGGAACACTGGACGAATCACTGCAGAGAGTTGCCGACCAGCAGGAAAAGGACGCCGCAGTTATCAGTAAGATAAAAGGCGCGTTGACATATCCGATTATCGTCTTGTTCGTTATCTTTGGAGTGATGGCTTTTATGTTATTTACGGTTGTGCCTCAAGTTGAGAAATTATACAGCGATCTCAAGCAAGACTTGCCATTCTTGACACAGTTAATGGTGGATACAGCTAATTTCTTGGCGGTTTTTTGGTGGTTAGCGATAATAGTGGTAGGTATCGGAGTGTATTTCTTGATTCAATACCTCAAGACCGATGCCGGTATTAAAACCAGCGATACTTTAAAGTTGAACATTCCATTTTTTGGCCAATTATTCAGAAAACTATACATGGCGCGATTTACTCGTACGGGGCAAACCCTCTTAGGTACGGGCGTGAGCATGATAGACATGCTCAAAATTACCGCTTCGGCTGTTAACAACAGTATTCTTGAAAAGAGTATAAAAAGGGCTACTGACAAAGTAAAAAGCGGTAAAGCGCTGTCAGCTGCACTGCAACCCGAAGAATACATTTTGCCACTCGTGCCACAAATGATAAAGATAGGTGAACAATCCGGTCGTATTGACGAGATGATGGGCAAGACGGCCCAAGTGTATGAAAATGAACTCGATGAACAAATAAAAGCTTTGTCTACTTCCATAGAACCGATCCTAATGGTTATATTGGCGATAGTGGCCGGAAGTATGGTTGGCGCTATTTTACTACCTATTTATGGCCTAGTGAGCGGTATAAATCTATAGACATCAAATCATCTATGAGGTAATATAAGCTCAAGCATTATGCGTCAACCTGTAAATCGCTCATACGAAAGGTGGGAAAGTTCCATGAGTACCGAACCAAAAAAAGATAAAGGCTTCACGATTATAGAGGTGGTTTTAGTCCTGGCTATTGCTGGACTAATATTCTTAATGGTATTTATCGCTTTGCCAGCCTTGCAGCGTAATCAAAGAGACACTCAGCGACGGAATGACATGAACCGGGCGCAAGCAGCTTTGCAACAATATCAAACAAACAACAGAAACAGTTTGCCGACAGCAACTACTGCCGGCTGGAACAGTTTTAGAGACAAATACCTTGTGGTTAGTGGCGATACATTCGAGGATCCATCCTTCGGACCATACAGTTTTGCATATCAAGGTACTAACAGAGAGCAGCCGTCTACTCCCGTTTCGGATAACGGACAAATTTGGGTTTATGCGTCATCAACTTGTGACGGAGAAACCATAGTATCGGCAGGAGCACGCCGAGTCGCTATGGCTATCAAGCTAGAGGGCGGTGGTATCGCCTGCGTCAATAACTAACCTGATTTTTCATGGATCAAACAATCATATATATCGGACTATCCCTGCTAGGGCTTTGCATGGGCAGTTTCGTGGGTGCGTCAGTTTGGCGCCTACGCGCCAGGCAATTATCAAAAGAAGGAGACGTCGGGTCCAAGGCTGACAAAGAAGAGAGAAAACGCCTACAACCTCTCTTGAAGACCTCACTGCTCAAAGATTATTCACGTTGCCTGAACTGCGCCTATCGTTTACGTTGGTACGACATGATACCGATTGTAAGTTGGATTGTTCTAAGAGGTCGGTGCCGTAAATGTCGGACCCGAATAGGTATGACAGAACTGCTGCTAGAAGTAGGTGTAGCAAGCTTTTTCGTACTATCCTATGCTTTTTGGCCATATCTTCTAGAGAGTGCCGCGGAAATCGGGCGATTAGTAATCTGGATGGTGGCTGGCGTGGGGCTCACGGCTTTGTTTGTCTATGATCTAAAGTGGTTCTTGTTACCAGACCGAGTAAATTTTGCGGTTATTGGTCTTGGTATTATCAACATTTTGATAATTATTGCTGGATCTCAGAACATAGTGGGCGAAGTTATTAATATAACTACTGCCGTGTTGATTCTTAGCGGTTTGTATTTGATGTTGAACCTAGTATCTAAAGGTAGTTGGGTAGGATTTGGCGACGTTAAGTTAGGTCTTGGACTGGCTCTATTATTAGCCGACTGGCGTCTAGCATTCATGGCTTTCTTCGTAGCTAACTTGGTTGGTACCTTAGTAGTTACGCCAGCCCTAATAACAGGCAAGTTAAATCGTAATTCCCATGTACCGTTGGGACCACTTTTAATACTGGGCTGGATGATAGCTGGCTTGGTTGGTCCGTATCTGATAGATGCCTATCTTTACTATCCGATATAAGGGGCGCCTATAAAAAGCGCTTATGCTATAATTATGTGCAAATGACCCCCTCATATCAAAAAGGCTTTACTATTATTGAAACAATGCTCTTTTTGGGTATAACAGGCCTGTTAGTGATGGGGATTTTGGTTGGTACAGGGGCTGCGATTAATATCCAGCGCTATCGTGATAGCGTTTCGTCTTTGAAATCAGTTCTGCAGCAACAATATACTAACGTGTCCAATGTTAGTAATAGTCGTACGTCTAGCTGGGTTTGTGACAATAATGGGCAAGTCATAGAAAGTGACTCTGGGGGTATTCCCCGCGGGCAATCAGACTGCGTCATTTTGGGCAAGTTTATAACTACGATAGATAACCAAAATCTCGTTGTTAGAGATGTAGTGGGGTCGACTAGTGAAAAAACTGTACCCAGTAATGATCTCGAGGCTCTGCAAAAGTATAATTTACGAGTTTCGTCAGTAGATTTTAGCGGAGAGAACTATCGTCTAGATTGGGGCTCGACCTTGGCGGTACCTGAGAGTGGTGCGAATGCAACATTTTCAATTTTGATACTAAAATCGCCCGCTAGTGGTGCCGTCCGTACTTTTATCGATCCGTCATCTGTAGTCGCCGACAATAGTGTAGGTAATTTGGTTAGCGCCACAGCTCTAGGTAGCTCATTGCGGGTGTGCGTGGATTCTCAAGGAATGTTTGGTGGTGGTCAAGCGGCTATCTTTATAGTACCCGGGGCTACTGGGCCTAGTGGAGTCGAAACTTTAGGTGAGGCTACGAGCGGATGTTAGGCAGAATTAAAACACATCAAAAGGATAAGGGGGACACCTTGGTAGAGGTGTTATTCGCCGTTACAGTATTTAGTCTGGTCGCTGTCGGAGGTATGTCTATAATGAACCAGGGGACCGCTACATCTCAAAGAGCGTTAGAGATTACTCTTGTTCGCCAAGAAATTGATGGGCAGGCTGAAACGTTACGGTTCCTAAACGCTTCTTACATATCCGCATACAGATCAGGATTAAGCAATTATCCTTCTGACACCCCAGCTGGGCAATGGAGTATTATGCAAGATAGCATTATAGCCTCTGGATTTAGCAGAGCCTCCGAATTTGGCACAGGGGCTGTTTGCCCAGCTCCTCCAGCAGGTAGTTTCATTCTAAACGCTAAAAAAGCAACCTTTATTCCACCTTCGGAAGGTATGTTTCGAAATGCTGAAACTTTTGCTCAGGTTCGTTATGAGACCGTCAATAATGAAGCGGTGGTAGCGTCGTCTGATGGCATATGGATAGAAGCGATCCGTGCTGCTACAGTTTCGGATAACAATCAGTCTACAGCCGGTTATACGGATTTTCATATACGAGCCTGCTGGGACAGTCCAGGACAAGCTGCACCCGTGACATTAGGGACTATAGTGAGGTTATATGAACCAAGAAGCTAAACAGCGACGAAAGGGTTTTACATTAATCGAATTAATGTTGGCCTTAAGCTTCATCTCGGTCCTGTTAGTAGCCATAGCCCTAACGGTCATTCAAATTAGCAATATCTATAACAGGGGCACTATCCTCAAAGAAATTAACCAGACGGGTCGATCTGTAGCCAGTGAATTACAAAAGGCAGTATCTTCAAGCGCTCCATTTGATATTAGTAGCGCGGGAGGCCGATATATACAACAAGGTAATTACGGTGGACGTTTATGCCTTGGTAAATATAGCTATGTTTGGAACTATGGAAAAGCACTCTATAGTGGCGACCAGTCCAACCTAAACGTCTATGAGGATAATAGCGAACCGATACGTTTCGTAAGGGTTATTGACCCTAACGTTTCTTACTGCACTGATTTATCAAAGAAAGTAAAGTTTTCTGATTCAGTAGATATGCTCAGCGGAGGTGAGCGAAATCTGGTTATACACGGACTAAGTATTAGCTCAGAGACAACAGCAGATGACAGCCGAACAGGGCAGAGATTATACGTTATTGAGCTAATCTTGGGCACGAACGATCAAGAAGCCCTGGTTTACAGAGATAATAGTTTTATTACAGATTGCAAACCGCCTAGCGATGCAGGGTCTGACATATATTATTGCGCAGTAAACAGATTTAATATAGTGGCTCGAGCCGGTAATGCGGTAGAATAACAAGAGGATGATGCATATGTTAAAAACACACAGAACGGACAATCAAACAGGGGCGGTGTCCTTATTTATTGTTATTTTCGCCACGCTGTTAATTACTATTATTACTGTTAGTTTTGCCCGAATCATGGTTCAGGACCAGCAACAGGCCAGTACTATTGATCTTTCGCAGAGTGCTTATGACTCAGCCCAAGCAGGGGTGGAAGACGCTAAGCGAGCTTTGTTGCGCTATCAAGACATATGCGACAATAGTGACGCGGCTGCATGTATTGAAGCCGCTAATCAGATTAATTCATTAGTCTGTAACGAAGCTCTGGGTAGTTTACGAGACATTAACCCCGACGGTAGTGAAATTAAAATTCAAACTGGGATTGATAGCAATGCTCTAGACCAAGCTTATACATGCGTTAAAATTGTTCTTGATACAGATGATTACCTTGGTACGTTATCGGCTAATGAATCCAAACTAGTACCTCTGAAAGTTGGGGACGGGGAGTCCTTTGATAGAATCCAAATACAGTGGTACAATTCGGCCGATTTAGGGTCGACGAATGATTTTGATATAAATCTGCAACCAGCATCCTCTTCAAGTTGGCCGCTACTGTCTCAAAACGACTGGCCCTCCAACAGGCCACCTGTTATGCGGACGCAATTTATGCAATTTGGTAGCAACGGGTTCAACGTGGTAAGTTTTGACAACAACACAGCCGACGAGAGTAACGTCAATACTCTTTTCCTATACCCCTCTGGTAGCACGGGAACGGCCAGCAGCACTATCGATAGTCGAGGGCTTACGCAAAGAGATGTGCGCAAGACTCCTACAGGAGCCCCTCTGCCTATTACATGCTCGGGTAATATTAGTTCTGGCGGATATGCTTGTACAGTTGAAATATCCTTGCCCTCTCCTATAGGAGGCGGGGAGCGTACCGCTTTTCTACGGCTAAGCGCTTTATACAGCGGAACTCATTACAGAGTAACTCTCTTGGATGGATCTACGCTTACTAAATTTAACGCTGTCCAACCCGAAGTAGATTCAACGGGTCGAGCTAACGACTTATTTAGAAGAGTACAGTCCAGGATTGAACTTATCGATACCAGCTTTTCTTATCCCGAAGCCACAGTTGATATCACCGGTAGCCTCTGCAAGGACTTCTTGGTAACAGATACGCATTATCAGGCTGGCAACTGTACGCCATAAACCGATACGTATTTTTGTATTAATCTGATTCTGCGTCGCTATGAAACTTTTTGTATGTTTCTCGTAAATGCTCGTCTGTAACATGGGTATATATTTGGGTAGTACTGATATTGCTATGACCTAGCATTGCTTGAACGCTTCGGAGATCCGCTCCATTCATTAGTAAGTCGGTAGCGAAACTATGACGCATTGTGTGAGGGCTGACATGCTTGGTTATTCCAGCAAGCCGTCTATAGATATCTATCATGCGTTGAACACTTCGGGGGCTTAAGCGCCGATAATCCCCACTGGTACTAGGGGTAACGTTTTTGCTATAGCTAATAAAAAGAGGGGGCAGGTTATCAGAGCGAGCCTTTAAGTAATTATCCAGGTGCAGACAAGCGCTTTTACTGGTAAAAACCGGCCTGTCTTTTTGCCCCTTGCCACGTACCATAAATTCTCGACGTTTAATATTAATACTGTCTCTGTTAAGATTAACTAATTCAGAAACCCTTAGGCCGCTAGAAAACAATAACTCTACGATAGCGCGATCTCGCAAACCACTCTCTGTCGAGATGTCTATTTGTTCTAGTAATTTTTCGACCTCTGTATAGTTTAGGAAAGTAACTTGTCGGCGGGATATTTTAGGCAAGATAATTTTTTCAGGAGATAGGCTAGGGATATTGCGTCTAGATAAATAGGTCAAAAAACCACGCAAAGCTATAAGGTGGTAGCTTTGCGTTATTGTTGATAATTCTTCATCGTTGCTATTTTTATAACGATTTAGCCATAATCTGTACTTTCTGATGGTTTCAGACGTTATCTTTTTTACATCAACATCATCAGTGAATTCAACAAACCTACTCAAGTAGAGCGCATAATTCTCAGCCGTCTTCGCCGCCCGGCCGCCCTCGACCTCTAGATGTTCAACGTAATCTAGGAGTAATTCAGATATGTACATGTTATTAGCATAGCGCAAAAGTTTTGTTTTTAGAGTACAATAGTGCAGTGGGTACTATTCTTGAAGCAATTATTCTCGGTTTAATCCAAGGGCTAACGGAATTTATCCCTGTAAGTAGCTCAGGGCATCTAGTGGTCGCGCAGAATTTTTTGACGGGAGCTTCTGAACACTTATTTTTACAATTCATTAACATTGGCACCTTACTGGCCTTATTAGTATTCTTTAGACGACGCATCATGAATATATTGAAATCTATGGTTATCGATAAGAACATCCGTCTTGCGCGTAATATTTTTATAACTGCACTACCAGCAGGAATTATAGGTTTTTTGTTGTCTGACTTAATAGAGTCTAGTTTTTTCTTTGGTAGCTCTGTAGTGGTGGCTGTAACCCTGTTTCTGGTAGGTGCAATAATGATTTTGCTAGAGAAGCTACCCAAGGCCTCGCATGTAGCTGATGGTGAACAACTTAGCGCAAAAAGAGCTTTCTTTATTGGTACTTTACAAGTATTCTCCTTGGTGCCGGGCGTATCTAGGTCGGGGGCTACTATCATCGCTGGTCGTCTATCTGGGCTTAATCCCGCTTCATCAGCGGAGTATAGCTTTTTAGTAGCTCTACCGGTGCTGTTCGGCGTAGCACTGAAGACTTTTGTGGCCGACAAAGATTACCTAATGGATAATATGCAGGTGCTCCTTTGGGGGAATGTGTTTGCCTTTGTGGCAGGGCTGCTAGCCGTTAGTTTCCTGATGCGCTATCTGGCTAATCATAGCTTGGCTATATTTGGATGGTATAGAATAGCTTTGTCCGCTGCGCTAGTAGTGATACTTTTGATACAATAGATTGCAATATAACAATAGAGATTAACAAGGAGCTATATGGTCTTAGACAAAAATGTACAAAAAACGTTAATACTGTTCAAGCCAGATGCCGTTCAGCGTGGTATCGTCGGCGAAATACTTACCAAATTCGAAAGAGTTGGTCTAAAAATAGTTGGTACAAAAATGATAGCCCCGACTCGGGAGCATTATTTTAAGCACTATGAAGAGATAGGCAAGATGGTTAGCCGCAGAGGCGAACATGCCTTTGGAGTAACCCTTGACTACATGATGCAGGGACCGGTTATTGCGATGGTTTTTGAAGGTGTAGAGGCTATACCTCTAGTTCGCAAGATAGTAGGCCCAACCGAGCCTAAATCTGCTGAGATGGGCACCATAAGGGGTGACTATTCACATATGAGTTTTGGGTATGCTGATACTAAAGACAAGGGAACTCCTAACCTTATACATGCTAGCAGTAACGAAGAGGAAGCAGAAAAGGAGATAGCTCACTGGTTCAACGACGAAGAGCTGTATGAATATCAAGCTTTGCACGAGAAGTTTACCAGGTAGAGTCTGCCTGTTTGCTACAATAGGGTGTAGCGGGCCTCGGTAGCTCAATGGATAGAGCAGATCCGTCCTAAGGATAAGGTTGTAGGTTCGACTCCTACCCGGGGTACCACAAAATTATGAGTAAAAATACAGAAAAACAGCCCAAGCCAGACTTCGACGGCCAACGTGACGGGGAAAAACTGTTGTTTGTATTTCGCCGTCACATATTTGCTATGCGCAAAGGCTTTTATATGCTTTTAATACCTTTGCTTATAACTGCGATACCGCCGCTTATATGGAGGAACAATCTCGAATTATTGATATTGCCACTAATAGGCTTAATCATAGGATTATTACTGTTCTCTTATCGGTTCGTGCTTTGGTATTTTACTATCTATATAGTTACCGATCAGCGAATTCGTCAGGTAACTCAAAGAGGGTTTTTCGGAAAAGACGTAGTAGAGCTGCGGCTATCAAAAATCCAAAACATAAGCTATAATATACCTGGCTTTAGTGGCGAAGTTTTCAAGTTTGGAACAATCGTCATACAGACGTTCGTAGGGGACTTGGTTATCAATAAAGTCGAGCACCCAGTCGAGATATACAATCGACTTCAAGATGCCGTCAGCGACGCCGTTGATGCTCAAGGAGAAAATGAAGAAACTGCTATCTAAAATTAAACGTAATAAAAAGACTGCCGATACCTCGCCGTCTCGCATCACTAATGAGACAGTTGCGGAATATCGGGAGCGTGTTTTGGCGGGTGGTCGTCGTTTTAAGTATCCCTTACAATACTCGCGTCACAAACTAGTGTTTAACACCATAATAATCAGCGCAACCGTTTTGGTCGTGTTGATATTTTTAGGTTGGTGGCAGTTATATGTCGCTAAAAATACAGGAGAATTTATGTATCGGGTAACCAAAGTTGTGTCCGTACCGGTAGCTGTCATAGAGGGCCAACAGGTTCCCTACAGCGATTACTTGATGAAATATCGCAGCGCAATACACTATCTAGAACAAAAGGAACAAGTTAACCTAAAAACCGATGACGGGAAAAGACAGATAGAATATGTCAGAGAACAGGCTATGGAAGACGCTATTGCCGACGCCTATGCCCTGAAACTAGCCAAAGAGTTGGATTTATCTGTCAGCGAAGCGGAATTAGATGAGTTTCTGAAGGCTCAACGCCAATCTGATGACGGAGAAATATCCGAACAAACGTATAACGCCGTGGTACTCGATTATTACAATTGGACTCCTGCCGAGTATCGATATGCTACAAAGAATAAATTATTACGTCAAAAAGTAGCCTATGCGTTAGATGAGAAGGCCGAAGGTATCGCTAAGGGCGTTAAGGCACAGATTGAACAAGGGTCAACGGATCTTAAGGAGTTAGCCGACAAAACGCCAGGTGCTAAGCATGGATCTTCTGATTGGGTATCGAAGACGAACCAGGATGGGGGATTAGCCATTGCTGCCGCTTTGCTTCAAAAATCTGAAATAACTAAATCGCCCGTTAAACCTACTACTGGAGATGGCTACTATTTCATAAAACTATTAGACATCAGCGCCAGTCGAGTGAATTATGAATACGTACATGTACCACTAAGTGCTTTTGATGAAGCGCTAAAAGATGTCGTCGAATCAGATAGTCTCAATCGGTATATCGACGTCTCTGCTGAATAAGCATTTTGTTATAATTAAAGACGGAGGAGAGTAGTTATTATGTATAAACTTCCTGAGCTAGGGTATAGCTACGATGCTCTAGGGGCGTATATCAGTGCGGATATTATGAATCTGCATCATACTAAACACCACCAGACTTATGTTGATAAACTAAATACGGCTCTAGAAAGTGCTAGTGGTGATTTGAAACAAAAACCGTTAGAGGATTTACTAGCGAATATAGATGAGCTGCCAGAGCCTATTCGTGTCTCTGTGCGTAATAATGGCGGCGGGCATTACAACCACAGCCTTTTTTGGCAATGGATGTCGCCGAATGGCGGCGGAGAGCCTAGCGGTGTAATTCATGAACAGATTGATCAAAAGTACGGGGGGTATCAAGCTTTTGTAGATAAATTTACAACAAAAGCCTTAAGTGTTTTTGGTAGTGGATGGGTATGGCTACAGCCTAATCTAGACATTATTACAACAGTTAACCAAGACACCCCTGTAATGCAAGGATTGCCCGAACCTCTCTTGGGGTTAGATGTTTGGGAACATGCTTATTATCTGGATTACAAAAATCGCCGAGACGATTACGTCAAGGCGTGGTGGAATGTAGTGAACTGGGATTTGGTTGCCGAGCGATACAATAACTTCAAGCGTAGTTAAGATTCTTTAGATGGGGTGGGTTTATACGCTTCAGCAGTTACATACACGCCGAGCATTTTAGAGGAATCTTCTATCTTTTCTCCTGCTATTGCGTCAGGGACGGGAGGCCCTACGATAACGTTTTCTTGTCCGTATTCTTGTCTCAAAGTGTCTAGTAAACTCTTATTAGAACTAGCTTGATAACGATCCGGAGGAGAGACAGGGAGTTGTCCATCTGGCCCTCTACGTATAGATCTAGGGAAATTCTGCAAGAATATTAAGTCACCAGCTTCGGCGCGTTCACGGACACTTGGTCTATTGGGGTTTTGAGGCACTTCCATACTTATATATTAGCATAAACTTGATGAAATGTAAATAGTCACCGAGGGTTGACCGGATATCGCTCGCTAAAGCTCGCTCCTCCGTTCACTTATGAAAAAATGTAAACACTTTTTCATTTCGTTCACTACGCCGAACCAGCGATTGCTCGCTTTGCTCGCCTCGCCAACACAAACCGTTTCAAGGCCAGGGCACGAAAAAAGTCCACCAGGGAGGTGAACTTGTTTCGTGGCGGGCTCGACCGGATTCGAACCGGCGATCTTCTCCGTGACAGGGAGACGTGATAGGCCAACTTCACTACGAGCCCAAGGTTAGTTAGCTTTAGGTATCATAGCAAGTTTTCTCTAGCTAAGCAACAGAGGCGCATCGTTTGTATTGGAGACTGATAATGTTATACTTATCGGAGGTTCATGCCGCTGTAGCTCAGTTGGTAGAGCGGCGCTTTCGTAAAGCGTAGGTCTCCGGTTCAACCCCGGACAGCGGCTCCATCAAGGGCACAGAAAATATACGAATGAAAAACATTTTTAAAGAATCAATCAAACAAATCGTAGCTGATAGAGCTTTGTTAATAACTCTAGTCTTACTGATATTGATGGCTATAGGTTTGGTTTTATACGTGGGATTTTCGGTACGACCTAGCGAGCTTCAGCTAGTATCTAGATACTCCGCCTTTGGAATTACTCATCTATATCGCGAGCAATGGTTTTACCTATTATCTTTTGCGGCGTTCGGGGTAATTACCGCTGTTTTGCATGTCATTATTACTGCTAAACTACTGGTTCTTAAGGGACACTCCGTAGCTATTATGCTTGCTTGGCTAGGTGTAGCTATAATCTTATTAGGTTATGTGACAGCTGTGGCAGTTATAAACGTTTGGTCTCCTCTGTAAAATTGCTATTATGAACGATTTAGAAATCCCATTAGGGAAACGTACCCCAAAATACCGCATGTTTGAAATGCTGCCTGCTTTTCTAAGCTATGGCGCATTAATACTACTAGTAGCATTGTCACTCGTGAATCCGATTTTGGCAGTTATATATCTAATGCTTGTGATAATCACCTTGGTGGTAAAGGCTTTTGGTATTGCCGTCCATACAATTGCCGGGCATCGGCGTATGGTACGCGCCCAAGGTATAGATTGGAAAGTTCGATTAGCGGACTTAGAGGACCCAGTCTCGTCATATGAATTACTAAAAAATAAGTATCCGCGAAGAAAGCTCAAAGAGCTGGGGTTAGAGCATCACTTAGATAATTTACGCATGCTCTCAGAGAAGCCAGATGAGTTTCCAAAGCCTTCGGACATATATAACGCCGTTATTATAGCTGCCTACAATGAGGCATATGAGGTTTTGGAGCCGACCGTAAAGTCGGTTAAAAACACGACAATCGATAACGACAAAATAATTTTGGTTATCGCCTATGAAGAAAGGGGAGGTGCGTCAATTAAAGCGACGGTCAAGCGCATTAAAAAAGAATACGCTGGCGTGTTTCACGAACTTCATATAGTAGAGCACCCCAAGGATCTCCCTAATGAAGTTATTGGCAAAGGGGGTAATATTACCTATGCAGGGCGATTTTTAAGCACATGGTTATTGGGTCAGGGCATAGATTCAAAAAACGTAATTGTAACGACACTAGATAGTGATAACAGGCCTCATAAGTTGTATTTTGATTACCTTACGTACGAATACATCATTCGCGAAGATCGTAAGCACCTGTCGTATCAACCCGTATCTCTGTTTACCAACAATATATGGGATGCCCCAGCACCTATGCGCGTAGTAGCTACTGGTAATTCATTCTGGAATATAATCGTGTCGATGCGGCCACATATGTTGCGAAATTTCGCGTCACACGCTCAACCTCTGGAAGCTTTGGAAGAAATGAATTTTTGGAGTACTCGCACTATCGTAGAAGACGGCCACCAGTATTGGCGCAGTTACTTTCATTTTAAAGGGGATTATTCGGTCATACCCCTTTATATACCAATTTATCAGGATGCCGTGTTGGCTGATACATACCCCAAGACGCTAAGGGCACAGTTTATACAGTTGAGACGCTGGGCATATGGCGCATCAGATATACCGTATGTAGCTACTAGGGTATTCTCGAGGAAACGTCAAACGCCCTTTATCCCGAGCTTAGCGCGCCTGGTTAGGTTAATAGACGGTCACGTAACGCTAGCTACTGTGTCACTCTTGGTGGCTTTTGGGGGGTGGGTGCCGTTATTGATTAACAACGAAGCGGCTCGTAGCATATCAGCACATCAGTTACCTGATACGGTGAGCATGATCCAGCGCGTCGCCCTCATAGGACTGCTTATAACGGTCTTTTGGTCGTTTAAGATGTTGCCACCCAGGCCAGAGCGTTACAAGCGCCGTCGTACGGCCTTAATGGTCTTACAATGGGTTCTAATGCCTTTTACAGCCATAATATACAGCGCAATATCGTCTTTGTACTCGCAGGGGCGTTTATTCTTGGGCAAATACCTTGATAAATTCGACGTAACAGATAAAGCTACTCATAAATCACGGGCTAAGGCTAAACGAGCCAAGTCTAACAGTAAAAAGCCGCTGCGTTTCATTAAGAAGAATAACTAAAAAACACCCCCTGGCTGTCTAATAGGGGGTGTTTTATATTGGTTACTCTATCTTAGAGTGAGCGAACGCGCAGTTCGCGCTTTACTTGCTGCAAGGTCTTGTCGTATTCAAAATCAAGGCTAAAACGCTCAAGCTGAGAGGTGTTAGGAGTGGTATGTGGGGCTTGTTTATAAGTCATAATATGCATATTAGCACAAAACTAATTTTATGTCAATAGAACACATGTACAAGTGGTATGCGATTGGTGATATAGTAAACCACTCTAGCGGTTGGATAACCTCGTGGAAAACTTTTGAAACCTGTGGGGAAACAAAAAACTACCCCCGTTAATCAAGAGTAGTTGTTATATGGTGGGTCCTAGAGGGCTCGAACCTCTCACCTCCACAACGTCAATGTGGCGCTCTAGCCAAATGAGCTAAGGACCCGCGTTTCTAGTGGATAGTGTATCAGAGTAAAGGAGGCCATAGCAAGATTCGTGATAAAATGGTTTTCAAGATGAAAGATGAAAACTTACGCCCAATGCGCCACAGTCTGGCTCATATTATGGCCGCGGCAATTTCAAAACTTTGGCCCGAAGCAAAATTCGGGGTCGGACCAGTAGTAGAGAACGGTTTTTATTATGATATTGATTTAAATGACAAAACGGTATCAGAAGCGGACTTCGCCAAGATAGAAGAGACAATGAAAGAGATTATCTCTAGTAAAGAGCCTTTTGAGCAGTTTGATATGCCTATCGACCAAGCTATAGAGTGGGCTAAGGAAAACAACCAACCTTATAAAGAAGAATTATTAAACGATTTAAGTCGCGCGGGAACTACTGTCGCTAAAGAGCTCAATATAGAAGAGTTAGGGCTTGAGAATGATGGAGAATCCGCTGTCCAAACTGTTTCTTTCTATAAAAACGGCGGCTTTGTGGATTTATGCAAGGGCCCTCACTTGGATAACACTGGTGATGTCGGGTCATTCAAGTTAATACGGATAGCGGGCGCATATTGGCGAGGCAAAGAGACAAATCCTCAAATGCAACGCATTTACGGAGTAGCGTTTAAGACTCAGGAGGAGCTTGATGAATATTTACGTGTACTGCAAGAGGCTAAAGACCGCGATCATCGCCGAATAGGCCAAGAACTAGATTTATTCGTATTTTCTAACCTTGTAGGGTCTGGGTTGCCACTCTTTACACCTAGGGGAACGGTGCTTCGCGAAGAACTGGGCCGCTATGCTCAGCAACTACGAAAAGATAAGGGTTTTGAAGCCATTTGGACACCTCATATCGCTAAAACCGATTTGTATAAAACTAGCGGGCATTGGGATAAGTTTGGCGATGAGTTATTTTTAGTGAAAAGCCAAGAAACGGATGACGAATTCGTTTTGAAGCCTATGAATTGCCCTCATCATATTCAGATTTACGCTTCCAGGCCTCGCAGTTACCGCGACCTACCCCTGAAATATATGGAAAATGCTGTCGACTATAGAGATGAGAAAACTGGAGAAATGCATGGATTGAGCCGAGTCCGGGCCTTTATGCAAGATGATAGTCATGTATTCACCAGACTAAATCAAATAGAGCAGGTAGCTTCTGAATTAATTGACGCAGCCAAGCAGATGTATGAACTATTAGAGATGGATCTTAAATTCTGCCTAAGCTTTAGAGACGAAAAAGAAGGCTATTTAGGGGATTTGGATCTTTGGCAAAAAGCCCAGTCTGTTATCGAGAAGGTCGCAAAAGAAAATGCTATTGACTACTCCATAGTAGAGGGCGAGGCTGCTTTTTACGGTCCCAAGATAGATTTTATTGCTACTGATGCGCTAGGTAGAGAGTGGCAGTTGGCGACTGTTCAGCTGGATTTCGTATTACCAGACAGGTTTGAGCTGGAATACACGAACGAGGAAGGTGTAAATGAGAGGCCGGTAATGATTCACTGCGCCTTGCTAGGCAGTATTGAGCGTTTCTTGAGCATTTATATAGAGCATACTGCCGGAAAATTTCCTGTTTGGCTCGCTCCGGAGCAGATTCGCATAATTACTGTTAATCAAGAAGAAAAAACTATCGGCTTAGCTAATGAAATTTTCGAACAGGCTAGGGAATTAGGTTTGCGAACAACTATCGACGAAAGCAATGAATCGGTTGGTAAGAAAATTCGCGCCTCAGAGGTGTTAAAAGTACCTTATACCATAGTGATAGGCGATAAAGAGATTGAATCTGGTAAAATTACCCCTCGTGTTCGTAAAGATTTGGCAGTTCATGAAGAGCATGAAGCCCAC
This sequence comes from uncultured Candidatus Saccharibacteria bacterium, assembly GCA_964349805.1. Classification (GTDB taxonomy): domain Bacteria; phylum Patescibacteriota; class Saccharimonadia; order Saccharimonadales; family Saccharimonadaceae; genus CAYGHE01. Next base: position 25,353 of record CAYGHE010000006.1, on the reverse strand, counting down.
ACTGTCGAAAATTTCCTTAAGACGGTCGCTAACGAGTCTAAGGCACGCGCCTCAAAAACTTCGCTATAGTCATGAAGAAGCCGATTATAGCAGTTGACATAGATGATGTACTTGCTGCTCACGCCGAAGGATTCGTTGCTTTTAGCAACGAAAAATGGGGTACACGCCTTCAACCTGAAGATTATGATGAGCATTGGGTCAAAATGTGGAAAATTGAGCACGAAGAGGTGGAGCGACGCGCTAGTGAATATCATAAATCAGGTACGTTTGGGCGTCTCCGTCATAACAAAGACGCCATTCCAGTACTTCTTGAATTAAGTAAGGATTACGAACTGGTTATTATAACTGCGCGTCGTAAAGAGATTCAAAAAGAGTCTTTGGAGTGGATTAATGAGAGGTATCCGAATATTTTTTCTGCGGTTCACTTTGCTGGCATATGGGATACCACAACGCATATGTCACATACTATGACAAAGGCAGAGCTCTGTAAAACAATAGGCGTGTCGTTTCTAATCGACGATCAACTAAAACACTGCGAAGGTGCGGCGGCGATTGGGATTAAGGCCGTTCTGTTCGGAAGCTATACTTGGAATCGAAAAGACGAATTGATGGATGGTGTCGAAAGATGCGAAGACTGGCATGTTGTTGGGGAGTATTTTAATGGACAGCGTCGGCTTTAAAGATAAAGTCTATTTATTGGTTGCACAAATTCCCATAGGTCAGGTGACTACTTATGGTGATTTGGCAGCTCTGGCCGGGCACCCGTATGCGGCACGAATTGTAGGCGGGATAGCTCATTTTGGACTTAGTGATTTGCCGTGGCACCGTATAGTTAACCGCTTCGGCGGTCTGGCCAGTGGTTACTGGGGTGGGCGAGAAGCGCAAAAAGCAATGCTTGAAGCGGAAAAAGTGGAGGTTAACGAGCTATTTATTGTAGATAACTTCGAGGGTATTAGATGGCGACCCCAGATAAACCACTAGTAGTTATCGTAGGGCCTACGGCCTCTGGTAAAAGTAGCTTGGCTATTGATATCGCCAAAACCTGTGGGGGTGAGATTATCTGTGCTGATGCACGTACGGTTTATAAGGGAATGGATATTGGGACGGCCAAGCCTAACTCCGTTGATCGTCAAACAGTACCACACTGGGCATTGGATTTAATTAATACCGACAAGACTTTTTCAGCAGCTGATTTCAAACAGTACTCCGATTTAAAAATTAAAAGCATTAGATCTAGAGGGAAGATACCACTTTTGGTAGGTGGAACTGGTTTGTATGTTGATTCCGTAATATTTGATTATAAGTTTGGGCCCAAAGCCAATAACGAAAAAAGACAAAGACTTAACGAAATGAGCATTGAAGATTTATGGAAATATTGTCTAAAACACAACGTAAAATTACCAGAAAATAAACTAAATAAACGCTATGTAGTCCGTGCTATTGAACAAAAAGGAGCTACTCCATCTAAAGAAGAGCGTCCTCCTAGGGGTACTATTATTGTAGGAATATCAACAGAAAAAGCAATTCTAGAAGCTAGGATACGAAACAGAGCCAAAGACATGTTACGAAATGGTGTAATTGAGGAAGCGATAACGCTTGCCAATAAATACGGTTGGGATAACGAAGCCATGAAAGCCAATATCTTTACAGTGATAAGATTATATTTACAGAATGACATAACATCTAGTGAAATAGTGGATAGGGCGGTTGTTTTGGACATGAGATTAGCTAAGCGTCAGCTTACTTGGCTTAAGAGAAATTCATATATTAATTGGATGGATTTAGAAAAAGCTAAGCCCTATATACTGAGTCAACTCGCAAAATAAATTTAGGCATGCTATCATGGAACACGAAAGTTATTCGGAGTGTAGACATGGTTGACGCATTATTCGGGTCAAAAACGCGTGTAAAGCTTTTACACCTATTTCTCAGTAATCCTGGACAGTCTTTTTACGTACGAGAAATCACCAGAAAAATAGACGAACAAATTAATTCAGTACGACGTGAATTGTCTAATATGCTGGATGCAGGAGTTATTACCAGTGATAGTGCGAACAATAAGTTGTACTATCAGGTTAATAAGGATTATGAACACTATCGTTCGCTAAAAACCATGTTTGGCGGCGGTAAGGGCACTACTGGTACTAAAAAAGCCGATTCTTCAGAAGATGACCCAAATAAACAATATGCCATCGATATGGAAAAGATACCTGGCCTTCGTATAGTTTTGTTCACAGGGGTATTGATAGGCGAAAATATGAGTCCAATCGATGTCTTGTTCGTCGGTAATCTTAGCCAGGCTAAACTCAAGGCCACCGTTAACCAAATCGAAAAGATAGCCAATAGAGAGATAAGATACAGTCTATTAGCTAGTGACGAGTTTTATTATAGGCTAAGTATTAGAGACAGGTTTATCAGTGAAATTTTGAAATCGCGCTATTTGGCTATTCTTGATAGGGACAACGCTTTAAAACAGTAAAATGAAACGAAAGGTCAGGGTTAAGGGATAATGTTTGATATAGAGTATAGAGGCGCCAACGCAATAGTAATTAACACGAAGAAGTCTTCTTTTGTATTTGACCCCAAATTATCCTTGGTAGGACTTAAGGATTTACCCTCTAAAGGAGCCGTAGAACTGGCGACAGAACCAAGATATTCCCTTGCGACTCCAGAAGCGCGTTTGGTGATTGATAGCCCTGGAGAATACGGTATAGCAGGCGTAGACATTACAGGCATTCCTGCAAAGCACTATTTGGATAGTCAAGGCGATTACCCATCTGTAACCGTTTATACGATATCTATCAGTGAAGTGCGCATAGGTGTGCTTGGAAACATAGCTGCCTCTGTATCAGATGAATTACTTGAGGAACTCGGAATGCTAGATATTGTGGTCTTACCTGTCGGCGGTGGCGGTATTACGCTTAACGCCAATGAGGCTTCGACAATAGTGCGAGCTATCGGTCCTAAGGTCGTCATCCCTATTCATTATGCTGACAAAGAGGTCAAATATGAAGCTCCTCAAGATGATGTAGATGTTTTTGTAAAAGCCCTAGGTGCTCCAGTAGAGACTGCCCCTAAATATAAACTGAAACGGTATTCCGAATTACCGTTAGCGTTGACCATTTTTGATATCAAGCGAACCAGTTAGGGTTTGCTAAGTATACCTTTTTTCTTCAGAGTTCTAATGGCTTGAGTACTTAACGTCATAGTCACTTTCTTGCCATCCATCTCAAAAGTCTTTTTCTGTAGATTAGGGCTAAAGACTTTTTTGGTACGTCTTAAAGAGAAGCTCACGTTGTGGCCAAATTGCTTACCTTTACCAGTTAGTTCACAGCGGGCTGTCATAAGTGTCCAGTCTACCTTTTTTTAGTTATCGCGTCAAGATAGCCTGTTATACTTGAACCTATGGAGTTAGATTTAGTTTACATAGCTATTGTCATAGGAACAGTTCTAGTGTCAATGACATTACATGAGGCCATGCACGCCTTTATGAGTTTTTGGCTCGGCGATGATACCGCAAAACTCCAAGGACGGCTTACTCTAAACCCTATAAAGCACCTGGATCCGTTTTTGAGTATATTATTACCGGTCATGCTGGCCATAGTTGGTGGCCCTATCTTTGGTGGCGCCAAACCGGTACCTTTTAATCCGGAAAGGGTTAGGTATGGTAACTGGGGTTCCGCCCTAGTGGCAATTGCTGGACCTTTAACTAATTTAATGATAGCCTTCGTGGTATTTGGTGTCTATGTAGTTATTGGTGCGAACCCTGCTACGGGTGTCGGCCAGGTGCTTTCAGTTGCCGTTATGGTAAACCTAGGGTTCTTTATTTTTAACATGATTCCGTTGCCACCCCTGGACGGGTCAAGGGTGCTGTACGCACTAGCTCCCGAATTCATACAGCGGGGAATGGAAGCGATTGAGAGGTTTGGTATACTGGTTATTTTTGCCGTAGTTATCTTTGCTAACAGGGGACTAGGGGCTTTTATTATCGGTGCTATTACCTTCTTCCTTGATTTATTTTCAAGAATATACAGTCTTTAAATGCTATAATAAAGGTGTCCTGGGACGGGCCTAGGCGTAAATGATTTTCTGAACAATATATAGATAGGGAGCCTTAATGAAGTACTTCCGTGGAAGTGCTTTGCGGACACCCACCTAGCTCTTGTAGCTGGAAATATCTAGCGCTGGTGGCAGGCCCGGGACTTTTATGTTGCGGCTTATGCTACTGCATACCGGGATGTGGCGCAGTCTGGTAGCGCACACGGCTGGGGGCCGTGGGGTCGCAGGTTCAAGTCCTGTCATCCCGACCAAGAATTTAAGGTATTTAAAAAAGATATATTTCATGAGACAAAGAGTTATAGTCCAGGCATTAATACGTAAAGGTAGTGATATATTAGTATTGCGTCGCGCTCAAGGCCAATCCACAGTAGTGGGTAAGTATGAATTGCCGGGCGGTCGCCTGGGCAAGGATGAGCAACCAGGGGATTCATTAAAGCGTCACATATTGAGTGATACCGGTTTGATTATCGATTCCCTAGAGCTAATTGATTTGGTTTCGTCTATAGATAGAGACGAAACTCCTGGGGGCGTACAGAATGTACTGGCTGTTTATTCTACGGAAACGTCATCAGCCAGTAGCAAGGTTGTCATTGCTCCAAAATACGATAAATATGAATGGTTGTCTCTACCCTCGGTAAAGAAGCTGACCTTAAGGAGTAGCGCAGCGGCTGCTTTAGATATAACACTATACAAATCCAATAAAGAAGTAAAACAAGCTTTAACGGATGAAGTATTGCCTGTATACGAACCAGATATTACTGCTCCCACAGCTAAGAATGTCATTATCTACTCGGATGGCGGGTCTAGAGGCAATCCCGGGCCGTCATCGGCCGGCTTTGTCATTATGGATCAGGACGAGCAGGTGATCGACCAAGGGGGGATTTATTTAGGCATAACGACTAACAATCAGGCAGAGTACCATGGGGTAAGACTGGCGCTAGAAAGAGCTCTTGAGATGGGCGCCCGGACAGTTGATGCGCGAGTTGATAGTCTATTAGTGGCTAATCAGCTTAAGGGTGTGTACGCAATTAAAAGCAGGGATTTGTGGCCGATTAATGAACGAATACGCGAACTTATAGCTAAATTTGATAAAGTTACCTTCATGCACGTGCCCAGGGAGCTCAATCAACTAGCAGATGGCATGGTTAATAAAATTCTAGACAACCACAAAGCGAATAGTGCACAGACGCACGATGGTTTATAATAGTAAGGTCAGTTCATTAGATGATCGCCCCGACTTGTCGGGGAGGAAAGTCCGGGCAGCATAGAGCGTGACAGTCGCTAACGGCGACCGGGGGAGACCCTAGGGAAAGTGCCACAGAAACGAAACTACCCTGAGATATTCGAAGGGCAAAGGTGAAATGAGTGGGGTAAGAGCCCACAGTTCTGGCGGGTGACCGTCGGAAGAGGTAAACCCTGTTAGCTGCAAGGAGATTTGCATTAAAGGACTGCTCGTCCGCAGATCGATATCCGCTTGATTCCGATGGCAACGTCGGAACTAGATAGATGATCATCCACGACAGAACCCGGCTTATCGATGAACTGTCAATCTAAAACGACCTACCTGTAAAAGGGAGGCCGTTTTGGGTTTTGCTAAATATACACCAGCTATTTGCTTTTTGGCTTTGCTACTTCCACTATAGAAGCGAAGGCGTGGGGCTCGTTAACCGCTAGTTCTGCTAATACCTTGCGGTCAAGCTTGACTCCAGCGTTTTTCAAACCAAGTACTAATTTACTATAAGTTACACCTGATTCACGAGCAGCCGCATTTATACGAGTAATCCATAAGCTGCGTAAATCACGTTTTTTATTGCGACGGTCACGATACGAATATTGCAGCGATCTTATAACTGCTTGCTTGGCCAACCGATATGATCTAGTGCGGTTATGTTGCATTCCCTTGGCTTTAACCAGGACTTTTTTATGACGGGCCCTTGCCGTAACACCTCTTTTGACTCGCATGAAATATTCTCCTTATTTCTATAATATAGACACCGGTTTATAGACCCAGTGCTTTCTTTACGTTCTTAGCTGAACCACCCGTTATAGTTTGGGAGGTTTTGATAACTCTCTTTCGGCTCTTGCTTTTCTTGGATAGCATATGATTCCCAAACGCGCGGCGCCTTAATAACTTACCGCTACCGGTAATCTTGACTCGCTTGGCAGTTCCTTTATGTGTCTTTAGTTTGGGCATTACTTACTCCTTATAACTGTACTAAGATTACGCCCCATCATTTGGGGTGGCTGTTCTACGATTGATACATCTTCTAGCATAGCTATGATACGTTGCATCATCTCGTAGCCTAGCTCTCTATGCGCCATCTCGCGACCTCGGAAAAAAATCATTAGTTTAACCTTGTGGCCTGATTCCAAGAACTCTCGCACCTTACGTAGTTTTATTTCGAGGTCGTTAGATCCTATCTTAAGGCCCATGCGCATTTGCTTGAGGTCACCGGATTTGGAGTGCTTGCGGCTTTTTTGTTGCTCTTTCATCTTCTGATACTGGTATTTACCCCAGTCAACAACTTTTACAACCGGCGGATCGGCGTTTGGTGATATTTCCACCAAATCTACTCCTGCATCCTCAGCAATCTTTAGAGCGTCCAGTTTATTCATTATACCAAGTTGGTCACCGCTTGGTCCTACGACTCGCAACTGTTCAGCGCGAATGTCTTGGTTAATGCGAATAGGTGTACTGATTTTTGGATCTCCTTAATTTTACAAAGAATCGCACGCGCAAATTCATAAAAGGCGAACGATTCATTCAATAACGTATTCTACCAGATATGAATTACTAATTCAACGCTTTGTTTCAATACGGTATTGCAAAGCTTCGCTTATGTGTGCTGATGTTATGGATTTATCTCCAGCTAAGTCAGCTATAGTTCTTGCGACCCGCACGACTTTAAAGTAACTTCGAGCGCTTAATCCCAGGCGCTCAGAAGCTTTTACTAGAAGATTTTTCGCATCGCTAGACAAAAGAGAGTGCTTTTTAATCAGCCTATTACTTAGTGATGCATTGTAAATAACACTACTTACGTATCTGTCGCATTGTATTTGAGAGGCCTGTTTAATAGATTCAACAGCTACGGAGTGTTGATTTTTATTCAACGAATTATCGCTTAGTAAAACATTGCTAGGCACGCGGGTTACGTGCACTACAAGATCAATTCTATCCAGCAGAGGGCCGGACAGACGTTTTTGGTAAGCCAGAATTTGATTACTTGTACAGGAACATTCTTTAGTGCTGTCGCCAAAGTAGCCACAGGGGCAGGGGTTCATTGTGGCTACAAGCATAAAGTTTGCAGGGTATGTTACTTGTCCGTTGGCTCGGCTAACATCAATTCTTTTATCTTCTAGGGGCTGCCTCAAGGCTTCCAAGACGTCTCTAGGGTATTCTGGAAGCTCATCCATAAAAAGTACTCCGTTGTGAGCTAGGCTTATTTCTCCTGGTTTTGGAGAGCTACCTCCGCCCACCATGGCTGCTCGGCTTGCTGTATGGTGAGGGGATCGAAACGGTCGCAAGGTAATAATTGCGCCGTCCGCATTTCCAGCAAGACTATGCAACTTAGTGGCTGCTATTTGTTCTTCCGGTGTCAGGGCTGGTAGCAAACCTATTAACACCTTGGCTAGCATGGTTTTACCGGCTCCTGGAGTACCTGTTAGTAGAATATTATGATGTCCCGCAGCTGCAATTATGAGAGCACGCTTGGCCTGTTCTTGTCCGTGAACTTCATCTAAAAGCGGCGAAGATGGCGTGGTTTCTAGGATTAGATTATTATTTGTGGGGGCGACGTACTCCGTGATAAGCACTTCTTGCTTGAGGTGCAGAAAGAGTTGCTTGAGCGAACTTATACCAAAAATCTCAATACCATCTATTAAGGTAGCCTGATCAATGTTTGCGGTTGGTAGGTAAGCCCGTTTAATACCGTGTTGTTGCGCTACTTGAATAATATGAATAGCCCCTTTAATAGGTCTTATTGATCCATCTAGGGCTAGTTCTCCCGCAAAAACCGCATTAGACAACTCCTCTTGTCTTATTTGACCACTCACGCATAGGATAGCTAGGGCTATAGGTACGTCATAGTGCGCGCCGTCTTTTGGTAATTCGGCAGGAGCTAGATTAATTGTTATGCGTTTTTTAGGGAAATCCAGAAAGGAATTGTTAATAGCGCTACGAACTCTTTCCTTCGCCTCATCAATAGCCTTGTTTCCTAACCCTACAATCTGTAAAGAGGGGAGATTATTAGAGGCGTCGCCCTCAACTTCGATAATAGATCCATCAAAACCAATAGGGGCAGCTGTAATAATGCGGGCAACCATAAGCTTAATTTAAGCATAAGTATTGAGGTTATGTAAATAGATGCTATAATAAGAGTGCAACGTTTGGGGCTGACTATAGCTTTCGACGGAAGGACTTTAACAGATTATCAGCAGGCCGATCGTACGCGTTACGTACACAATAATTGCAACATCAATTGCAAAAGCAAAACAGTATGTGGCCGGAATTGCATCTAGCATCGCTAGTGCTTTTCAGGTTCCAGCTCTTGCGCTAGCTCGAGTTTAATCGAGCCATCGTTTAACTGAGGCAGCATAGGTTATTCGGTGCTATATTATGCAGCTTACCTTGCCAGTGTGCAGCAACGCCGGACAGGGGACATTCATTGCGCGATACCTTGATGGATTCTTGTTTGATTCTCTAGCCATCGGGCATCGTTAAATTCAGAATCAGACTATACCTGTAGATTGATAATCATGTTACCTTTCGGACCGGGGTGCAATTCCCCGCAGCTCCACCAGAATTTATTCAAGTGCAATATAAAACAACCGCCTGCGAGTAGCGGTTGTTTTATGTGGAGTTTTTTGAAAGACTGTTTGTTTTTGGCTCCTGTATAAGTTTTTTATTCAGAAGCTACCCCTATAATATGCCTTCAAAGCGCTTGTGTCAATAACAATCTTGACAATTTTTCATAGAAAATATTGCCTTGTGGAAAAGCCTAAGAGCGGGAATAGGGGCTGTTGGTATGTAAAAGTGCAATTTTTGTAGTCGTTAATTCGTGCTGTCCGCCGCAAAGAAGAAATTAATAGTGCATTTAAGCGCTATTTTGTAAGCCTAAAAGTCTCACGTAGGGTTGGGAAAAATAAACTTCTTCTTTTAAGTTATAGCTAAGGTGTTTACATTCTTCTACGGCATAATTATGAGCGCCGATAGTATCTCGATTTGCGCTGATTACGCACAAGCGGTCTATGTGCTAAGAGTTTTTAGGCTTTAAGCCAAACACCCACCAGCCAAAATTATACAGGCAGTGACTTACGGATCGCGCATAGACCTTTTTTACAGCCAGTATTAAGCTAAGTCAGTAATTAGCAGCTAAGCTAGTTTCAGTTAGTAAAATAACTTTCAGCGCTATCTAATTCACTTAAAGCCTTGTATTGGCATGTAATCCAAAGGATTTTTACGGGTTTTGATTGGGGATTTTAGGGTTGCAGGATGGTAGGTAGATATAATAACAACGTTGTTTGAGTATACATTAACCAACAATAACACCTTGTAAAGCTACACTAAATTATATAGTTGTCATAATAACAACTTTAAAACCAAGACGTTGATGTTGACCATCAAGCTTTAACGTGTTAGTCTGTAGGTAGGCTTGAATAAAAACAAAAACAAGATAAAAGCCTCGTAACTACTTAAAAATCTTTGTTCCGCTCGATAGTTGCTGTTTTGACGGCAATTCGGTGGCGACACGCCGTAATATATAAAATATTCCCACCTAGGGGATATGTACCTTTTGTATTGTGGAGGGTGGCGTTACCGAAGCTCCGCCAAACCGCGTGAGCGCGCATACCTAGTACCGATTTACGCGGAACGGTGTGCAAGGACACATATGCCCCGAGATTTCTCGGAGCGGTCAACAACAGCCCGTAGCGGCAAGTTATCTCAGGGTTCACACGCCCACAATTAATTTAAGCGGCGTATGCTGCAACCCAGATACATAAGGCTTGTCGCTCGGGCTAATCAACTTTGATGTTTAAAAAATTTATATTAGTCGCGACAGTTATAGGTCTCTGTTTGCTGGTAATCCTACTTAACGCTACTACGCCAGCTACAGGGGGCCCTCTTAGTATCTTGGCCGTTTTCGGACTAACTTATTTAGTCTCGGTGGGCCTAATTACATATTTCTTGTATGGCACGAGTCATGTACTGGCTCATCTACTGTCTTTCTTTGCTCTCAATAAACGAGCTCAGGGTGTAAATTTCCGCAGATCTTATTATTACGCTACTATCGTGGGCGCCGCTCCAGTTATGCTCATAGGGCTGCAATCTATAGGCGCGGTGGGCGTCCAGGAGTTCATACTGGTAGCACTTTTTGTCATACTGGGTTGCGTGTACGTAGAGCGTATTACACGTTAATAGATAGCATAAGCCCTATTTTTAATGACCTTATACGTGATATAATTTGCTAGTATGCAACCAGAGACACCAACCCCCGAACTGCAACCCGACCAAGATTCGCAATTACGTGAACCTACTATTGAGCGTGGTCAAAGTGACAGCAAGGAGAAAAAGCAGAATCGACTCGATGTTGGAGGGGTAGAAATTGGCTTGGAGCGTGTGGAACAACAAGCAGAAGCGAAGGCTGCGGCTAACGATGTCGCAGATACAACGCTTACCACGACTACTGTTAAGAACGATGATTTTGTAGTTGACGATACAACAGACGATGATAGCGATACTCCACTGGTTGCGAATGATGATGATCTGATCGAGAAAGAGTGGGTGGATAAGGCCAAAGAAATAGTGGCGGCTACAAAAGATGATCCTTACAAACGCGAAGAAGCCGCTAGTAAGCTTCAGGTTGAATACCTCAAGAAACGCTATGGAAAAGAACTCAAGTCTGTTTAGTGGGCGCGCCCTAGGAAAGTTGTGGTATGTTTAGTTCACTGTTAACGATAGTAGTCGTACTTATACTAGTGTCTGCAGCTGCCGTTTTTGTGTTCTCTCAATATCGCAAGACCGTGCGAGAGGCTAAAAATTACGAACGAGGCTTAAAGATGGTGCCTATGTATATTCATATTCCTCCTCAGAGCGATGATCTAGAGGGTAACGGTCGTGATGAGCGAGATGTGGTGGAAGAAGTTATTTCGCAGGCACAAGTAATGTACAACATTATATCTAGCACGGCTCTCAAGGGTTTTAAGAGCCGTATTTATGGGCAGAGACATCTATCCTTTGAAATACTCTCGCACAATGGTCTGATACATTATTACGCAGTAGTCCCGGTGGTTTTAGTTGATATTGTTAAGCAAGCTGTCGCTGCGGCATATCCAACAGCTAGGCTCGAAGAGGTAGAAGAGCATAATATTTTTAGTCAAGCAGGTAAGATGAGCGGTACAACAGGTGGCGAATTTACTCTTAGGAAGAGCTTTGCCTATCCGATAGCGACGTATCAAGAGTCTAAGCGTGACGCATCTAGAGCACTCCTTAACGCTTTATCGGCTGCTGGCCGGAATGACGGTGTAGCTATCCAACTAATGCTACGGCCAGCCCCTGCGGGGTGGACCAAGCGATCGGTGGATGTCGTCAGTAAGATAAAGAAAGACAAGGGTGCGCCAAAAACTGGTTTGGCGGATATGTTTTCCATGAAAGACCTGATGGCAGCACTCTGGAAACCACCCGAAGTAAGTGAAACTAAACCTGAGGATAAGCAGCTTACCTCTATCGAGCAAGGCGTGGTTGACGCCATAGAAGAAAAGACTCGCCACCCAGGCTATGAGGTTTTGATTCGCACAGTAGTTTCGTCTGATAATTCAGCTAAATCTCAGGTTATATTGAAAAACATCATAGCAGCTTTCTCGCTTTTCGATTCGCCCTCTAATAACGGCTTCAAGTTTAGTATGGCTAAGAGTGTAGAAGAACTGACTACTGCGTATATATTTCGGTTTTTCCCGCAATCAGTTACGCAAAACATCTTAAATAGTACAGAGCTGGCTACTATTTTCCACTTACCCAATCAGAATGCCATACCTACATCTCAGGTTCAAAGACAGGCGGCTAAGCAAGTAGACGGTCCGACGCAAGTAATGGAAGAGGGTTTATTGCTTGGTTATAACGAGTTTCGCGGTATCAAAAAACAGATCAGACTGAGCATAGATGATCGTCGGCGTCACGTTTATATTGTTGGTCAGACCGGCATGGGTAAGTCCGTGTTGTTAGAGAATTTGGCGTTCCAAGACATGATGGACGGCAAGGGGTTGGCTTTTGTTGACCCTCATGGCGACTCCGTAGAGAAGCTGTTAGGGCTAATCCCCAAGGATAGAGTGGATGATGTCATATATTTCAGCCCGGGTGATATGGAGAACCCAGTTGGGCTTAATTTGTTTGAATTTAGCACCCCAGATCAACGAGACTTTCTGATTCAGGAAACTATCTCTATGGTCTACAAACTGTACGACCCGGGGCACACGGGTATCGTAGGCCCTTTGTTTGAGCAATGGTTCCGAAATGCGGCCCTAACACTGATGAGTGACCCAGAAGGAGGCACATTTATAGATGTACCTCAACTTTTCACCGATCAAGCTTTTGCTGATGAAAAATTAAAACACGTTACCGACCGTACAGTTCTTGATTTTTGGAACAAAGAAATGGCTCAAACCAGCGATGCTCGCAAGTCAGAAATATTGGGCTGGTTCTCTAGTAAGTTCGGAGCCTTTTTATCTAACGAGATGATGCGCAATATTATCGGTCAAACTAAAAGCGGCTTTAATATGCGCGAAATTATGGACAATAAAAAGATTTTTCTTGTTAACCTCTCTAAAGGTCAAACTGGAGAGCTAAACTCACAGCTCTTAGGTATGATATTTGTTATGAAGTTTCAGGTTGCGGCCATGAGCCGATCCGACACACCTGAAGATGAACGCGAGGATTTTACGCTGTACGTAGACGAGTTTCAAAGTTTTGCCACCGATAGCTTCGCGTCCATACTGTCGGAAGCTAGAAAATATCGTTTGAGTTTGGTACTAGCTAATCAGTTTATGACCCAGCTAACGGAAATCGTTCGCGAATCAGTCATTGGTAATATAGGTACGGTCATTAGTGGTCGAATAGGTCTTACGGATGCAGAGATACTGCAAAAGAAGTTCATGCCCACTTTTGACGCTGAAGATTTGACCAAGATACCAAACCACCAAGCCATAGCCTCCGTGATGATCAACGGCGTACCTTCCTCGGCATTTAGCATGTCTTTAATACCGCCTATGGGACAACACAACCCTCAACTCAAAGACGCCCTCAAGAAACTAACGTCTATAAAGTACGGCCGTCCCAGGGCGCAGGTAGAGAGAGAAATATTTGCGCGACTAGGAGCTGGTGATGCGGCGCGTAAAGAAAAACTCGAGGCTATGAAGCGAGCTCAGCACGACAGGTTTAATTCCATGATGCCACCATCCGCTACGGGCAACAACAAGCAAGCACCCGCAGCCAAGACATCGTTTCTAGATGAGTGGCTATCTAAGCGCCAACAGATTACATCCAAGAGTAGCGACGCTAACCCTGTATCACCCCCAGCTGAGCACAGCAATTCCCACAATCGGCCAAAATCTGATTCTTTCGCAAAAAAGAACACTGTACCCTCGCCAGACAAACTTCACATAAGAAAACAGATTCCTGACGACGAGGAGATATCCGTTAAGTTACGTTAAGACAAACGACAACGACTATAAAACCAGCAAATTGGTTATAGTTTAAGCTTTTTTGCCAGTTATCAGAATTCGCAAGTAATCGTATACAACGCCTACTATCCAGCCGGCGATAAAGGCTGCAATTGTCTCGAAACCCGATAGAACATAGCCGAAGTTTTTGGCTATAGCGTACATGGCCAAAGTAAAAATAAAGGCCATCACCGCTCCGGACAATATGGCATTAGGCCTTGCGATCGTGCTACCTAGTATGTCGCTAGCTTTTTCTACAGCTTTGATATGGATAACCTTACTAAAAACCTTACTACCCAGGGGTAATTCTTCCTGAACGTGCTTCATAGTACGCTTGTAGCTTATGTCGCGCTGTTTCTTGTTAGCTACGCGCTGTCGGGGTTGTTTATCTTTCTTAGCCTCTACACCTTTTTCACCTTTTTCTGCACTAGTAGCTGTTTCAAGGGCTTCTTGACGGGCTTTCTCGGCTCGAGCCTCTAAATCCCTGGGGGATAATTCAGCGGTGTCGTCTGGGTGTGCTACCTTTTCTTGCTTGCCAAAATGTTCGACCACTTCTGCTTTAGGAGTCTCACTCTCAATATTGGTCGAGGGGTTGCCACCTATTTTTTCAGTGTTCTGGCTCATCTATAAAGCTCCTGTGTTAAGTTGGTGTCGTATTAGTCGAACTTCTTTCTTGGTCTGTCTGGATCGGGCATAGAAGTAGGTTGTTAGAGCCAGAACTACACTGGAGAAGGCTATGTTAGTTGCCGGGCCTGTTTGTGGCAGTTCCGTAACCGCTTGCTCTAATATTTTTGGAATAGGGCAGTCAACAGGCACATCTATAGAGTTTCCGAAAGTATTGGTCATCACACAATCGTAGGAGCTTTCGTCGCTAATTCCCTGAGGCGTAGCAGGAATGGGGTCAACCAACCTTATTACAAAAGTTCTAGTTTGCTTTAGACCTGGCTCAAGCAAAGCGTCAGGCCATGACAGTATCTTAGTACTCTCATCTAGAGTGCCACCACCAGTATCGACTAGAGATGAATATTCCAGAACATCTTCTAGATGCTCTTCTATCTTGACAGTTTCTTTTATCAGTCCAGTGTTTTCGATAGATAAAGTGTAGCTAATCTGATCGTTAGCTTTTGCCATTACGCTTGAAGCATCAATAAAACCTCGGGATATGTTAGTGGCGGTTTTTGATTGGACAATTTTTGCCGAACAGTCTGGATCTTTAATCCAAAGCGTATCATCACCCGGACATGGTTGGCACTCTTTGTCCTCCACCGTCAGGTCGGGGTTGACGGGGCACTTGTCTGGCGGTGATACAGTAAACTTGGTTGTGCAGCTTTGGCTCGTCTTGTCACCTAAGGAAGTAGAAACCACCAGCTTGACGTTGTACGTGCCAGTATTCTCCATAGTAATATTCTTGTTAATCGTAACGTTTGTCGCATTGCTATTCACCTTTTCTGTATGAACTACTTTTCCGGATGAATCAGAAATAGAGAAGGTATAACTATTAATAGTTGCGCCGTTGCCTCTGCTAGCAGAACCGCTCAACTGTACATCACGACGGCCTATTTTTTTAACCAGTACACTAGTACATGCTGCTACCGGGCTTGGTGGTGGCGGTGGTGGTGGTGGAACGGTGTCCGTCATCAAATTGCCACAGTTGTTCATAATTGCGAACCAGCCCATTTTTTCTGAATGGCCAACCCAACCCCATATGCGGGTATTATAGCCATTAAACAGTTTATTGGGTCGAGAGTAAACGGTAGTTATAAGCCTACCTTGGGAATCTTTAATATCATGTCGTCTTTCACCTTGTGCGTAACTAAATCTGTGCGAAAAACCCCAGGAAAGTTTGTTTTTTACTATCCATGAAGTGTATTTAGCTGATGTAATCTCAGATCGGGTGATACCAGCATAGTTCATGACATCTCGCAGGTGGTTCTTGTTAGCGTCGTAAGGTCTTATAAAGTTACTCAAGGAATTTCCCAAACCACCTGGCACCATATCATTAGTGTTAGAGGCATTCGCCGACTCGGGCGGTTGAAATACAGCCAAGGACTGCATAATAAGGGCTAAGACCACAAAGATTAAACCTATTCGTCTAGTAGCTTCTTCTCGCTTTAATCTCTTGGCATAAAACCCAAGTTGCCCCACTAAAGCAGGGCTGAATGGAAGGTTAGATACTATTTTTCTGAACATGTATATTTTTTGTGTTTACTTTTTGTGATAGCTCGACAGTGTTCCTTATCTAATACATTAGCATAACAAATATGTTCAATGCAATAGCTTGAGCGAACACAAAGTTTCCGCTATAATAGGGTTATTGTAAACAGTTAAGTTAGTCGTAACAGTCTGATATGGGGATTAGGGAGCTAATTAGTGGCTAAACAAAAAAGCAATAGTGATTCTTATGACGGGTCGCAAATACAGGTACTAGAAGGTCTTGAACCGGTTCGCAAACGCCCGGGCATGTATATAGGTAGCACTGGCTACGAGGGCGTACATCACCTCATCAAAGAAATAGCTGACAACTCCGTGGACGAAGCTATAGCTGGCTACGCTACTAAGATTGGCGTAACTCTTAAGAGTGACGGGGGCGTAGAGATTCGAGACGATGGTCGCGGTATTCCGATAGATAAGCACCCCAAGACCAATAAAAGCACGCTTGAGACAGTCTTAACCATACTGCATGCTGGTGGTAAATTCGGTGGTGGAGGATATAAGGTTTCTTCAGGATTGCACGGGGTAGGGTCGAGTGTGGTTAACGCTTTGTCTAGTAGCCTTATTGCTGAAGTTGTAAGAGACGGGTGGCTCTATAGGCTTGAATTTGAGCGTGGAGTTGCCAAGGGTCCGCTATCTAAAATTGGCAAAACAGAACGCGTCAAGGGGACCACTATAACTTTTTACCCAGATCCAGAAATATTCAAAGAATCTGTTGAGTTTGATTATAAGTGGGTTGTTAATTATCTGCAGCACCAGGCATATTTAACTAAGGGTGTCTATGTTGCAGTAAAAGACGAACGCACGGGCGACAACAGAGCGTTTTATTTTGAGGGCGGCATCCAGAGTTACGTAAAACACCTCAATATAGGCAAAGACGTCTTGAGTGATGGTGTATTCTACGTTGAAAAGCAGGTGGGAGAGGCGTTGATCGAGATATCAGTTCAATATAACGAAACGTTCGTAGAAACAGTAAAGCCCTTTGCCAATAACGTTTTAACGATTGATGGCGGGTCGCATTTGATAGGATTTCGCTCAGCCCTAACGAGAGTTATTAATGACTATGCCCGTAGTAGTGGTTTCCTGAAAGAAAAAGAGGAAAATCTTACAGGTGATGATGTACGAGAAGGTTTAACAGCGGTCATTTTAGTTAAATTACCCGACCCTCAGTTTGAAGGTCAAACCAAGAATAAACTCGGCAACCCAGAGGTACGTCGCTATGTAGAACAGGTTATGACCGAGTACTTCTCTTACTATCTGGAAGAGAATCCTGCTGTAGCCAAGAAGATTTTAGATAAAATGTTGTTAGCTGCAAGGGCCCGCAAAGCCGCGAGAGCGGCCAGGGATAGCGTTATTCGCAAAGGAGCATTAGATGGGCTTAACCTTCCTGGAAAACTAGCAGATTGCTCAACCAAAGATCCGGCCAGCGCTGAACTATACATAGTAGAGGGTGATTCTGCCGGTGGATCAGCTAAGAGTGGGCGCGACAGCAAAACTCAGGCTATCTTGCCGCTACGGGGTAAGGTGTTGAACGTTGAACGCGCTAGGCTTGATCGGATGCTTAAAAATAATGAAATAGTTAGCCTTATAAAGGCTATGGGTGTAGGTATTGGCGATCAGTTTGATGTCAGAGGGTTGCGCTATCACAGGATTATAATTATGACCGACGCCGATGTAGACGGTAGCCATATAGCTACATTACTAATGACGTTCTTCTTCCGCTACATGAAAGAAGTTATAGATGGGGGACATATATATCTTGCAAAACCGCCCCTCTATTTACTAAAGGCGGGTCCAAGTAAGCGTTGGTACGCTTACAGCGAAGAAGAAAGAGACTCTATTATTAAACAGCTCATCAAAAATCGGCAAAAAGTTACGGATATACCCCAAGAAGCTAGTATAGATTCGCTGCAGAAGCAAGCTGGTATCACGGATACACAGCGATACAAGGGTCTAGGTGAAATGGACGCAGAACAACTATGGGATACTACCATGAATCCTGAAAATAGGGTGTTAGTTCAGGTAAAAGTTGAAGACGCTGAACAAGCTGATGCAATATTTACAAGATTAATGGGAGAAGAAGTGCAATTGCGCAAAAGCTTTATACAGTCCCATGCGAAGCATATTGATCTTGAGGAGTTGGATGTATAGATATGGATGAAGATAAAAATACAACACCAGATGAAGAAATTGTTGTTCCAGAAACAACACACTCTAAGAACGTAGAGAATCGTTCAATAGAAGATGTTATGGAAGACAGCTTCTTGCGATATTCAATGAGCGTTATCATTGACCGCGCATTACCAGATGTACGTGACGGTTTGAAACCTGTTCACAGGCGTATCCTTTTCTCGATGCACCAGAATGGTAACCGTAGTAATGCTAAATTTGTAAAAAGCGCTCGCATCATCGGTGATGTCATGGGTAAGTATCACCCGCATGGTGACAGTGCCATATATGACTCTATGGTGCGATTGGCTCAATCATGGTCAATGCGCTACATGCTTGTACAGGGACAAGGTAACTTCGGATCTATGGACGGTGATCCGCCGGCTGCGCACAGGTATACGGAAGCAAGACTCAATCAACACGCCGAAGAGTTACTAGTAGATATAGAAAAAGAAACTGTTGATTTTCGCGACAACTTTGATGGGTCGTTCCAAGAACCTGTCGTATTGCCAGCGAAACTGCCTAACCTGTTACTAAATGGCCAGGTTGGTATTGCCGTGGGAATGGCCACAAGTATTCCGCCCCACAATCTATCCGAGCTAGTTGATGCCATAACAGAGTTAATAGATAATCCTGAAGCGACTTTTGAACAGTTGCTGAAACATATAAAAGGACCCGATTTCCCTACGGGTGCCATAGTATATGGTGGTGATCCGATGAAGCAGGCTTATCAAACAGGACGCGGCAGCGTCATGATAAGGGCTGTGGCCGAGATAGAAGAAACAAAGAGAGGTCGTCATCAGATTATTGTCACAGAGATGCCATATGCTGTAAATAAAGCCGTACTCATAGAGAGAATCGCGGAATTAGTTAAAGACAAGAAAATTTTATCTATAAGCGATTTAAGAGATGAAAGCTCAAGGGGAGATGTTCGCATAGTCATAGAGCTTAAAAAGGATGCCTATCCTAAAAAGGTGCTCAACCAGCTTTACAAACTAACAGCTCTGCAAACCAGTTTTCACTTTAATATGCTTGCCTTGGTTGAAGGTATACAACCACGCGTCTTGGGACTACGAGAAATTCTAGATGAATTCGTCAGACACCGTCAAATAGTAGTCAGGCGTCGCACTGAGTTTGAATTGCGTAAAGCAAAAGACAGGGCGCATATCCTAGAGGGGTACAAGATAGCCCTGGATCATATTGAAGAAGTGATAAAAACTATTCGAGCCAGCAAGAACACCGAAGAAGCTGAAGTAGCGTTAATCAAGAAGTTCAAACTTTCCGAGCTACAAGCCAAGGCTATCTTGGCAATGCAGTTGCGCCGATTGACTGGTCTGGAGCGTCAAGCTATAGAAGATGAATTAACTCAACTGCGTATACTAATCGCTAAGTTAGAAGCGATTCTTGCAGACGAAAAAGAAATACTAAAGATTATAAAAGTAGAATTACTAGAAATAAAGAAGAAATACGGAGATAAGCGCCGTTCCAAGATTATTAATCATGAGTTAGGTAAGTTCAGTGACGAAGAGTTGATACCCGACGAAGAGGCGGTAATACTGCTTACAACTGAAAATTATATTAAGCGAACCTTGGTTACTGACTACCATCGGCAGCATAGAGGTGGCAAAGGCAAGCGGGGTATGACGACCAAGGAAGAAGACGTGATTGATCAATTAATTCCCGCTAGTACACATGATTACTTGCTATTCTTTACTAACCGAGGAAGAGTGTTCCGTCTTAAGGCATACGAGGTTCCATCTGCTGGGCTTAACGCTAAAGGGGTGGCGGCTGTTAACTTATTACAGTTGCAACCAGAAGAGAGAATAACTTCTATTATACGCCACGCCAAAGATGCCAAAGACGAAGGATACTTGTTTATGGCTACCACCAAAGGCACGGTAAAGAAGACACCAATCAAAGAGTATGCCAGTATACGTACAAATGGTCTAATAGCTATTAAATTAGATGAAGGTGATGAATTACGTTGGATACAGAAGACTATCGGTGGGAATGATGTAATAATATCAACGTCCGTGGGGCAGGCCATAAGGTTTAACGAAGAGAATGCTCGTCCAATGGGCCGATCCGCCAGGGGTGTGCGAGGAATCCGCCTTAGAGAGGGCGACAAAGTAGTTGGCATGGATGTGATAGCCGATAAAGGAAGTCATTTATTAGTCCTGAGCGAGAATGGATACGGCAAAATCACTAAGGTAGCTAATTTCCCGACGCATAGGCGTGGTGGAGTTGGCATAAAAGCTGCTGTAACGACTGCAAAAACTGGCCCTATAGTATCTGTACGCACCTTAGAGCCAGATACTAGCGAGATATTAGTCATCTCCCATAAAGGCCAGACTATCAGGGTTGGCATCAAGGATATCCCTACCCTTGGACGTATTACTCAGGGGGTGCGCATAATGAGGCTGGCAGATAGTGACGGGGTAGCCTCGCTTGGACTAATGTCAGACCAAGACGAAAGAGTAGACGAGGAAGATGGTAAGAAAACTAATGGAGCCACAGAATAATGTCAACAATCGTTTATCCATACCTGGTTACGATTATAGTGGCATGGTTTGGTGCCCATCTTATAAAATATATAATTCTAAAGATCAAAAAAGAACGTCCCGATTTAAAGACACTATTGTTCGTTTCGGGGGGGATGCCAAGCTCGCATAGCGCCACTTCTGTTGCGCTTTTAACAATAATCGGCTTAAGAGACGGTACTGATTCGGGCCTTTTTGGTATAGCGGCTCTTTTTGCAATGATAGTCATGCACGATGCAGTTAGGGTTAGAAGGTCAACTGGTGAACAAGGTGCAGTTCTTCAAGCCCTAATCCAGAAACTTAAGAGCAAGATTGTTCCTCCACCAATTATAAAAGGCCATACGCTTATGGAAGTAGTAGTTGGTGCTGGGCTAGGGCTTGTGATAGGCGTGATTGTCCATATATTGACGTAAGTGCGCGATTACTATTGACTGCCGTATGATCTATCAGGTAAGATGGAGGACAGCCCTAGTATTATATTATACGCGGGAAGAAACCTACTTTGATAGAGGTAGAGGTAAATTTGGAGAACTTTAACAATTTGGTTGTGCAAATCATCGTCAGTTTATATTGAGCATATTTCGCACCCGTGCGCTTAGCGTGCTGGTGCGTCTTTTATGGAGAGTTTGATCCTGGCTCAGGATGAATGCTGGCGGCGTGCCTAACACATGCAAGTCGAGCGGCAACATGCTTCTCACCTTGGTTCGAAGACATTTACTATTTCGCATTTAACATTTAGCATTTAGTTTTCATTTACTATTTCCCAGATGGGGATAAATGAAAATTGCGAATTAGAAAATGAAAAATTTTCGAGCTGAAGTGAGAAGTGATGGCAAGCGGCGGACGGCTGAGTAACGCGTGGGAACGTACCCCAAACTGAGGGATAAGCACCAGAAATGGTGTCTAATACCGCATATGGTCTTCGGATTAAAGCCTTCGGGCGGTTTGGGAACGGCCTGCGTACGATTAGATAGTTGGTGAGGTAAAGGCTCACCAAGTCGACGATCGTTAACTGGTTTGAGAGGATGATCAGTCAGACTGGAACTGAGACACGGTCCAGACTCCTACGGGAGGCAGCAGTGGGGAATCTTCCACAATGGGCGAAAGCCTGATGGAGCAACGCCGCGTGCAGGATGAAGGCCTTCGGGTCGTAAACTGCTTTTATAAGTGAAGAATATGACGGTAACTTATGAATAAGCACCGGCTAACTACGTGCCAGCAGCCGCGGTCATACGTAGGGTGCAAGCATTATCCGGAGTGACTGGGCGTAAAGGGTTACGTAGGTGGTCCTACAAGCGAATAGTGAAATCTGATGGCTTAACCATTCAGGCTATTGTTCGAACTGTGGGACTCGAGAGCAGTAGAGGTACCTGGAATTTCTAGTGTAGGAGTGAAATCCGTAGATATTAGAAGGAACACCAATGGCGTAGGCAGGGTACTGGACTGTTTCTGACACTGAGGTACGAAAGCGTGGGGAGCGAACCGGATTAGATACCCGGGTAGTCCACGCTGTAAACTATGGATACTAGCTGTTGGAGGTATCGACCCCTCCAGTAGCGAAGCTAACGCGTTAAGTATCCCGCCTGTGGAGTACGGTCGCAAGACTAAAACATAAAGGAATTGACGGGGACCCGCACAAGCGGTGGAGCGTGTTCTTTAATTCGATGCTAAACGAAGAACCTTACCAGGGTTTGACATCCCAAGAATTTCGCCGAAAGGCGAGAGTGCTTTATTGAACTTGGTGACAGCTGTTGCATGGCCGTCGTCAGCTCGTGTCGTGAGATGTTTGGTTAAGTCCATTAACGAGCGCAACCCTTGTAGTTAGTTGTATTTTTCTAACTAGACTGCCCCGGTAACGGGGAGGAAGGAGGGGATGATGTCAGGTCAGTATTACGCTTACATCCTGGGCTAGAAACGCGCTACAATGGCCGGTACAATGCGCAGCGAAGCGGCAACGTGGAGCAAATCGCATCAAAACCGGTCCCAGTTCGGATTGCAGGCTGAAACTCGCCTGCATGAAGTCGGAATCGCTAGTAATCGCAGATCAGCATGCTGCGGTGAATACGTTCCCGGGTCTTGTACACACCGCCCGTCAAACCATGAAAGTCACCAACACCCGAAGTTCCCGATTTATCGGGGCCTAAGGTGGGGGGGATGATTGGGGTTAAGTCGTAACAAGGTATCCGTAGCGGAAGCTGCGGATGGATTACCTCCTTTCTAGGGAGAAACTATGCCTGTGCGTCTCACCAAGGTGAGGACGCAAGTAGATTTTAGATTAAAGATTGAAGATTTTAGTATAATTGCAAATTAATTCTGTAACTTATCCTATAATCCATAATCAACAATCTATCTCCTACCTGCGTATCACTTTAGTGAGACGCATGGAGCTAGGTCGGTCTTAGTTATTGTGATGAGCTTACACAGTAACAACTGTCCCGGTTTATCGGGGCAAGACTAAGTTCAAAAAAGTCTTGATATGAACGCGACGATGATTGCACAACCAAGTTGTTAACAAAAAGTCTTCGGTAAAACACCGGAGGCTTTTTAGTGTCCTCTTGCGGCCAAAACTTCTTTAAGTTAGAATTACAGAGTTCAGGTATCAATTATGGGGCGTTAGCTCAGTTGGCTAGAGCACCTGCTTTGCAAGCAGGGGGTCCAGGGTTCGAGTCCCTGACGCTCCACCAGTATATTAATGAGACAAACCGAAGGTTTTTCTCATCACGCGGTGCGACGGAATAAATCCGTCGAGACCGGTTGCTCTTTTCCTATATGGGGTGAGTTAGGCTTACGTCTAGCTCACTCCACCATAAAATAAGGGGCTATAGCTCAGTTGGTTAGAGCGCGTCACTGATAATGACGAGGTCGATGGTTCGAGTCCACCTAGCCCCACCAATAAAATATAAACAAAAAGCGCGCTAAGTATTGTATCGCGAGGGTAAATTCGGTATAATAACTTTTACGCGAATGTTTCTTGTAACAAGAAACCTCTGACGACAGCTACGAAAACAGCTCGAGACAGGGGTGTTTTTTATAGCAAAAATAACAACAAACACGACTTTACACCACAGAATACAGGATGATAACATAATTAGGCTTGAGTGCAGACCACGTTTATCTAATAGTAGGCGGAAATGTGCTCTCAAGATTCGCCGGATGGCGAAGAGAGACAGGCTTTTTAACAATCAGGCATAGAAATTTAAAGACGACGGGGTAATTGGTAGCAACCAATTACCAGTCAAGTCAATGCATAAGAAGGTACTCAAGAGCATTGCAGTGGATGCCTAGACGTATATCACCGATGAAGGACGTGGAAGACTGCGATAAGCTTCGGGGAGCTGTCAACAAGCTTTGATCCGGAGATTTCCGAATGGGGAAACCCGGTCCTGTTCATACAGGATCACCGTTACCTGAATATATAGGGTAATTGAGAGGGAACCGACCGAACTGAAACATCTTAGTAGGTCGAGGAAGAGAAAGTAAATAACGATTCCGAGAGTAGTGGCGAGCGAAATCGGATGAGCCCAAACCTTTTAAGTTTCCGCCGTATGGCGGATAAGCTGATAGGCGAATACTTATAAGGGGTTGTGAAATAACACAAGACCAAGTCAGAGTATTTGATTCACCGCAAGGTGAACTCGAAGAATCTGACTTGCGACTACTGGCTATCAATGGTAGGTAAAGTAAAAAATCGGCGTGGTTAGCAGAATAGTTTGAATGACTAGCCAAAGAACGTGAAAGCCGTGTACGCGAAAACTACGCTGACTTTATATGTGTTTTTTCGAGTAGGGCGGGGCACGAGAAACCCTGTCTGAATCCGGGCCGACCACGGTCCAAGGCTAAATATGATATGCGATCGATAGTGAACTAGTACAGTGATGGAAAGGTGAAAAGAACCCCGGGAGGGGAGTGAAAAAGATCCTGAAACTCAATGCTTACAAGGAGTCGGAGCCTCGATTTATCGGGGTGACGGCGTGCTTTTTGTAGAACGATCCAGCGAGTTAATTTCATGCGCAAGGTTAAGTCATTTGACGGAGCCACAGTGAAAGCGAGCCTGAATAGGGCGTTGGCACCTTCACACTGAGCAAAATACACTGTGCACGCATAGCGCTGTCTGTAACAAAGCGAAATCCGTTCAACGTATTAATGATACGTTTCACGAATTTCGCAAAGTTACAGCCTAGCGATCTGTGCGCACAGGAGCATTTTGTCCAGCGTGAAGGTGCCGAAGTGTATGGAATTAGACCCGAAACCGGGTGACCTAACCATGGGCAGGCTGAAGTCCCGATAATCTCGGGATGAAGGGCCGAACCAGAGCACGGGGCAAAGTGCTTGGATGACCTGTGGTTAGCGGTGAAATGCCAATCGAACTCGGAGATAGCTGGTTCTCCTCGAAATAGCTTTAGGGCTAGCGTCGCGTGGTAGCAATTGGGGGTAGAGCTCTGTCAAGGAATGGGGCGGGCAACCGTACCCACCCTTAACAAACTACGAATACCGATTGTGGAATCGCGGCAGTTAGAACGTCGGGGCTAAGCTCGACGCTCGAAAGGGAAACAGCCCAGACCATCGTCTAAGGTCCCTAAATTAACACTCAGTGGGAAACAAGGTGAGATTTCTTAAACAGCTAGGATGTTGGCTTAGAAGCAGCCATTCATTTAAAGAGTGC
>CAYGHE010000005.1:8467-57735 GCA_964349805.1 uncultured Candidatus Saccharibacteria bacterium | reverse complement strand
CACAGGTGCTCGAGTCGAGTAGACTCAGGCTTACGAGAGAACCTTCGCTAAGGAACTCGGCAATACAGCGACCGTAACTTCGGGATAAGGTCTGCCCCCCACATCTTTGGATGTGAGCCGTGTTCAAATACTTGGTGAAAGGTGGTTAGAATAGATAATGAGTACGCGATGTTCGCCTTTAGGGGTGAATAGCGTGTAAAAACCTTTTTTTAAATCACAATTTTTTACTGAGATAGAGCAAATTAAATGATTATGCTTTTTTTGAGCACGACTTCTCACATTTTAGGATGTGGGGGGCCGCAGCAAAAGAGCCCATGGAACTGTTTATCAAAAACACAGGTCTCTGCTAACACGAAAGTGGATGTATAGGGGCTGACTCCTGCCCAGTGCCGGAAGGTTAAGGGGAGTGCTTCACGGTGCGAACTGAAGCCCCGGTGAACGGCGGCGGTAACTATAACCGTCCTAAGGTAGCGAAATTCCTTGTCAGGTAAGTTCTGACCCGCACGAATGGAGTAATCATATGGGCACTGTCTCAGCGAAGGACTCGGTGAAAATGCATTGGCGGTAAAGATGCCGTCTGTCCGTACCAGGACGAAAAGACCCCGTGGAGCTTTACTACAGCTTTACATTGTTCCGGCTCACAACATGTGTAGCATAGGTGGGAGCCTTTGAAGCGGATACGCTAGTATCCGTGGAGGCACCAGTGAAATACCACCCTTGTTGTGATCTTGATCTTACCGTTACCATTATCTGGTAACGGGACCGTGTATGGTGGGTAGTTTAACTGGGGCGGTTGCCTCCCAAAGAGTAGCGGAGGCGTTCAAAGGTTGGCTAGCTTCGGATGGAAATCGAAGTGGTAGTGTATGCGCATAAGCCAGCTTGACTGTGAGGAGTACATTCCAAACAGAGACGAAAGTCGGAGCAAGTGACCCGCTGTACGTACATATTTTGTACATGAATGTGGGATCGACAGCGCACACGGATAAAAGTTACCCCGGGGATAACAGGCTAATCACGCCCAATAGTTCACATAGACGGCGTGGTTTGGCACCTCGATGTCGGCTCATCACATCCTGGAGGGGGAGCACCTTCCAAGGGTTCGGCTGTTCGCCGATTAAAGTGGTACGCGAGCTGGGTTCAGAACGTCGTGAGACAGTTCGGTCCATATCCGGTACGGACGTTAGGAAATTTGAGGAGATCTACCTCTAGTACGAGAGGACCGAGGTGGACGAACCTCTGGTGTATCGATTGTGGCCACCTGCCGCATTGTCGAGTAGCTATGTTCGGAATAGATAAGCGCTGAAAGCATATTAAGCGCGAAGCTAACTCCAAGATTAGATTTCCCTATGAGGACACTGAAAGAATATCAGTTTGATAGGCGCAAGGTGCAAGTGCGGTAACGCATGTAGCTGAAGCGTACTAATAGTCCCAACGCCTTCTTATGTCCTAATTATCGATGTTGATGCTTGCATTAACAGAGGTAATTAGGTAGCCTTGACTGGTAATTGGTGTTTATCACCACACGTCGTGCTTTAAAATTCTATACTGGACTCCGACTAAACACCTTTAACAGAGGTGTATGGTCGGTGCCCATGGCACTGGGGAAACACCTGTTCTCGTTCCGAACACAGAAGTTAAGCCCAGTAGCGGCGATTATACTGCCTTGTGCGGGAAACTAGCACGGTGCCGAATTATATAAAACCCCTGGGAAACCGGGGGTTTTATCTTTGAGAGGCATATTGCATTAATTTTAAACAAAAAACTACCCCTCTCGCAGATCGGGTAGTTTTTCTTTGAATCGAATTTTGGATTCAAACAGGTGCTAAACCACTATATCGCACAGTCGATATAATTGCAACACCTAGTATGAAATATAAAAAACCTTATGTATATATTGACAAAAAGCATAAGCTATGCTAATATGAAAGTATACACATAACCTGTGTGAGATAAAAGTGAGGGTTTCTGCGTCTAAAAACGCGGGGACTCTTTTAAATTAAAGGAGAAAAGACATGGCAGGAACAAAAGTTGGTGGCCAAAAGGCTGCTTCCAAAAATCTAGCTCGCGATCCTTTGTTTTACGCAAAGATCGGTCGCAAGGGTGGCCAGAATGGTCACACAGGCGGTTTTGCTGCTAACCCAGAGTTAGCGCGCATAGCTGGAGCCAAAGGCGGTCGTATTAGTC
The DNA here is from genome assembly GCA_964349805.1 of uncultured Candidatus Saccharibacteria bacterium. GTDB lineage: Bacteria > Patescibacteriota > Saccharimonadia > Saccharimonadales > Saccharimonadaceae > CAYGHE01. Next base: position 55,551 of record CAYGHE010000005.1, on the reverse strand, counting down.
GACGCAAAGCTCCGGTAGTTGCTTAATTTAGCAACACCTCCATTAGAAACTAAACGCACCCTTCAAGGGTGTGTTTAGTTTTGGGGCTTACTGTATCTTCGAAGGGCGCACGTTCTAGCCTCGTTGACGCGCCATTTATGACCGCAAGCCAGGCATGAGTATGTTTTTCTACCAGTCTGCAAACCATTAGACGAGCAACTAGGGCAGATACTACGCGCATGTAACCAGTCTCTGTAGCTATCGAGGTGAGATTGAACAAGGTTGTCAGATATCGATAATCCGTAAGAGGTGGATAGTTTTATAGCATAATCCCAAGCTTGTCGCTCCATGGCTATAAGTTGAATGTCGTATCCGTAATCCATGTGCCCTAGCAGGGCGTGCGATAATTCATGCAATAAAAAGGCGGACTGATCAGGAGAAGTTTTATCGAAATAAATAGTCTTATCAGAGGGCGACCACAAAGAATCCTGACCTGATTTAAAAGTGAATTGCGGATATTCGCGTTTTAGCTTAGTTAGTATTGAGGCTGTCTGTGGCATGTTGGTAGCATCCGTAGATAACTGCTTCTTCGGGGTGTTTAGCCTGTTTAAATTCGGGACAGGGGATGTGCGCCGGTAATTTTTGTTGCAAAATGCCTTTTAGGGCGGATTCATAACGGTCAAAATAGGTACCGATACTACCGCCTATGATAATAACGTCAGGTTGCAACAGGGGTATAACCGCCAAAAATCCGCGACTGATACGGTCGGCGACCTCGTTCCATGTTTGAGGGTCGGTAATATCACGGGCATATTTGCCATAAGTTTCTTTTATAGCTCTACCAGAGGCAAACTGTTCCCATTCTTGGATTTTGCCGCCGAATTCAACAAGCATGCGGCCACCCTCGCTATGACGTAGTGACGGGTCAATAAATCCCTCAGTGATAATACCAGTGCCAATACCTGTGCTGATTGTTACGTAAAGAGATTGAGGGGGGGTATTATCCAATGAGCGGGTCTCAGCTAAGCCTGCTAAATTAGCATCATTCTCGATAAATACGGGGGCATTGCCTAAAACCCCCTGAAGGGCGCTCGCTACGTTGAAATTCTGCCATCCCAAGTTATTACACCAGATAGCGACCCCATCTTTGATGATGCCTGGCACGGCCACTACGATGGCTTCAACTGGCTGGTTTCCATAGTTTTCTTCTAGGGTGCTCTTCAGTGTATTGATGTATTCCGTAGTGTCTGGGGGCGTAGGAAATTTAACCTGACCACTGGCTACGCCTTCTTCACCAAATCCGGCGATGAGTGTTTTTGTTCCTCCAGTATCAACCGCTACTATCATTAAATATAGTTTACCATATCACGGAGGAGTTGATTTTTATGTAAAACGGGGGCATAATTAGAACATAAAATGTAGGTGTTTTGACGGGAGAGACGATGAGGATAATGCAGAATGGTTCAGTTATGACATTTACGGTGATAGGCGTTGTTTTGGTGCTAGCTTTAGCGACGTCAGTTTACGTAGTAAACCAAAGGACAAGTCACGTAGAAGATCAGGCGCCTATCGTGACAGAAGATGAAAATGAACAGTCAGCTCCAGAAGCGGTAGTTAGTTCCGAAGAAAACGCCGGTGTCGTACATGAAACTGAAACAGCCAGAGATGATGCCGCAGTCACGGAATCATTGCCAGAAACTGGAGTGGCGTCGACAGTAGGTGAAGTTGTCGCCATTGCGTCCCTAACGGGGTCTACGGCAAGTTACATGTTGTCGCGCCGTAACCTCCCTCGCTCTCTTTGACTTATACCTGTATCTGAGATACAATTAGGCTAATCCTATAGTAGATTCGCCCCTTCGGGGTGTTCTCTGGAAATACGTTTATTTAAGGAAGGAGTCTTTTAAAGACTTATGGCAAAAGCCGCAACAAAAGCAATGACTATGGATGACTTACTCGCCTCCGTGGGCGATGCTGTCAAACAACTATCACAGGGTGATGTAGTATCTGGTACGATACTTTCAATACGCAAACACGAGGTCTTGGTTGACCTTGGGGCGCAAGGCGTTGGTTTAGTTCCGCGCCGCGAAATCAATTTCTCTCAAAACTTAGAGATTGGCGGGGAAGTAACTGCTAGTGTAATAGACACAGATCTTGATACGGGCTATTCACTATTATCGCTTCGAAAAGCTGCCAAGGACCGCGGCTGGGATGAAGTTGTATCTAGAATGGAAGAGGGTGAAACTCTTGAAGTTTCTCCTTACGACGCCAACAGAGGAGGTTTATTGGTAGAATACGATGGCCTGCGCGGATTTTTGCCCGTTTCGCAACTTTCTGCCGAGCATTATCCACGCGTCGGAGGCAGTGACAAAGACGAAATTTTGCAACGCCTCAGCTCTCTGGTGGGTAAAAAACTAGCGGTTCGAATTCTTGACTGCGACCGCAAAACTAATAAATTGATATTCAGCGAGAAAGAAGCTACCAAAGACGGCCTGGCTGAACGTTTTGAAAAATTGGCCGTAGGCGACGCAGTAGAAGGTGTAGTAACCGGTGTAGTTGACTTTGGTGCGTTCGTTAATATTGACGGGATAGAAGGTCTGGTTCATATCAGCGAAATTAGCTGGGAGCGTGTTAACGACCCCAATGATTATGTTAAAACTGGCGAAACAATAAAAGCTAAGATAATCGCTATTGATAAAGATCGTCTTAGTCTTAGTATCAAGCAACTGGTCGACGATCCTTGGGTAACTGAAGTTGAGAAATTCAAAGCCGGAGACAAGGTTGAGGGTACTGTGACTCGTATAACGCCATTTGGCGCGTTCGTCCAGATTAGCCCCGCCGTTGAGGCCCTGGTGCACGTTAGTGAGCTTGGGGGTGATGACGATACTGACCCTGAAAAACTCTTTACGTTAAACGAACGCAAAAAGTTTACGATTTTAGATATAGAACAAGAGAATCGTAAGATTTCACTTAGTTTACCTGGCAAGGCTAAAAAATAGCTGCTAAAAGCTACGTAGGCGGGGAGGAGCTTACAGATATGAGCGAAAAAGTTATTACTATAACCGAATCAATTACTGTCAGCGAACTCGCTGACAAGCTTAACTTACCCGTCGTTCAATTAGTTGGCGAACTTTTCAAAAATGGCATAGTGGCGACGGTCAATCAACGTATTGATTTCGAAACAGCATCAATAATTATCGACGAATTAGGCCTAACTGATGTAACGCTAGAGAAGAAAACCAAAAACGATTCCACGGGTCGGGCGCCCAGGGAAGTGTCTGACACTGCATCATCTAGACCTCCAATAGTGGCTGTTATGGGTCATGTAGATCATGGTAAAACCAGTTTATTGGATAATATCCTAGGAACTAAAACAGCTGAAGGTGAGGCGGGAGGCATCACTCAGCACATAAGCGCCTACCAGACGGCTAGAGCTGACAGGACCATTACTCTGCTTGATACGCCTGGTCATTCCGCCTTCGCGGCGCTTAGACAGCATGGAGCGGCATTAACTGACGTGGTTGTAATTGTGGTGGCGGCTGATGATGGAGTTAAACCTCAAACAGTAGAAGCGATTCACTTTGCGCGGTCAGCTCACGCCAAAATAGTTGTGGCAATTAACAAAGTAGATAAAGATACGGCAGATCCGGCCCGTGTCAAAACACAACTAGCTAATGAGCACAATCTTAACCCCGAAGAATGGGGTGGCGATGTCGTCATGGTAGAGGTAAGCGCCAAAACAGGCAAGAATGTTGATAAATTGCTCGACATGGTGCTTTTGGTAGCAGACCTGGAAGACTTGAGGGCTGATACGGATGTCCCAGCGGAGGGGCTAGTTATAGAGTCTCACATGGAAGTTGGCCGAGGACCAATAGTTGGATTGTTAATAGAGCAGGGTATGTTGCGCCCAGGCTATTTCCTGTCAGCTGGATCTGCATACGGCAAGATTCGCACATTGCTTGATTTTAGTGGCAAGGCTATTAAAGAAGCAGGGCCGTCTACTCCAGTTACGGTCACTGGGTTTAAGGAATTACCTCAATTTGGCGACACCTTTGCAGTTTCTAAAACCGAAAAAGAAGCAAGGTATCTAACCGAAACGGCGCGTATAGAAAACGAGAAAAGTGCTGCTAGCACTAATGTGACTAGTACAGACTTAATAAATATGATGAACCAGCGCGAGGCGTCACAAGAAATGAACGCCGTAGTAAAAGCGGATGTGCAGGGTTCTCTAACTTCAGTAGTGGATAGCCTGCGTCTGATAGACACCAACGGAGAAATTACGCTAAGAATTGTTGGTAGCGGAGTCGGTAATATATCAGAAAACGACATTCGCTTAGCGGCTAGCAATAATACGGTGATTTATGGCTTTAATGTAGACTTGCCCCCAGCGGTTAAACGGCTTGCTGCGCGAGACAAAGTAGAGGTACGTTTGTTTAAAGTCATTTATGAATTACTTGATGACGCACGATCCAGCATGGAAGCGCTACTTAAGCCGAAGGTTGTTGAAACGGAAGTCGGTAAACTGATAATCAAAGGTGTTTTTCGTACTTTGAGAGATTCGATTATTGCTGGTGGTGAAGTCACTAAAGGCAAGGTGATGCCCGGGTTATTGGCGCGAGTTGTAAGGAACAAGGAAAACATCGCAGAAGTTGAAGTTACTAATCTTCAGAGGCAAAAACAAGAAGCCAAAGAGGTTTTTGAAGGTGAAATGTGTGGTCTTGGTCTGAAGACCAGTAAAAAAATACTTCTTGAGGAAGGTGATAGATTAGAGTTCTTCACCCGTGAACTAGTCAGCCGAAAATTGTAAATAGACACAGCAGAGCTAAATCCGTGACTAACTAAAGCGTGTTATAATCGCAATAGATATTAATTAGCTAAAGAGGATATTTTTACATGTTTCGGTTAGATGATAAATTTCTAGAAGAAGTAGGTCTTGGTGAATTACCCGAAGACCAGAAAAAACCTTTCTTACAGCACATATACAACGAGCTTGAAAAACAGGTCGGCGCTAAACTATCAGAGGGGATGAGCGACGAGCAACTACAGGAATTCGAAACCATCATAGACGGTGACGAGAACGCTGTTAATTCTTGGCTAGAGCAAAACGCGGCTGATTACCAAAACGATGAAGTTTTTTCGCGGCTGCAAAAGGCTAGTGGTCAACCACCAGAAAGCGCAAAATTACGCAGCGAATACGCCGCTACTAAATGGCTTGAAATTAACCGCCCAGATTATCGCAAGGTAGTCGCTGAAACACTAGAGGCACTCAAGGAAGAAGTTCGATCCAATCGTGATGCGATACTAGGCGAGACTCAGTCAGCCACGTAACCGTTAAGAAAATCTTGTCCTGTCATGGCTCGTCCACTTGGTGCGATTAGTTCATCTATGGTTAAAAACAGTCCTCCGCGACATTTTATACTCAGAGGTTCAGTACCGCTACTACTTGCGTGGGCACGTTTAATGATAACTGTGGAAGCATTAATTATTAGTTTAGACCTTGGAAAGCCCATATGGGCTCGTATAGTACGCTCTGCTTCATGCGCATCTAGGGCTTGTAGATTCAAGTAGGCATCATCCTTGGTAAGCATGGGGCAGTAAGATGCTTTCTTGTCGTCTTGTGGAGTTGCTTTTAGTGATCCATCCAAAATAGAAGGCAGTACATCAATCAATAAGTCAGCTCCAACCTTGGCTAGTTTTTCATACAGTTCTACACGGGTTTCATTGCCATGTAAGGGCTGTGCAATTTGCTTATAGATTGGACCAGCGTCCATCTCTTTAGAGAGCTGCATGATAGTTACGCCTGTTTTTTTGTCACCTGATTTTATAGCTGACTCGATAGGGGAAGGCCCTCTCCAGTTAGGTAACAAGGAAGGATGAATGTTGATAACGCCCGGATCAAACAGGTCGATTATGGATTGCGGTATTATTTTTCCGTAACTAACTAACACGCCCAGGGGTTTACTGTTTAAGATTTTCACTTTGTCGATAATGGAGCTTAGGGAGTCGGGCTGCCAAACGGGTATATCGTTTTTTAGAGCTAACTCTTTAACGGCAGGTGAGGTCATAATTTGACCACGTCCGCGCTTGCTATCTGGCTTCGTGACAACAGCGGCAATACTATAGCCAGCATCTATTAAGCGGTGTAACGATTCTAGGCTAAAATCTTCAGTCCCAAAGAATATGATTGTTGGCGATATGTTTTTCATAATCGATAGGTTCTAACTCACCGTTATCGTCCAGCTGGTAGAAAGCATCTTTCTTGTCTTTTATGTGGTCAATAAAAACTACCCCATTAGTATGATCGATTTCATGTTGGATTACTCGTGCCAAAAATCCATCAGCCTTGAAGCGAATTTCTTTACCGTCAGGACTAAGGGCCTTAACACGCACCTTACTGTTACGGGGCACTTTACCGTACACCCCAGAAACGCTCAGGCAACCTTCATAGTCTTCTAGTATCTCTCCTTCGTATTTAACTATCTCGGGGTTAATCAAAACAGTGAATGTTCCGTCGTTCTTTTCTTCTAGGTCGTTGCGTATTATAACTACGCGCTCTAATTTATCAACCTGAACAGCAGCAAGAGCTGCACTAATTTCATGAGGGCGTATAGTCTCCCAGTCAAGAGCTGCCGCCTTCATGTCGTCTATTAGCCTTACAACTTCTTTTGTTATAGGGCCGATTTTACGAGAGCGCTGCCTTAGGTGGGGATTTGGCAAGGTTATAATACTATCTTTAGTCATTATGCTAATTATACCAAAAACAAAGCTATATTAGGCCGTTTGGATCAAGCTCGCTATACCAATTTTTAGCGGGCACAAGTTTAAGGGCATCTATTAATTCTGACCGAGAGGGGCTTTTTAGTATTAATTGCCATCGATACGTTCCGTATCTTCGTTCATAAAAAGCTGGGGATGGTCCAAAGATAGATACGCTTGAGCTAGTTTTTGACTCAAGCTCTCGAGTCAGAGCTTGAGAGTTTTTGATCACCGCAGCCTCTGTTTTATACACACAAGTTAGTTTCAACAGGTGCGTGAAAGGAGGGAACTGAGCTCGCTTTCGCTCGTTCAAAGCGTGCTCGTAAAATGATTCGTATTCCTGTCTAATACCGTACATAATACTCGGGTGAGTTATCTTATAGCTTTGTACAACCACTTCCGTGGGATGAGTGGCTCGTCCTACGCGCCCAACTACCTGAGAAAGTAGCTGGAAGGTTCGTTCCTCGCTACTAAAATCAGGCATAGACAGTCCTGCGTCAGCTTGGACAACTCCAACTAGACGTAAATGGGGCAGGTCAAGGCCTTTAGCGATCATTTGGGTGCCCACCGCTATATCCGTAGTTCCATCGTATAAATCACGATAATCATCTGATATATCACTGTTTTCACTGTCGGTGTCGAAGCGTTTAATCACCGCTTTGGGGAATAGTTTTTCTAACTCTGACTGAACAAGTTTTGTACCCACACCTTTATGAATAATGTCTACAGCAGAACATACGGGGCAGACTGTTGGAACGTCGGCGGTATAGGCGCAAACGTGGCAACGTAATCGGTGTTGATCGCCATGAAGAGTTAAGGGAATTATGCACCTTGGGCATTCTCCGGTCCAGCTACAATTCTTGCAAAGAGTAATTTTAGTGCTACCGCGACGGTTATGAAATATAAGTGTTTGCTTGCCGCTGTCAAGAATTTTTTCTATTCGGTCTAGCAGCTCTTTTGATAGAAAAGGGTGGTTGTCACTGGGGTTGGCGCGTTTTGTCATATCCACAGTAGTAATTACTGGTGGCGTAGTACCGTCGCGAGCTGGTTTGGTAAGTTTTAGGATTGGCTGCTTGGATTTATCGGCTAAATAACGATCGGCAATTGATGGTGTAGCTGTGCCGAATATAACTTTTGCTTTATGGAATCTTCCCAGCATTGTTGCGGCCCGCAGAGCGGAATATTTTGGTGTTTGTTCTTGTTTAAAGCTAGGTTCGTGGGCTTCGTCGACTACAATCACACCTATTTTTTTAAGGGGAGTAAAAAGTGCTGATCGGGGGCCGATAACTACTCTAGGTTCTTTGCTGTAAAGAGCGTCTTGCCATACAAGGTGTCTAGCTGCAGAGCCCATTTTGGAGTGGGTGACTAAAAGGTTGTCGAAGTGATTAGCGAACTCTCCTATCAACTGAGGCGTTAATGCTATTTCAGGTACTAGCACGACAGTAGACTTACCTTTTTGAAAAGCTTCTTTGGCTAATCGTATATAGATTTCCGTTTTACCGGATCCTGTCACACCCTGTAGCAAGAAGGTACCGCTAGGTTGTTTTCTGACTGTATCTAACACGGTCGACTGTTCCTTCGTTAGCCTGATAGTAGTTTTACTACGTTTGAACGGGGGCTCTGGAGTTGGGCCTTGGCGTCGTTTTTTATCTACCCCCTGAGGTAATACAGCTTGCAGAACGTGGGCGAAATGGCTAACATAATATACGGCTAGCCACTGCGATAGTTCTACGAGAGGTTGTGGCAGAGGCTGTTCTTCGATAAGTGACACGATGGGTTTTGTAGCGAAAGAAGGTTGGCTTGTTTTCTTCAAGACAACGCCAATAACTCGACGCTTACCAACTTCAATAATCACTATTTGGCCTATTTTCAGTACTTTGTCATAGGAGTATGTAAAGAATTCTTGGTCGTTTCGAACTATAACTCTTGGCGCCACCTCGTAGTAGTGCATAAGATACAGTATACTGCTAAACTGGATTTATGTATTTCAATAGTAGGGAACAGGCCGGTCTACTTCTTGCCGACAAATTACTAGAACAATATCGTTTTGAGGATTGTGCAGTAATTGCCTTAAGCGATGGGGCAGTTATAGTGGGTGAACAAATTGCCGCCGCCTTACACTGTGTCTTGATGATGCTTTTGATAGAAGATATAGAGGTACCTGGTGAGGGATTAAGTTTTGGGGGTGTGTCCCAAAGCGGAGCTTTTACTTATAATGGCATGTTTTCGGCAGGCGAAATAGAACATTACACAGGAGAGTTCCATGGTTATTTGGAGGAACAAAAACGCGAAGCTTTTCAACGTATAAATCGGCTACTTGGCGATGGCGGGCTGATTGATGCCGGCATGCTGCGTGACCACACGGTCATTTTGGTGGCTGATGGACTGGACACAGGAACTTCTCTCGATGTAGCTGGTGACTTTCTAAAACCGATTCGGATCAAGAAATTAATAGTAGCCACGCCGATAGCTACGGTTCAGGCTGTAGACAAGCTTCATGTGCTGGCAGACGAGGTTCACGTTCTGGATGTTAGGGAGAGCTTTATGGGCGGGGTGAATCATTATTACGAAGAAAACAATATACCGTCCCATGAAGATACGATTGCCAAAATTAATCAGATTGTGCTAAATTGGCGCTAACAGGTCGTTGCTAAATGTTGTAAGATTGTGCTACGATGGTCAACAGCGAGCGAAAATATAATGTATAGAGAGACAATATGTTAGACGTTTTTATTACATCTAGGGTTAGGCGCAAGATTGTTGTGGTCTATGCCAAGTATCCAGATTTCCGCACGCACGTACGAGGCCTAGCTAAGTTAATAAAAGAAGATCCAGGCAATATCCAGAGAGAATTAAAGCGTCTAGAAAAAGTTGGTTTCTTGTCTAGTGAGAAGCAAGGCAATACCAAAATATATTCGACCAACAAGCATTTTCCAATTTTCAAAGAACTCCAGGGTATAGTGATTAAATCCCAACAGCACGCTGCTCGTCCGAAACGCGTATCCTCTGATCTATAAAGATATTGATGTCACTTTTTGAAGATATTTTGTCGGCACGCGGCCTTAATGGACGTACTCGTGACATGTTTTTAAATCCTAGCTATGACGCTAAACACGACCCATTTCTGCTACCCGACATGGATAAAGCGGTTCAAAGATTAACTTCCGCCTTAAAAAAACAGGAACAAATAACCATCTATGGGGATTATGATATCGACGGCCTAACCGCTACGACACTATTACTTGATGCGTTTGAAAGTTTTGGTTTTAAAAATGTAAAAGCATTCATACCGAGTCGATTTGTTGAAGGCTATGGACTGTCGACAGAAGCTATTAAACGTATAGCAAAAGACGGAACAAAGTTAATTATCACTGTCGATTGTGGCAGTCTAAGTCACAAAGAAATTGCCGCCGCCAATAATTTAAAAATTGATGTTATAGTGACAGATCATCACAACGTTAGTGATAAAATGCCGCCAGCGGTAGCGGTTATTAATCCAAAACGACCAGATCATAAATATCCATTTAGAGACTTGGCAGGTGTAGGCGTAGCTTTTAAAGTAGTCCAGGCGCTGCAAATAGAATTTAATAAAAAAAAGAAGACCCAATCGGTTCGCGAAGCTAGTCCAGGATTGCCCTTCGGGCAAGAGAAGTGGCTATTGGATTTGGTGGCATTAGGTACGGTTTGCGACATAGTCACTTTACTGGATGAAAACCGAGCTAACGTTTATTGGGGGTTAAAAGTTTTATCGCGTACTCGGCGACCAGGACTCAGGGCACTAATGGCAGTCGCCGGGGTTGAACCAGAAAAGATTACGGCTCGGACACTTGGTTTTGTGCTTGGCCCACGGCTTAATGCCGCTGGAAGACTAGAGACAGCTCAAATAGCCCTCGACTTGTTAATAGCTAAAAGTACGAGCGAAGCTATGGATAATGCTCGCCGGCTTAATGATATGAACGCCGCCAGGCGCCAAGAACAAGACGAAATATTCAAACAAGCGGTCGTGCAAGCCAAAAAATATCAAAATGATTCAGTGTTGGTTCTAAGTTCTGAGGGGTGGAACCATGGAATAGTTGGAATAGTGGCTGCAAAAATACTGGAATTATACAAAAAACCAACTTTTGTATTGGAAGAAGTGGGCAAAGAAACAAAGGGTTCAGCACGTAGTTTTGGAGATTTCAGCGCTGCGGACGCTATCAAATCTGCCTCTGATTTAATAACGAGGGGCGGAGGGCATGATTTGGCAGCTGGTGTAACTATGCCAACTAAAAATATAGGTAAGTTTCGCCAAAGGTTAAATGAATTCTACGAATCAAAAAACCTACGCAATCAAGAACAACTACTTTTATTGGATGCGGATATAGACGCTAAATTAGACGATTTAACAGAGGAGTTAATTGAAAACATAGCTGCTCTCGAGCCTTTTGGTCACGGCAATCCCCAGCCGATTTTAAAGACAACGAACCTGGAAGTTGTTGGTACTAGGTTGATGGGCGCCGAAAACCAGCACATCAAACTAATGCTCAGAGACTCAAATGGAAACACGTTAGAAATGTTAGCCTTTAGTGCGCCAGGACACTTTTTTGTTGAGCCAGGTACGCAAATAACTGTTTGGTATAGGCCGGATATTAATGAATGGAACGGCAGGCGGACTGTTGAAGGGCAGTTGCTGCGCATCGAAACACTGTAATTCATTTGTTGCGTATCGCTATTATCTCTGTTACAATATTCCGATATGGTACAAGTTACACGAAAAGACGACAGAGAAGCTAATGAAAACATTATCCGCCGTTTTAACCGCAAGGTTTTGCAGAGCGGTATATTAGCTGAGGCTAAAATGTCTATGAGGTTCTCGAAACCTATTAGCAAAACTGAGCGTCGCAAAAAAGCTATAATTCGCAAAGAACGTCGAGCTGAAAAGCTAAACAAAGCTCGCCTGGGCCTTCGTTAAACATCATGTCTTTAAAGCAACGCCTCGAGGATGATCTAAAATCATCATTATTAGCCGGCAATCATCAATTAACCGATACTTTGCGTGGTCTCAAGGCCGCGATTCTTAACGAAGAAGTTTCTAAAGGCGCTCGTCAAGATGGTCTAGAAGATGCGGCAATTGAGCAATTAATAGCACGTGAAGTTAAAAAACGTCAAGAAAGTGCTTCCATTTATGAATCTGCTGGACGTCCAGAACTTTCTAAAAACGAACTAGATGAAGCTAAGATTCTGCAGACATATCTTCCGGATCAACTGTCCGAAGAAGAAATCTCTAAAGTTGTAGACAGAGCAATAGAAGAGTTAAATGCAACCGAACCTCGCGCCATGGGCCAGGTTATAGGTGCGGTCAAACAAGAACTTGGCAACAAGGCCGACGGCGCGACTATAGCCAAATTAGTTAAAAACGCGCTAAACTAAAACCAAAAGGAGCACGTGGTGATAGTATTTTTTGGTCCTGCAGGAGCGGGAAAAAGTGTCCAGGGTCAAATGTTGGCGGCGAGGCAAAACTGGGAATGGTTCTCGATGGGACAATTATTGAGAGACACTAATAATGCTGAAATTCTAAACATAATCAACCAAGGTAAACTCGTTCCTACGGATCTAACGAACACTGTTATGGCTGCCGCCCTAAAACAAGCCGCGGATGCCAAAGGCGTGATACTGGACGGTTATCCGCGTCAATTAGAACAGGCAAAATGGTTAGTAGAAACTCAGCCGCACGACGGACATTCTTTGCAAGCGGCGGTAGTGCTGGAAGTTCCTCTAGAAGAATCTATTAAAAGACTATCTCTTCGCGGACGCCCTGACGATACCCCCAAGGCTATAGAAGAACGCCTACACACATATCAAGTAGAGACAAAACCGATACTGGATTATCTAGAAAGCCGCAATATTAAAGTTTTGCGCGTAGATGGCACGGGCACGATAGACCAAATTCACGAGCGAGTAGTCAAGGAACTAAAGGCATGCAATCTAGCATAAAAACCGACGATCAAATTCAGGTGATGCGCGAAGGTGGCAAGATATTGGCCACCATCCTTGGGGATTTGCGAGCCTATGTAAAACCTGGAATGAGCGAAAAAGAAATAGATGGCTGGGTGGAGAAACAGATTAAAAAACACGGCGCTACACCAACCTACAGAGAACCTGTACCTAATTTTCCAGGAGTAATTTGCATTAGCGTTAACGACCAGATAGTGCATGGTGTACCCAGTGACTATGTATTAGAATCAGGCGATATGGTTAGTTTTGACATGGTGATTACGTATAAAGGCATGAAGACTGATTCTGCTTTTACGATGGTAGTAGGCGAAAAGATGACGGCTTCTCAAAAACACCTAATGAAAACAACTGAACGCAGTTTATATGCAGGCATAGATGCTATTAAGGGACGAGGAGCCCGAACGGGTGATATAGGGTGTGCGATTGAAAAAGTATTAACAGCTGGAAAACTAGGTGTTATTCGTGAACTAGTTGGACACGGGGTCGGACTTGAAATGCACATGCCCCCCGAGGTTCCTAACTACGGTTCCAGGGGTAGTGGTGAAATACTACAGCCTGGTGACACTATAGCTATTGAACCCATGGCAACATTGGGTGGTGAAGGTGTCAAAGTTAATAAAGATGGCTGGACCATTGCTACTGCAGACGGTAGTTTGTCGGCTCATTTTGAACACACGGTTCTTATTACCGAAACCGGCGCCGAAATCCTGACTCAATAAAAAGTTGGCAACTCGTCACACAAGCGATATACTTAAGTTTATGCAAGAAGCCTCTAAATATGCGGTCGGTATTGACATAGGCACGACTACTGTAAGATGTGTAATCGGACATATTGATGAAACTACTGGTACACCGACGATAGTTGGGGTAGGCACAGTCTCTAATAATGGAATGCGCAAGGGAACGGTAGTTAATTTAGCCAGTCCAGCGCAAGCGATTGACGATGCCCTTGGTGAAGCTGAACGCATGAGTGGATATCAAGTTAATGGAGCAACAATCAACATTAACGGTACTCATATTCTCAGTACTCATACTGACGGAATGATAGCGGTCGGCAATACTGGCCACGAAATCACACCAGAAGATGTAATGCGCATCGAAGAAGTAGCGACACTGGGTAAAGTACCAGCTAATCGAGAAATTTTGGATGTTGTTCCCCATGCTTACAAGCTTGACGGACAAGATAACATAAAGGATCCTGTCGGCATGACGGGTACGCGGCTAGAGGTTGATGCGCACGTGGTATCAGCCCTTGCCCCGCACTTAAATAACTTGCAAAAAGCTGCCGAGGCAGCCAAGGTAACACCAAATGACATTATCGTATCCGGTGTTGCAGCTGCTCGGGCGGTTCTAAAAGATAATCAAATGGAAAATGGCGTAGCGCTAGTAGATATCGGTGGCTCTACGACTAATGTTGCGGTCTACGAAGAAGGCGACTTGCAATATGCGGGCGTAATACCAATCGGCGGTATCAATATTACTAACGACCTAGCTATAGGCTTAAAAACCGACCCATCTATTGCCGAAGAATTAAAGCTAAAACATGCATCGGCCATATCTCGGCGAGACAAATCAGGCGTAAGCCTAAAGGGTGCTGATAACGAAATTTACAGTTTCCAGACAATCGAGATGGATGAAATAGTAGAAGCACGGCTGGAAGAAATTTTTGAAGGTGTCAACAGAGAACTTAAGCGTGCTGGCCGGGCCGGACGACTGCCTAACGGGGTAGTTTTGACTGGAGGAACAGCTAATCTCAAGGGAATTACAGATTACGCCAAAGAGGCCTTGGGATTATCAGCAACCGTTGGAATTGTTTCAGGTCTTGGCGGGGTAGCGGACAATATTGAAAAACCAGATTACGCCACAGTTATAGGGTTGATGCTAATTGATGCGCAGGATGGCCACAACAAAAAAGGGCGAGCTAAAAACGCTGTTTCGGAAGGCGTAGGAATACTTTCCAGGTTTATGAATCGTTTTCGTGCCTAGCCGTATCGGGACAAATGGTATACTGTATACTGAGAACTTAGATCATGGGAGATATCACGGATAATGCCTGAAGTAAAACCAAGCGACATACAAACTTTTGCCAGTATTAAAGTAGTGGGTGTAGGCGGAGCGGGTAGCTCGGCTATTAATAGAATGAAAGACGCTGGTTTAACTGGTGTGCAATTCATAGCTATGAACACTGATGCTCAAGCTTTGCACAACAGTAAAGCGGATCTAAAAATTCACCTAGGCCATGCTACGACTAACGGTCTTGGCGCTGGTGCTGATCCAGCGGTTGGTGAAGCAGCCGCTAATGAATCGCGCGATGAAATAAGAGAAGCTGTAACGGGTGCCGATATGGTTTTCGTGACCATAGGTGCGGGTGGCGGCACTGGCAGTGGAGCAGGTTATATAGTAGCCGAAATCGCTCGCGAATTAGGTATTTTGGTGGTTGGAGTTGCTACGAGACCGTTCACATTTGAAGGCGAAAAACGTCGCAAGAATGCTGAATGGGCAATAACTCAACTGGGGCGTAATGTCGATACTTTAATTACGATTCCAAACGACCGCTTGTTGCAAACTATTGATCGCAGAACACCACTTCTGGAAACGTTCAAGATAGCGGATGATGTTTTGCGCCAAGGAGTGCAAGGAATATCAGAATTAATTACCGAACACGGGCTGATTAACCTAGACTTCGCTGACGTAAAAGCCATTATGAGTAGTGCCGGTTCAGCATTAATGGGTATTGGCCGGGCTAGTGGCGATAACCGTGCTGCACAAGCTGCACAACAGGCTATTGAGTCTCCGCTTATAGAGGTTTCTATAGATGGTGCCAAGGGCGTACTATTTAACGTAACTGGTGGTTACGACATGAGTATGAGTGAGATCCAAGAAGCTGCCGAAATTATTACCAGTGCTGTTTCACCAGAAGCTAACATTATATTTGGAGCTACCCTAAAACCCGAAATAGAAGACGAGTTGATAATAACTGTTATTGCTACGGGATTTGATGCTGCCTACCTTTACGAACAAGATACAGACCTTAAAGATGACGCCGAACCGGTTGTTAAACAAGTTACTGACGAGACGGTGGGTAATATAGACATGGAACTTGATCAGTCAGAAGCGGCTTCCGTTTTTGCCGAAGAAGAAAACCACGGTATCTGGGACCAGTCTAACGAAGAAGAAGATGAAGAGGCTGAAACGCCCGCATTTCTACGGCGCCGTAAGAAAAAGAAGAAGAAAGACAAAACCTCTGATTAGTAAAATCAGATTGTTGGTATAGTTATGCCTAGGTATGATTTAAGTAACAGCAGAGTTATAGAGTCCCGTGAAGGTGCTGATGGCAAAACTATTCGTCGACGCCGAGAAACGCCTAATGGCATCAGATTCACAACCTACGAAAGAGCAGAGCGACCCAATCTAGCTGTTATCAAGAAAGACGGTAGCCGAGAACTCTATGATCGCGACAAACTGTCTACTGCAGTTAAGCGATCTGTAGGCAAGTTCTTTACTTCAGAAGTTGAGATAGAGGAAATGATTGATAGCGTAGAAGACGCCTTGTACGATTTAAACGAACCAGAAATACTGTCAAGACAAATTGGTGACATAGTGTTAGATAAACTTGCCGGGTGTAACGAAGTGGCTTATGTGCGCTTTGCCAGTGTTTACCATAAGTTCAAAACACTTGATGATTTCGTTAGAATTTTGGAACAGCGACGTAAAAGCAAAAAAGTGTCGTAAAAGAGGTGGTGTATGAAGTCGATGATAATCTATAAAGAAAATAGCGACCACGCCAGAGCTGTTATCGACTATCTGCGTGACTTTGAGCGCCAAACTGGTCGTAAATTAGAGACGGTTAATCCTGAAGATGCCGCCGGGGCGTCGTTTTGCCGTACTTACGATATAGTCGAATATCCTACCGTAATCGCCCTATCCGATGATGGTATTATGCAAAACATGTGGCGCGGATTACCTTTGCCTACGATAAGCGAGGTAAGTTACTATGTTTAGCCAAATCAAAGAGTTCTTTACTCACAAACAACAAAAAACTCGCAGTAACCGATGGATTTTTGCAACTATGTTAGTGGGTGCCGTGATAAGTTTGATCGGTGCGTTTGTATTGTCTATTGATGCTGTAGAGTTAGCCAAAAATCCTGGTGCCGATCTAATCTGCAGTATTAATGTCATAGTTAACTGCGTAACTGTTGCGGCTCACCCTACGGCAGAAATGTTCGGTTTTCCAAATAGCTTTATAGGGCTGATAACGGCACCAGTAGTTATGACTGTAGCTGTAGCTGGATTAATGGGAGTTGTCTTTCCTAAATTGTTTATGTTTGCAGCTCAAATTGGCTATACGCTAGGTCTTTTGTTTGCATACTACATGCTGTACCTGAGCATGTTTGTCATCGAGGCGCTTTGTCCGTGGTGCATGGTTGTCATGTTGGCGACTACGTTTATATTCTTTTCGCTTACCAGATACAATATCCGTGAAGAGAACTTGTATTTACCTAAAAAGATTTCAAAAAAATTAAAGCATTTTATAGACAAAGACTATGATAAGTTGTTGCTAGCCACGATAGTAATGTTGTTGGTTGTTGGAATCCTATTGAAATACGGAAATAGTTTATTCGCTTAATTTTGGTGGCGACAGAGTTGTACTAATACTTTAAATTGAGTAGAATAATACAAGAAGCACTTCGCTGGATGGCGAATGAGCGGCTATCACCCGCGAAGCTTTGGGAAGAACGGCCGAAAGGCTCAGTAAAGCCCAACGTGAACGCTACGTAAAAGCGAACAATCAAGAGCTAAAAAGATCGTCTTTTTAGAAACTGGATGGCACCGTCCTGAGTTTGTCGCAGGGCTCCAGTAGCTAAAAAGATTTTTTTATTGGAGAAAAAGAATGAAATTTAAATCAGGTACTAGACGCAAAGCAGCTGAGTATGAAAAAGATATCACTTTGCAGTGGCAAAGGAACAAGGCTTTCGAAAAATCTGTTGAATTTCGTCCTGAGGATAATAGATATGTATTTTATGACGGCCCGCCGTTTATAACTGGTATACCGCATCACGGGAATTTGCTTTCTAGTATCGTAAAAGACGCTATCCCACGCTATCAAACCATGAAGGGTAAGCGAGTAGAACGTGTCTGGGGTTGGGACTGTCACGGTTTGCCTGCAGAAAATTATGTAGAAAAGAAACTAGGTCTTACCAGTAGGCACGATATTGGTACGAAAATTAGCTTGGAAGATTATATCAAGACCGCTCGCGAGAGCATGGTTCAAACGGGCAATTTATGGGAGAAAACTATCGATAGACTTGGTCGCTGGGTCGATTTTAAAGGCGCTTATAAAACCATGGACAAAGATTACATGGAGTCTGTTTGGTGGGCATTTAAACAGCTGTACGAAAAGGGTAAGATTTACGAAGGCGAACGTGTACTTATGTATGATACGCAGTGGGCAACTCCACTATCTAAAGCGGAAGTTACCATGGACGCGGGAGCGTATGTGGAGGTTACTGACCCGAGTTTATATGTAAAGTTCAAATTAAAAGACGAAAATGTATATTTACTTGCGTGGACGACTACGCCGTGGACACTGCTAGGCAACACGGCACTGGCTGTTAACAAGGATTCTTACTATGTGCAGGTCAAACTAGAGGACGGAACGGAACTCATTGTAGAAAAGTCTTTGCTAGATAACGACAAGATTCTTGTCGATGAAAAACACGTGCCTATACCGCGAGTCGATGGACGCACTTTTAAGGGTGAAGAACTTATAGGAAAAGAATATGAACCGCTATTTGTAAATAGAGGTGAGAATGCTCACCGAGTATGGCATGCGGATTATGTCAGTACTGAATCGGGTACGGGAATCGTGCATATTGCACCAGCGTATGGTGAGGAAGATTTTGAACTGGCCAAAAAGAACGATATCCCGGTAGTTCATACACTGGACGAATATGGTGTGTTTACGGAAGGTGATTGGAAGGGCGAAAATGTCTGGGAGATTAATAAAACTATAGCTAAAACGCTCTTTGAGCGTGGTATTGCTTGGAAAATTGAATATATACGTCACGAATACCCCCACAACCCGCGTACTGGTAACCGTTTGATGTATCGTGCGCATCCAAGCTGGTTTATGGATATTGACGGCCAAAAAACCGAAATGCTTGAAGAAAACACCAAAAACATAAATTGGTTCCCAGAACACATCAAACACGGACGGTTTGAAAACACAATCGAACAAGCGCCGGACTGGAATTTGTCTCGAGATCGATTTTGGGCTACTGCTATGCCGGTTTGGAAGGGTATAGACGCAGATGGCAAAGAGCATGTTAAGGTAATCGGCAGTTACGATGAGCTCAAAGAGCTAAGCGGTGTGGAACTAGAAGATTATCACCGCCCATGGGTTGATGACGTAACTTTCGAAATAGACAGTGTTAAATATTCACGAATTGATAAAGTGCTCGATTGTTGGTTTGAAAGCGGTTCTATGCCGTTTGCACAGTTCCATTATCCGTTTGAAAATGTCGAAAAGTTTGAAGCAAATTTCCCTGGTGACTTCATCGTGGAATATGTTGGGCAAGTACGAGCCTGGTTTTACTATACTCATGCGATTAGCGTAGGGCTATTTGGACACAACGCCTTTAAAAATGTGGTGGTTACTGGTAATTTACTGGGGTCTGACGGCAGAAAACTATCGAAGAGCCTTAATAACTTTACCGATCCCAACAAGTTGATGGATGAATACAGCGCAGATAGTTTCCGCTTTTTGCTACTTTCGTCGCCAGTAATGTCGGGCGAAGATTTTGTCGTAAATGACAAAGATGTAGGTGATGTAGCCCGCAAACTTAGCATGATTTGGAACATGTACGACTTCTTTACTATGTACGCCGAAGTTGATAAATGGGAGTTTGACCCGGAAAAACCATTTACCCTAAATCCCGAGGATTTAGAGAACCCTCTTGATAAGTGGATAGTTTCTCGTGTACACCAACTGAATCAACATGTTACAGAAAACATGGATAAATATAATATCCCAGATGCAGTATCAATGTTTTTGCCGTTTATTGATGATGCGTCTAACTGGTATGTTCGCCGATCTCGCCGTCGTTTCTGGAAGTCCGAGGACGACAACGACAAGAACGATGCCTACAGGACTCTGCATTACGTCCTACTTAAATTATCAGTTTTGTTAGCGCCATTTACGCCATTTTTGGCCGAAGAACTGTATCAAAAACTTGGTGGCGGACAAGAATCCGTGCATTTGCTAGATTGGCCGAGCAATTATACGGTCGACGAGAATATTCTGTCAGAAATGGCGACTATACGTGAATTAATAAGCGGTGGCCTGAACCAACGCGCTAGTGCAGGTATAAAAGTACGCCAACCTTTGGCCAGTATAACTGTTCCTTCCTTGGGTAGTGCTGTTGACTTTACAACAATATTAACAGAAGAACTTAATGTCAAAGAAGTAAAAGAGGGTGGTGACTTAAATCTAGACCTCGAGATAACCCCCGAGCTTAAACGTGAAGGCCTGGTGCGCGAAATAATTCGCTTTGTGCAAAACGCACGCAAGCAAGCTGGCCTTAACGTCGACGATCGAATCAATTTGATGCTTGAAACCACTGACGAAAACCTAAAAATGGCGATTGACGAACACAAAGATACAATTACCGCCGAAACATTAGCTGTGGAATTATCCTCGGAAGGTGAGCGAGATTTCGATACTACAGTCAAAGTCGAAGGCGCCGATCTGGGTATTGGTATCAGTAAAGTTTAATATTGTTATAAAAATTACAACAAATAATCATATATAATAAACCAATGACTGACGAAGAATTCAACGACCTTATTGTGAGGGCTATCAATGAGCTCCCCCAGAAATACATTAAAGGACTCGAGAATGTAGCTATAGTTCAGGCCGATGATCCAGACGAACACCAGCGCCTAAAAACGGGGGCCAAAGAGGGTAATTTACTGTTGGGGCTGTACGAAGGAATACCTCTAACAGAGCGAGGAGCCGGGTACACTTTTGTCTTGCCAGACAAAATTACACTGTTCAAGAACCCTATATTAACAGTGGTCGAGGGTGATGAATCCAAGCTATTCGAACAAGTTAAACGTACCCTGTGGCACGAGATAGCTCATTACTATGGACTTGACCACGGTCACATCGACCATCTGTTAAGACGCAATAAATAGCCGAAAAGCACTTGCATGGCCTTACCGCCTATGGTAAATTAAAGGCGGGTCTACACCATATGTGGAGTTGGGGGAGGCTACATGACTATAAAGACGCGCGGACAGGTTATCGTTTCGGTCAGTTCAAAGACCTTGGTAACACTTGTAAGCGTTCTTTTTATTTCCGTAACTTTGAATTTATCATTTTCGCATCACACCAACGCCGTAACACAGTCTTTAAATGAATCGAACGAAGAATTATTGTTAGTCTACGGCACGCTTGACTCGGTTGATGAGACAGTAATGCCCGCCAATGAGACTCTTGATCCAACACCACCGCCACAGGATTCCGTGAATATATTCTTGCCGAACGGGTATAGCCCGCAATATGGATATAGCTCGGCTAGCCAACCAGGGTATATATTGCGTCCTTCAAACCAAGGCTGGGAGCTATTCGGTATTGCTTGGTATTGGTGGTTAGCGATGCTAGGAGTCGGGTATGGCTCGGTAGTGGCGTTCAAAAAATTAAGAAACACTAGAGTTAAAGAACCTGATATTACCCAAAAACAGAGATAGCGCCTTAAGCTAATGTTAAGCTTATATCCAATACTTTATACATTGTCAAAAAGATTGTCGAGTGTTATATTAAGGGCAATATAAAAACGTGCAAAACGTAATTCTTTTAACAAGTAGTTTTTAATATCCAATGAGGCGGGTTGTTGGTAGAAGGAGTAATGATATGAGCGAGCATATCAGGACATTATATAAAAAAGTAACTAGTTTTGGGTTGGTATCTACGCTGGTATTTAGCGGCATGGCCGTGGTTATTGCGTTCGGTAGCGTAAGTGCAGCTATATCACTAGCATTCAACCAAACAGCCTACGCTACGAGTGCGTATAGTGGTGAGGTTTCTATCAACATAACCCCTATCACGGCAACGAGCTATTCTGGAAACACTACATCACTGGTTAGCAGTAATTTAGACACTACGTTTACTGTAAGTCTAGCGCCTGCTGCTCCGAACATAGCTGCGATTACTGGTGGAGTGATTACATTCACCGATTCAGGCAATGCGTGTGACGTGATGGGCGGCGGAGTTAACTATAATGGTCATGACACCTTCTTTGTAGAGATAGGTAACTGTACTGATCCAGTCCCCGGCTATGTGTATCTTGCTGGTGGAACGGCAGTCACGGATGGCAGCTTCCAGGGAAAATTCATCTCACAGGCAAGCCCAGTGATTCAGGCTACGGACATTACGATATCAGGACCTGCGTCAATCGAACTTGGACAAACACAACAAATGACAGCTACCGTACATCCGGCTGGCGCAAGCCAAGAAGTGGCGTGGAGTGTCTGGACTAATCCTGATGGTACCGGTGGAAATGCGACAATAGACTCTAGTACAGGCAATCTTACCGCAACAGGTGAAGGCTCCATAACGGTTATAGCGAGTGTACTTAATGGTCCAGTCTTCACGAAAAATTACAATGTTACTGTTACGCCCGACGCTACAGGGCCAACAGCTCCTGTGATTGTCTCACCTTCTAATGGCGATTATTTCAATAGCGCTCCGATTCTAAACCAATGGAGCCCTTCTTATGACGTTAGTGGCGTAGATTATTATCAGATTGCCTACAACTATGATGATAAACACCCATTCGGTAGCAGTACCTGCCCTGGCGAAGCGATCGCTGGATACACAGGATTTATCGGTTGTCGAGACGTTAATGGAACGTCACGCAATCACCAGCCCGGTATTAGTGAGCAGGGAGGTGTAACCATATGGGTACGTGCTGTAGATAATATTGGCAATGTGGGTAATTGGAGCAATCCAGTTCATTACTATTATGACGCTACTGCACCAGTTGCTCCAACACTAGTTTCGCCATCTGACGAAGCCGTTGTTAATGGTGCTAGTGTTACACAATCTTGGTCAACTACAGATACGGATACGGATATAGATTACTATATATACGAAAGCTACAATGACGCAGGTGCAACGAGTCCTCGTTGGCACGAGGAGTACAGCACCACGAGCAAAACCGCTACCAGCGTTGCCAACTCTGAATATTGGTGGAGAGTTAAAGCCGTGGATCATGCTGGAAACGCTGGTCCTTGGAGTGACTTATGGAAGATAACAATAGATAACGATGCGCCTATAGTTTCAATTGACAGCCCGACAGGCAGTCTGTTCAATACTGACGTCGAGGTCCTTGGAACCGTAACCGACGATAACCTTCGGCACTATTGGGTACAGGTAAAGCGAAACGGTTCAGTGGTTTACAGTAAAACAGTTTTAAGCACCGGTATATCTAATGCATTGCTATATACTGCAACACTTGAGGGTGATTACGTTGTTACTCTTGCGGCTCGTGACACAGCAGGTGGTGGTGCGAATACAGGTAATCGCAGTGGTGATATTACTAAGTTGTTCACGATTGATAAGGAAGCACCAACTATATCTTCGATAGTATTTACGGGGACTCCCAGCGGAACAGAGATATCAAACGGGGGTTATACAAAAGAACAGTATTTCACATTTAGCCTTTCATCTGACAGCGATACTACGCGTTACCAACTCAAATACTGGAACAACATAGAGGGATCATCCTTCAAAAAAGCCACTCCCTGGAACCCACCCAACCTAAGTAGCCATTCTTCAAGCTTGGGTGTGTATAACGATAACTTTACTCAAGGAGAAGGCACGCACTACTTTGCATTTAGCGCATGTGACGCAGCTGGTAATTGCTCTGAATACGACGAAGACAACCCATTCGTTATAACCTATGATAACACCCCGCCGGTTGTAACAGTAGAAGCTCCTGCTACTGTAGCACCGGGTCAACAAGTTACTCTAACTGGCACGATTGACGATCCGAACGCTACTATAACCGTAGAAATAGAAGGTGGTGAACCATGCATAGTCAGTGCGCCATTTACGGACAACGGTGACGGTACATGGACATGGAGTTGTGAAACTACTAGTCCGTCACCTGATGGTGGTTATGAAGTGACTGTAACCACTATCGATCAGGCTGGAAACGAGGGACCTGATAGTACAAAAACAACAACCCTATCAGTAGAGACACCAACCACATCTACAGTACCAAGTGGTGGAGAAACTGGTGATGATCCTGTAATTGCTACATCTACACCATTACCCATCACCCCTCTTGCTACGGGCGTAGCTACCCCAGGTATAGCGGGTGGCGGAGAGATTTTGGGTGATCAAACTGAGGCAGAAGACGTTAACGGCGAAGGAGCTAGTGATAACGTTGAAGTTGCTGGTGCTGCTGATACAGACGAAGATGGCACTTGGACACCATTCGGACTAGCTTGGCACTGGTGGTTAGTAATCCTTGGTGCTATAGCAGGACTTTGGTGGGCAATAGCTGCTTGGCGTCGTCGAGACCAGTCTGCAAATTAATATAAAAATACTCTAAACCACAGAGAGCGTCTACCAAAAATACGTAGACGCTCGTTTTTTTGTGAGAAGTGTTATATCATAATCATTAGGATGCCCGCAAAAAGAAAAACCAAAAAATCTATAACACACCACACCAAGCGCCATGTTCGTTTGGCTGTAGTGCCGCACAAACATAATAATTATAGTCCGCATTTGGTGCGGTCATATGGGTTATTGGTAATTTTTTTGGTAGTTGTGGGATTACAACTAGGTTACAATGCGGCAACCACGGGCAATATACTGGGTCGCGCATCGAACATATCAGTTGATTCGTTGCTTGACCAGACTAATGAAGCCCGCAAACAAGCGGGGCAATCAGAGCTGGCGCTCAACGAGAAACTCGTAAAAGCTGCTGAACTTAAAGCCCAAGACATGTTTGCCAACCAGTATTGGGCACACAGCTCTCCTAGTGGTGTTGAGCCGTGGCAATGGCTAAAAGACGTTGATTATGAATATGCGGCTGCTGGCGAGAACTTGGCCAAGAACTTTACATCGTCAAGCGCTATTGTGACCGCGTGGTTGGATTCGCCAACCCATAAGGCTAACGTGCTCTCGCAGGACTATAACGAAGTCGGTTTTGCTGTTTTGGAAGGGGATCTAGAAGATAAGCCTACATCTGTTGTTGTAGCTCTGTATGGTTTACCAGTTCAGAATGCTATTGCTGGCGAGCAAAACCAGCAGACATTCGTGCTGGCTGAGATGCCAGCGTCTAGCGGTATATTGACTCAACTTGGCGTAGCTGTGCAATCTATAACGCCGGCGGCTTTGGGTGGGCTAGTATTGCTATCAATAGCCCTAGTTGTTTCCATGGCAGCACATGTCTATCGCAATAAACTGCCCAAACCTTTACGTCTTTCATGGCGTCGCCATCATGGACTCTACAAAAGCGTTGGCCTGGCTTCGTTCGGATTAGTGGTGCTATTTCTGTACAGCGGCGGACAGATATAAGACCTGGTAGTTTACACCTTTGGTTATCTCTGTTACAATAAGTCGTTAATTGCATAAGAAAAAGGAATGACAAAGATGAAAGCAGTCGTTGAGATTGGCAACAAGCAATTTATTGTATCTGAAAAAGAAGTCCTGTTTGTGGATCTATTGCCAGAAGACGTCAAAGAGTTAAATCTTGACGCTTTGCTGGTTATTGATGGCGACAAGGTTAACGTAGGCACCCCAACGGTCAAGGGTGCGTCTGTTAAGGCAAAGGTAATCGAGAATTTGGTTAAAGGTGATAAGTTGCGAATAATTCGTTTCAAGGCTAAAAAGCGCGTTCACAAAGAGATGGGTCACCGCCAAAAATACAGCAAAATCGAAATTACGTCGATTACAGCGTAGTTAAGCTGTCTGGTCTCGTGCTACAATAGACCGTAAAAGAAGAGGGAAAACAGTGGCGACAGTCATATCTGTGACAAATCAAAAGGGCGGGGTAGGTAAAACGACAACCGCTGTTAATTTGGCCTATTATACGGCTAAAGCTGGCAGAAAAACTCTGCTAATTGATTTTGACCCCCAAGGAAATGCCACTAGCGGCCTGCAAATAGATAAACAAAACCTCTCGTGGGCTATTTCTGATGTTATCACGGGCGCAGCAACGCTAGATCAAGCCGTAGTAAATACCAAGTACAAGAATTTTTTTATCGTTCCTACGACATCTCACCTTGCTAATACGGAAGTAGAATTAGCGCAGGCCGAAGGTCGATTTACCAGGTTGAATAGTGTTATTGGGCCGATTATTGACGACTATGATATTATTGTCATCGATAATCCGCCCAGCCTAAGCCTTTTAACAGTGAACGGCCTAATAGCCGCAAAATACGTACTCTTACCGGTACAGGTTGAGTTTTACGCCTTGGAAGGTTTAGGGCAATTGCTCGAAACTATGAAATTAGTTAGAAAAGGTATGAACCCTAAATTGGAATTGCTAGGAGTGCTAGCAACAATGATGGATTCCCGAACAACACTTAGCGGTCAGGTTCATAAAGAAATTAAAAAGCATTTTTCCGACAAGGTTTTTGAAACGGTTATTCCACGCAACGTCCGATTAGCCGAGGCACCTAGCCACGGATTACCAATCGGAGCTTATGACAGATTCTCAAAGGGAGCTAGGGCATATAAAGCGCTTTGCAAGGAGGTACTGAATCGTGTCGACGCCTAAAAAAGGTTTGGGCAGAGGTTTTGAATCACTCATCCCAACGGATTTATTGGATGAATCTTTTGACCCAACTGCTACACAAGACCATGCCACTAGCGAATTAAAACACATACGGCTAGACAGTATATCGATTGATCCAGATCAGCCACGCCGTCAGATTGACCAGGCATTGCTTGAAGGTCTTGCTATCTCGGTTAAAGAACACGGTGTTTTGCAACCTATCGTAGTTACTCCATTAAAAGATGGTTACCAAATAGTAGCGGGTGAGCGACGTTTTAGAGCTGCGAAACTAGCTGGATTCGATAAAATACCAGCTATCGTGCGCACCTTGACTGCTCAGCATAAATTAGAAATTTCTTTGATAGAAAACCTACAAAGAGAAGATTTGAACGTAGTTGAAACCGCCATGGCGTATCTGAAATTGCGAGATCAATTCAATCTGTCGCTATCAGAGATAGCTCAAAGGGTTGGTAACAAGTCCACTAGTGCAGTTAGCAACACTATGCGTATTTTGAAATTACCAAACAGCGCCAAACAGGCGTTGGCCGATAAGCTAATTACCGAGGGTCAAATAAGGCCATTGATTGGTCTTGATGAGGCGACTATAGATGAAATTTTACCCAGAATTATCAAAGAAGAGTGGAGTTCTCGTAAAGTTGAGCAATTTATAGTCAACTTAAAAACCAACAGAAACCCATCACAGGCTTTTATGACTAATACTGCCGATGCATCCAAGCACCAATACCAGACAGAGATACGTGACATACAACAACGCCTCAAGGCTGATATTAAAGTCATTACCAACGCCAGGGGTGGTGGGCGTCTAACAATTAGCTTTAAAAGCGATGGTGAATTTAAGCGGATACACCGACTTATAAATAACGACCGAAACTAAAAAGTACGGATAGCGTCAAAAGGGAATAGGCGTATTTTGACGGGTCCGATAATGTCGTACAGTGGTATAGTACCCAATCCACTGCGGGAGTCATAAGAGTAACTACCTTCGCGGTGATCGCCTACTACAAATAGCTCGTCTCTAGGCACTATCTTATCAACGCTGCCACTAGCCGAAACAGATGACGTGTATTCGTACAACTCATCAGGGTTAAAGCCATCGGTATTCTCGTCATTATAGATGGTGAATTGGCCGTTCTGAAGAACCACTCGTTCTCCACCAAAAGCTATGACGCGCTTAACGATATATTCGTCGCCCGCATTGTCGTTGTATTGAGGGTTCTTGAATACGATAATATCACCCCTTTCGGGTATGTAATTGTCGTTTCGCAACTGGGCCCATGTGACGGGTAGTCGGTTGATAATTAAACGATCTCCTGTGTATAGGGTAGATTCCATGCTAGGGCCCAAGACGCTATAACTGCGGAATACAAACGTGTTGATGAACAGGGTACCTATCATTACACAAACAATAAAGACAATTACATTAATACTGTCTTTTAAAAAGGGGTGTCGTTGTAAAAAACTTGCTTCCATAATTTACCTATTTCTACTATATAGCACTAGCGTAGTATAAAGAAGTTTTGCATCAAGGTATAGGTTCGGTATATAGTAGATGAGTATTTATGAAGCATAAACGTTCTTCTATGGATGGTTTTATTGTCCGTCAGCCTGGGTCTGGTGCTAGAATGGGCGGTTTGCACGATCACGATCCTCAAAAAACTACCATAGATACACCAAACGACAGAGAAATGGATACTATGGGTAGCCCTGATTCACGGTTGCTCGGACAATCTATACAGCAAAGATCCCTAGGCAGGGCTGATTTAGATGAGTCCTTGCGTAGTATCGATGAGTCTGCTCCACCCGAGAAAAAAACATCCCGTAAATGGCGTCGCAAAGCTCGACGCAACAAAAATGCCCATCCTAGGCGCAAAATCGTAAAACGAGTAGCGCTAATATTGTTAGCTCTTGCGCTGATAGTTGCGGGATATATGGCGGTTCGTTTCTTGATTGCGGGCGGTAACATTTTTCAGGGCAATATCTTTGATGTGTTTCAAGGCAAGGCCTTGAAGCAAGACGAAAATGGTCGTAGCAACTTCCTTATTTTAGGTACGTCAGATGATGACCCTAATCACCCCGGAGGAGATTTGACTGACTCTATGATGGTGGTAAGCGTCCACCAGGAGAAACAAGACGTCTATATGTTTAGTGTTCCACGTGATTTATATGTTGAGTATGGGCGAGCTTGCCCCGAGGGCATGAGAGGCAGAATTAATTCTTACTTTAGTTGTCAAACTGCAGGCGATACAACCGAAGAAGCGGTTATGAAAGGAGCTAGTGCCACGCGAGAACTAGTAGGCAAGATATTCGGCTTGGATATACAGTATAGTGTTCTTGTCAACCATGCTGTCGTCAAGGATACTGTTGATGCGGTGGGCGGCATCGAGGTAGAGATAGAAGGAAGCAACGGGGCACCCGGGATACTAGACAGAAACTTTGACTGGCGCTGTGAATATCGGTGCTATCTTGTAAGGTATGACAATGGCGTGCATCATTTAGACGGCGATAGCGCCCTTTATCTGTCGATGGCAAGGGGAGAAAATACAGGATACCCAACCTATGGTCTTGCAAATTCAAACTTCGACAGAGAAAAAAATCAACAGAAAATCCTGATAGCTGTAAAAGAAAAGGCCGTTAGTACCGGCGTTATGACAAATCTTAATGCCGTAACTCAATTAATAGACGCCTTGGGCAGTAACTTAAGGTCCAATATAGAGATGGGTGAAATACGCACCTTGATTAAATTGGGAAATCAAATAGAAACCGACAATATACATACTTTAGATTTATTCGATAAGGAAGATCGTGTGCTTACGAACAGTCATCATGACGGAAAATCGGTTGTAACACCAATGGCAGGAGTGTTTGATTACACTGAGATTCGTAGCTTTATCAAGCGCCAGATTAGCAATGATCCTGTGTTACAAGAAGCTGCACCCGTGGCGGTTTTTAACGGGACTGATGTGCCGGGACTGGGGCAAGAACGAGCCGACGAACTGTCCGCAAAAGGATATAACGTAGTAATGGTTGGAAATGCGCCAGCGGGCTCGTATAAAGATGTTGAAATTTATCAAATAGACTCGGGGAGCAAGGGCACCGCTCAACAACTTGAGGGTCTATTGAGCGCGTCCATCATCAAAAACACCTTGCCTCCAGTAGTTATAACTGGCGAAGTACAGTTCGTCGTTATATTTGGTTCGCCTGCGGCATAAATCAGAGGTAACACGTGCTATAATCGTATAGATATGGAGTTTCTTAAAACAGTCCGCAAACGTTCGTTCTTGAGCCACTTACTATACGTAGTGATGAACATCGGCTTGGCTATTGCGATTTTGTGGGTAGTTAGAGCGACCGGTTCGTTGCCGCTAGCATTTTTGATAGTTGTAGTCAGTAAATGGCGCGTTTTAGCCGTACGCCCCCGGTATTGGTTGGCTAACGCCCAAGCTAACCTAGTTGATTTTATCGTCAGTATTAGTTTTGTAGTAATGCTGCATGTTATGCATACTGGTGGCGGATCAGATGCGCAAATTTTCTTAGCGCAAATAGCCCTGGTGTTACTCTATATTGCCTGGTTGTTGTTCTTGAAACCCAAATCGAAACGGGTCTATATTGCGGTTCAAGCTGGCGTGGCGCTTTTTGCTGGGGTTACCGCTTTGTTTATGCTGTCTTATGACTGGATAGTGACGGTCCCCGTCATATTCATGTGGCTAATAGGTTATGCTACCGCTAGGCATATATTAAGCAGTCACGAAGAACATCACACCGCTTTATTGAGTCTAGTCTGGGGCTTGGTTTTGGCTGAAATCGGGTGGCTAGCTCATCATTGGACCATTGCCTACAATTTACCAGTTATCTCAGGCGTTATGATACCGCAAGTATCAATCATAGTGTTAAGTTTAGGCTTTTTAGTCTATCAAGCCTATAAATCCTACGTAACCAATCAAAGAATTAGAATGGGTGACATAATACTGCCATTAGCATTCACCATAGGTGTGATTAGTTTGTTAGTTTTGGTGTTTAACAACATAAACACCCTGGCGTTTTAGTGTAATTATTTAGATTTTCTAAAGACCAAACCGTAATCTTGTATATCAGTATTTTTCAAATAATTGCGTTCAGCGTGCTCAATCAGCTCAACGTGTTGCTCGGGGTCGGATTCTATTATCAGACAACCCCCAACACCCAGCAGGGGCGCCGATTGAACGATTAACCGTTTAATTATAGACATTCCATCATCAACCGCGAATAAAGCGCTTGAGGGTTCATGTTTTGTTTCTAAAGACCGTGGCCATGATTTATCAACGTAGGGCAAATTAGCTAGGATTATGTCGGGCTCTAGGGGATATTCGTCCAAAAGATCACTCTGCAAGATATCGACCCTAACTTTGTGTTGTTCGGCATTAGCAGTGGCCACTTTTAACGCCGCCGCGCTAGAATCTGTTAACGTAACATCTAATTTATCACCAAACAATAGTTTTGCGGTGATCCCCAAGCATCCGCTACCAGTTCCGACGTCAACCAACTTTATATTATTTTTGTTAGAGAAAGGTTTTTTCATAAGAGTTCGGTCTAGTAAGTCGATTAGCGACTCTGATTCGGGGCGGGGAATAAGAGTAGCTGGAGTTACCTTGAATTTGCGCCGATAGAATTCTTTGTAGCCAATAATGTAGGCTACGGGCACTTTATCAAGACGAAGATCAAGCCGGGCGTCAGCTGTTTCGCGGTATCGACTCTCTATTATCTGGTCGGGATGGGCGTGAAGATAAGTTCTTGGTTGCTTTAGGGTGTGAGCTAGTATGATTTCGGCGTCTAGACGCGGTTGTTCGGTACCGTTTTCTTTTAGTCGGTGTATAGCATCGTCAAGCCAGTCTTTAATCGTCGGCGTTGCTGGTAACAAGCTGTCGTTCATAATTCCTTAAACGCTCTATTAAGTCGTCGATATCGCCGTTTAGAGCGGCGGGGATGTTGCTGCGTGAATAACCTATTCGGTGATCGGTGATGCGGTCTTGAGGAAAGTTATAAGTGCGAATTTTTTCAGAGCGGTCACCAGACCCAATAAGACTGCGCCGTTCAGCCGATAACGTAGTTTGTTCTTCGTCGATTTTCATCTGTAACAAGCGCGATCGCAAAACACTCATAGCTTTATCTTTGTTTTTAATCTGAGATTTTTCGTCCTGATTGGTAACGACTATGCCGCTAGGTAGGTGAGTAATACGAACAGCACTGTCAGTTGTGTTAACAGATTGGCCGCCATGTCCACCGGCTCGAAAAACATCCACTTTTAGGTCGTTGGGGCTTATTTCGATGTCGGATTCAACAGCTTCTGGCAAAACGGCTACAGTAGCGGTACTGGTGTGTATTCGCCCCTGAGATTCGGTAGATGGTACGCGCTGCACGCGGTGAACGCCAGATTCGAATTTTAGTGTGCCATACACAGAAGAACCTTTTATAGAAAAAACTACTTCTTTGTAACCACCTGTGTCATTACTACTTTCACTAATAAGTTCGGTTTTGAGTTTGTGGGTTTCACAGTAGCGCAAATACATTCGATAAAGGTCTGTCGCGAACAAACTAGCTTCGTCACCACCAGCCCCAGCTCGAATTTCGACGATAACGTTTTTTTCATCGTTGGGATCCTTGGGAGAGATAGTGTCTAACAGATTATCCTCAATTGATTTTAGGTGGGTCTCGAGATCTATAACTTCTTGTTTAGCAATTTCGGCTAGTTCATCGTTACCACCAGCTAATACTTTTGCCTCTGATAATTGTCCTTCTAGTTGGCGGTATGAATCTACTTGTTCTAGAATCGACCCCAATTCTCCAAAACGCCGGTTCTTGGCCGAAAAATCTGGATCGGAATAGGCATCTGGGAGTGCCAAAAAAGACTCAAGCTCCTGGTACTCGGCTCGGAGCTTGTCTATACCAATGGCCTCTAGCTGTTTTTTCATTTTAGTGATCCTTGACCTGGATCAGTCAGTTATAAATCGATTTTTTCTTGTTTTTTCGGTTTAGCTTTAGGCTTTGCGGACTTTACCTTGGTTGCTGCAGCCTTGGTTTTGGCGTCACGATGAGCTTTGGCCGCTTCAAACTTAGCTTTATAACGATCTACTCGGCCTTCTGTGTCAATAATCTTTTCTTCACCAGTAAAGAATGGGTGAGAGGCAGAAGAAATGTGGACCTTTACCACAGGGTATTCGTTGCCATCTTTCCATACGACAGTTTCATCCGTGGGTGTAGTAGAGCGTGTTAAAAACGCAAATCCAGCCGATTCGTCGCTAAAAACGACGGGTCGGTAATCAGTAGGGTGTATATCAGTTTTCATATCTAAAGTATTGTATCTGTTCTTGACCCTTTTGTCAAAGGGGTAATTGAATGTTCTTTGTCTTGGCAAAGAACCAAACCAACTTCTTTTGAGCCTGCAAAAGAAGCAAAACGACTGGGGCGGCTTCGAAACTGCAGCTTGTCTATCAGCCTTACTCGCTTGGAACGCTGCGGAACTCGCGCCTCGATAAATCAAGGGCTCAAACAGTCCTCGCGTTGCCAGGTGAGTAAGTCTGCTCGCCAAATCTGGGTTTCTGCAGATGCCCCAGACCCCAAACTATTCATGTTATAATTCGTGTGTGAACAAGCGGGAAAACAGTGAAAGTAGAACTTGGTATAAAAATAGATTCCTGATAATCCTGTTTATATCGTTGGTTACGTTATCTTTTGTCGCTTTGTCTAATTTTATCAGTAATTCAATTAAACCTATTGCGGTGCAGGGAACGTTTACCTTAAAGGATAGTTTCTCGGGCGATGAAGGTGAATACTGTGCCGGTAATGGAGGTTATGATGATATATCTTCTAGTACCCAAGTTACTGTTTCAAACGGAGAGGGAAATATTGTAGCGGTAGGTAATCTTGGATCTGGTTCTGTGGATGATATCGGGAACTGTTTGTACAAATTTACAATCAGTAATATACCGAGATCTAAAGTTTATCAATTTGAAGTCAGCCATAGGGGAAAAGTAGTTTTTTCTCACGACCAATTAGTTGCCGATGACTACGAAGTAGAATTACAGTTGGGTGATTAGCTAGACTTAACAGAGACAGTTTGCTATAATTACAGATGTAACTAATTTTAATGACGCAGTTTAGCGCATAACTCCTTATTAAGGGCGCTAGACGAGGCAAAAAGGAGTAATAACATGGCAGTAACTGTCGATATAAAGGCTTTGCTTGAAGCCGGTGTTCATTTTGGACACAAATCAAGTCGTTGGCATCCTAAAATGGCGCCTTACATTCACAGTAAACGCCAGGACAGCCACATTATAGATTTAACCAAGACTGTCGAAGCTCTAGAAGTAGCCTTGCCTTTCTTGACTAAAGTGGTAGCGGGTGGCAAGCAAGTCTTGTTTGTTGGCACCAAGAAACAAGCTAAAGGCCTCGTCCAAGAAACGGCCGAAGCTCTTGGCCAGCCATATGTTACGGAACGATGGTTAGGCGGAACACTGACTAATGCTAATACTATCAACCAGCAAATTAAAAAGCTAAAAGACTTAGAAAGTCGCATGCTCTCGGGCGACCTTGAAAAGCGCTACTCTAAACTGGAAGTGCAACGTTTTTCAGAAGAAATAGCTGAGTTGAATGAAAAATATGGCGGCATAAAGATCCTGGACGGTATGCCCGGCGCCTTGTTTGTTATTGATATATTAACAGACGTAAACGCAATCAAAGAGGCTAAAGTGTTAAACATTCCGACAGTGGCTATCGTAGACACCAACACCGACCCTTCCGAGATTGACTACGCTATTCCAGGTAATGACGATGCCATAAAAGGTATCAAGCAATTACTAGAATATGTAAGTGAAGCCATTAAAGAGGGTGTAAGCGCAAAGAAAGTAACCGAAACAAAGAGCGTAAAGGAAGAATAGATATGAGAGTATCAATAGAAGACATTAAAAAGCTAAAAGAGCTAAGCGGTATAGGTTTGACCGACGCTAAAGTTGCCCTGGTTGACGCTGGTGGTGATTTTGACAAGGCTTTGTCAGAGCTTCGTAAAAAAGGTTTGACCAAAGCTGATAAAAAAGGCGACAGAGAGGCTCGAGCGGGATTAATTGATGGCTATGTTCACGGCGGACGAATCGGTGTGGTACTTGAAGTTAATTGCGAAACGGACTTTGTAGCACGTACCGACAACTTCAAAGAGTTTGTCCACGAGATAGCCTTGCAAATCGCGTCTATGGCCCCTGAATACGTTAGTGAATCTGATATTCCAGCCAAAGAGCTGGCGCGTGTTCGCTCTGAAGCTGAAGAAAGCGTTGTTGCTGACGGCAAACCTGCTGATATTGCTAAAAAAATCGTAGAAGGCCAAGTAAAGAAGCATTTTGCAGACAAAGTGCTTTTAAATCAGGCCTATATCAAGGACGAGAAACAAACCGTAGAAGATTTTCTCAAAGAGAATATCTCTAAAACTGGCGAAAACATTATCATTCGTCGCTTTAGCCGTCTAGAACTTGGTCTTGGCGAATAAGATAATTACCAAAAATTTTGGTATACTAGCCTAAGTTATGTTTGATATCAAAAACTACAAAGAACGGTTTGAATCAGCCGTCGTGCATTTTGAGAACGAATTAAAAAAGGTACGTACTGGCCGAGCGCACCCATCTATGCTTGATAGTGTACAGGTAGAAGCTTATGGTCAGATCATGCCACTTAATCAAGTTGCTAACGTGGCTGTCGCAGATTCTCAGTTACTTAGTATCACGCCATTTGACCCTAGTAATCTGCAAGCCATCGTCAGCGCCGTGCGTAGCGACCAATCACTAGGTTTTAATCCCAGTGATGACGGACGTATTGTACGTGTACCCATACCACCATTGACAGAAGAACGCCGACAGCAAATCGTAAAGCAAGTAAGTGAGAAGGCCGAGGAAGCAAGAGTTACCTTGCGAATGGTTCGCCAAGACGCTTTCAAGGATATTAAGCGTCAAAAAGATGCCAAGGAACTGTCCGAAGATGATGTTCGTCGTGTCGAGAAAGAAGTAGATGGCTTAATGAGCGATACAAATGCGCGTATTGAATCTATATTCAAAGCCAAAGAGAAAGATCTTTTAACGGTATAATGGCCAGCTCAAAAAACGTGCCTCAACACATAGGTTTTATAGTTGATGGAAATCGTCGGTGGGCTAAAAAACACGGTTTGCCAAGCTACGAAGGTCATTTAGCAGGCTTTAACGCCTTGAAGGAAGTAGCTCAAGCCGTCTGGGATGCCGGAGTTAAGAACCTGTCGTTTTATGTATTTTCTACAGAGAACTGGAAGAGGTCAGAGCAGGAAGTATCCTATCTTATGAAACTAATTAAGCGGTTAGTAAAAGAAGAGACCCCATCGTTAATAGAGAGGGAAGTCAGGCTCAAGGTGATAGGTTCGCCGGAAGGTTTAAGTCAACCAGTCAAGGATGCTATTGCTAAAGCCGAGCAGGCAACAGGTCATCTTACTAAAGGCACCCTTTTGCTTTGCATTAATTACGGTGGCCAAGCAGAAATAGTAGATGCAGTTAAGCTGATAATCAAGTCAGAAGTGTCAGCCGAAGAAGTGACAACTGGCCTTATTGAACAAAATCTTTATTCACCAGGCACTCCACCAGTAGATATAATTGTACGCACTAGTGGCGAACAACGCCTTAGTAATTTTATGCTTTGGCGGGCTGCATACAGCGAGTTATTGTTTCTAGATAAACAGTGGCCCGAGATGACAAAAGACGACGTAGCGTCTATACTCGATGAGTATAGTAAACGTTCGCGGCGTTTTGGAGGATAGAGACAGATGGAATTATTCTTAGGGATTGTCACAGGGTTAGCCATACTAGTGTTTTTAATAGTGGTGCACGAATTAGGGCACGCGATTGTAGCGCGTCGAAATGGAGTTGTCGTTGAAGAATTCGGCATAGGTTTTCCGCCACGAGCTTGGAAGCGCAAGTTAAAAAACGGCATCGTCTTTAGCCTTAACTGGTTGCCCCTGGGTGGTTTTGTAAAGTTGCAAGGAGAGCATAATGCTGCCAACCAAAAAAGCGATTATGGATCTGCCACATTCTTACAGAAAACAAAGATCATCCTAGCTGGTGTGGTTATAAATTGGTTGGTTGCTGCCGTGCTGTTATCAATACTAGCGGTAATAGGGCTGCCTAAGATATTGCCCAACCAAGTTACCGTAACTAACGATGCGCACGTGGTTAGCGGTCCAGTGCAGGTGGTTAACGTTGGGGAAGAGTCTCCAGCCGAAAAATCCGGTCTACAGATTGGTGATAGGATTGTAACTTTCGAAGGTCAAGACGTTGAGGCCGTGGATGAATTCGTAGAAATGATAGCTTCTCGTCAGGGCGAGAGTGTGGCTATAGTTTACGAGAGAGATGGCGAAGAACAGGCGACGCAAGTTACTCTGCGTGAAGATGGTCAAGAAGGCTATCTAGGTGCTGGCTTGGGACAGAAAGAGTCCATTAAAGCTACTTGGTCCGCGCCACTGGTTGGTGTAGCTACGACAGCTCAGTTTACGGTGGTGACGCTTCAGGGGATTGGGGAATTGTTAGCTAATTTGGTAGGTGGCGCAGTCATGCAGCTTAGTCCAGATGCCGAAACGCGAGAACGGGCTTCGTCGGATCTGGCAGAGGTAGGTGATAGCGTAGCTGGCCCTATCGGGATACTCGGTGTGCTTTTCCCTGCCGCGCAACAAGCCGGGATAGCGCAACTTATATTCTTGACGGCTATTATCTCCTTGACTTTAGCTGTTATAAACATATTGCCCATACCAGCATTGGACGGCGGGCGATGGACGATAATGGCTATATACAAAGCTCTAAAAAAGGAATTAACCAAAGAGCGCGAAGAAATGATTCAAATGATAGGCTTTACTGTTCTTATAGGCTTAGTAATTTTAGTAACGGTAGCTGATGTTGGAAAGCTTTTCTAAGCGCCGTAAGATATGGGCGATAATCGCCCTTCCCGCCTGGGTACTAGCTGGACTATTAGTTGCCCAGATTATAGTAACCGGGTTGCTCTTTGGACTAATGGCCCTGGGTATGGACAAAGCGATATTGACAGACGGCGTTGTAGCCCAGGCGTTATCCATATCGGCAGTGTATATGCTAGCTATCTTTTTTGTAGCTTGGGTGCCATGGATTATTCGAAAACGCCGTACAACACTAAAAGAAATCGGCCTGCACAAATTACCAACATGGATCGACATATTCTTGGCACCTTCCGGGTTCGTAGTGTATTTACTGTTGTCAGTTGCTCTTGTGTTCTTGGCATCACAAGCATTACCGTGGTTTGACATTACACAGGCACAAGATGTTGGGTTCGATAACCTAGTTTGGCGCTACGAATATTTATTAGCCTTTTTGGCACTGGTGGTTATAGTGCCAGTAGCTGAAGAGGTTTTATTCAGAGGCTATCTGTACGGAAAAATGAGAAAAACTATTCCTGCTTGGGCCGTCATCATAATCACGGCCGTTTTATTTGGTGCGGTGCATGGGGCTTGGAATCTGGCTGTGGACATGTTTGCTCTGGGTATTATCTTGGGGCTGTTACGCGAAGTAACAGGTGGTTTGTGGGCGCCAATTCTTTTACATATGACCAAAAACGCCGTAGCTTTCTATTATATCTTTATAAATCCCGTGGTTTCGGCTACACTTGGAGCATAACATGCGTCTTTCTGAACTTTTTACCAAGACAAGCAAAACTGCGCCAAGCGATGAGGTTGCTAAAAACGCCCAGCTTTTGATTCGAGCCGGTTTTATATACAAAGAAATGGCTGGAGTTTACTCCTATTTGCCACTTGGAAAAATCGTATTAGACAAAATTATCCAGGTTGTTCGTGAAGAAATGAATGCGACTGGCGGTAATGAAATTAGTTTAACGGCCCTGCAACCCAAAGAGGTCTGGGAAGCGTCAGGTAGATGGAGCGATGACGTTATAGATGTTTGGTTTAAAACTAAACTAGCTAGTGGTGCTGAAACCGGTCTAGCTACCACTCACGAAGAGCCCTTAACTAGGTTGATGAAAAGTTTCATTCATAGTTATCAGGATTTGCCGGTGTACCCGTACCAATTTCAAATCAAATTCCGAAACGAACTCAGGAGTAAGAGTGGTTTACTGCGGGGTCGGGAATTTTGGATGAAGGACTTGTATAGTTTTAGTCGCACCGAAGACGAACACCAGTCTTTTTACGAGCTTATGAGTAGCGCCTATATGAAAGTCTATGAACGACTCGGAATAGGTGATATTACGTTTAAAACATTTGCGAGCGGAGGCACCTTCTCGAAGTACTCGCACGAATTTCAAACTATTAGCGATGTTGGCGAAGATACAATATACGTTCATGAGGCTAAAAGAATAGCAATCAACCAAGAGGTTTACAATGACGAAGTTTTGGCGGACCTAGGCTTGAACAAAAGTGAAATGGTAGAGAAGAAGGCTGTTGAAGTTGGGAATATATTTACGCTAGGAACGAGATTCAGCGAACCTTTGAGTCTTTATTTTACGGATAAAGATGGTCAATCCAAGCCAGTAATAATGGGTAGTTATGGTATTGGCCCAAGTCGTATCATGGGGCTCTTAGCTGAACATTTTGCCGATGACAAGGGTCTGGTTTGGCCACAAAATATAGCTCCTGCCAAGGTTTATTTAGTAAACGTTAGCCAAGACACTAAGGATACTGCCGATCAAGTATATAACGAACTAATAGACCGCGGTATTGAAGTAATTTATGATGA
The DNA here is from genome assembly GCA_964349805.1 of uncultured Candidatus Saccharibacteria bacterium. GTDB lineage: Bacteria > Patescibacteriota > Saccharimonadia > Saccharimonadales > Saccharimonadaceae > CAYGHE01. Next base: position 16,265 of record CAYGHE010000005.1, on the reverse strand, counting down.
TAGGGACGTACGGGCAGGTCAGAAGTTCGCGGACAGCGAGCTTATAGGCGTACCTTATCGTGCGACTATCGGAGATGAAACGAAACGGACCAGTAGGGTAGAACTTACAGAGAGAATGTCGGGTGAAACTGAGATGTTGACACGCGAGCAACTGCTTGATAAACTAATTTGACCGTCGGCGATACCTTTTAAAATGCATCACCGCACGCGCTATTGAGCGCAAGCGGATTTTTGGCATAAATCAAATCGCCCGACACATCTCTTACATAGAAAGGAGATATTAGAAAAACATGAAAAAATTGTATCAAATCACTCGTGAAGGCAAGAAGGAACTGGAGTTAGAACTCGAGAGTCTAAAAAGTCGTCGCGGAACAGTAGCTGAGAAAATTGCTGATGCTCGAGATTACGGAGACATTAGTGAAAACGCAGAGTACGACGCGGCCCGTGAAGAACAGGGGTTACTCGAAACTCGTATTGTCGAGATTGAAGACATTTTGAATAATGCTGAAATTATTAAAAATGGTAGCAAGTCCAAGGTCGCTCTTGGCAGTAAAGTTGAATTGAGAACCGGTAAAAAAGTAGTTGAGTACACGATAGTGGGCTCAGTCGAGGCCGATCCTTTAAGAGGTAAAATCAGCAATGAATCACCTATAGGTGAAGCGCTTTTCGGTAAAAAAGTAGGCGAAAAGGCTAATATTATGACGCCAAAAGGCAGCGTAGCTTACGAAATTGTCAACATTGGCTAATTTGTTATTGTTTTCTAAGTAGGTGCTTGAGATTAATCTTATTAGTGTATTCAAGTGCACCTAATTTAAACAACTTACCGGCTAATAATACCGACAGAACTGTGAATATAGCTAATACCGATATAGTGGTTAGCGCCTCTATCGTGCCAAGATTTCCCAAAGCATTCCGTATTAATAGTGTTGTAGGTGCAGTAGTGGGGAAATAGCTCATGAACTGCACTATAGAGCTTTGGGGGTCAGAGGATATTACACCGAATGTGTAAAACGGCACAATCGCTCCGACTATAAAGATAGCCGAAAGCCCTCCAGCGTCTTTTGCGCTTGGTACCATTGATCCTACTCCGGCCATTAAAGCCGCAAAAACTAAGAACCCTAGTACTAATACGCTAAATCCGATTAGTATTTTGAAAGGATCAAAAACAAGGGCGCTAAGGTCTACAGAAAAAGGCAGGTTAAGCTGTTGGTTGAACTGTAGAGCTACAAAATAAGATGTCGCTATCATGGCTATCATAAAGAGGAGCTGTGTTAATGTCACCAGAGAGATACCTAGTAGTTTACCAAATATAAGAGTCCTCGGCTGCAGATGACTTAATACCATTTCCATTGAGCGGTTTTCCTTTTCCTCGGCTACGCTAGTCAGCATATAATTAACGGAGAAGATAAGTACTATATAAAACAAAACCAGAAAAGCCCCAGGTACAATATAAGAGGCAAAACCCGGTGTTTGCTGACCGTTTTCGTAACTGATAATATTACCACTCGCTCCTTCTTGGGCTAACGCAATAAGCTGTGGCGACCCGAGGGGCGCGTAGATACTACTACGCAGCAAAGTATCGGCAAATTGCGTCGTAGCGGACTGCTTGTTTAGATCTGCGTTGCTGACATATACATCGTAGGTCCTGTTATCTACTATATTATCGGGGTAAACAACCACACTATTAATTTCTTCTTTCTGAACCTTTTCAATAAAAGATTGTTTAGCGTGATTTTCGGCCAGCTCGATACCGGCAGCCCCCGCTATGTCTTTATTTATTAGCCCACTCTCGTCGATTACTACTACGTTCTCTAAATTCTTAGCGGCTTCCGAGACACTGTCTTCCATAGCTTTGTTGGAGAAATAACTAACACCGAGTACTACGGCGATGAAAAAGGGGATAGACAACATAATCAGCCAAAAAGTAGGTTGTTTAACTATAGTCATATATTCGTGTCGTATGACCGCTTGAAGTTTACTATTACGCATGAGCAGACCCTTCCTTGTAGATGTTCACAAATATATCCTCTATGCGCTCAGACTTAAATTCTTTTTTAATTTCTTTAACGCTACCGTAAGCTCGGCGTTCGCCGTCTTTGATAATTACCAACCTGTCGGCGAGTTGCTCAACCTCTTCCATTAAGTGGGTTATATAGATAACGGCCGTACCTTTCTTTTGCAACTCGTGGACTAAATCAAGCAATAAGCGGCGGTTAACAGGGTCCAAGCCTTTTGTAGGTTCGTCCAAGACCAACAATTTTGGACGACTCATAATCGCCACTCCTAATTGAATTTTTTGCTGCTGGCCGCTTGAAAGTTTCTTGATCTTGACATTGGCTTTGTCGGCTAAATCGATTCTTTTTAGGTAATCTAATGTAAAAAAGGTTGCCTCCTTTTTTGTCATACCCTTGAGCTCACCGAAATATACCATGGTATCAAGTACTTTGCTGCGAGTGTATAAACCGCGCTCTTCTGGCAAATAGCCTACGTGAGATGCCATTTCAGGAGTATAAGGCTTGCCGTTAATCAGCAATTCACCCGATGTTTTTTGATAGATTCCAAGGAGGGCTCGGATAGTTGAGGTTTTACCTGACCCGTTAGCTCCAAGAAAAGCAAATATTTCCCCGGGGTAAACATCAAAAGAGAGATTTTTGACAATCTCTTTCTTGCCCAGGATTAAATTAAAGTCTCGAACCGCGACCAAAGGTTTTTTCATATGTATTATCGTAACATATGCCCAAACAAGGTTATCTGATATGATAGAAACAAACCCTTATTAGTAGTGAAAAGAGATATATTGTGGCGACATTAAAAGATTTTCGTGATGAACGACTGCGCAAACTTGATGAGCTGCGTGAATCGGGTATTAATCCATATCCGGCCAAGGCTGGACGCACCCACGATGCGGTTGATGTCGTAAATCAGTATGATGAATTAGACGGGCAGAATGTAACGGTCGCTGGCCGTATAACCGGTATTCGCAAATTTGGCAAAATAGCCTTTTTAGTAATCAAAGATTTTAGCGGGCAAGTGCAGCTATTGTTGAGAAGTGAAATCCTAGCTGCGCCCGAACCGAAGCGCGGCCAAATAGGGATTGATCAGCTAGCTCTACTTGATACGGGTGACTTTGTTGAGGCGGCTGGAAAAGTGGTTAAAACGCAAACCGGAGAGATATCAGTAGAAGCTGTTGAACTAAGACTGCTGACAAAGTCGCTGCGCCCCATGCCAAATCAAACCGAGGGGTTCACGAACAAAGAAGAACGTATGCGCCGGCGCTATATTGACATGAACGTTAACCAAGATGTTCGCGACCGATTCGTGCGCCGATCTAAATTCTGGCAGGCAACGCGAGATTTCCTTAATCAGCACGACTTCATTGAAATTAATGTTCCAGTTCTGGAACACACAACCGGCGGCGCGGATGCTCGACCGTTCGTTACACACATGGACGCACTGGATCAGGATTTTTATCTAAGAATTAGTCACGAATTACCTCTGAAGCGTCTATTAGGTGCTGGTTATGAGAAAGTTTATGATATTGGACCGCGCTTTAGGAACGAAAATTACTCTGACGAACATTTGCCCGAACATGTGGCTATGGAATGGTACTGGGCCTATGCCGATTGGGAAAAGGGCATGCAGTTTATGGAAGAAATGTATAAGTATGTTATCGAACAGACCTTCGGTAAAACAAATTTCGAGATTAACGGGGTAGCAGTAGACATAAATCAAGCATGGGAAAGGTTGGACTACGCTACGGTAATCAAAGACAAGTACGGTATAGATGTGTTCGAGAGCCCGCTTGATGACGTCAAGAAAGCGTTGGCTGATAACAATCTTGAAGTTGCCAAAACCGAAAACCGCGCTCGAGGAATTGATAAACTTTGGAAGAATATCCGCAAAGATATCACTGGTCCCGTGTGGCTAATTAACACTCCTAAATTCATCAGTCCTTTGGCTAAAAGTAATGGTGATGATGACCGCACAGTACAGAGATTTCAGGCAGTTATTGCCGGGAGTGAACTGGGCAATGGTTTTTCTGAGTTAAACGATCCAATCGATCAATTGAATCGCTTCAAAGAACAACAGGATTTGCGTGAATCAGGTGACGACGAAGCAATGATGCTTGATATTGATTTTATCGAAATGCTGGAATACGGTATGCCACCAGCTTGCGGTTGGGGGTATAGCGAAAGAGTCTTTTGGATGCTTGAAGGTGTTAGTGCTCGCGAGGGCGTTCCTTTCCCGCAATTAAGATTCGAAACGGACGAAATAACAAAAGCTTTGTACCCAGATCTAGGCCTCTAAATTATGATAGAAATTAATAAAGTCACAAAGATATATGGCAAAAAGAAAAACGCCTTCAAGGCGCTAGACGATGTTAGCTTTAAGATTCCAAAAGGTGCTAGTGTGGCTATTATCGGTAAATCGGGATCAGGAAAATCAACGCTCATGCATATAATGAGCGGGCTCGATCGACCGAACCAGGGCCAGGTCATAATAGATGGGACGAACATACTAGAATTACGGTCTAAGGCGATTGATAAGTTCCGATCAGAAAAAATAGGTTTTATTTTTCAAGCGTTCTTTGTCCAGGCAAACGAATCGTCTTTTGAAAATGTGGCATTACCATTAGAGATAGCGGGCTTATCGCCCAGGACTCGTCGCCATAGAGTTTTAGATGCGCTAAAGGTCGTGGAGCTGAGTGATAAGGAAAAACAGAGGGCACGTAATTTATCTGGTGGTCAAAAACAGCGCCTAGCTATTGCTCGCGCTATAGTAAATAAACCCAAGATTATTTTTGCCGACGAGCCAACCGGTAATTTAGATACTGTCACAGGTGCAAGCATAGAGAAGCTATTGTTCGACTTGAATAAAGAAAGAGGCAGCACTCTTATAATTGTTACCCACGACGATGAATTGGCTGCAAAATGTGACATGAGAATTTATATAAAAGACGGTAAAATCGAACGCATAGTAGGGGATGGTAAATAATGAAGACTTTTGACATTGTTCGCCGGGCTGGTCGTAGCTTGAAACATGCGAAAATCAGAACTATTCTAACCAGCCTTTCGATAGCGGTAGGTGCTTTTACGCTAACTATTGCGATTGCAGCCGGTGAGGGCGCTCGTCAGTATGCGGACACGTTACTTACAAGCAATATAGATCCGCAAATACTTGCGATCGCAAAGGATAAATCCTTTTTTGAGGGCGGACAAAGCGGGCCACGAGAATACGATCCGGACGTGAGCATACTCAGTCAAGGTGAAGGTAGGAATATAAGACTTCTGTCTCAGGGGGATATTGATAATATAGCTAGTCGAGACGACATATCCAGTATCAGCCCTCTTTATGCGATCAATGCAGAATACATAACAGGTGAAAACGAAAAGAAATACACGGTGGACGTATATCAATACGATTCAGGCATATCTCAATCTGTTGCGGCCGGTGAATTGCCCGGGCTTAGAACAATGATCGGTGATGATGAGATAGCGATTCCAGAGGTCTATGTTGATTTATTGGGTTTTCAGAGTAGCGGAGATGCAGTGGGCGAGACAGTAAAATTGCGACTGGCAAGGACACCATCTTTGACTCAGGCCGATATACAACAAGCCTTAGTTGGAGGTGTGGATGCTTTGCAGGAATTGGGTGCCAAGCAATATAAAGATTATGAACTTAAAGTGGTAGCTGTCGTTGGTAAATCGGCTACGGCGCTTAACGCAATGACTAATGTTCAAGTTAGCGCGGATGTCGCCAAAGAGATGTCTGACTATTCTACCCAAGGACAGGCAAACTATCAGCAATATACTTTAGCGACTGCTAGTGTAAAAGAGGGTCTTGACCCCGATATTGTCAAAGAAGATCTTGTAAAAGAAGGTTACGGAGTTCAAACGGCAGAAGATTTGCAAGGCTTGTTGTTTAGCATAGTAAACACTCTTCAGGGTATCGTAATTGGTTTTGGCATCCTGGCTCTAATAACAAGCGTTTTTGGCATTATAAATACCCAATACATATCCGTGCTGGAACGTACTCGAGAAATCGGATTAATGAAAGCGCTGGGTATGCGTGGCCGCCACGTCAGTCGTCTATTCCAGTTTGAAGCTGCCTGGATAGGCTTCTTAGGTGGTACTATTGGTGCGGTTATGGCGATTAGCTTGGGGTCGTCCTTTAACCCTACTATTACAGAGTGGTTGAGCCTTGGTGAAGGTAATTATCTGCTCATCTTCCAACCAGTTCCGATAATAATGCTAGTTATTGCGTTAATGCTGATTGCCATGACTGCTGGCCTGTTGCCGGCCCGTAAAGCTGCTAAACTAGATCCGATTGAAGCGCTAAGGACAGAGTAGGAGTGATACAATAACAACATGTTAGATATTCGTTTTATTCGAGAGAACTCCGACTTAGTACAAAAAAACGCCAAAGATAAGGGCTATGATATCGATGTTATCCAAATTGTCGACTTAGACAACGACCGTCGTAGTATCCAACAGCAAGTCGAAGGGTTAAGAGAAAAACGCAATACCAATGCAGCCCACTTAAAAGGCGGGCAGCCAGACCAGGAAGTTATCGATGAAGGTAAGCGTATAAAAACCGAGCTAACCGATAAAGAGCAAGAATTAAATATTATCAGCGAACAATTAAATAAGTTGCTCAGTAACGTACCGAACACTATGTTGCCAGATGTGCCTATAGGGGAACAGGAAGACGGTGTAGAAGTCAAACTGTGGGGCCAGCCTAAGGAGTCAGCCATAGATCACCTAGATCTCGCAACTAAACGTGACTGGGTGGATTTTGAGCGAGGCGCTAAAGTTGCTGGCGCTAAGTTTTACTATTTGAAAGGTGACCTAGTGTTATTAGAAAACGCTATCACCCAATTTGCCTTGGATTTTATTACAAAAAAAGATTTCACTCTTTTATCGGTGCCTCATTTAGTTAATTCTCGTGTAGCTCGCGGTGCTGGATTTGCACCAAAAAGTAGCAAAGAGAGCAATGAATATTTTATCGAAGGCGAAGATTTGATGCTGATCGGTACATCGGAAGTTCCGCTAACCGGTTACCACGCCGACGAAATACTCGATGAAAGTAACTTTCCGTTACTGTATGCCAGCCTGAGTCCTTGCTACAGAAAAGAAGCAGGCGCTTATGGGCAGCATTCACGGGGCCTATTCAGGGTTCACCAGTTCAACAAACTAGAGATGTACGCCTTTACGCTGCCAGAAACCAGCAGTGATATGCACGAACGTATATTGGCTATCGAAGAGGAGTTGTGGCAAGCTTTAGAAATACCGTACCGAGTTATTAATATTGCCAGTAAAGATTTAGGTGCTCCAGCTGCCAAAAAATACGATATAGAATACTGGTCGCCAGTTGATCAAGCCTACCGAGAACTAACTAGTTGTTCGAACTGCACTGATTTTCAGGCTCGTAGCCTAAATATCCGTGTACGCCGTCAGGATGGCTCACTTGTCACGCCACACACTCTAAATGGTACTGTGGTGTCGTTGGCTCGCACTCTAGTCGCGGTAATAGAAAATTATCAAACAGCCGAGGGTGATTTGCGCATACCTGACGCGCTTAAAAGGTACACTGGCTTGTCTGAAAAGATATAACTGACCTTGCGCCGCGCAAACAATCCAATCAATATCAACCAAATCTTCAGTGCCGATATACTTAAGGTTTATGCTATGATATGATATATCTAGATTTCAAAAATAAAAAGGAGTGAGATGGGTCTTACTGTAAAGAAGACAGGTTATAAAAAGAGTATCGGTATATTCGCGTTAGTTTTATTTCT
>CAYGHE010000005.1:0-8367 GCA_964349805.1 uncultured Candidatus Saccharibacteria bacterium | reverse complement strand
TAAAGAAGACAGGTTATAAAAAGAGTATCGGTATATTCGCGTTAGTTTTATTTCTCACAGCTTCTTTATTTGCGACAAGCCAGTATTTTAGGCAAACTATTGTAGCAGCCGACCCACCGCCAACCGCCGAAGAGCACTTTACGTTTGATAGCGCTACCGGTTCTATTACTGCCTATAGCGATCTCGGCCCAAAAGATATTGTAATTCCTAGTCAGATAAGTGGAGTTGATGTCGAACACATTACTGGCGAACTTGATGGTGAAGGGTATTTAGACAAAGAAGCCTTTTACGAGCAAGGAATTAACTCAATTATTTTACCGCCCACATTAAAAACTATCGGTAGCTATGTACTTTCGGGTAACAATATAACAGAAATAGCTATACCCGATTCGGTAACAAGCATTGGTGCTGGAGCTCTGTCATACAACAATATAACCGAAATTATTATACCTAACTCGGTAACGAGCCTGGGGGGTGGCGCTTTTAATACCAACCCGCTCGTAACGGTCATTATAGGGGGCCAAGACTATATCGGCACACCCCAGCTTGATATAAGTAATGTTTTCTCGAATATGGCGACTCTTAGGAATGTAACGATTGGCAACAATGTCCGTAACATTACGTCGGGCGCATTTGCTAACAGTCCAATAACTAGCCTAGGTTTAGGTGAATCAGTTCAGGTTATTAACCAAACCGCCTTTAGCAGTAATAATTTGACAGAGCTTTTTATACCGAATTCAGTTCAGGATTTAAGCGGTGGTTCGTTTAATTATAGTAACAACCTAACAACTTTGGTGGTTGGAGATGATTCATATACGGGCGAGCCACAGCTTGTGTTGAATGGCATGTTCGGTAGCACAGCGGCGCCGAACTTAGCTAGTGTAACGCTTGGTAACACTGTGCACTCAGTTATTAATAATTCCTTTAGTATACCTGCTCTTACCAACCTAGATTTGGGCAGTGCAATCCGTGTTATTTCGGGTAGTTCATTTGTAGGTACTTCAATAACCGACCTGTTTATTCCTGATTCGGTAGAACAGTTTGGAAATGGTAGTTTTAGCAATAGCGCACATCTTGTGAATATTACCTTTGGAACCCCAGACTACACTGGTCCAGCCAAAATTACTTTTGGTTCAGGTGCTTTTTCAGGGTCTTTACCGGTACTAGAAACTGTTAGAGTTTTAAACAATGTTCACACAATAAGGGACGGCGTAATTAGCGGAGTCAGTAGCCTAGAATATGTAGAAATTGGAAGAGGAGTTGAGACCATACAATTCGGCTCTTTTGGCAATAACTCAAATCTTCACACTGTAATAATCGGAGATGATACAAAAATTATATCGATTGGCGCTTTTCAGCAGTTACCATCATTAACTAATCTTAAGCTAGGCTCGTCACTCGAGACTATAAGTGACGGAGCTTTTTCGATGAATAAACTGCATTCGGCACAGCTTCCTGCGTCACTGGTCACGGTTAGCGGAGGAGCATTTGGTAGCAGTACCGAGCTTCAGAAATTGACCATCGAAGGTGATACAGCGATTATTAATAGCGCTTTTGCATATGACCCTAGCAAGCTGACCGAAGTGCTTATTAACGGTGATGCTATTTTCGATGAAACTATTGAAGAGGCTTTTGTGGCCACTGTTACCAACACGGGTGAGTATATAAGGGTTTACGCACCTCGAACTTCTTCATGGTACGATGCGCCTGACCTGGAAGGTATTTACGTTGTTAATCCTGCTGAAATCAACCTACGTTATGTAGACGTGAATGATAACGATCTTGCAACAGCCTATTACGCCTTAAGTGACGAGGTAGACGACTATACGGTAGCAGCCAATCCAGAGGCTGACTTTAGTGTTTATTATCGCGCGGGTGATGAGATTGCATTAAACCCGGTTCACGGTTCAGGTTGCTGGCTATATTACACCTGACGAAGAAGATTTTATACTTAGTGCTGGCGTTAATAACTTGCTGTATGTGTATGAGCGTGTCGGACTGCCTAATACGGGCGTTTTGAGTTTAGGTACAATATTGATATATGTGTCTGCGTTATCAGGCTTGGCCTTAGTGGCTGGCAATTTCCACCGCTTGTTCTAGGTTAAAATAACCCCTGTACATGTAGTATAATGTATAAGGTAATAACTTGATTGGCATGAGTCCTAGAGTTAATAAGATTAGGAGGGGTAATGGCGGCACAACTCAAGATAACTGGTATATCCTATACTATCGACGAGCGAACACGTAAATACGTAACCCGAAAGATTGGGCGATTAGAAAAATATTTACCTAAACATGCCAGGAAGAGTGCCATAATTGACGTTAAATTACGTCAAGTTAACCGCAAGAATGGTAATAAGTATGAGGCTGAAGCCGTTTTTGGTGTTCCAGACAAAACCATCACTGCCAAGGATTCAACAGTAAATATGTTAGCGGCTATAGATATAGTTGAAGCCAAGTTAATAACCCAAATTCGAAAATACAAGCAGACTTCCGTAGCCCACATAGGCAATCGGCGGGTTTTAGGACGCCTGAAAGAGCGTTTCCGTAGACAGGTTCGGTAATTAAGCTATGCAAGCTTGTTCAATCAGCCTGCCAACAGTATAATGAACCTTAGTTATGGTGAGTAGACAAAAAGCGTTAACTAGAATATTCGGAGACCCCCAGACGAGGGTTTTAAAAAGGTTACAAAAAAGAGTTGGTGCCATTAATGATCTAGCCGATAAATATAGTAAAATGTCCAAAAGCGACCTGAGGCAACAGACGGACGTATTAAAGAAAAGACTTCAGAAAAAAGGTACAACGGTAGATAATTTACTGCCTGATGCCTTTGCACTCGTCAGAGAAGCTAGTGATCGCGTTATAGGTGAGAGACATTTCGATGTTCAGTTAATAGGTGGTATGGCTCTTCATGAAGGAAGTGTAGCCGAGATGAAGACTGGCGAGGGTAAAACTTTAGTCGCAACGTTACCTGTTTATCTAAATGCGCTAGAGGAAAAGGGTGTTCACGTTGTCACGGTTAACGATTATTTAGCGCAACGGGATGCCGGATGGATGGGTGGTATCTATCATTTTCTAGGGCTCTCTACCGGCGTTATTATCAATGACGCGTCATTCCTGTACGACCCCGACTACAATAACAGCAAACACGATGATGACAGGATGAGACGCCTGCGACCAGTAACTCGTAAGGAAGCTTATGCAGCCGATATAACCTACGGCACTAACAACGAATTTGGATTTGATTATTTACGTGACAATATGGCGAATGAGGTGTCATTGTTGCGCCAGCGCGATTTACATTTCGCTATCGTTGACGAAGTAGACAGCATTTTAATTGACGAAGCCAGGACACCACTTATTATTAGTGCTCCGGCGGCAGAAAACCCGGATAGCTATTATCAGTTTGCTAAAATTGCTGCCAAACTTGTGCCCGACGATTACATTATGGACGAAAAACACCGAACGGTTTCTTTGTCTGATACAGGAGTAGAGAAAGTTCAAAAGATGCTCGGCGTAAAAGACCTCTATCATCCTGATCATGTGCGATCTGTGTATCACTTAAATCAGTCACTGAGAGCCCAGACTCTTTTCAGGAGAGACAAAGACTACGTTGTGACGGCTGGCGGGGAAATTGTTATAGTTGATGAATTCACCGGACGCTTAATGCACGGTCGCCGCTATAACGAAGGCTTGCATCAAGCTATTGAAGCCAAGGAGGGTGTGCCAGTGCTACAAGAAAGTATGACATTGGCTACAGTTTCGTTCCAGAATTACTTCCGTCTGTACAAAAAACTATCTGGTATGACTGGTACGGCATTCACTGAGGCGGAAGAGTTCCAGCAAATCTACAGTCTGGACGTGGTTCAAATACCTTCGAATAAACCGATAGTTCGCGTCGACAAAGAAGACTTGATATACAAGAGTGAGAAAGCCAAATTAAAAGCGGTCGCTAAAGAAATATCTCGTCATCACGAGGCTGGGCGCCCAGTTTTGATTGGGTCGGCCTCAATCGCTAAAAACGAGCTTATAGCAACGTGGCTTGATAAAGAAGGCATACCATACGAGATTCTTAACGCTAAAAACAACGAACGTGAAGCCGCTATTATCGAGAAAGCTGGAGAAAAAGGCGCCGTAACTCTAGCTACCAACATTGCAGGTCGTGGTACGGACATCAAGCTGGGTAAAGGTGTGAAAGAACTAGGCGGTTTAGTGGTAATTGGCTCAGAGAGACATGAATCACGCAGAATAGATAATCAGCTAAGAGGTCGTAGTGGACGCCAAGGCGATCCAGGTGAAACGCAATTCTACGTATCAACCGAAGATGATTTGATGCGTATATTCCAAGGTGACAGAATAGCCTCGTTAATGGAGCGATTGGGTGTTGACGAAGATACACCTATCCAAAACCGCGCCGTATCAAAAACGCTAGAGGCGGCTCAAAAGAGAGTTGAAGGATTTAACTTTGATACTCGTAAAAATGTCGTCCAGTATGACAACGTTATCAATCGTCACAGGCGCGTGGTTTATACGATGCGACGCAAAATCCTAGAGGGTGGCGATATTAAGCCAGAGATAGAACGATTAATTAAAGAAAAAGTTCGTGATTTGACAGTTTTACCAGCTAAAAACAACGCCCACTTTGAGGACGGGTTTGCGTCTATCTTTCCTCTCTCTACCAAGAAACTCACAGCTATCGGTAGCGAGAAAAAAGATCGAGCTCGCTTTGAACTAGCCCTTAAAGAGGTGTTAAAACTTTATAAGGCTAAAGAGGTGGAGTTGGATAACGATGTTATTCGCAAGGTTGAACGCGAAATATACCTGCAGATACTCGATACTCTTTGGATGCAACACCTTGAAAACATGCAGCACTTACGTGAAGGTATTCACTGGCGCAGTGTCGGTCAAAGAGATCCGCTTGTGGAATACAGAAGCGAATCACAAAAACTCTTCAATAGTCTACAGGCAAGCTTGCGCGATGAAGTACTGAGAGCTCTTATGCACGTCCATAAGAGAGACGTAATAGCGCGATCCGAAGAAGAGTATGACACCGAACTTACCCGATTGGCTGAACACGCTGTCGAAAGAGGTGTCAATGAGGTTACTCAAGGCTCAAAGGATCGTGACAGCGAATTCAAGATCAAGAAAGCTGCGAGCGAAAGAAAGAATACGGTTCGCAAAAAGAAGAAAGCACAACGCCAGAACCGCAGAAAAGGACGCAAGTAGTATCGTAAAAGATAAATTTAACCGGGTGGCAGAAAGTAACGGCAAATGAACCATACTGTAGAAGAAATACGACTGAGCAACGGCGCGCGCGGTTTGCTTATAGATGTGCCTGGGGCTACTGTAATGAGCATGCAGTTCCAGTTTCGAGCTGGTAATCGCTATACTAAATCAAAAGACATAGAGCAAGTCGCCCACATAATGGAGCATATGGCGTTTGGCGCCAATGCTCGGTTCAAGAGTGAACATGAATTTGAATTTGAATTTACGAAGAATGGCGCTTATCACAATGCTTACACGAGCGATTTATCTATGGTTTATGAGGCCGATTGCGCGGACTTTGAGTGGGATAGGATACTAGAATTACAAAAACTTGCTATCTGCCAGCCAAGATTTAACGAGGTTGAACTTGAAGCCGAAAAAGGGAATGTGCGGAGCGAATTAACCAATTACTTAAACGACCACCATCGTATATTGTGGCCGCGTTTGCAGCAACTTTTGGGTGAAGATATTTTAACTTATCGTCAATCCCTATCTACTATACCTAACGTGACACTATCTGATATACGCGAGCACCATCGTCGTACCCATACTACACGTAATATGCGTTTTGTTATAGCAGGTAAGTTGCATGGGCGAAAAACTGCCATTAAACGTCAATTAGAAAGCCTGCCCTTGGAAGAGGGGGAGCGTTTTGAGGTCCCGAGAGATAATTTAGCCAAAGCTAACCCTGCTGTTATTCGGCGCAAGGATGCTACCAACCTTACGTTTGGTTTGTTTATGACAGTACCACGAGTTTTAAGTGATGAAGAGCTAGATGCCATGCATTACCTCAATCATATTTTGACCGGAACAATGCACTCTCGTATCTTTGGAGCGGCTCGCCAAAAAGGCTTAGCCTACGGTATTAGCGCCTACGCTGCAACCGGTTTTTACAGTAGTAGTTGGGATATCAGCGGACAAGTTAACCATGAAACGGCAGGACCCTTGTTTGATATTATCGCTCGCGAAATACGCTGCGTTCTTGACAGTACTATCAATAAAGACGAGCTGGATGCGGCCAAATCTTTTGCTTTGGGTCGTTATCAAATGGGCGCTCAAACAGTGTCGCAAATCAGCAGTTTTTATACTGGCCGGTATTTTGCCGATGATTTCATAAAAGAATACGACAAGATACCAGACATGATTAGGAATGTTACGTTAGAGCGCATGATCGATACTGCGCGCGGATTTATCAACGAAGATACATGGGTCTTGGCTGCTGTTAGTAGTGGAGAACGACAAGAGGTTATGGACTTAGCTGAAAAAGTTGAAACTTTATTCGTACCTAATTGAAGGAGGGCAAAATGAGAATAGCGATTGCAGGCTACGGACTAGAAGGCGAAGCTAGTTATCGTTATTGGTCCACCGCAAGTGAGGATAATGAAGTCATTATTGTTGATCAGCGTCAGCCAGACAGAGAATTGCCTCGAAGTATTGAGGCTATAATAGGCGAAAACGCCTTTGACGCCTTGGACGGTTTCGATCTTGTAATAAGAACTCCGAGTCTGTCGCCCAATAAAATCAAGACTAACGGTAAGATTTGGTCAGCTACTAACGAGTTTTTTGATAAGTGCCCAGCGCCAATAGTCGGCGTGACCGGCACTAAGGGAAAGGGTACTACGGCGAGCTTAATAGCAAGCATCCTGAAATCTGCTGGTAAAAAGGTTTGGCTAATCGGTAATATCGGTGGTGAAGCTGCTCTGGACGTGCTTGGTAAAGTAACACCTGGCGACGTAGTAGTTTATGAGTTATCGAGTTTTCAGCTTTGGGATATCGAGAAATCACCTCAGGCTGCTGTCGTGCTATTTATAGAGCAAGAACATTTAGATATTCACTCTAGCATGGAGGAGTACTTGGATGCCAAATCTAACATAGGCCGGTACCAGAAAGAATCTGACACGCTGGTCTACAATCGAAACAATAGGTATGCTACAGAGATAGCTGGTTTATCACCGGCTAAGAAGGTCGGATTTCCTGATCAAGATACCGCTCATATTCAAAATGACAACTTTTATTATGGTGAACAAAAAATTTGTTCAGTAGATACATTGAATATACCAGGGGTGCATAACCAAGAAAACACCTGCGCAGCGATAGATGCTGTCTGGGAATTTACGGATAGCGTGTCGGTCATAGAAGAAGGAATCAAAGGCTTTAAGGGCTTGCCGCATCGGCTGCAATTTGTCCGTGATGTGGGTGGCGTAGAGTATTATGACGACAGTATAGCTACGACTCCAAGTGCCACGATAGCGGCCTTGCGGTCATTTAATAAACCTAAGATTATTATCCTAGGAGGTTCTTTTAAAGGCTCCGATTTTGATGAATTGGGGCAAGAACTGACCAAACATTCAGTACAGGCGATATTGATAGGTAAAGAGTCTACAGCTATAGCTAAAAGCTGTAAAAAAGCGGGCTTTATGAACTTTGAAGTGATTGAGGCACCAACTATGAATAGCGTGGTTAATAGAGCGCATGAGTTAGCTGCTCCTGGGTCGGTAGTTCTTTTAAGTCCAGCTAGCGCTAGCTTTGGACTGTTCAAAGACTATATCGATCGTGGCGATCAATTTCAAAAGGCTGTCAGGGATTTGTAGTGAAACCTATTTTAAAAAAGATTTCTGATCTCTCCAGTCAATTGAGCCAGGCTTTTTCTCAACTTAGCATTGATTCGAAACAAGAGAGCATGCTTAAACTGCAAGAGGAATTATCGGATGCCTCCGTTTGGGACGATTCTGGAAACGCGCAAACAAAAAGCAAGAAACTGGCAGAACTAAAGACCTTTATTGAGCCGTGGCTGTCACTAAAGGTACAGTTAGATGAGCTCGAAGAACTCGCAAAACTAGATGATGACAGTTTGGAGCCAGAATTAAACCAAAAAGTCGACGCTCTCGAGAAAGAACTGGAGGTTCGCAAGAAAGATTTAATGTTGAGTGGCGAATACGATGACCACGGAGCTATTTTGCGCCTAAGTGCGGGAGTTGGTGGTACAGACGCCCAAGATTGGGCTGAAATGCTGGAGCGCATGTATCTGCGTTGGGCTGAAAAAAGCAACATGCAAACAACTACATTAGAACGGTCAACAGGGGAAGAAGCAGGAATAAAATC
>CAYGHE010000004.1:0-67197 GCA_964349805.1 uncultured Candidatus Saccharibacteria bacterium | reverse complement strand
ATGTCGCAAAAGATATATTGTGCGACGTAAGATCTATATTCAAAACACGACTTGCCCTCCGGCTTTTATGTCCCTGGTTTTAATCATTTCGCGAATTAATTTTTGCTTTATTGTTTTTATGTTTCCTGCCGCCTATTATTTGCTACGTGCCCTGCTTGTGACGCGTGTAATGATAAATACCAAAAGCCTATTTATAAACGCTCTGAAAAAGACGTTTATTATTATGTTCTATTTTTGTTCTATAGTATAATTTCGATTTAATGTTTGACCTTTAATAGGCCACTAGCTTTTGAGGTAGCTGTTGAACTGGCGTCTTTTTTCTTCTCTACTTCTGCCGCTGTCTTGCCAGCGGATGAAGTTGATTTTGATTCAGGATTAGAGTCGTCGTCCTTCTTCTTACGAGAACGCGATCGTCGCTTACGCTTCGGTTTCTCAGATTCATCACTGAACACTGGGGTAGGAGTAGTACCCTGCCCCTTCTCCACCGTAGTATCATCGCCCATTGTAGTCATAGGCTTCACTACCTGAGCGCCAATGGGGACGGGCCACTGTTTAGCCCTAGTCCTGGAAGTTGGGGCTTGCTTGAGGTGGTCTGGTGGTTGTATAGCTAGAGCTATTTCTTTCTCTACCTCTAGGCGACTACGGCTAAAACGCCGTCTGGTGTTTTCTACAATACGTCCAGAGTTATCAATCTGAGGTTGCGGCAGTGTCAGGGTAGTAGCGCTAAAGGCCGGGGCTTTTTCTCCGCCAATTACCATATTGATAACAAAATGACGGTTGTGCATTTGTAATAAATCGGTGGACTCGAACTGAGGTTCAAACTGCTTAGAGAGGATTGGGGCGTCATCAGCGGAAGCGCGAAAGGATATTATCGTGCCCACGTTGCCAAAGACAGCATCACGCACCTGCTCGCTCATCTGGCTTATATACTGGTTAGCTACGGTTAGGTTGAGGCCGTATTTGCGAGCCTCGGATAGAATAGTGGCAAAAGAGTCGGTTGCGAAGTTTTGGAACTCGTCTACGTACAAATAGAAGGGTTTGCGATCGTCTATGTGAGTTATATCGCTACGACTCATGGCGGCTAGTTGTATTTTGGTAACCAGAAAGGCGCCCAAGATAGCCGCGTTGTCCTCGCCTATTAGTCCTTTAGACAAGTTTACGACCAGTATTTTACCCTCATCCATGATGTTGCGGATGTTAAAGGTGGATTTAGGCTGGCCGATAATATTTCGAATAATAGGGTTAGCGGTGAAAGCACCTACCTTATTTAGAACAGGAGCGATAGCCTCTGATACGAACTTTTCATTCCAACTGGCAAACTCTACCCTCCAGAAATTCAAAACAACAGTATCCTGGCAATATTCAAGAGTCTCGAGGCGGAATTTTTTGTCTGTCAGCATTCGAGTAATATCAAGCATGGTGGTTGACGGTCTGTCCAGTAGGGCTAATATCGTATAGCGCAGAATGTATTCAAGCCGCGGCCCCCAGGACTCGCCAAACATGCGTTTTAACACGCCTACAACTTCAGAGCTAATATTGCTTTTTTGGTTTGGGTTAGTAACTTCTAAGGGGTTAAAGCCTAGCGGGTAAGCCGTATCGGCGGGGTTAAAGTATATGACATCGTCTAGCCTGCTACCAGGTATGAAGCGCATGTTATCAACGGCAAAGTCACCGTGGGGATCTATTATCGCGTAACCATGTCCGTGGAAGATATCGCTAAGCGCGAATAATTCCAGTAAGCCTGACTTCCCTGCCCCAGTTTGCCCAATTATATATACGTGTCTTGAACGGTCGGAACGTAACATTCCGAACTGATGGTTAATACCCCGGAAATTAGTTAAACCGAAGGCGCTAATATTCTCATCAATCGCAGACATCCCTGTTATCAGGGGTAGCTTAGAGGGTGGCTCGGCTGTTTTATTGCTTGCCCATACTACATTTGGCGTTTCGACATTGGTGTGCGGTAGATGAAAAACACTAGCTAACTCTTCTATGTTTAATATATATCCCCCGCCCCCAAATGATCGTGTGCGGTACAATCCTAAATCTTCTTTGTTGAAACTAGCTTTGGAAATTTTAAAACCATTTAGATGAGTGCTGTTATATTGTTTAAAAGTACCGACCATAGCTTGCATACGCAGGCGGGCGTTGGTTACGTCATCTCCTAAGTAAGCTATTCGTACTTTAACTTTGTAGCCAAGCTTAGTGGCCTTTTTCTCAGCTTCGGATATACGAGTTCTGTTGCGCTCGGATAATTCAGCCGCGGGACGTGTTGTCGAGCCATTACCTTCTGGCGGTTGCCACAAAGCTTCAAGCAATCTTCCGGCGAATGCCAAATTAAGACCCAGACCAGTTTGCCCGCTCTTGATTTTCTTAATCCAGTTATCTGACGAAATATGCCAGTCATCTGCGACCGGGCGGGTCAAAACCTGAATCCAAATTTCTTCGCCAGTAGATTCGAGTTTAGCCAGGGCGCCAGTTATTCCCGCCAAGGGGTCAACTTCAAAACTCTGGAATGTTTTGATAGGCAAGGCTTCATTGTCGGTGAGAGCTAGTTCAGCTGTATATACGACAGTATGGTCGCGTTCATGGCTGACATAATCCTCATCTGCTTTACGGATTTGTACGGCTGGGTACTGTGAGTAAATTTGCCCTTCGACGAAACCTCTAAGAGTACGAGGTACCCAAACATAAAACCGGATTTGCCCGTTGATTAAAGCTATTTCAAAACTAAGATGTTCTTGCACGGCCCCGCTTAACCGCAATTCATCACGGTCACGCAAAATACCGTGTAGGCTGGCGAAAAGCTGTTCGGCGGCTAATTCTTTTTTGTCATTAGTTTTAGGTATCTCAAGAATTAGCAAATCGCTCTCGGTAGACTGTACACTGTCGACTTGGCGCCAATTACGCCATGCTAAAAAAGCCAAGATGGCTGTAATGGGCATCCATATATACCACCGAAGTAAGAGTTCGAATATAGACGCTAATATGTCCATGATTACCCTCTCATTGTCTCACTGAAGGGGTGAATCCGCAACTTTAGTTTAAGAAGCGTCCGGTCGCAAGGTATAAGTAGCTTTAGCTACGCGCTTGAACTGTGGTTTGCTTTGCAGGTTCAAAAGAATAGTTGTCTCTTTGACTTGACGGCTTTTTAATACTCGCTTCACTATTTCGTCTCTGTGCAATGGTTCTGGAGATTGTTTTAGGATGTCAGCGATGATATCAGATACGGTACCCTTGCTGTATCCCCAACTGTCGAGAGCATAAATACCACGGCCGATTAAAACGAACCTAGAATCTTTAATGAGCTCATTATGGATAGCTTGGGTGGTGACATTTTTACGCTTGAAATCACTAGCCTTAATAGCCTGAGCTATCTCTGAAAAGTGCATAGGTTTGCCCTTTTCTGCTAAGACTACATAAATTTTGTCTCGAATATTTTTTGGGTTAACCGTAGGCCATTTTACTAGACCCCAATAACCCTTTAGTTGAGTTAGATTCTTGCTGACGCTGGCGAAAGCTCGCACGTGATCTGGGTGTTCGTAATCGAGTTTGTCGTGCAAATCCTCAATCGTTAAGGGTTCGCCGTGTTCTTTGATGGCCTTTACGACCTTTTCAACTTCGGTGCGAACTTTTTTATCATCACCGTGTTCTCGGATACCGATGCTGTGATAGTGATCGTCGTTTTCGTATATAACAGTTAAGCCAGGAGCTAACTCGGCAATAAAGGCTACGTGGGCGCTTTCTTGGCGATTGCTCTGACGATTCAATAAACGGTCTGTCAAGTTTTGCACTCGGGCTACGCGTCCTAGTTCGGTTAAATTACGAACCAAAACTTTCTCCAGGCTGTTGATTGTTTCTATTTTGCCCTCTTCAGCAGCTAATTTAAGACGTATCAAAATAGCTTTCTCAAGCTGGCGTACGCGCTCTCTTGTAATGCCTAGCAGTTCGCCAATTTGCTCTAGGGTTTCTCGGCCATTCTTTAAACCAAAGCGTCGCGTCAGAATTTCACGCTCACGCTCTTGTTCAATGAATTTTAAGATGTCTTTAACACCGGCTTCTAGGTCGGTAGTTGGTTTCTCTGTGGATGTATCTTTCATGCCTGGTTTATCTCTCTGCCCGCCCTGCAAAGTCAGTTTTAATATTAACTTATTCTTATATTATAACAGGCTACCCTCATAGTGTCAACTATAATCCTCCCGTCATCTAAGTTCTACTCATTATAACATGAAATAGACATGTGCTGTAAATAGTGTTATTAGGCTTTATGCTTTCGGCTACTTCTTTTATGGTGGGTTTTGCGTTTTTTGTCAGGAACTTCTTTTATCATCTGTTTAGCTTGGTCATGAGTGATACTTGCAGGGTCAGTGTCTTTGCCGATTTTGGCGTTTTTCTTGCCGTTAGTAACATACGGTCCGAAACGGCCTTTCAAAACTTTTATACCATCCCCAAAGTCGGCGATATTTTTTTCAGCTTCGCTTTTTAGTTTAGCTTCGTATAGTTCTATGGCCTGATCTTTTGTAATAGAGTAAGGATCTAGGGGTGTAATACTGACGAATAATTTATCAACCTGGATGTAGGGGCCGAAACGCCCTACGTTAGCTTTTATTTCTTTCCCATCAGGCGTTTCCCCTACTACTCGGGGTAAATCAAAGGCATGCAAAGCGCTTTCTAGGGTAATAGTTTCAATACTCTGATTTTCAGGCATAGAGGCAAAACGCGGCGGGTTGTCCTTGTCATCGGCACTACCCAACTGAAGCATTGGGCCGTAACGCCCGAACCTTGCAAAAACTGGTTTATGGCTTTTAGGATCGGTACCGATTTCTCGAGTCTGGGTGACGCTACTTCGGTCAATATCGCCCGTTTTGGCGATTAGTTTACTAAATGATTTGTAAAATTTTTCTAACATAACATTGCGGGCCAAGGAGCCGACCGCTATTTGGTCGAATTCGGTTTCTACTTTGGCCGTAAAACCATAGTCCACAATTTGTTCAAAATGTTTTACCAGAAAGTCGCTTAGTATTCGTCCGGCTGCCGTAGGCACTAATTTACCTTTGTTTGAACCAGTTTTTTCTTCAACAGTTTCGCGACTTACTTCGGTGTTTTTCAAACTTAAAACTATAATATCGCGCGGAGTTCCTTCGCTATCACCCCTATTCGCATAACCGCGAGTTTGCAATGTATCTATGATAGTGGCGTATGTTGAGGGGCGTCCGATGCCGAGCTCTTCAAGTTTTTTAACCAAACCACCTTCTGTATAGCGAGCTGGAGGACGAGAAAAAACTTGCCTGGCTTCGGCTGATGCTAGATCGACACTATCGTCGCTCTGTAATGCCGGAAGTACAGAATCCTCTTTTTTAGTTCCGTAGACTTTCAAGAATCCATCGAATATTATTACTTCGCCCTTGGCCTCGAATACGAGATTATCCTGGCTTGAGACATTAATAGTAATAGTTGTCTTTTCTATCTCGGCTGGAGCCATCTGGCTAGCGAGTACTCTCTTGCGGATAAGGTCGTAAATCTTTTGGTCGTACTCATCCTTGCCGGCCTTTTCAAGTCGAATATCGGTTGGTCGAATAGCTTCGTGAGCCTCTTGAGCGCCAGAAGATTTCGTCTGGAACTTACGTGTTTTAAGATATTTATCACCTAGGGTTGAAGTTATATAATTAGCGGCCGCCCCCATCGCCTCATTACTTATGGTCATTGAATCGGTACGCATATAAGTTATCTTACCGTCCTGATACAATCGTTGAGCGCTAGTCATTGTGGCTTTTGCGCTAAATCCGAAACGGCTGTTAGCCTCTTGCTGCAAAGTGCTTGTCGTAAACGGTGCTGACGGATTGCGGGTTGCGGGGTTGGTTGTGACGTTAGCGACAGTAAACTTTGCGTCAATCAAGCTTTCTAGTAAAGACTTGGCTTGATCTTCGCTATCGAATTTTTTGGATAAATCGGCCTTGAAAGATTGTCCGTCGTGGTTAAATTCAGCCACTACTTTGAACTGAGTACTTGACTCGAAAGCTTCTATTTCACGTTCGCGCTCTACTAATAGGCGCAGGGCTGGAGACTGCACGCGACCAGCCGACTTACCACCAGGAACCTTTTGCCATACTACTGGCGATAGTTCAAAACCAACTAACCTATCGAGTATTTGGCGGGCTTGTTGAGCTTGCACTAGTTGCATATCTACAGTACGTGGATTTTTTATGGCGTTCTCGATAGCGCCTTTGGTAATTTCATGAAATATGATACGTTTTGTATCTTTAGGGTCAAGTTTTAACACTTCACATAAGTGCCAAGCTATCGCCTCCCCTTCGCGGTCTTCATCAGTCGCCATCCAAACGCTATCGGCTTCTTTGGCCGCTTTTCTTAATCCCGCGATAATCGTTTTTTTGTCAGAGTCAATTTCATAAGTAGTTTTGAAACCATTTTTGGTGTCTATTGGCGGTTCGCCAGTTTTAGTTTTTTTGGCGATAGAACGCACATGACCAACACTGGACATAACGGTAAAATCTCCGCCAAGATACTTCTTGATGGTAGTTGCTTTGGCCGGGGATTCTACGATAACTAAGTTCTTCGACATGATACAGTCCCTCATACTACGCAACTCTACATGATTTGTAAACGCCTTTGCTTATATGAGCGTCCACTGGTTACCGCCAATGGCTCGGATTATGCCGTTAATTTCCATCATAGTTAATGTGGTGGAAAATTCACTAGCATCTACATCGGCTTTTTGTTGTATCTCGTCGCCATCACGAACACCTGATTTTATGATTTCAATGATAGTGTTTTCCAAAGGAGTGGCCCCGAAATGAAGGGCGGCTTGCGAGGCTAGACCTTCGGGTATAACTACTGATAATGCATCATCTATGCATGTTAAGGGCTGGGCGCCCTGCTTTATTAAGGCGTTGCAACCAGCCGAGAGTGGGCTGGTTATATTGCCAGGGACTACGAAAATATCTTTACCTTGGTTTAGGGCGTGAGCTGCCGTTGACAATGTTCCGCTTCTGGAGGCCGCTTCAGTAATAATAACGGCATCAGCTAACCCGCTAACTATTCGATTGCGCTCTAGGAATTGAAAATCTCTAGCGCTAGTATCTGGCGGGTATTCGCTAATAAGAGCGCCGCCTTTAGACAAAATATCTCGGGATAAGCTTACGTGAGTGGATGGATATATACTATCTAGGCCGTTAGCTAAGACCGCTATAGTAATTCCGCCGGCGTCTAACGATGCTCTGTGGGCTATGCCATCCACACCAAGCGCCAGGCCGCTAACAATCACTATTCCCCTGCTTGCTAAATCGCTAGCTAATTTATAAGTTACTTCTTTGCCGTAGGATGTGGGCCGACGCGTACCAACTATTGCGACGCTCGGTATTCGATCTGGCGGCAACTCACCACGTAAATATAACTTTTTAGGAGGGTTTGCAATAGTCTCTATACCCTTTAGGTACTTATAGTCTTGAGGTGATATTGTGTTGATTTTCATGGATTTTGTGTCAAAAAGTATTGACTTAATGTCAAATACGTGCTAATATGAGCGATGATTGGCCGTTTTAAGAACGGACCAAAAGCACCTTATACCCCCTATTCTAACTATATGTTAGGGTACATGCAAGGTTTTCTTAAGGTAAACTACCCTCCATCTTAAGATTTGAACTCTTTATGAGTACTAGGCTTTGCATGTATACTAATCCCTTTAACCAGCGAGCACCTGCGTATTAACGAGGTAGCTACGCTAGCCCTTCGGGTGGGTTAAAGGGTAAAATAGCGCCAGGTGATGCCCACCCTTACCTGGCGCTTTTTTATTTGGTTGTTATTTCTAGTTGATTATTTATAAAATCTTTAATGAATTGTACGGCATGAGGCAAGATATCGTTTTTAAACTGTTTAGATTCTTTGCGGTTAAAGCGACTAAGGACAAACTTAGCGTCATCACTCTTTTTTTCTGATTCTTCTTTGATACCGACACGTATGCGAGCAAAGTTCTCGCCGATGTGCGAGATAACACTTTTGATGCCATTATTGCCGGCATCACTACCCTTCTTGCGAATACGGATAGTTCCTAGTGGCAATGACAAGTCGTCATGCACCACCAACAAGTCTTTGGCGGCATCAATTTTGTAAAAATCAATAAGGGCTCGGGCAGATGTACCCGTTTGGTTGTAAAAGGTATTGGGCTTGACCAAGATAACCTTTTGACCGCTTAATTCAACCTCTGTTAAAAGAGCTTTGAACTTGGGCTTCTCTGACCATTGAGCGTTTAGTTCTTTGGCCAATTCATCAACGACCATGAAACCTACGTTGTGGCGCGTTTTTGCATACTGTTTGTCAGGATTACCTTGGGCAAGAACGATTTTCATTTACTCTTTTCCTTTTGGTTTTGGCGTATCAGTAGCATCCCGGAAGCTAAATTTAATAGGGGTTCCAGTATAGTCGTACACTTCTCGTAGCCGTCGATCCAAGTAACGTTTGTAGCTCCAGTGAAGTAATTTTAAGCTTCTGCCATATACCACGAACCAAGGCGGAGATGTATCTGTTTGAACAATATATTTTAGTTTCGGATAAGTGTTTTTGAGTCCGGCCGGTGGATGACGGCGGATGCTGTCTTGGAGGGCGCTATTTAGGACGCTGGTTTTTGTCGGTTGACGGCGGTTTTTATCGATTTCAAGTACTAGCTCGAATATTCTCGCTACGTTTTGTCCAGTTACACTACTAGTAAATAACAGAGGCGCCCATGGTGTGAACTGGAAAGATCGAGAGACGTCTTTTGCTATCTGATCACGCGTCTTGGGGTCCTTGTCTTCTACCGTGTCCCACTTACTAATAACTATAATCATCCCCTTGCCAGCTTCATCGATTATCCCTGCCAGTCGTTGGTCTAATTGAGTATTTAGTTCGCCTACATCCATAAGCAACAAGCATATATCGGCTTCTTCAATGGCTTGCAAGGCCCGGAGAACGCTAAATTTTTCAATCCCCACCTCTTGTTTGCCAGGTTTTCGCATACCGGCGGTGTCGAGGATTTCTATATCGCGCATCTTATAACGCAGACCAATACGATTAACGTCCCGGGTTGTTCCAGCTCTATCGGCTACCAAAGCCTGTTGTTTGCCAGCTAAAGCATTAAACAAGCGGCTCTTTCCAGTATTTGGGCGTCCTATTAGCGCTACGCGAAGGACTTCGTCTGGTACAGCCTCGCTTTTGGCGGGTATTAGCCTTGAGACGCTCTCTAGGATGTCCTTAGTGCCATTATTGTGTTCGGCACTTGCTCGAATAGTTTCTTTGATTCCAAGCTTCTTAAACTCGCTGTCAGGTAAATTGCCTTTTAGGTCAGACTTATTGATTACCAGTAGGGCAGGTTTTTTGCTTTTCAAGGCTTTTTTGGCAGCTAAGCGGTCTTGGTCATCTACGTACTTAGTACCATCAACCACCACCAAGATAACGTCAGCGGCGTCAGAAGCGTCCTCTATCTGTTCCTGGATAGAGGCTTCAAACTCATCTTCGGGGTCTTTTAGGCCAGCTGTATCTACTAACCAAAAATTATGACCCTTGTATTCAACTCTGCCGATCACGCTATCTCTGGTCGTACCGGCTTCCCTAGCAACAATAGCTTGTTTTGAACGCACTAAACGGTTAAAAAGCGAACTTTTGCCAACGTTCGTCTGTCCAATAATAGCTACTGATGGAAGTTTAGTTTTCATTTATATCTATTATATCATCTAGCGCATAAGAACGTCTTCGTACTTGCCGGGTTCTATATCACCTAATGAATAATTACCAAAATTAGTGCGGTGCAATTGTACTACGATATAACCAAGTGCTCGGAATGTCCGTCTAACTTGGCGGTTACGACCCTCTTTCATAGTGGCCGTCCAGTATCGTCGATCCCGCTCGTTATCACTTTCTAGGGTTATTTTGCTGAAACCGTCTTCTAATTGCAAACCGTGGTCGCTTATCATTTGTTGGTGCAGAGGTTCTAATTCTTTATCTAGTTTTACCTTATATATCTTTACTTTGGCAAATTTCGGGTGAGTCATCTGATAGGCGAAGTCACCGTCATTAGTCAAGAGAATCAGGCCACTACTGTTTTTATCTAGTCTACCAACGGTTTTTAAGTCGTGAAGATTCTGAGGCAGTAGCTCATAAATAGTTGGCGTATCCCCTTGCCTGCGTCTTGAACAGACATATCCTATAGGTTTATGTAAAGCGAGATATTGATATTTAGTATTAGTTGAAACTTCTTTGTTGTTTGCAATTACTAAATCATTATCATTAACCTGAGATCCTAAAACTGCGGTAACACCGTTGATTTTTGCCCGACCCATTTCAATAATGTCGTCGGCTTCACGACGAGATATACCTAAATGCAAGGCGAGATATTTATTAAGACGCATAATGAATTAAGCTGGCGGAGGGGTTGGTGGCGGTGTTGTATCTGGGGCGGCACCATTAAGTTCTTGCTCGATACGTTTAGCGATGTCATCAACTTCGTTATCAGTATTGGCTGGCGCTGGCAAGGGTTCTATGGATTGCTGAGGACCTGCGGGTGATATTGGAGCTGGTGGCACTACTGGTGGTGGCGTTGGCGGAGGGGTTGGTACTTGCTGAGCAGCTTGGGCATTATCTGCTACTTGGGTGCCAAGCGATTCAGGCGCAGGAGAAGAAAAAGGAGCTGTCGGTTGCGGTAAAGGTTCGTTTACTACTGGAGTCTCGACTGGTGGCACTGGTGGTGTTGGAATCGGTGGAATTACAGGTTCAATAACAGGCTCTGGTACTGGTGCGGGTTGAGGAGCGGCGGGCGCAGCAGGAGTGCTGGCAACAGGTGGTGGTAAGGGTTGCTCTGGCTCTTGGGCTGGCTCTGGAACAGGACTAGGTTCGGTAGGTGCTGTTGGAGCAGGAACGGTATCAGGTTGAGGTGCTGGAGCAGTGGGGGCTGACGCAGGAGCGCCTGGAGCAATCGGAGCGTCCTCTAATACTTCATGTACGGTTCGAATAACATCTTCGATACCCACTTGGGACTTAACTAAATATTTATCAGCACCCAAAGATTCTCCCCTAGCGCGTTGATCCTCGCTGCTAAGAGCTGTCATCATAATTACTTTCATGTTTTTTGTGGCCGGGGTTGATCGCAAAATATCCAAAACGTCAAAACCACTGATTTTGGGCATCATTACATCACAAATAACTAAATCTGGCTGTTCTTTGGAAGCTATAGCCAATGCTTCTTCGCCATCACCAGCTGATAATATCTCATATCCTTCGGCTGACAGTCGCACCCCATATATTTCGCGCAAACTTTTGTCATCTTCAACTAAAAGAATTTTTGTCATATTACCCCCCACTATAACCAAATGTCGCTAAAAATACTATACTGTTCATGTTTAAACTATGTTTTTTCATTCAGTTTGCTCCGGTTTCCTCTCTGGGATAGATACGGAAGCTCCTTGTCTAATGGCTGCTTGGCTTTCGGCTAGAGCCTGTTGTTTGGCGGCATAGGCTTTTATTTGTTCAGGAGTTAATGTTTCAGTGCGCGGGACAGCTTTAGGGGCATCTGGTCCGGGTGCACTAACTGTTTGTGGGGTTGGAACTGCAGGTTCTACGGCTGGCGAAGCTTGGGCGATTTGAGCTTGTTCTTGCTGTTTTTGGGCTTTAATGGCCTCTTGTCTCTGCAAATCTTCGGCTTCTTGGTTGCTTATTCTTGGGAACTCAACGTAAAAAGTACTCCCCTTGCCATAAGAGCTCTCTACCCATATACGACCACCCATGGTTTCTACCAATCTGCGACACAAGAATAGTCCCAAGCCCGTGCCGCCAATTTCGCGAGTGTCTTTGTTGTCAACGCGGTAAAATTTTTGGAATAAGTGAGGTATGTCCTCGACAGGGATACCTATACCGGTATCTTTGATACTGATAGTTACATGGTCGTCGTCACCATTAACATCAACAACTACTTCTCCATTGGGCGTGTATTTGATAGCGTTGTCTACCAAATTATCCAAAACCTCTCTGACGTGGTCATTATCGAGATTGACGAAATATACAGGGGCTAAACGCTTTGCACCAGTATCAGCGGGTATTGGCTTGTAGGTTAATTTGAGATTCTTGTTTACGGCCTTTGGTCGAAGCCCTTCTACTACATCACCGGTAAAGACGGTTAAATCGATTACTTTCGGCTTATTAGACAACCGCTTGTCCTCGACTTTTGAAATATCCAAAAGATCTTGGAAAAGCCTACCCAAGTGTTGGCTTGATTCTTGGGCCTTTACAATAAACTCACGCGCTCTATCGTCTACTTGAGCGGTTGAGGGATTAAGAGCTAACCCTAGGTATCCTTCTATTGAAGCAACCGGCGTGCGCATTTCATGGCTGGCTGTGCTGATAAACTCAGCTTGTTCTCTCTCTTCGGCTTTTTCTTTGGTGATATCCCTAAACACTGTAATAACACCAGACCCTACCTCACCAACTGGCGAAGCTACCAGTGATATCATTAATTTTTTACCACTGTGAGTTAAAAGAGTCAGGTCGTTAGTACGAATCTGCTGATTAGTGTTTAGGGCTTGCTGTATGGGGTTGGTGTCGTCCTCTAAGGCCTCATTAGCCTGATTCACCAGCTTCAATACGGATTTATAATTCAAGGCTAAGGCGTCTTGCTTGCCCCATCCGATAATACGCTGCGCCGCCGGGTTAATAAGCTGGATAATACCCATAGCATCGATTGCTACTACGCCATCGCCAATAGCATTAATCACAACCTCTGATTTATTAGCTACTTCACTAAGCTCTGACGCTAAGTTACGATAATTTTTGTCACTGCCCGTCTGCTCGTTATCTGACTTTCTATTCCAAAGTAACAGGCTTATTATCAGGGGCAGTAACCCCCCTATGGCTATCGTCAGGGCCACTTCAACTGAAAATGAGTCGTCAATATAATAAAACGCACCTAGCGCTGCTGGAGCGATTAATGCTGGCAAAAGCCCCAAGAGTCCGAAAACGTTTGCGGATAGTGCTATAAGCGGCCAGAATATTAGCAAGGACGAATTAATACCGCCTGATTCAAAAATAGAAGCACCTATCGCGATTGTTAACAAATAGTATAGAGATATAGCGGAGGGTATTATAACTTTTTGAGGGGCCCATAGGTAAAAAACAAAAGACAAGATCACTACTAAGGCGGCAGGAACTACTGTTACTAGTGTAATCTCAGGAAGCGCCTGAGTATTCGCCGGATTTAACAATAACCAAATATAAAGGCCGACAACCGAACCTGCGGCTAGAAAACTAGCCTCGCATATGCGGCGATGCCAGAAACGAGTTAATTCAACCGGTTGAATATTGCCCCCTACTTCATTAGCTAACTTCAGTTTTTATTATGGTGCTTATGGCTGATTTTTACAATAGTCGGGGGATCTTCGAGACGCTTGAGTTGTAAGTAGATTGTATTTGTCTATCTTGCTTTTCGGAGTTGACGCAATGAGAGCCACAAGTACAATACCCATACAGTTACGCCAATAGCTACCATAACGAATGTCGTGACAGTATTGTAATAGGCATCTCTCATAAGTTGTGCGGCAAATTGCATTGCGACAATCCCAAAGGTAACGGCGATGATTGCGTGCGTAAGTCGGACGCGTCTTAGCAGTTGGAGTCTCTTTAAGATTGCATATGAAATAGCAACAAACATGATTGGAATGCCAATATTCAAGAAACTTGCCAGTAAGTAACCATCGACTATCTGCGGCAACGTCAGTACTAGGGGCGCGGTTAGTGAGGCAAGCAGTACGAGTTGGTACGGACGGTATTGTAAAATTGATTCCTCTGCTTTTTGTGTGCGGGCATGATAACCTATTGCAATAATTGCTATAATCGCAATTGTTGCAATGATTGGCCACGCATTAATAACGGTGGATATCCAATACTCGGTAACCGCTTCCCTGATGGGCATAACCGTGTATGAACTGATAGCGTTAAAGAATAGAGATAGCCAATAGGCCATTACACCTAAAAGAACACCGTTATAGTGATGAGCAAGTCTATTCTTGGATCGGGTGGTCTTGTCGCCAATAATGTATGCTACCAAAAACGGCACGATTGCGGCGGCAACGAGTGCAAACAAGGTGCTTAAAACATTAAGATGTTTAATGCCTGGACTAAAGAGTAAATTCGACCAAGGTATAATCGTTGACACAATCACTGCCGCGATTGCTGTAGTGAACAAAACGTATCCAAAAATAATAGTTACTTTTCTTTGGTAGTTTTCAATTGCTCTTTTTTGTTTTGCCATGGCTAATACCTACCTATTTTATACGATATTTTCATCATACCATAAGGTTTTTAATTGATAAATTAATATAAAAAGCTCTCTTGCGGAGAATCTCGTATACAACGATTAAAGTAGTGATCTCACCGGGAACACTAAGGTATATTGCGCCGTCGCAACCAGTTGCCGGGCAATAGCGAACCGCGTTAATACATACAATTGCTTGGGCAAGTGCGGTATTTTAGGAAGTTGGATTTAGCGGGGTACGTATTACCTAGAAGACTCTTCAACTAAATTGTACTCCCTTACTAATTTTTCAAGCCAGTGCTTGGCATATTTTGATTCGATAATAAACAAGTCCGAAATGAGCATTATTGCCAGCAACGCATTCGCCTTTTTATATTGGAGTCCACTTACAGTATGTGCACCCATAGGCCTATTTAATGTATCTATCTTGTGCCACGCATTTTTATTTCCAATCTTAAACTCGACAGCAAACACTTTGAATAAAACTCTCGCACATAAAATTGAGTAAAAAGGCACCCCATTATTCAAGGGTAGCTTCACTTCGTCTTTGAATATTTCCGTAGTTATGTAGTTAACTGTTCTATAAGCAAGACTCTTGTCTATATCTTTGCCTTGTCTTCTCCACCCTTTGTTACTAAAGTCAAACAAGTCCTCCATCTTACTATCCAGAATTACTATAGAAGCGCTTTGTGAAGCTCGGAACAGTCCTAGCTCATAGGCTTTGATGCTTTCAGCAAAGTGCTTTCTATAATTTGTACTTGAAATAGTTTTTATAATTTCACTGCAAGAATCTATTATGGCCTTGTCTTTTGCTAGCATTTTAGTGATAGCGTTTTTATAGCTATCACTTAATTCAAGTTCGGACAGTATTGTATTCGGGACGGAAAGCAAGGGTAAACCTTGTATACTCATGCTCTCTAAAATCTTTATATCTATACCTGTCCAGTTTTGAGGAATGTGCATAATATACTCTTTTTCGCTGACGGTACGGGGACCCAATGCTCTAGCTAAAGCAATTATCATGTTTTTATGATTCAATAATTCTGATATGTTCATCTAACGATCCATATTGCCGCTGTATCTATTTGTTGTGCTATACTTCGCAGTTTGTTTTTTCCGAACAGGCTGGCCGTACAGATATATTATGGCACATACTGAGCAGTTCTTAACTGTTTGGGTAGATGCAAAAATACACGATGAAATATTAAGTACGGGCCTAAAGAGATGATTTCACCAGTCCAACGCAAGATGTTATAACAATCCGTGCACTTCTTATTATAACATCAGCTAAATTCTGTAAAATCAACGATTTGACAGAATTCGAACCGCGTCGGGTTCGATTCGGCGAATAAATTCGCCCTATGAAAAAGGCCCAGACCTTTCAGGCCTGAGCCGCTTTCATTGGTGATCTCACCGGGAATCGAACCCGGATTGCCAGGATGAGAACCTGGTGTCCTAACCGTTAGACGATGAGACCGTGGTCCATCTCACTTTAACAGATACAAAACCTAAAGTCTATTGGGCTGGCGGGGCGTCTAATTGCTGGATGACAGAGATAAGTTTTTTGGGCGTAATCTCGGCTTTGATTAAGTATCCGTCGGCGTTTTTTTGCATGGCCATACGCGATTCTTCATCTTGTTCGAAATTAGTTAGCACTATAATCCTCGTGTCTGGTATCAAATCTTCCTTGCCACGCAGGGCGTCGAGTATTTCACTACCCCGTCGCTCGGGTAACATAATATCAAGTAAAATAAGGTCGAATTTTTTGTTTCGCGCCGCTATAAGCCCATCGTTTCCATCGACTACCCAGTCAACTTCATAACCCGCTTTTTTTAAACTGCGCACGTACATCTCGCCGATAAAGCGGTCGTCTTCTATGCATAGAATTGTCTTTATTGCCATTTTTATCCCCTAAACATCGAGTGGTTTTTAATCCAACCCTTGCCTTCTTCAATTAAGCCTTCATTACTATTATCGCTTGCTTTTAATTTGTCCGCAACAGTCGCGTATATTGGTAACGATATCGTAAAAGTCGATCCCCTACCTTCTTCGCTTCGGACGCTTATGGTTCCACCATGGGATTCGACAATAGCTTTACTGATGTATAAACCTATACCGGTACCGGCGACAGTTTCGCGAGAGCGATGAGACCTGTAGAATTTTTTGAATAAATTACTAATGACATTGCCGGGCATTCCAATACCGTGGTCCTCTACTGCTATTTCTACGAAGTCACCCTTGGCACCCGCGGTAACATTGATAATTCCCCCTTCGTTGCTGTATTTAATAGCGTTATCTATGATATTGGATAACACTTCGCTAATACTGGCGCGATCGGCTGCGATAGTTGGAAGATCAGCAGGCAAAGATACGTTCAAAGAGCGATTTTGTGAACCAGCACGCAACTGCATGTCGTCGCTAATGGTATCGTAAATGGTCGCAACCTTATCTTCTACTAGGCGGACCTTTAGATGTCGCCGATCGTAACGAGAAGCGTTTAGTATGTTATTTATGTATCCTGACAACCGGTTAGAAGATACGGTGAGCCGTCTGAACAATTCTTTCTGGTCGTCTTGCAATACGCCTGATAACTCATCCTGTAATACATCCAAATACCCACGGATAACGGTAATAGGGCCGCGTAATTCGTGAGCCGCAAAAGCTATAAAATCTAAATCTTCTTCGTCCATACTGTAGGATTCGGTTCGGTTAATAAGTACCAGTACAGTTTCACTGGAGGACCCTTTTTGGTAAGAAGCAATGACGTCAAAAAACCGCCTACCTTCTTCGTTTGGCAGCCTGTCGGGTAAGCGAGTCCAGACGCGTTCGGCATGCACAGCTTTTTCTTCGCAACGGTCAAGCCAAGCCTCTAGGTTATCGGCTCCATTGAAAATCAAACTCAACTCCTTTGACTCGTCTGAAGTGACTTGTATCGGAGCGGCATTGTTTGCATAGGTTATTTTGCGAGCGCCATTAATTGTCACGAAACCGCAACTGGTTGCATCAAGAGCTGAAGTTAGGGGTGATTCGGTATTTTGCTCTGGGATAAGCTTGGTCTCTTTTTTGCTAGATAATTCGTACAAAGTTTGCAAGATTTGTGCAAAACCAGTTTTTTGATATTTCTTATTGTTTGGATTTGGCGGTGTCGTGGACGAACGCTCCCCCGCTATGTGGGTAATGGCGGCTAAAAGTTCCTTGATTGGTTCGACGATAATCGTAAAAACTAACAGATTTATCGTTAAACTCACAGTAAACAGAGTGCCAATAAATATCCAAAAAAGTATTTCTTTAATAACATCAGGATACGTAACGGCAGTAGCTACTCCAAAAATCAACCAGATTATGGCATGCGAAGCGATAATCAAGAATACTCCGCGTTTTCTAAACAAAGGCCAAGTTCGGTTAATCGAAGGTGTAGCCTTGTCTACTGCCATGACACGCTACCCGTATCGTTGGGAACCGCTGATATCCAGGTTTGTCCCCTCACTAAAGGTACGTCTTCACCGTTTTCATCCGTGAATTTTATTTGACTGGCTCGGTCGGGTTTATGCCAAGTTACTTCTTGGGCTATACCATTTTGAAATATAACTGCCGCACCGCTGCCGATAGTATCAATACTTTGCCTGTAGCCATCTTCTAGAACTGTTCTTTCGTTAACCCGTAGGGCTATAACCACACTAGGCGTTATCTGACCAGCTTCTCGGTCCATGTGGGGAACTCCGCCCAATGAACGGTTATAAGAGTTCGTAGCAGGATCATAAGTATAAGAGCTGTTATAGAGAGCGCTACTAATATTTACGTTAATAACAGTTGCCGTGGGGGTTTCACTAGGTTCGCCATCTACCCGGCTAAAACTTTTAACGTCAGATGTTGTGTAACCTTTGGCGGTATTTAGGGCGTCTAATTTTTCAAAACTTGTATATACGTTGTGTGGTGCCCAGCGATCAGTTGACCTCCAGTAAGCCACGGGGTTAAAGAACTGATCGATATCTCTGTGTTGACCGTTACGTATTTCCGCTAAAGATGCTGCGCTACCACCAATGTGCGCTACGCTTGGGTCGAATGCCGCCAGCCAATCGATGTAATACATTCTCAGGCTACGCACTGGTCCTATGAGTTGTGGTTTCTCTTGTTGATAGAGCACCAAAAAACGCGTGATGCCGCCTTCGGCAATAGCTTCAAATACTACCCCGCTGTCTTTGAGGCCGGATTGCGGCCTAGCGTCGGGGCTATTCTCGATAATAATAGAGGTTACGAGTTGTTTAGTTGACGCCTCATTTTCAACTAGACGTCCTGTTAAGGGTGAATAATATTTCACAGGCTCTGGCTCTTCAACGACCTGAGCGGCAGGTGGAGCTTCATCTGCTGGTTTTCTAGACACTATAAAATAAGTTACTGTTGCTGCGGCAACTAATATTATCGCCCCTCCAATAATCAAGATGCGTTTTTTATGTTGGCCTATCAGCCAGCGCAAGCGCGCTAGAAAATGCTTGAATCCAGTTAACTTCATAGCTTAAGCTTTATTATAACAGAAGCTAATTCGTTATTTTAAGACCAAAAAGAATTTATTTAGGAGCTGTGTCGATAGCTGTTTGAAGACGGCGCAGGACAGTGTCTTTGCCAAGAGTTGCTAAAGTGTTGTTGAGGCTTGGGCTAAAAGGTGCCCACGATACACCGATGCGGATAATACTAAAAAGTACAGCGGGTTTCTGTGATGTGTCGACCAGAAGCTGGTTAAGAGTATTTTGCAAGGAATCAGGGTCAAAATTGCTTTGTTCGAGCTTGCTTTTAGCTTGTTCAAGCAAGTTAGTTAATTTGTCGACATCGACTTTACTAAGTTGCTTGTTGTCACTTATCATCTGCCAATTTGGTTGCGGGTCACCAAAGAAATAACTAGTCATTATAGGCAGATCCGCTAATGTCTTGAGCCTGTCTTGAACTAGGCCCAAAACTTGTTTTTTGTATTGTTCATCAGCTTCTGAACTGTTTTCTGGGAAAAAGGATTTAACCCTTTCATACAACTCGTCTAATGGTAGGCGTCGGGTGTGTTGACCGTTTATCCACAACAAGCGCTGTTCGTCAAAACGGGCTGGACTTTTTTGTACTCTGTCTAGCGAGAATTTTTCAATTAATTCGTCAACTGTAAAAACTTCTTGTTCAGTACCGTCATTCCAACCTAGCGTAGCGATAAAATTAATTAAAGCTTCTGGTAAAAAGCCGTCACGCAAATAATCAAGAACGTCTTTGGCGCCGTCTCTCTTACTTAATTTCTTGTGTCCGTCGATGGCCATGACGTATGGCAAGGTCGCTAATATCGGAGGAGTAATTTCTAACGCTTCGTACAGGTTCAAGTAGTTAGGTACGCTGGCAATAAACTCCTGCCCTCTAATAACATGAGTTATCTGCATCTCGGCGTCATCTACTATGTGGGCGAAATTATAAGTCGGATAACCGTCGGCTTTGATAAGAATAAAGTCATCAACTGATTCTTGACCCGCGTGGAGTTCGCCCATTACGGCGTCGTTCCAAGTATAATCCCCGGGGCTTGATTTAAAACGAAGAGGCGCCTTGCCATCCCAATGGTTAGCTTCCGTTACTAAGTTAGGTCGATGGTTTCTGTATAAAAACGGCTTGCCTTCTTTTTGAGCTTGTTCACGGAAAGCCTGAAGCTCCTGCGCGGTATATGGGTCAGGATAAGCTCTCCCTCTATCTAATAGTTTTTGCGCCCAAGATTTATAAATGTCTAAGCGCTCGCTTTGTCGATATGGCGCGAATTGCCCGCCATTATCAGGCCCCTCATCATAATTTATGCCTAGTGATTGTAAGCTTTCTATAAGATGTTGTTCACTACCTTCTATTTCGCGGGCTTTGTCGGTGTCCTCAAGCCTTAGGACGAATTGCCCACCTTTTTGCCGGGCTATTAACCAAGCGAATAACGCTGTTCGAACGCCACCAACGTGTAAAAAACCAGTAGGGCTAGGCGCAAAACGAGTACGTACGGTTGGTATTTGAGAATTAGCCATTAAATCTAATTATAACAGCTAACAGCACCTAACTAGATACCGGCTATTAGTTTTACGGGTCCTGCCACTCGGCTTGCCCCTAAAATCTCTTTTCACCTACTGAGAGTTACAAACTAGTGGCCAAACGGCGTATCTGTTCATTGGTAAGACGTGCATCGCCGTCTACTGTGTACAATATTCCAGCGTTAACCCAGGCAGCTTTGCCAGCATAAGTATAAATAGTCCAGCCGCTTTGTCGGATAGTTACAAAATCTTCACCTAATATAGTTTGAGCGTAATCTCTTACAGCGCTTGAATCCCAAGAGCTTTTAGATTGTTTTATGGTGAAATACTTATTGCCAGTGTTGGCACGAAAAGTCAGAGACACCTCGTTGTTACTAAATGATGCTGGCCCTCTAAATCTATAACCATCGGGTTTGTAGCCAGGATAAGAAGCGTTAACGCCGGCTTGTGCACCAGCCACCTTTACGGAGAGACTGGGTAGATTGGTGTATGCCGCCGCCGCACCAATAACTAGGCAGATAAATCCGATACTAAAAACGTTTATGAAACGTTTTAATTTTGGCGGAGTCTTGCGTTTGGCACTAGCTGAAGACTTAGGGGCTTTTAAGGCGGCGGAAATAGCCTCTTCTTTGGTTTCTCGACTGTTTTTAGGTTTTACCGGGAGGTCTGCTTTTTTAGTGGACCCTACTTTGGCTGTTAAAGGATGTTTAACTGGCCCGATATCACTCTGTGATTTGCTAGTCACCTTTTTTGCAGGTTGATTTTCTTGTGCCGTAGGAGCAAATCGAGCTATCAGTTTACTGCGAGCTATATCCATATTGCGGCCAATTTTACGGGGTGGAACAACTGTTTGCGCCGTGCTCTTGGGTTTCTTGACCACTTTGCGGTGAAGCGTTTTAGATTTTTGCACGGCCGAGTGAACAATTTTTGCATGCGGAGACTTTTTAATGTCAGCATATTTACGTCCAGGAGTTGCAGGAGTTGTAGAATTAAGTGCTAGGCCGGTCGCTACGTCATAGCGCCGTCCATTGACAGTAACTGTTTTTTTGTCTTGACTCATTTCTTATAAATTCTCACTAGTAGTGCTGCTTTTTATCGCCGCATTAAGGGGCTTAAGCGATATCATTATCTTAAGCGTATTAGCCGAATATTACAAGTCTTGGTTAAAAAATGTATACGCTTGGTATAATGTAGATTATGTATCGTCGCCTTTCACGAAAAAGAGAGATATTCAGGCGGGTGCTTGTCTATACTTTAATGAGCCTGACTGTCATTACTACAGCCTCTTTGATAATACTTTTTACCCTAGGGTATCGGTTTAATATGGACGAAGGCCGCCTGCAGCAG
The DNA here is from genome assembly GCA_964349805.1 of uncultured Candidatus Saccharibacteria bacterium. Lineage (GTDB taxonomy): Bacteria > Patescibacteriota > Saccharimonadia > Saccharimonadales > Saccharimonadaceae > CAYGHE01. Next base: position 45,537 of record CAYGHE010000004.1, on the reverse strand, counting down.
GGTTCGTTGGTGCAATTCGGGTCTACTCCATCGGGTGCCACTGTAACAATTGATGGAAACGCTATTAGCTCGCGCACACCCAGTAAAAGCTCTGTGTTGCCTGGCGTTCACGAGTTTACAATCTGGCGTGATGGATACGAAACATGGCAAAAGACCATTAATATAAAAGCCGGCACCCTAACCTGGCTTAACTATGCTTTACTTGTACCGAAAGAATTAACACTCGAAACAGTTGCACAGTACAATGAACTTTATGCTAGTCTGGCGGCTCCAGAAGGCCGCGAAATATTATTGCAACGTCAAGCTACGGCCCCTAGTTTTGAATTGGTAGATGTTCGTTCCGACACGATAAAATCTGAAACCTTAACTATTCCAAGCACTATTTATTCTGCTGCCCCTAACCCAAATAGTTTGCATGATTTTTCTATGGTTGCCTGGGATGAAGCTGGACGCTATGTTCTTGTGCAACACACTTATGGCGAAAATAAAGAATGGCTAGCGCTTGACACGCGGGACGTAAGCTCTACTAGGAATCTCACGGAATTGTTCAAACTTAATATAAGCGATGTTCAGTTCGCAGGATCTGGCGGCAGTCAATTTTACGCGTTAGTAGATGGCAATATACGACGGCTTGAGGTGCCCGGCGCTAACGTATCAGACCCGCTAGTAAGAAACGTTTCTTCGTTTGACGTTTATGAAGCTGGCAATGCCGTTACTTATATTGGCAAAGATGAATCCGGTGCTAGCAGAGTCGTTGGTATATATCAGGAGGGAGATGATAACTCTTATGTGGTTCGTTCTTTAGAAAACGACTCTGATACTCCTTTTCTAATCACTACCACGCGCTATTTTAATGAGAACTATACAGCGATTTCCACCGGTAATAAGGTAGAAATATTGAGCGGCAGTTATCCTAACAGCAAAGAAGATGTTTCTGATTTAAAGACGTTTGCTTCGTTCAATCTGGATAGAGACGTACGTTATTTGCAGTTCAGCCCTGACGGCCAATATCTTCTAGCTCAGTCAGAAGAGTATTTTGCTAGCTATGACTTGGAATATCAATCCCTAGCCTCTTCGACAATTGAAGGCGAAGGACAAACAGCTGTCTTGCAGTGGCTGGACGATAATTATATTTGGTCAGATCGGGGCGGCAACTTAACTATCCGCGAGTTTGACGGCATGAATAAACACGATATCAATCAAGTAGCCGGTAGGCACACGGTTCTTTTAACGAATAATGGACGATACTTATACAGCATTGGAACCACTGACGATGGTTATCGCCTGCAGCGCGTGCGCATGATTTTACGGTAATTTATTAGTATTGACGGTTGCCAAATATTCTTTCGAATATCGTAGGAGAATTGCCAGGCATGGATACATCTTCTTCGCTGTCCTCTGTGGTCGGTGCTGGTTTGAAGCTGCTAGGATCGGGACTAACCTGCTCGGCGGTTACCAACAAGCGATTCAAGGCCGTGCCGACAGGTGTGCAGGTTACTAGCGTCATAACTGGCTTGTCGGTTGGATAAACTAGAGCGGAAACGTCCGTTGGTTTAACTACATCCTTTTTGGTTACGGTGTAAGCATAGCGAACACCTTCATAGTGAGCGTATATCATATCGCCTTCGCTTAATCTCTCGAGTTGCGCAAAGATAAATTTATATTGGCTATTGTCGAACAAGTCGTTACTGCTGTGCCCAGCGATTACAGTGTTGCCGACCTGTCCTGGGCGGCTGCTAGCACCGGGTATAGCAAAGTGAGCCACTCCTTTGTCCATCGCAGTTAATTGCGAGGCCTGATCGTTACCAATGCCGTAGATTACGGGCACGTCGATATTAATTTTAGGGATAATCAAACGGGGCTCAGGGCCGACCGCGATAGCTCTACCAGGTTCGACGACAATGTTTTGCGGGTCAATTTTGCCAGGGCTCACATAGGCCATGACGTTAGATATTACTAGGCGGTTATATTGCAAAAACAGAAAAGCAAACACTACTATTACAGCGGCCGTTATAGGTATAAAATGCCGACTTTTCTTTACTCTGCTAGCTGAATCTTTAATTCTTAACAGTAATTTCTGGCGTAAATCAAAAACAGCATCGTTTACTGATAACGTTTCATCAGAGGGGGCGTCCTCTTTGGGTTGATCGCTAAAGTAGCTAGGGGGTTGGTGTTCCTGGACTGCTGGGCTCTTGGATTGAGTTATGCGCTCCTCTAAATCTTGTTTAGCTCGGTGCAGATGATGAGAATAGTAACCCTCGTAATATTTTTGATAATAATCTTGCCAAGCCGTATGGTATTTTTTCCACTGTTCCGCTTGAGGCTGAGGGTGTTCTTGATGAGTTCTTTCGTAAGGGTTTTCTATAGCTGGTTGTTGCGGATCCGAGGCTACCTCCCCGCCATATATTCTGTCAATTTGAGAGCGCACTAAATCTACCGCAGCCTGTTTGGATGCGTCGTCACTATTTTGATCTTGGTTACCAAGCGGTTGATTCGGTTGCATGTCTATAGATTGCCACCCTATTCTATTGTACAATACATTAGCAGATCGCACCTGCTATGAAAGTTGTTTTACATCTTGTGCCGCGATGGCGGAATTGGTAGACGCGCTAGACTCAAAATCTAGTGTCCGTTATGGACGTGCCGGTTCAAGTCCGGCTCGCGGTACCAGATATAAAAGGACAATCATTCTCTAGGTTTCGATTAATGAGGCAGCCGTTGCCTGCAAGGGATATTCTCGGTTCCAAAGCCAGTATACAGCCGCTTTTGTCGCAGTAATTCCGCGCCAAATCGGCATGGGGTCGTCTAGTGGTTGCGTTACAACTTGACCGCCGTGAGCTATAGCTAAAGTGTCATTATGAAAGACACTGATGCATATAGGATACGTGATAGTAAATTTATGCATAGCTTCGACCAGTCGGTTTAATTGCATGCTAAATGTTAGAACCTTTGGATAATAGACAGCTTGAAATAGTTTTTGGGCTTGTGCAAAAGACATTATCATTAGTGTTTGCGGCCGGTCCACTAATGATTGATAGTTGTTTTTCAGTAAATCTAGGGCGTCACGAGTTATCGTCAGAGGGCCTTCGTATTCGGCGACAAAACGCTCGTACAAGACGGCTGTTTCGCTATTTTTACCAGCGTCGCCAATCAGCAAAATGCCATCCGCCCATTCACCTAAAGCCCGCATCTCATTAAAAGCATCTTTAGCTAATCCCCCTGATTTATTGCTGGGGGCAAAAACGGCATCACTCATTTGTTTTGGCAAAGCCTTTTTAAGACTATCTGGCAAGAGTATTTTCACTTCTCCAGCGGCGGTCGATAAAGCCGTTTGATAGCTTTCAGATACGGCCATAAGACCAAGCTTATTACCGCCAATAATACCTAATTTCCCTGCCTTTGAGCGCTGCTGAGGTTTACTCCACTCTACATCTGGGAATAGTGGACTAGTAGACGACTGTTTCTGCCAATATGTATTTTCCATTTTGCATCTCCAGCGTATAGCTTATATTTTTTCTCTCGACCACTACTTTCCATTTACGTTCTTTAGCTTCTTTAAACAAACCCTCTGAAGGGCTGAACGCTATGGGGTTTTCTACCATTTCTAGCATTGGTATATCACCTTCCGAATCACCGATACCTACGCTATCTTTTAGCGTTAAGCTAGGATGGCTTTCTAAGTACTCTTGTAATAATTGTCCTTTGCGCCCATAAACTTCACGGCTAATTTGACCAGTGTATCGGCCGCCCTTTCTTTCATAAACAGCACCGATACAATCATCGAATTTATAGCGATTAGCGAACAGTCCTAGTACCTCTTGCTGGGATCCCGAAATTGCCAACGTATAGTAACCGTCAGCCTGCAGTTTTTTGAGCAAATTATGAGTGTAATAATGAATTTTATGTCCGCTTTGAGCCACTACTTTTTTAGCTGCCGCTTCGAATGTCGGCACGGGAATTAGAGGTAAATAAGTAATAAGGGTGTCAATGACAAGTTTCTCATATTCGTTAAAAGGCATCTCGCCGCCACGCCATCTCTGCCAAGCGTCATCAATTAAACGATAAGTGTTTGATGGGAAAACCTTAGCCAGAGTGAGTTCGGTCACTAGCTCGTGAAATAATTGCCAACGAAACAGCGTTCCGTCTATATCAAAAACAGCTATTTTCTGTAGCTTATCGCTCATGATTTATCCTCTAAGGAGTGTTCTTTCATAACTTGTTCGGCAAAAGTTAACATGTCTTTAGTTAACTCCACTAAGCGGTTTTTGTCTAAGGTTGCTTCGTGTTTGCCTAGGGTGATATCAATAATATTTTGCACGGCTATTTGCAATCCTTCAGGACCACCAGCATTTTCTATAAAATTAAGGTCATCGGCATTGTCTAAACCGTATCTTAATGAAACTACGGCTTCCTCCATTCTCGCGGATATGGAAGGGTCGGATATCCTGTCCCCTAATCTAATTTTCCATGCTTCAACTTCAGTCACTATATAAGATGTCTCTACCCTCTTAAAACCTGCGCGCTGCAAAACCGGTACGCTGTCTGGCAAGACTGGTAACAAATTGTACCCAGACGGAAAACTCTCTGGGGGCGTGCCATAAATATAACCCGCAGGATGAATTGAATAATTGACTAGTTCGCCATTATTTATTTGTTCAATCATCGAGGCTGTCGTAATACCTTCCGATCCGGTCCTGTAGTTATCGGGATCATTAGGGCGTCTTGGTCGTGTAGTAAAACTACCTACTTCGCTCCAGGTCGTTTGCTGCCCAAGAACTTCTTTTACGATTGTAGATTTACCAACTGCGGTGGGTGCTATTAACAAAGAAAGCACCTTGGTTGAAAGGGTTTTCTTGACCTCGTCATTTCCTTCGTAAAAAGGCTGTTTATCGCGTAAGGTCTGTAGTTCGGGTGATAAGCTCATATCAGCTCTATACTTACTGGACAATGGTCGGACCCCAGAATGTCAGGATGGATTTTAGCTTCTTTGATGTTGTCGGCTAACTTTTGACTGGCTAACCAATAATCGATACGCCAACCCACGTTTCTGGCTCGGGCGTTCGCCCAGTGAGTCCACCAGCTGTAGGCGTCTGTTTTCTCGGGGTATTTGTATCGGAAAGTATCAATAAAACCAGTTTTTAAGAACTGGCTGAAACCTTCGCGCTCCTCGGGGGTATATCCTTTTTTGCCTTCGTTTTCTTTTGGCCGTGCCAAGTCAATTGGTTGATGGGCTACGTTAAAATCACCACAAGCTAATACGGGTTTAGATTTTTCGAGAGTCTTTAAGTGTTCAAGGAAAGCTGGGTCCCATTGCTGGTGTCTTAATTTCAACCTGGACAAGTCATCTTTGGCGTTGGGGGTATAAACGTTCACAACCCAAAACTTATCAAATTCAGCGGATATTACCCGGCCTTCTTTTGCTGGGTCACCGTAACTATCATTAGCGAGGCCGTACTTTTCGGCTATTCCCTCGGCTAATCCGTTAATTACGCTGATAGGCTTGATTTTGGTAAAAATTGCCGTTCCGCTATAACCAGCTTTGTCGGCGCTATTCCAGCACTCTTCATATTCTGGCAAATCAATAAGGGCCTGCCCCTGCTTGGCCTTGGTCTCTTGCAGGCACAGTATATCGGGCTGCTCTTGCTGAACGAAAGGCGCAAATACCTCTTTATTAATCACCGCCCGAATACCATTTACGTTCCACGAATAAAGCTTCATGGGACTATTTTAGCACTTATAGATTAACAGTCTTGCTTTCGCGTTCTTGTTCACGGCGTTTGATAGTCTCGCGTTTGTCGTAAAGCTTCTTACCTTTTCCGACAGCTATAACTAATTTTATGAATCTACCCTTTGTAATTAATCGAAGAGGTACGATACTCATGCCTGGTTGTTTCTTGCTCTGTAACATCTCGATATCACTGCGTTTTGCCAGCAATTTTCTAGGCTCTGTATCTACGCTACGGGCACCGGGTACGCCCGGTTGATTAAGTACTAAACTAAAACTAGTGTTATTAAGCCACAATTCCCCGCCTCTGATGTTTACATAAGAGCCTTTGAGGCTAACCTTACTGTCTCGCGCTGCTCTAACTTCGGGGCCGCTAAGTACGATGCCCACGGTTAAAGTATCGCCCAACGCATAATCAAATTTTGCGCGGCGGTTAACGATAGCGCCAGAAGACTGTTTTTTAGGCTTAGCCATAACAACTATTATTGTACACGACTTGACAATATATAGCTATATGTGATATAATGAAAGTATAGGGTCTTATTCGTTGTGCACAAGATGCTTGATTGCATCTAATAAAATGTGCGCCGATTTATCCCAACTGAAATTTTTAATATGATTTTTAGCTTCCTTAACGAGTTCCACATACTCTTCTTTAGAAGAAGCTTTTATTACTTTGTCCGCGAAATCTTGCGGGCTTTTAGGGTTAAAGTACAAAGCGCCCTTGCCCGCTACCTCGTGAAAAACCTCTAGATCGCTGATTACCGCAGGTGTTCCTAAGGCTGCCGCTTCGGCTATAGGCAGGCCATAACCCTCGTCCAAGCTAGCGGTTACTAGGAGCGCGTTATCGATTAACAACTGGGCGTATTCTTCGTCACTAGTACCGTTATGGAAAACCACTTGAGATTTATTGGGTAACTTTTTGGTTAATTCTTTTTGTCGTTTTGGTGAAATTCGGCTCAACAAGTGCAAGGTGAATTCAGGTAAAAACTCCATACCAGCTATTAAGGTCTCAACGTTTTTATAAGGCATAAACGAGCCCATGTACACCAAGTTCTTGATGTCTTTAGTGACCGGAGTTTTTTCGATGAACGATGACAAATCACGGGGCGCATTAGGAACGACAACTATTGGGTGATGAGTTAATTTAACCTGTTCTATTTGATATTTGCTAGTTTGGCTGACCGTAGCGACCATGTCGGCAGCATTTAATGCCAAGCGCTGAGGGGCGTAACTCATATGGTACATTCTCCAACCAACACGAATTGCTGGGCGTAAACTTTGGGGTGGCATGCGATGTCGATAATAAATTAAATCGTGAACCGTAAGAATGAGTTTGAACTTGCGCCCCAGAGCTCCCATGGTCTGCATAGGCGAAAACACCACGTCAGGCTTGTACTTGTTCAAGACAGTTGCTGTAAAAGGCTCTTTGGTAGACGTTGGCGGATGAATCAGTATGTATTTGGAGTTTTTTGGGAGTTTCGATAACTGAGATTTGGCAGAAATTATGAAAGTTACTGGTGTTATTCGAGATAAGGCCGACCCCAGTTCAGCGCTATAGCGACTAATACCGTCGTGAAAGCCGGTTGTTATGTACCGAGCGTCAAAGAATAGCCTCATATTTAATGACATTGTAACATGTTATAATCGCCTGTAAGATATGAAGATTCTTATTCCGTCGGACTTGCACTGGCCGACGCTAAACGGTGTAGCCACCTTCAGCCGCAACCTAGCTCGCGGTATGGCGGATCGTGGTCATGAAGTTATGGTCATTGCGCCTAGCCAGACGGGTCGACGCTGCAAAGAAATAGACGGTAACCATGTGGTAGCTCGTACGGCTTCTGTCCCCTTTCCTTTTTATCAAAATTTCCGCATTAGCCCCACCCCGCAGCGAGAAGTAAAAAAAATTATTCGAGATTTTGATCCAGATGTCATGCATATCCAGATGATGATGTGGATTGGCCAGTCTGCTATGCGGTATGGTAATAAATCCGGTATTCCTATAGTCAGCACTAATCACGCTATGCCTGAAAACCTTATGGATAATCTGCGGTTGTTAGCACCTATCGCCCGACCTATTAACTATATGCTTCGAGAATACGGCGCACGATTTCACTCCAAAGCCGATTATGTAACCCTGCCTACTCAGGCGGCTATTGATATGTTTGGTGCTGCCGGTGAGAAAATAACTGTCGAGATGGAGCCAGTTTCAAACGGTATTGACCTTAGCTTGTTTATGCCAGGACCGGTATCAGACGAAGTTATAAAACGCTATAATCTGCCTACCGATAAACCAATAATTACTTATCTAGGTCGAGTCGACGGAGAGAAACATCTGTCTGTACTGATTCGAGCTTTTGCAAGAATTGTATCTGTCAAAGATGCTCATTTGTTGATTGTCGGTAGCGGTACGGACATGGAAAACCTTAAGGGCTTATCTCGTGAATTGGGGCTATCGGATAAAACTACTTTTACAGGCCGAGTATCCGATGAAGATAAGTTTGAGCTGCACAGGATTGGTACGGTTTTTTGCATGCCGTCACCGGCTGAGCTGCAAAGTATTGCTGCCCTGGAGGCTATGGCCAGCGGACTTCCAATCGTCGCTGTTGATGCTGGCGCTCTAAAAGAACTTTGCCAAAATGGGCGTAACGGTTATTTGTGCGAAAAAGATGATGACGAGCAAATCGCTGAGTCGTTACTTTCTATAATTAGTGACTCTGGATTGCGCGCCAAAATGGCCAAAGAAAGCCTGGCTATCGCTAAAACTCATGACCTAAAATACACGCTAGATCGTTTTGAAAAGATTTATACAGATTTAATAAAATCGTAAACTGATTTAGCGACTATTTCTGGAGTTTCGTAGTGCGTCAAGTGCCCTACTCCATCGATAGTTACTAGATTGGCCTGTGGAAAAATTTCTAACAAGCCCTTTTGTTTATAAAGGGGCGTGATGTCATCTTTATCACCGGCAATAAGCAGGGTTTTTACGGGTATCTTGGCAGCAAAATCACGCACACTGTAATTAATTGAGGTGCTAAAGGCTTCGGAAAGCATGCGTGGATTATCGAATTTACTAAAATACATTAAATGCTGTTGATGTATAAAACGCCGCTTTGATTTGTCACGAGTTTTGGCCATAGTGACGCTCATAAACATTACGGATAATTTAGAACTAAGCCAGAGGCGGGCTACTTTCGCAGGCAGGTGCTTACCTAGCCAATAATAGAGCAAAGCACCCTTGGTTAATATCTGGCGCGGCCCTCGGAGCGCAGAATCCCCGATAGGATTAACAAGCACTAACTTGTCGATTGTTTCAGGATATCTGGATGCATAAGCCGCCACGATAATACTGCCAAAAGAATGCCCTAAAAGAATGGGCGGTTTTGCTAATTTCTGCTCTTTTATAAACTCGTTCAGCCAATTAACGTAATCATCAAGATCATGTTTTTCGAGGGGTTTTGAGCCACCAAACCCTGGTAAATCAGGTACGATAACATGTTTAAAATCAAGCTTTTTTAGCTCAGCTTTTATTAACTCAAGGCCGTGATGCGTGCCTCGAAAACCGTGAATCATAATTATAGCGGGCATAACGTATAGCCCTAGTATACATTCTTAGACCTTCAATATCCTATTGAGTATTAATGTTATATCTTTTTCTAGGCTTTCAGGATCTATGCTGTCGTCTAAAGATGTTTGAAGCACAGCCAGGTTACTGAACTTTTGTAGTAAAAACAGCACAAAATGAGTTTGCTGCTGTCGCAAGGCTTGAGCCTGGGGACTTTCTGCCGTGACTGGATGCTGTAAATATTCACTAACGCCTTTATCAGCTTCACGAAATAAATCGGAAATATCACTCATGAGTTGTTTAGATTCTGGGCTTTTGAGATTCTCTCCTCTGTAAGGAGGATTTATAGCTATTCTTTGAAAAGTTTGGACGTAGCTGTCACGCTTGCCCTCACCTGTCGTAGCAGACATATCTAGAATGTATGGTGCGACCCTGCCATCCTTAAAACTAGGGTGTGCAATTTTTTTAATCACTTCATAGTAAGCAAAGGCGCTGTATTCACGTAATAGATGCTCTGGTATACGGGACTGTTCTGCCCTATCGGGATTTCCTGGTTTATCTTCAAAACCTGTCACGATATTACCTACTTTGAGGTTGGATCGGCAGGTTTGATTCCGTGTTTAGCAAAAGCATCTTGCAGTTTTGGACGGTCAAATCCCAAGATTAAATCTCCGGCCACGTCTGTTACGGGAACGCCGCGATAGCCGCCGTCGCTTTTCTTCATTAATTCTTCGTAAGCTTCTTTATCAACCTCAATGTCTTTGGCGGTATACGGAATACCCAGTTTATCCATCCACTGCATTTCGGTATGGCAAAAGGCGCACCAGCTCGTACTATAAACTATAATTTTAGGGTCAGATTTATCACTCATAAAGTCCATTGTAGCATAGCAAAACTGGGCGTATAAAGTTGTAATATGGTCTATAACCCTTGTACTTAATTACCGTAATGGTATATAATAATCAGAGATGGAAGAGTCGCCTAAAAAGACGACAAAACAGCCGCAAAAGAACGCGGCGGTTTTATTGCTAGGTACTATCGCTGATACTACTTGGCGAATGTTCGTCCCAGCTGTTGGGGTAACGGTTATTGGCGTTATGTCTGACAGATTTTTCGATACAACTCCATGGTTAACTATCGTCGGTATAGTGACAGGTTCAAGTTTATCGGCACTGTTAGTCACAAGACAAATCAAACAAATTAAGAGAACTCAAAAATAATCAATGAAAAATTTTGCTGCTATGAATCTACATATTAGTCTTGCTCCAGAGACAGTGTTTTTTATAGGCCCTATCGCTATTACCAATTCCCTGCTACTGGGCAGTATTGGCTTAGTAGTTGTGTTGGCTATATTCTTTTATATTGCAACAATGGTGAAACGTGATAAACGCAATTATTTTACAGGGACCTTTCATTGGATGTTTGAGTCGCTGCTGCGTCAAGTGCACGACATTATTCCTAACCGAGAGTTGGCTCGTAAGGTTGCGCCGCTTTCTATCACAATTTTTCTATTCGTGTTAATAAACTATTGGATCGCGGTTCTGCCAGGTGTTGGCACAATCACACTCAGTGGCGTGCCATTATTCCGAGGATTACCAGCAGACCTGAATTTTACAGTTGGTCTGGCCTTGATTACGCTGGTGGCTGTTCAGTTTTATGCTATCCGCCATCTTGGTATTTTTGGTAACGCAGCACGATACTTGAGGAATCCGCTCAAAGATCCGATTGGTGCTTTTGAGGGCATCCTAGAATTAAGTGGTGAGTTTTCCAGAGGGCTAGCACTTAGTTTGCGTTTGTTTGGTAATGCCTTTGCTGGCGAAGTTTTGCTTATCATGGTTGCCGTTTTGTCGAGTTATTTAGCTACGGTTACCTTGCCCGTATTTATGGCTTTCGAGCTATTTATCGGTTTTATTCAGGCCTATGTTTTCTTTATGCTGAGCCTAATCTTTACTGCCCTAGCTCAGGAATCCCATTCAAGCGATCATTCTTCCGCCGATGACCTACTCGAGGTTAAGCAATTGGAATGATGTTATAAAAAATAATAAAGGAGATATATAAGATGGAAGGAATTGGATTTGGCTTGACTTACGCCTTACCAGCCGTAGGAGCAGCTTTAGCAGTAGGTTTGATTGGTACAGGAGCTTTGAACGCTCTTGGGCGTAACCCAGAAAAACTAGCAGAAATCCGTACGCTAATGATTACCGCTATCGTGTTCGCAGATAGCTTGGCCATCATTGGTATCATCGTAGCGATTATCGCTAAGTTCTTGTAGGAGTTGTTTTTTACATATGCAACTTATGTTTTTTGCATCAGCCGCAACTGAGAGCACGGAAGAATCCGATCTTTTAGGCGCGCTAGGAATAGATTGGCTAACGCTGATTTCTCAGATAGCAGCCTTTTTGGTGTTGGTGTTTTTGTTTAGCAAGTTTGTTTTCCCGGTTTTAATAAAAACAATCGACAAACGCCAAGCTGACATTGATGCTAGCCTGAAAGCTGCTGACGAAGCCAGACGAGACGCCGAAGCATCAGAAGCTAAGATTGCAAAGATGCTAGAAAAGGCTCGCAAGGAGGCCGCCGATATAGTACTAACGGCTGAGGGGGAAGCTACGAGAGCTATTGAGCTCGCGCAAACCAAGGCTGAAACCAAAGCCCAAGCTGTAGTTGCTCAAGCACAGCAGCAGATTGCCAAGGATGTTATTGCAGCCAAAAAGGAATTACGTGCTGAAACTATAGAGTTGGTTGCGATGGCTACAGAAAAAGTCATAGGTAAAACTTTGACCGACGATATCGACAAGACCATCATACGTAATACCGTCGAGGAGATTCGTAACTAATGGCCACTTACCTGTTCCGTCGTCGCATAGCTCGATATGCCGCAGACCGTATCATGGCTGGGGATGAGAATATCGAAATGCAACTAGCAGGTTATCTGGTAAAAACTGGCCGCGTGCGAGAAGTAGATTTATTAGTTCGTGACATAGAACGAGAATTAATATCGCGGGGACATGTCGTTACAGATATTGAGAGTGCCAGGGCTATCGACAAAGATTTGCTGAGTAGTATTCAGAGCAACCTAAAGTCTATCTACAACGCCAAAGACGTAACTATTCGCCAAAAAGTATCACAGAATTTATTGGGCGGTATAAAGATCACTACCCCAGATGCAACATTTGACAATACTCTGCGCCGTAAATTGCAAAAACTAAGGATCGCCAAGGAAATATAAGGAAAGTAATACATATGAGCAAACTATCAGTTACTGAACTATCTAACGAACTAAAAGCGGCTATCGCCAAATTAGAGACTAACGAAGGTTTTGAAAAATCAGGTATCGTTACCCGTGTCGGTGATGGTGTGGCGTGGATTCACGGCCTAAAAGACGCTGGTTACAGTGAAGTTCTTCAAATCGAAACCGACAATGGCATCGTGGAAGCCTTTGCCTTGAACTTAATGGAAGACGAAATTGGAGCCGTGTTACTAGGCGACGACATTCATGTGTCAGCTGGTGCTACGGTTCGCTTGAAGGGATCGGTCCTAAATGTACCGGTTGGTCCGGAACTCCTAGGGCGCGTTATTGATCCACTTGGTAATCCCTTAGACGGCGGCCCAGCTATTAAAACCAAACAAACCGGTCTTGTAGAACGTGATGCTATCGGGGTAATGGGCCGTAAATCGGTTCATGAGCCATTAATGACCGGCATAACATCAATCGACTCTATGTTCCCTATTGGCCGTGGGCAACGAGAATTAATTATTGGCGATCGACAAACTGGTAAAACTGCTATAGCAATCGACACTATGATTAACCAAGCGCGCCAAAAGACAGAAGTCATTAACGTTTACGTAGCTATTGGACAAAAACTTTCTAAAGTCGCTCGTTTGGTTGAGCGTCTTAAGTCTGAGGGCGTTATGGACCAAACTATCGTAGTGGCAACCAGCCCAAGCGATCCAGCATCATTACTCTACCTCGCTCCATATGCCGCTACAGCCATGGGCGAATATTTCCGCGACAATTCCAAGCACGCTTTGATTATTTATGACGATTTAACCAAGCATGCTGTTGCTTACCGGCAAATGTCATTGTTGCTGCGTCGTCCACCTGGACGAGAGGCTTACCCAGGAGATGTATTCTACCTCCACTCTCGCCTACTTGAACGTTCAGCCAAGTTAAGCGATGAGCTAGGCGCTGGGTCTCTTACGGCTTTGCCGATTATCGAGACGCAAGCTGGTGATATTTCGGCTTACATTCCAACGAACGTTATATCAATCACTGATGGTCAGATTTTCTTAGAAACAGACTTGTTTTACCAAGGTATACGCCCAGCAATTTCAGCTGGACTGTCCGTGTCTCGTGTTGGTGGCGCGGCTCAAGTAAAAGCCATGAAGTCAGTTGGTGGTAACTTGAAACTAGGACTAAGTCAATTTAGGGAATTAGCTAGTTTCGCTCAATTTGGCAGTGACTTGGATGAAAATACCAAAGCTCAGATTGACTTGGGGCAACGATTAACAGAACTACTTAAACAACCTCAATACCAACCACTTAGCGTCTGGCAGCAATTTGTAAGTATTCATGCTGTTACTAGCGGTTGTTTTGAAACGGTACCACCAGAAAAAATTAAACAAGCTCAGAGTACGTTGTTATCAAAACTCTGGACGGAGTCCAAGAAAGACATGCAATTACTAGACAAAGGCGATCAACCTACCGATGAAATGCTGAAATCTATCGAAGAAAAAGCCAAGGCTGTATCAAAGGGGTTCGTAAACTAAAATGTCTTCTACTCGGGCGCTAAAAACACGCACTCGGTCGGTTAAAAGTACGCGGCAGATTACTAAAGCTATGCAACTAGTGGCTGCTAGTAAAATGCGCCGTACTCAAGATGCCACTAAAGCCTCCGAACCTTACACCAGGGCTGCTAGAGAACTGCTTACTTACCTGTCCAGCCAAGGTTTGACTAAGCAGCACCCTCTTTTTGCAAGACGCGAAATAAAGAAGCGCCTTTTGATAGTCGTGGCTGGTGATAAAGGTTTAGCGGGAGCCTATAACGGGAATGTCATGAAACAATACCTAAGAGAGCTCAACTCGGATGCTAAATCAGGCATCAAAAATGAGACTATTGCCATAGGCCGCAGAGCTACCCAGTTCGTTACTCGACTCAAGAACGTAGAGATGACAGGCGTTTATGAAAATCTACCTGACAAACCCTCTAGCCGAGAACTTTACGCCATATTAGAGACTGTTCAAAACAAATTTTTACAAGGCGAAGTAGACACCGTAGATATTATTTATACCGAATTCAAGAACAGTCTAGTACAGGTAGCTCTGACACGGCATATACTACCCGCTGGTTTTGAGGAGATAGCAGTCCGAGACGCAGTGCGCGATGCTGCATATGAACCTAGCTTAGAAGCGGTACTAGATAGCGTCACCCACCGGTTGATTGGCGCGCAGATTTTTCAAGCGTTACTTGATGCCAGAGCGTCTGAACATAGTATGAGAATGGTGGCTATGAAAAACGCCACTGACAACGCTTCAGATTTAATTGAAGATTTAACGCTGGCTATTAACCAAGCTCGCCAGAGCGCAATCACTCAGGAATTGGCTGAAATATCCGGTGGCGTAGAAGCAATGAACTAATGATAAAGAAGGAGATGTAATATGGTTAAAACTCAAGAAAAACTAGACGCTAAAACAAAGGGCACTATCATTCAGGTAGTTGGTGTTGTGGTGGACGTGGAGTTTAGCGAAAACGCCAAACTGCCAGCCATCTTTGATGCCTTAATAGTCAAAACAATGGGTCGCAAGGTCACGCTAGAAGTGGCACAGCACCTTGATGAGCGCACGGTACGTACTATCTCTCTTGCAAGTACTGACGGTGTTAGGCGCGGTGACACGGTCACTATGACGGGCGGTCCCATCCGAGTCCCAGTTGGTGCTGACACTCAAGGACGAATGTTTAACGTTATTGGCGAACCTGTTGATGGTAAACCAGCTCCTGAATGCACAACTCTACCGATTCACCGCAAAGCTCCTGCCCTATCGGATCAGTCTGACAAGACCGAAATTTTAGAAACAGGTATCAAAGTTGTCGATCTAATTGCTCCTCTGACAAAAGGAGGAAAAGCTGGGTTGTTCGCTGGGGCTGGTGTTGGTAAAACGGTTCTAATTACAGAACTTATCAACAATATCGCCAAATATCACAAAGGCAACTCGGTTTTTGCAGGTGTTGGAGAACGTACTCGCGAAGGTAATGACTTGTACTACGAAATGCAAGAAGCGGGCGTACTTGATAAAACATCACTAGTTTTTGGTCAAATGAACGAACCGCCAGGAGCTCGTTTGCGAGTTGCTCTTTCTGGCCTTGCTATGGCAGAAGCATTTCGTGATGAAGGCAAAGACGTGCTCTTGTTTATTGATAATATTTTCCGATTCACCCAAGCTGGATCCGAAGTATCTGCCCTTTTAGGACGCTTGCCAAGTGCGGTTGGTTATCAACCTAACCTGCAACAAGAAATGGGTGCTTTGCAAGAGCGTATTACTAGCACCAAAGACGGTTCCATTACATCCGTACAGGCTGTTTATGTGCCTGCGGATGACTTAACCGACCCAGCCCCTGCTGCTACCTTCGCCCACCTTGACGCTACGATAGTTATGAACCGAGCCTTGACTGAGATCGGTATTTACCCAGCGGTTGACGTGCTTGATAGTACCAGTAGCAGTCTTGATCCCGAAATCGTTGGCGCTGAACACTATCGAGTAGCCCGTGAAGCACAGAGGATATTACAGCAATACAAAGACCTTCAGGATATAATCGCCATCCTAGGTATGGAAGAACTTTCTGACGATCAAAAACAAACCGTAGCGCGCGCTCGCCGTTTGCAACGATTCTTTGCTCAACCCTTCCACGTAGCTGAGAAGTTTACGGGTAACGCTGGCGTTTACGTCAAACTCGAAGACACAATTCGTGACGCTGCCGATATTTTAGCTGGCAAATACGACGACAAGCCAGAAAATTGGTTCTATATGGTAGACGGCACACTGCACGAAAAAGCTACTAAAAAAGTTAAAAAGGAAGCTTAATGAACTTACGTTTAGTGACATTGAATGGCACGACTCTGGACCAAGAGGTTTATGAAGTAATGTTGCCTACCACCGAAGGTGAAATAGCCATATTCCCCGACCATGAGGCACTAGTAACGCTAGCGAAACCTGGGGTGATGACAATTAGGCACAAGAAAACCGACGATGACAATCACCTTGAACACTTCGCTATTAGCGGTGGTGTAATTGAAGTTTCGCAAAATATCGTACGAGTATTAGTTGATACAGCTGACCACAGTGATGATATTGCTGAAGCTGATTCAAAAGCTGCCCTGGACCAGGCTCTCAAAATGCGGGATGAAGCCAAGGATCAAGTTGATCGTGAAAAAGCATTGCAACTAATTGATCGCCACGAAGTTCGTTTGAAAGTTGCTGAACTAAAACGCCGAAACCGACGCTAATTAGCGTCTAGATTGACAGAATTTAAAATACGCCGCACTTCATCGGTACTTTTCGCATCCATCAACTTAACTCGCAACTCGCTTGCTCCTGGAAAATCTCGGATATAAATTTTGAAAAAGCGTTTCAGGGGTTCGAACTTGCGAGGGCCGAGTTCTTTCTCGTATTTATCGTGCAAATCCAAATGTAGCTTAAGGAGATCTATTAATTCATTTTTTTTGCTTGTCGAGCCCGTGGATGAAATAGAGCTATCTCCGATTGAAGAGACTGTGGAATCCGAGGTTGTCCCCGAGGATTTCAGCCGAACGCTTGAGTGAGTTTCCAGTGGAAGGTCACTCAAAAAGTGTGCTCTGAAATTGGTGGTAGCTCTATTTCCCTCTTCAGTACCAATGAAAGCGAAAGGATTGGCGAAGATACCACGGGCTATCATAATTCCATCAATGCCGTATTGTGCCACCAACTCTTCTCCATGCTGGCGGTCACGAATGTCACCGTTTATAGTCAGGAGTGTTTGTGGGGCTATCTTGTCTCGCAAGATTTTTATATCAGGTATTAGCTCGTGATGAGCCGGAACTTTACTCATTTCTTTACGGGTTCGTAAATGTATCGTCAGGTTTGCTATGTCATTTTGCAGTATGCTTTCTAGCCATTCACTCCACTCCTCTGGACGTATATCTCCAAGCCTGGTTTTGACGCTCACAGGTAAACCACCTGTTTTAGCGGCTGCGATCAACTCACTACTTAGTTCAGGCTCGTGCATCAAGGCGCACCCTGCCCCACTTTTTAGGACTGCTTTATCTGGGCAACCCATGTTAATGTCTATGCCGCTAAACCCCATCTCGGCCAAACCTTGACTCATTTGAGCGAATTCATCAGGCCTGCTTCCCCAAATCTGAGCCACTATAGGCTGTTCGTCGTCCGTGAAAGTTAATCGTCCGCGGGTGCTGTGTATACCTTCGGGACTACAAAAACTAGACGCATTGGTAAATTCGGTGAAAAACAAATCAGGTCTGGCGGCTTTTGATATGACATGACGAAAAACTACGTCGGTCACCGCCTCCATTGGCGCCAAAGCAAAAAAAGGTTTTGGTAAATCTTGCCAGAAATTTATAATTGTATTTTTAGGCATAGCAAACGAAATTCAATTTATACCTTGCCGTCAATCAGGTCTTGCTCAAAGGCTAAAATACCTTTTAGAGTTTGTTCATAGCCTGAAGCGTCCGGTAAATCCAAGGCCATAATTTTATTCCAGACTACGCCTATTAACTTTTCAAACCGTACGATATCTTCATCCAGAAAATTTGTTTCAAGGGATATGATATCACCAGAGCTAGCGGGTTCTATAAATTGAATAATTCCCTGCCCTACCTTAAATCGTCCCCAGTCACGAGAATTTTCTATCAATAATTTGTAAAACAATAACTGTTGGCGATATTTGTGTAGTTTAATTTTCTCGTATTCGCTTTTACCTTTCCAACTCAAGGCTGGACGACCAGTTTTATAATCAGCAACGACTATAGACTTCTCCTCTTTATCGATATCAACAAGATCTAATTTTCCGGTTAAATCCGCGCCGCTAACCGAGGATTGTTGGTAATAGAAATCAAATTCAGCTTTTTGCGTTACCGAAAAAGTTTCGTATTTATTAGCTAAAAAGGCTCTCAGCGCTTCACTGCCTCGCTTTAAGTACATTTCAAAATCACGCGTTTGCATGTTTTGATAGCGCAGACTTGTTTCAAAATTGCCTATCACGTCTTCTACGGCTTGTTTGTTGCCCTTCGCTTCCAAATAAGCATGCGCTTTGTAGAGTGCTTCATGAACAGCCGTGCCGTAAGCGGCGTTTGGGCTCTTGGCTTGAGGAAAGCGTAGCAAATTTTTCATTAAAAACATGGCCGGACCACCTCGAGTTACATCCAGGAAATTGTGCAAGTGAGTGATACTGATTCTGTAATTATCTAGCAGAGGAAGCAGCGCGTTAGTTTGAGTCTTTGCCGAAGACACAATGTTTTGGTACCATGCTAACTCGGCAGCTTGTTTAATCTGCTCAAGACCTTCTTGCGATTTCAATACTTTCGGATGCCATCCACTGTCCTGCAATCCCGCCAGCATACTAGCGGAGCGAGTTATTTTGCCATTGTCGTTGCTTAAACTGTAACTTACTTTGAGGTTGCACTTTGCACGCGTGATTGCCACGTAAAATAACCGCAATCTTTCATCGCTAGTTTCACCAGCTGGTTTAAGGGCTAAGTTTTCAGGGTAGTCGATTAATCGGCTGCGGGACCTAGCGCCATCTCCCCAAACACTATCTACTACATTTATCACGTAAACAGTTTCGAATTCCAGGCCTTTGGAGGTGTGCGCAGTCATTAAATTTACAGCGTCTTTGATTGCGAATCGACGCATGGTTTCTATGCTGTTACCAAGCTTGCGGCTTAATTCAATAAATTCTACGAAACTACGCAATGTCGGCACTTGGTCTGGACAATATTCTATTAAGCGAGCACGAATTGCCCTTAGCGCCTCCAAGTGAGTTATATATTTGTCTGGTTCTAATTCCAGATTTTCTTTCGAGAACAGATAACCATACAACGGGCTGATAAAACCTCTTGAAGTCTGCTTTAGGTTATCGTTTGGTGTACCTAACATAACGTCAAGCAAAATTTCGAGAGGCAACTCATTAATCGAAGAAGAGGTTTTAATTAGCCATTCTTGCAACCCTGAAAAGTTTTTATCCTCGGCCATTTTCTCTAACCATTGCTTACGTTCCTTGTGGGCCGCCAAACTTAATCGCCAGAGTTCTACAGGATTTATCCCCCAAGCTTCATGTGACAAAAGCTCTGATAATTGGCTGTCAAGCTCATCGTGCCGCCCCTCGTTAATACTGATTAAAACGTGCGCCAATTGTTCCAATAGTTGAACGGGCGCAGATTTTAGCACATCATCATATCGAGTGTAGCTAACAGGAATATTGTGTTTTGCGAAATACGGTAACAAAGCTAGTATCTCCTTGTGGCGTCTGGCAAGTACCGCAATGTCACCTAGTTTTTTTCCGCTTTTAAGCTGTTTTTGGATGTCTTGAACTACGAAAAGCCTCTCATCATCAATCGTCGCGGCTTCATACAGCCCAACCTCACCCTGCAGGCTTTTACTTTTGACAATCAACTGTTTGTTTAAACTCTCTATTCTGTTTTCTAACCTGTTCTCTCCCTGGGTAATAAGCGCTCGCGAGCCATCAAGAATGCTTTTAGTGGACCTATAATTGTCGGTTAAAGCGATTAGCTTTGTATTTGGGTAATGAACTTGAAAATCAATAATGTTACTGATATCTGCGCCCTGAAAACTATATATAGCCTGATCATCATCTCCAACAACTAAAATGTTCGGTGAAAAATCAGGCGTCTGACTGTTAGTCAAGTTATGCAGGATACGCATTTGCGCCAAGTTCGTGTCCTGGAATTCATCGACCATGATGTATTGGTATTGTTCTTGAAGGTTAAATCGCAAATCATTAAATACTTCCATGGCATGCACTGTGCGTAATATCATGTCATCAAAATCGTACAGTAATAACTCGTGCATACGGCTCATATACTTTTCGTAAACAAAACAAAGGGCTCGCAGTTTCTTTTGTCGGTCTTTGGATTTCAAGACGTATTTGCCTGCTTCATCTTTCTTGAACCATTTAGCTTTCCACGCTGTTATAGGTTTGGTAGATTCAAGTGATAACGCCTGATCTAGCGCCGTTTCTAAAGAATCGGTTAATACGTCCGCTAACGGCAAAACCGTATCAACTGGCAGATCGGTTCTTGTTTGCCTAAGGGCTTTAATGTGCTTGGCAAGTTCCAGTCCAGTATTTTTACTAATTCTGTTTGCGAATATTGGCGCTAACAACTGTTCGGCTTTTTCTATGGTTGCCGTGTTTGCGTCTAGTATCGCTAGTATTTCATCACTCACTAATCCACTTTTTTTGAATTCCGATATAGTTTTTAAGCTGTCCTCTAGGTGGGTAAAATCATCGTTAAGTTTTGAGCTTAAAGGATTATCGAAGTCCAGCTCTTCGAATATCTCTCGCATGATTTGATAGCGGCTCATCTCGTCGGCTGGCCTAGGGGTAGCTCCTTGGTAAAAATATTGTCTGTAACGATTGACGACATCCAGGCCAAAACTATGAAAAGTATGAACAGCTATTTTGTAAGCATCTTTGCCAATAATAGAAGTTAATCTGTCGCGCATAGCATTTGCGGCATTGTCGGTAAACGTCAGACACAAAATATTCTCGGGCAGAACGTCAGTTTGAATTAGTATGTTAGCGGCCCGGACACTTAGTAATTCGGTTTTACCTGTTCCAGGTCCAGCCACTACCATGACCGGTCCCTCTAGGGTGTCTACAGCTTGGCGCTGGGCTTTGTTAAGGCTTGCAACGCGCCTTTTGAATTCTTCCATTATTAGACCATTGTAGTAAAAGTGGTACAATGATTGCAAATGACCGAAGAGATATATGACGAATTAGCGTTGGAACGTAGGATTCGCGAGTTGTTTGGAGTAAACATAAATTTACGCCAAACTATAGTGCATGACGCCCCCGTTGGACGTTCAATAAACGCCACAGTTTTTCTGACTGACAAAAAACAACTTTATCTTTATATAGAAGGCCAATCCAAGATATTGCTTGATGATGTAAAAAAGATAGTCGCGCGCATGGGTATGAAAGCTGAGGCGTATATGTCCCCAAAAAACAGGCCGGGATATTTTGATGAGTTTGGTGAGCAGAAATTTAAATCTATTTTTCCTGGGCGGACACGTATATCCGAAGACGATATTCGTTTTTATCGCACTCTTGCTCCATATAACCCTGCCCTAGTTTTAATAAAAGAAATAACTGACGGTAAAATATACGAATTTAATAGTGACACAGCTAGTGACGGGTGGCGCTTGTCAGTGAAGTTTACTTACCGAAGAATCAGAACTAGCTAGCATAGAGACGGCCATATGAGTTTTTTAGCGTAAGTGTTATGATTGTTTTATATAAAAACATTTGAGGGATTTAATATGCCAGACGAAAACAATCAAGGTCAAGAAGAACCTAAGACAAATATTCAGCCAGTTATTAATGAGCCCGAAACGCAATTTTCAGCCTATTCAACGCCGCCATCGACTTTTAAACCTCCTAAAAAATCTAAAAAGGTATTATTCACCGTTCTTGGCGCCGCTTTGATTGTAATATTAATTGCCACTGGAACGGTTGCCTACTTACTGCTTAATAAATCAACGCCTGAATCTTCGTCTGATCAAGAACCGGGCGATGACGCATTGACTCTACAACTTACCGAAATATATAAAAATAGTAGCAGTGACGCAGGCCAAGATGCAAAATTGCATGCTTTGGTAGTTCAAGAAAGCGGCACTGTCGGATATAAAAATGCTCACGCTAGAACATCAGGAATAGATTCCAGCGATAGTAGATTTGCGCATTTTTATCAAACTCCCGACGAAACGTGGCGCTTCTTTATCTTGGCATCAGACCAGGATCAAGTAAGTTGCGATAGGTATAATACCGAAGATTTAGTCAAAGCGTTCGTCGGCTTTACTTGTCAAGACGCAGGGGGAAGCTCGTTTGTGCAAACTGAACAACCAGAATTTGAAATCGTACCTGACTCTATTGGTGAATAACCTTCCAATTTAGGATATTCTATCTTAGGTCACTTAGAGTATATGTGCTAGAGCATGATGCAGACCCGAAAATACTGCTACCAGGGCCATCAGATCCTGCGTATCCAATAACAGCGTTACCTGCGCTATTATGGGCGACAGTCAAACTTCCAGACGAAATTCCTTCAGTAGCACCAATAGCACCGTTGGTTTTAAATACGATTGAATTACTTGCACCAGACCAGTTAGATCCATTAATACTTACCGCCCAGGGCCAGGTCTTTGTTTGGTCATACGAGTAATATATAGGACTTGACGCCCTTATTCTATATAAGCTCCAGTTAACATTGCTCGTATTAGCGGCAAGGTTATAACTTACCTCGTTTAGCCACAAACGCACCTGGAAGGTAGTACGCCCAGAGTATGTACCGGCGCATTCTACTGGGCCAGACAAAACTACAGTTGGTGTCTTGGCATTAACGGTGCTTGAGTTTGGGCTAATGTATGATCCAATAACAGACCGAACCCGAACATAATACGTTGTATTTTGGTTCAAGCCTGTTATGGCTCTGGAGTTAGTTGCACTAGTTAATGTGGTAAATGAGCTAAAGGCGCTGCTCGTAGAATAATCTATCTCGTAGCTGTCTGCGGACGTTACAGTCGACCAATTTGCTGTTATCTGTACGGTTGAGTTAACTGTAAGGGCTAACCCGGTTGGGACAGGTACGATAGTCGTAGCGCTTATCGTACTACACCAATTACTAGTGAAGGACCCGCTAACTGCTCCCACGCGCATGTAGATAGTACTGCCCGGGGCTAAGCCCGTTATGGCCTTAGATGTACCCGTGTTTCCAGCACTAACGATTGATGATGTGAAGGAACTGTTGCTGGCGTACTCGACAGTATAGGTGCTAGCGTACGCAATGGAGCTCCACGATACGGTTATTTGAGATTGTGAGTTGACCGTCGCAGAACAGGTTGGCTGTGCCAACATTCGGGTAGTTGCCTCGGAAGTTGAGGACCACCCACCAGCGCCCACAGGATTGAAGCCACGCACTCGGAAATAATATTTAGTGTTGTAGTTAAGACCAGTGATAGAACTTGAAGTACCCGAAACAATTGCTTGGTTTGGGGCCTCAGGATTTTCGGAAAAGTCGGGGAATTCAGAGGTGGTTGACCATTGTATGTGGTAGCCAGTGGCACCGTCTATACCAGACCAAGATGCATTGATTTGAGTGAACGAAGCAACTGTTAGAGAAAGGGCTGGGACAGCCGTAGATGAAAGACCAGTCTTGCGGCGGCTCTCTATAGTTACTATCTCCCCTGTGGTTTCTTCTTTGTATTTAAGCTGGTATAACAAACACGCCTCTCCCCCTGGTCCAGTACAAGCGGGGTCGCTATCGCCTATATAAGCAAAATAATCAGCAGTAGTTGCCCCATCGATATCTATACATTTTATAGAATTAAGCTCTCCGCTCTCGCTCTTGGGTGCAACTAGGGTTTGAGTGTCTATGCCAGGCAAAACTTCAGTAGTGACTACGCTAGGATCGGCTGTTACGGCAGAACAGCTAGGGTACTCCCCATTTTGGTCATAATATTTCTCGAGAGCCTCTACGATAACGGCTGTCTTGCTAGCCCGTTCATTGTCACGAGCGTTTGTTTGTATCCGCCCAAATGAGACCACGCCAATAGTAGTTAATATACCGATGATGCCAATAACAATCAACAACTCAATAATAGTGAAACCGTTTACGGTTTTCTTCATACGCTAATTGTAGCAAACCTTAGTGTTATAAAAAAGCAATACGTTACAATAGAGGTGTGAAGAAACCATTGGCAGATAGGTTGAGGCCTCAAAACCTAAAGGAGTTTATTGGACAAAATCACCTTGTTAACGAAGGTGAGATTATTCGTGAGATTATCAAAAATAAACAACCTACCTCTCTGATTTTTTGGGGCCCGCCTGGATCTGGTAAAACTACCCTAGCGCGTATTATCGCTAACGAATTAGAAACAGACTTTATAGAAATCTCGGCTGTCGCTGCTGGCAAAAAAGACGTACTTTCAGTAATCGAACGCGCCAAAACCAACTGGCAATTGTCTAAGAGAACGGTTTTGTTCGTTGACGAGATTCACAGGTTCAGTAAATCTCAACAAGATATCTTTTTGCCGCATGTCGAATCAGGCCTGATAACTTTAATCGGCGCTACAACCGAAAACCCTAGTTTTGAAGTTATCAATCCCCAGCTTTCTCGTTCACGAGTAATCGTACTGCAACCTCACAGCAAGACTGAAATGGTAGACATTATCAAGCGGGCTGTAAAACTAGAAAAAGTCACCAGTAGAGTTAATGCTAAAGCCATAGATTGGTTGGCTGAGATGAGTGGTGGCGATGCCAGGGTTGCCCTTTCTAACCTAGAACTTGCCTTGCAACTGGCCCAAAAGGTTACGCCAGAAGTCGTCAAAACAGCAGCTCAAAAACGCCTGCCCGGATACGATAAAGGCGGCGAATATCACTACAACCTGATAAGCGCTTTCATCAAAAGCATGCGGGGTTCGGACGTGAATGCTACCTTATATTATCTGGCACGCATGATTGACGCTGGCGAAGACCCGAAATTCATTGCTCGCAGAATGGTAATTTTTGCGTCCGAAGATATTGGCCTAGCAGGTAACGGAGCGATGGCTTTGGCGGTAGCAACCTTTCAGGCCATAGAGCGTGTGGGTTTGCCAGAAGGACAATACAATTTATTCCACTGTGCCGTGGCATTAGCTAAAAGCGAAAAATCTCGCAAAGTTGCCGATGCTATGATGAACGCCATGCAAGCAGCTAAGCAATATCCTGACGCCCCAGTCCCCCTTCACCTTCGCAACGCACCGACCAAATTAATGAAAGATTTGGGTTATCAAAAAGGCACGGAATGGAAAGCTGGGTTCAAGCACCCTGAAGGATTTTTACCAGATGAGCTAAAAGATCTGAAACTTTTCTAAAAATTAGCTAATTTCTCGATTAACCTTTGTTCTTTGTATCGCCAAAGAACCAAACCAACTTCTTTTGAGCCTGCAAAAGAAGCAAAACGGCTGGGGCGGCTTCGCCACTCGGTGTAATACTAATCTCGTCTTGCTTAGTTGTCTGCGGAACTCGCGCCTCGCTAAATGTCGCGAGGGCTCAAACAGTCCTCGACAAGCTAGGCAAGGCAAGCTTATTATTACCCGGTGACTGCAGATGCCCCAGACCCCAGTTGAGGAACAAGAGTAAATAAGCTATAATCTCCCCTGTAGTTACTACCATTTACCACCTACTATTTACTAACTACTAACTTTGGGGATTGGCCAAGTGGTAAGGCAACGGGTTCTGGTCCCGTGATCGCAGGTTCGAATCCTGCATCCCCAGCCATGAATTTGTTATTTAAAAGGTAATCACCATGACGGCACTGGATATTATGGACTCAAAAAAACCATCAATAGAAATTGAACGGAAGTTTCTGGTGAATGCCGTTCCGGACAATTTGCAAGAATTTGAAAATACAGTCATTAGACAAGGTTATTTAGTAATCGGCGATGATGGTTCGGAAGTGCGACTTCGCGATAGAAACGGTCAATATACGCTTACCACAAAATCCAAGGGTGAGCTATCCAGGGGCGAATGGGAAACGCCGATACGTACCGAGCAGTTTGAAGCCCTGTGGCCTGCCACTGTAGGCAAACGGGTTGAAAAAACTCGCTACGCTATACCGCTTGGTGATGTGACTATTGAACTTGATGTTTACCAGGGCGAATTAGAAGGTTTGGTGAGCGCCGAAGTTGAATTTCCTGACGAAGCGACCGCGCGTGCATTCACGCCACCTAAATGGATGAGTGTTGACGTGACTAATGATAAGGCTTTTAAAAACCAACAACTAGCGTTAAACGGTTTACCGTCGCAGATTCAGACTTGATTAGACATTTCATCCAGGATGTAGTTATATATAATCTATGAGTAGTTTGGAACAATTACCTCCAGTGGAGGATGAAGTCACTAGAACTGATGTCATACAACTTACATTTGTTGCTCAAGAAGTGCTAGATAGTGTGCCCGAAGATGTTAAATTCGGGGATCAAATATTAGCGGGAGTTGCTTTTGAGGCGCTACAGGACGTTCCCCCGGACGCTGATGAAGCCCTGGAGCGATTTGTTGTTGGGGCAGCTGTAGCCATTGAAATAGATGAACTCAGGGACGCTGCTGCGGCTGTAAAGAGAATTAAAGCTATCAAGAAGTTAGCTAGGGACAGTATAGATACTGAATAAACGAGGGAAATGGTTATGAAAGCACTTAAACCAGAATTTACAAAAGTTGATCCAATCAAAGTGCTAACCATCACCAGTGTCGGAGACCCTAACCACGTAGAAGAATATTTTAATGCCTTGTACGGAACAGCGTATGGCACGAAGTTTAAAGTTTATAAACCGCAAGGCAAAGTTATGGCGTTCGGTAAGCTTATCGGCAGATGGCCAGACGCGCATTTGAAACCAAAAAATCAATGGACCGGTATTTGGGGATTACCTGTTCCGAATTTCGTGACCCAAGATGACTTGATTCAAAAAGACCCTACCCTTCCCGTCAAAGTGGAAACATGGGAATACAACGAAGTAGCCCATGTATTACACAAAGGATCTTATGCCGATGAAGGCCCTACCGTTGAACTCCTCCACCGTTTTATAAAAGACAATGGCTATGAAATCGAAGGAAATTCGCACGAAGAAGTTTATCTAACATCTCCTGACGCCAAAGACCAAAAAACAATCATCCGCTACAAAATTAAAAAACCTCGTACCTGATTAACACGCCGTCCAACCCCACTACCCGTGATATATAGATAGTAGAACTGTTTAATTGGCTGAGATTAGAGTATATAATCGTAAACAGATGAAGACTAAAAGAGATGTGAATAGCTCTGTCGTGGTGGATATGATCGAGCTGTCTAGAATTTTGGCGGAGTTCGGGCAAATTAAACGCGTTACGTTAATGCCCAACGGTGATTTTGAAACGGATTCTCACCACTCCTTTTCGTTAGCGTTGGTTGCTTATGAGTTGGCGAGCGAATACGCTAGCGAATTGAACCTGGAAAAGATTTTACTATACAGTCTGGTGCATGATTTGGTGGAGTTAATTAATGGGGACATGCAAACTCTAACAGCGTCTACTGAAGATTTAGAGAATAAGGCTAAACAAGATGCCGTTGATCTTTTGGAAGTCAAGCAACGGCTAAAAATGGCGCCGCGCATCATCGAAGCTCTCGAAAAGTATGAAGCCAAAGAAGATGATGAGGCGCTTTTCGTGTACTGGCTAGACAAAGTTGTCACCATTCCTACTCATTTCTATGATCAAGGTGCTAACTTAAAAGCTTTGGGCGTTAACAATCAGCAGGATATCCGAGAATGGTACAAGCGAACTCTTGCTAAGTTGTCAAAACAAAGTAACTCACCGCACCCGTCGGTAGCAAAAGTTTTAGAATTAGCTTATCAAAAAATGCACGACGAACTTCTCGAACCGTAAACTAAACCAACTATCTTATTGGTGTTAGTAGTTTTTTACGGGCGGCGGCGTTACCATCAGCGATGGCTTGCAGAATATCTTTACCTTCATAATAATCGAGAATCATTTGGGCGCTAAAGACGTCTCCACTTCCAACTAAGTCAACTATATCGTCGGCTGCAACCGGCGCTGTGCTGACATGTCGTAACCCGTTCTTGTTAACCAAAGTAGCCCCGTTTTTATTCTGGGTAATTATAACTTCCAAGTCTTTATTAAAAGACACCCACTGCTGGGCGGCTTCTAATGCTTGATCGCAATCTTCGTCCGAGGCAACTACCACGTCAAAAAGTGGCACGATATCCTTGGCAGTAGAAAAGTTGGTCTTGCTAACCAACCCCCTATCGTCGATGTTTCGCATAAAGCCTTGGGGCGTAAGCAACTTCAAGCTACCGGTAGGCACGTGATTTAACAAGGACTTGATATACTCCGGCGAATAATTTGGTGTTAACGGAGCAAAGATAAATATATCGGTGTTCTCTAAAATCTTACGAACTGCGCTATTGATGTCGACAGGTTTGGAACTTGATAAATTGTGGCAATATTGAATACGCCCTTCGCCCTGGACGATGTTTTCGTAAATCAAGGAATTATTTAACACTGAAGAGTTGACTATTTTAACACCGTCAATGTATTGCTCGAAATCTTTACCATGAGCTGCGATAATCGCGACATTAGCTTTAGAATGACTAGTTAAATATCGGCCCATGTACATCAGCGAAGAGCCCCAACTGACATATCGGCGGCCATTAACAACGTTATGATCGATACAAACATCCCCTACAAGGGTGATGTTTGTAGTACTAGGCATTATAGGTACCGGAACTGGTTGTGCCGCCACGTCCTGTCCAGTTGGTATGAAAAAATTCTCCGCGCGGTTTGTCAGCTCGCTCATAAGTATGCGCCCCAAAGTAATCACGCTGAGCCTGAAGTAAATTAGCTGGAAGCCTTTCACTGCGAAGCGCATCATAAAAAGATAAAGCGGAACTCATAGCCGGAAGCGGTACCGCGGCCTGAACGCCAGTGGCTAGCACTTCACGCAAAGCCTGTTCGTTATTTTTGATAGCCTCGCTAAAGAAAGGGTCAAATAACAAGTTGCTTAGTTGGGGATTGTTGTCGTAAGCTCTTTTGATATCGGCCAAGAACCGACTGCGAATAATGCAGCCGCCTCGCCACATCAGTGCAATTCCGCCATAGTTTAAATTCCATTTGTACTCTGCCGCTGCTGCACGCATTAGCATGTATCCTTGGGTATAGCTAATAATCTTGGCCGCGTATAAAGCTTTGCGAATTTGTTCCAAAAAGGCCGCCCTGTCTTCTGTTTTAGGTTTGGTATCGGGTTTTGGAAAGATTTTTGCAGCTGCTAAGCGATCTTCCTTGAGAGCTGATATACAACGGGCATAAACAGCTTCAGTGATAATACTGACAGGTTGACCCAATTCAGCCGAGCTCATGACGGTCCATTTGCCAGTTCCTTTTTGGCCTGCTGTGTCCAGTATTTTCTCGGCCAACGGTTCTCCACTATCGTCTTTATAGGCTAAAATTTCTGAAGTAATCTGTATTAGATAACTATCAAGTTCGGTCTTGTTCCACTCGGCAAAAACATCGGACATTTCATCGTAACTAAGCCCTAGGTAGTTTTTCATTAGATCGTAGGTTTCAGCGATAAGCTGCATATCGCCGTATTCGATTCCGTTGTGTACCATCTTGACGTAATGCCCAGCTCCGCCTTCGCCTACCCAATCGCAACACGCCGTTCCGTCATCGACTTTAGCTGATATGGCTTGAAAGATGTCTTTAACGTGTTGCCAAGCCTCTACAGAGCCCCCAGGCATGATAGAGGGACCTTTGCGAGCTCCTTCTTCTCCCCCAGATACGCCAGTCCCTACGTACAATAAACCTTTGGATTCAAGATAGGTGGTTCGTCGGGCAGTGTCCGTGAACAAAGAGTTACCGCCATCAATAATTATGTCGCCTGACTCGAGATACTGTAATAACTGCTCGATAGTCTGATCTACTGCATCTCCAGCTTGAATCATGAGCATTACGCGGCGAGGTTTTTTTAGTTTAGAAACAGCTTCTTCAAGTGTTTCAGCACCAATCACGTTTGTGCCCTTTGCTTCATTTTCTAGAAAATCATGGACTTTGCTGACAGTGCGATTGAAAGCTACCACTGTAAACCCGTGATCATTCATGTTGAGTATTAAATTTTGCCCCATTACAGCCAGACCGATTACGGCGATATCGGTTGGCGGGTTTGTTTCTGTATTCATATGTTTGAGTATAGTAATATTCAGGAAAATAGCAAAAACTAAACAGTTTTATACCTTTACGCTGGGTGGCGAGCAAGCGCTAGATTAACAATGGTCATTACCATCGATTCATGCCCGATGTGCTGATTAACATTACAAGCTTTCGGGAATGATCCGTAGCCATCGATTAAACTAGGCAGTAGATTAGCTTCAAGGAAATGGGGTGTGCCAAATTCATCCATGCGAATGTCGATACGCCCGTAGTCTTGAGCCCCCAAAGCATGAAAAGCCCCTAGAGCAAGCGCGCAGACTTTTGATTTGATAATTTCGTCTTTTATTTCAAGCACAGATTCCGTATTGGATGATTTTACATGTTCACTTAGCAACCGAGAACCTTGTTGGTCTTGCTCGGCTATTAATTCAATGGGCATTGTCAGGAATTCAGCGGAATGTTCATCTTTTAAGATAGCGACGCTAAATTCACGCCCTGACAGGTATTTTTCTACAAGGGAGTCTTCTTTTAAAGCTAGAGCAATAGATTGGACTTTTGCGCGGAGCTTAGCAAAGCTATTGACCACGGAATTACTATCAATACCTGTGCCGCCGCCCCTATTAGTGGGCTTAACAAACAAAGGAAATGAGATTTCTTCGTTATCTTTTACTAAGGGCTGATTTTGAATCATTACGTAGAATGGAGAGGTTCGTAGTCCAACATCTAACATTCGTTGTTTAGCCAGGGGTTTGTTAAGTTCGAGCTTATGTGCGGCCTGACCAGAGCCAGTGTACGCTATGCCTTGTTTGTCAAGATAATCAGTTATCCAGATCTTATCCGGCCCCGAATAACCCGGAGTGGGATCTAAGGGCATGAATTTCATACCCAAAAAAACCAAATCCGGCTTACGAGAGACTAAAGCTTCAAGGTCGGACCTACCTTTAATAACAGTAATCCTGGCTTTGGCAAAGTGCTTAGTCAAGATTGCAAGAACAGCGTCACGCGAAGGCTGACTCATTGAACTAAGACCACTCTTATTAGAGCACACTATCTCGATGTGTTTGTTAATCCGGGGCATAATTATCGTTATCTGTTTAGTAAGATTTGCTTCGGAAGCTACCGCCGCCACTTGAGCGTCGGTCTTCTTGTGGGCGTGCTTCATTTACTACGATTGCACGACCGCTAACTTCTTTGCCGTTTAATTCCTTGATAGCATTCTGACCTTCGCTGTCATCTGCCATTTCTACGAAACCAAAACCTTTTGATTGTCCGCTATCGCGATCTTTTATAACCACTGCGCTTACTACTTTTCCCTGACCTGCAAAAAGCTCTTCAAGCTCTTTATCTGTAACACTGTAGGCTAAACCGCCTACGTAGAGTTTAGTTGCCATTTTAATATTGTCCTTCCTTTAACTAATATCACACGCGACTATATTCTTGCCGTGAGATATTAAGTCTTGATGATGACGAACTATGACAACGGAGAGGTTATAGTAACCACTTGCTTACCCTTATTATAGCACAAACAGCCCCTAAAAAGGCCTGCTTAGTAGATGCGCTTTAATATTGTTTACTTGTGCGGTGATATAGTTTGCATTATATTGAAGCTGTTGATTAAAGGTGATCACTATCAATATAAGTAGCGTCGCCCTAACTAAAACTTAAAAGACAGGAATATATGGAAAACCAAAATCAGCCACCAGCATTTAATCCGTTTCAGACCCCATCGTCCATCGAACCGCAAACAGACGTTCAGATGGAGTCCCAGCCCCTACAACCTCCTGATGGTTTGAGCCAAAAACGAAGATTTAATAAAAAAATTGGGGTAATAATAGGTTTAGCTATTGTTACTGTCGGCTTAGTCAGCGGGCTTGTAGCTCTAGGATTGCAAGCAGATGCTGCTGCCAAGCAGTATGCCAAAGACGTAGACGCACATCTCACTGAAGTATTAGGAGAGACCGATATGGCTGTGCGACTCGGAAAAATAGATAACGAGGCCACCCTTAACTATGTATTTATGGGTCAGATATTAAATTCAAAATACGCGACGGCTTCAACCAGTCTTAAAGATGAGTACCAGACGGTCCTTACTGACGGCGCAGAATATACGAAGCTTAAATCCGAGCAAGCAGAATATGTCATTAATAAAATTACTAGTGACCTACTGCAAGAAACAGCTGAAGATAAAACGAGTATCGATACCAGTAAGGATGTTGACACTAAAGCCATGGAAGCTACCCTGATAGCCATGCTTAATAAAGCCGAAAAACTTGACCAAATAGCTGATACCGCTGAGCAGGCAGTAAGTATCAGTACCTACAGCAGCCGGGACGCTTTTATTAAGTCTGTGCGCGACTGGGCTGCAGCCCAAAGAGGTGTCGTCCAAGCATATCTAGATTGGACGGGCGATGTAACTGACATGAGTAGTCAGGCATTAAAAGATATAGCTAGTGGGTCAAACGCGGTAGTGCACTTTGACGAATCAACATATCAAGCAAGGATCGACCAGCATATTGCTAATTATGCGGTTTTTGCGAATCAGGCTGTCGATTCTTTGACTGATATGGCTAATGAGCTTGAGGGTGAACCAACGGATACTCGTTTATCGGAGATGCAGGATAAGCTAAATGAAGACACGACAACACTTCGGGCTGAGGTAGAAAAGATAATTAATTAGGCATAGCCTTAGTTAGATTTTTGCGGTTTATCTCTAGGGTTTGCTTTCTGTTTCTGGTTAATTGCAATTTCTCGGTGGTTTTTAATTCAACGTTTACAGTCTCTCGGGTCAATCCTGTCATGTCAGCCAGGGCTTGTTGTGTAACAGGAAAATTAGTCTTATACCAGTCGCTACCGAGTCTTTTTATGGTAGCGTGTTGATTGCACAGATAAGATAATGCTTCCAGGACTTTTTCTTGTGCACTACTCTTCTCTAGACTTTTTAGGCGTCGCACCACGTGATCCATTTCTTTGGCGTACCAGCGCAAAATATGAAAGGCATATTGAGGCGAAAGGCGTAACTTTTTTCGAAAGTCATCAAGGGGTATTAATAAAACTTCCGTGTCACATATTGTTGTATAAAATGCATCAACTTTGCTTTTATCTTCGAATGGATAAAACAGAGGGAATATACTCCCCTTGCCTCCAATATGAAGGATTTTTTCATTTCCTTCGCTATCTATATCATAAAATTTCACAGCACCACTTTTAATAAACATGACGTGGATGGGCTTATCGCCATTATAAATTACTATCTGGCCTGGCCCGTATTTGCGTTCTACCACGTTATTAAAAAGCTTTTTAACTTCTTTGGGTGTGAATAGAATCACGTTTATAGTGTGGCATACAGAATATGAAATTAATAGTCTTTTTTATAGGTATCGCATGATACTTTTCATAGACCTTTGTGATTTAGGTCACTATAGTTCTGATTACGCTACTTAATAAAATTAAGCGTAGCGGGAGGGAGTTAAGCTATGAGCAGTAATAAATATAATCGAAGGGCTTTGCTTGATCGATTAGAAAAGAAATATGCAAAAAAGCTTCAAACCCAAAACTTTCAAAAGCGCACAAAAAGACTAAAAGTATCACTACGTGACATCAGTGGTAGGCCCGTGAGGAAACTGCGTCGCGAAGCTCGTGACCTATTAGACTATATTGATTACGAAACGATTAGTCGCTAACAGAGCATCACTGTTGGTTTAAACAAAGTAACTATATTGGAGGTGTAAATGAATAAAGATGACACCGTAGTGCTCGCTGGGGGTAATCACATGCCGGTATTGGGGCTTGGCACCTGGCAACTTACCGACAACACCCCTCAGATTATTAAAAAAGCTTTGGAACTTGGCTACAAAATGATAGACACCTCAAGAGACTATGGAACCCAGCCTGGTATAGGTCAAGGTATCAAACAGAGCGAAGTGTTACGCGAGGATTTGTATGTAGTCACAAAAGTGGAAGAGATGGATAACGCCTATCAAGCTACTAAACAAAACCTTGCCGAGTTGGGTTTAGAATATGCGGACCTAGTGTTGATTCACAGACCACCAGAAACGGGAGTTGGCGAAACGTTATGGCAAGGATTGATTCGCGCTAAAGCAGAGGGACTAGCCAAGGATATAGGCGTAAGTAACTATTCAGTAGACCAAATCCAGGGCTTGATCGACATATCGGAAGAAATGCCAGTGGTTAATCAAATAGAATGGAGTCCTTTTGGATACAGCCAAGAGATGCTCGATTTTTGCGCAACCAACGGCATAATTATTCAGGCTTATAGTCCCCTTACTCGCAGTAAAAGGTTTGATAACGAAAAACTACAAGAAGTCGCTGATTCTTACGGTAAGACCGCCGCTCAGATAATGATTAGGTGGAGTATCCAAATGGGATCGGTTCCTATTGTTAAAGCCGGTAAGGAGGAGCACCTGGCCGAGAATCTAGACGTTTTTGATTTTGTAATAAACGATAAAGATATGGCGGTTCTAGATGAATTGAACGAACACTATTCAGCACTTAGCCGTAGTCCAAATTATCTTTAATTTATGATACAAGGGGGTTGATAGTGAAATTTAGAGAATTAGTCAAAAGAGTTCAAGTTTATTCAGGTTTTTCTGACAAGGAAAGCAAGGAAGCGCTTGAGATGATGGTTGAAAGCCTGGCCGTTCACCTAACCGAAGGAGAACGTAAGGATTTTGCATCACAACTACCCGAAGAGCTAAAAGACATAGCGCTGACCGTATACGCCAATGAAGATAACTCAAGTAAAGATATACTGAACCAATTCATAGAGGTTCAGGGTATCGATGAGGCGCGTGCTAAGAAACAAGTTTTTTCTACCTGGCGAGCATTAAAAGATGCTGTTAGCCATGGTCAGATTGAGCATATCAGAGCTCAACTACCCAACAAAACTGTAGAATTCTTGAACTAAAACTATCAAAACTACTGTTTAGCGGTTAGAATTGATAGCATAGTGATAGTTACTGCGATTAAAACGAAAAAAATTCGAGCGGGAGAGATAAATTTATTTTCTCTGCTTGATGAAGTTTTGGATGATCTAGAAGAAAACACGGTTATAGCCATCACCTCCAAAATAGTATCTCTTTGTGAGCGTCGAACTGTTCCCCTAGAAGAAATTAGTAGAGAGAATCTTATTGTCCAAGAGTCAAACCTGTATTTACCATCAACGCTCAGTCAATATGGCAGTCACTTTACGATTACTAACAATACCCTTATAGCTGCTGCCGGGATAGATGAATCTAATGGGGATGGCAACTATATCTTGTGGCCTAAAGACGCTCAAAAAACTGCCAATAATGTTCGGGCTTATCTAAAAGAACGTTTCAAGCTAAAAAATGTCGGAGTAATAATAACTGACAGCACCTCTTATCCTATGCGTCGCGGAACGGTTGGTATCGTTTTAGCTTATAGCGGATTTTTGGCATTAAATGATTATAGAGGCAAAACTGATTTATTCGGGCGAGAGCTTCACTACGCCGTATCCAATGTTGCTAACGGACTAGCTGCCGCAACTGTGTTAAATATGGGCGAAGGCACCGAGCAAACTCCCTTAGCGGTTGTGACCGATTTGCCTTTTGTGAATTTTGTAGATCGTGACCCTACTCGTCAAGAGCTAGATGAAGTTTTTGTGGCACTAAAAGATGATTTGTTTGCGCCGTTTTTAGAAAAAGTTGAATGGCAAGACGGCGATAGATAGTTAAAAGAAAGAGGCTAGAATTTAAGTGACCCCGGCTTGCGCCGGGGTCCTTCCGAGAAACGCTCGGGATCGTTGACCAGATTACCGCTGGTCACGGGATGGGGAGAACTTACCCAGTGAAGGTGGGCTGAGCAGGCGCCGGCGTTGCCGGTGTTGCCGGTGTTGTCGGCGGGATCACGACGGGCGGGTCCACCTCGCACAGCGAGGCGTCCGGCCCAGCCAGCTCACCCTCGCCGTAGAACCAGTCCACGTTGCCGAAGGTGTAACCCTCGTCGGCGGTGGCCTCGATCATCCAGGTGCCGGGGCCGGTTGTGCCGGAGGCGGTGGTGTTGCTTGAGTAGCTGGCGTGCTCGGGCTCGATGAGCACGAACGTCTCGCCGACGGGCTTCCCGTCGATACAGGCCGGCGGGAGGATCTTGTACCCCGCCGTCGCGACAAGCATCTCAGGGTCTTCGCAGTCGGTGTCGACTGTGAACTCCCGGTACGCCGTGACATCAGGCCACGTCGACTGGTAGTTCAAGTCCACAGGAACCAGATCCCACTCAGTGCTGGCGTGGACCCAGTACCTCACCGTGACCTCGCCGTTGCCCTGGTCCTCGTCGAACACCAACGTAGCGGTGTCCGAGCCGGGGCCCTGGGTGATGACGGAGTCAACCTCGACCCCGTCAACAGCGATCTTCGCCCCGTACCACCAGGTGGCCGGGATGTCGACTGCGGTGACGGTCACCGATGCCTCACCGCACTTGTTGGAGTCGGTGAAGTTCACGCCCGGACACAAGGTCGGGGCGATGTACGGCTGGCCGGGGTCGATGACCCGCGTGACGCCCTCGCCGGAACGGGTGTTGCCCGTTGCGGTCCAGCCGTCGAGCGAGGTCTCCTCGCTCCACGTGGTCTCGACATGCGAAACCTCGGGGATCTCAGGGATGGCCTCCTCGATCACGCGGACCTCCTTCTTCCAGAAGATCCATCCCTGACCGGGGTCAGAGGGCTTCGCGGTCTGCGGGAACTCCTTGTAGATCCACCAGCCGTTGTGCCCGCCGACCCACTTCTTGTAGATCCAGACGTTCTCCGTGACCTCCGGAACGCCAGGCACGAACTCCTGGTCGATGACCGTCCGCTCGAACTCGTACTCCGTGGCGTAGGTCGCCTCGATGTACGGCTGGCCGGGGTCCGGAACGCAGGCCTCGGGTGAGGTTGCGCTTGCAGCGGCGGCGACCGAGAGGCTCGCTACCACCATCAGCGACGCAGTCAGCGCCGCAATCTTACGCGGTCTCTTCATGTCTCTCCCTCATTCACGTGGCCCGAATCGTTCGGGCCACAGGTTCTCTATAGTGTTCGAGAAGTCCTCGGAACACTATCGTGTGTCAAATTATACAAGAATGCTTGGCAAAGTCAATACCTAATTTAGATATTTATTCACGGAAACGCCGAGAAAAGAATTTATGTATTTCTACTAATACTATAGGTGCTATAAAGGCAATTACACCGGTTATTATCAAGTCTTGCAAAGATACGGTGGTAACGTGCAGCAGTCCGCGCAAGGGCCCAACTAAAACTAGGGTTTGCAAAGTAACAGCTATGGCTAGACCGATATAAAATTTAATATTTATTACTTTTAGTCTAGTAAACAATGATTGGTAATCACTACGTGCGTTAAAAGCGTTCGCCCACTGCATAACCACTAGGGCGCAAAAAACGATAGTGCGAGCGTACTCATGACCGTGTCTGGCGGCAAAAAAACTATAAAATGACAATGCGAGCGCCGCCATGCAGATAGCAACTAAGACCATGCGACCGACAATCATCTTGTTTAATATTGGCGCATTAGGCTTGCCAGGACGTCGTTTCATGATGTTTTTCTCCCCTGGCTCTAGCCCTAACGGAATAACCATTGAGGTATCCGTGACTAAGTTAATCCACAAAATTTGTACAGGTAGAAGTGGAATCGGTAAACCAATAACCAAGGCGCCTACAAAAATAATCGCTTCACCAGCGTTTGTTGACAAGAGATAAAACAACATCCGCCGTATGTTAGCGATAATAATACGGCCCTCTCGCATGGCTTCGACAATGCTCTTGAAATTGTTGTCGAGCAAAATAATATCCCCAGCATCTTTGGCTATAGCCGATCCTGCACCCATTGCGACTCCGACATGCGCGTTTGATAATGCGGGTACGTCATTGACGCCGTCCCCCGTCATAGCCGTGATGTTTCTCTTTTTTAATAATGCCAAAATACGGTACTTGTTTTCGGGGATAACCCGAGAGAAAACTCGTATATTATCAATGACTTTTCCGAGTTCGCTATCACTCATAGTATGCATGCGACGGCTGTCGAAAACTTGGTTGCGGTTCTCGACCATGCCTAGTTGTTTACCGATGTGGTAGGCAGTTTCAAAATGATCGCCAGTTATCATTCGAACTGTTACCCCAGCCTGCAAGGCTGTTTCTACGGCTCTTTTGGCCTCAGGACGCAAAATGTCTGCAACAGCTATAAAACCCACGAACGTAAAGCGTGTCTTTTTAGGTAACTGGCTAAAACTCTCTATGGGTTTGTCGATAACCGTAGTAGCCAGAGCTATAACTCGGTAACCTTGGGCGGTTAATTTATGCAGAGCTAATTCTGCCTCTTCACGCTCATATTCCGTTAATTCGCTGTGCGCTATAACAGATTCCGGAGCCCCCTTTACGTTCAGCTCGTATTTGCCGTCTTTTTTAAAAGTGTTACCGCTCATTGTAAATTCTTGGTCGAAAGGCAAGCTACTGGTCGGTTTAATAGAGTCTGGATCAATATCTTCGCCTCTTATGTATATGGACATGGCCGTATCTAGTGGATCGTGAGTTTTTTCGGCGCCATAATTAATAGTGGTGGCGGCTAATTTAGGCAAAGGTATTTTGACGCGAGGTGGTTGCCAAATTTCTTGAACGGTGAGCTTGTTTTTGGTTAAAGTACCGGTTTTATCAGTAGCGATAGTAGTAATAACGCCAACAGTCTCAATGGCGCGCATATTTCTAACGAGGGCTTTGCGTAGGGCCATGCGGCGCATTCCTAGAACCAGAACGACGGATATAGCAACAGGTAACCCTTCTGGCACAGCGGAAACAGAAACGGCCAAGACAAACTGCAAGGCTTCGGCGAATTCAGTTTCTCGCATCAAGGCTAACCCAAAGGCTATAACGGCGAGTCCAGCTACCACGGCTACTATCTGACTAACAAGGCGGTCTATCTTTTTTTGAACAGGACTGACTACTTCGGTTCTTTGTGATAAAGCTGCTATCTTACCAAACTCAGTGTCGTTGCCAGTGCTGATAATAACCCCAGTTACCTCACCCGATACCACAAACGATCCATGGAAAAGCATGTTGGATTGTTCATAAACTTCTTTGGATCCACGCAGGGCTTCGGATTGCTTGCTGACAGGCACAGATTCGCCTGTTAGCATAGCCTCATCAACGCGGATACTGTTGCCGGACAGTAATCGGATGTCAGCGGGCACTTTATCGCCTTCGTTGAGAGTAACGATATCCCCAGGTACTAGTAAGCTAGTATCTACGGTTCTACCCAGTCCGTCCCGTAGCACGAACACGTCTTGGCGCACATGTTTTTGCAAAGCTCTCAGTATACGTTCGGTCGAAAAGCGCTGGATGTAATAGATTAAGGCACTAACCGCCATAATGGCGACGATTATGATGCCATCCATCAAGCTGTTATGCCAAAAACTAATCAGGGCTGCAACGAACAACACCAACATGAAAATATTGGCGAAGGGCTCAATTAGTTTACGCCACAGCGGCTCGCCTTTGATTTTAATTTCATTGAGACCATATATCCTTAGGCGCTCTGCGGCGTCAATATCTGACAAACCGTCATAAGTGACATCCAAATCTTTCAAAACAGCACTGGCCGATTGATTATAATAAAGCATTAGCTCTATTGTAGCAGGTCAGGGGTTGATAGGAGTTTGGTGACTAGACTTGGATACGGTAACCGAAACCGCGGGAAGTTTTAAGCAGAGGTTTGCCAAAAGGATCGTCTATCTTTTGACGTAGGTACTTCATGTAAACTTCAACAGTGTTAGGCAGTACATCGGATTCGTAGTGCCAGATGTAATTTATTATGTCGTCTTTGCTGAGTGGTTGTCCTTGATGGCGTAGCAAATATTCAAGTAGCGAAAATTCTTTACTGGTCAGGTGAATTGATTTACCAGCTCTCGTCACGGTGCGAGCGGCTGTATCAAGAGACAAATCACCAGCTTTTAACACGGCGGAAGGTTGGCCATCAGGGTAACGTAAAAGTGCGCGTGCATGTGTTAGGATTTCTGATACAGAAAAAGGTTTAGATATAGAATCATCAACTCCAGCATCCCTTTCGGCCTTGCGGTCTTGAGCAGATCCCAAAGCTCCAGTTAGTAATAAAGGAGTGTGTATATTAGCGTTACGCATAGCTTTGGTAATGGCTAACCCATCGTATTTTCCAGGTGTTTTGCGGTCTACGATAACTAAATCGTAGTTCTTGGTAGTTGCTTTGTCGTGGCCTTCACTGCCATCATAAGCTATGTCAACGGCGGCACCCTCTTGTTCTAAGGCTCTTTTAAGGGTATGGGCTATCTTGTGGTCGTTTTCTATTAATAATACTTTCATATTTACCATTATATATCCCCCGTTTCTAAAAAGTCCATGGTACATAGTAACTATATATTTTTAAGTCGTCACTGTCAAAGTTTTGGTGTATAATATGCATCATGAGAACACGGATAGAAATCGATACGCGAACCTTTGTTAGGTTTTGGCTAGTAGTTATAGGTTTTGCTTTAGCAGCGATGCTGATTTACAGCGCCAGAACAGCTTTAGCGGTCATAGGAGCTTCGTTATTTTTGGCTTTGGCGTTAAGCCCGCCAGTCAATTTCTTAGTTAAGAGGCTTCCTGGCAAAAGCCGTGCTCTTAGCACAGCAATATCCTATGTTGTCGTGGTCTTAACTCTTGGAGCATTCGTCGTTCTGGTTATTCCTCCCGTTGTTGAGCAAACCGCCAAATTAACACAAACCATTCCTACTTTAGTTAATTCTGCTACCGAACAATACGTCGGCGTGAGCGAAATGATAGACCGTTATAATCTACAGCCCCAAGTTGACGAAATGCTAGAGTCTGTTAGAGATAATGCTAGTCGAATAGCGGCAGGTATTGGCACAACAGTAGTTACCGGTATAGGATCGGTATTTTCCGCGCTAGCAGCCTTTATACTTGTTCTATTCTTGGCATTCTTTATGTTAGTAGAGGGGCCGGCTTGGCTGAGGCGAATATGGGATATGTATCACGACAAGGATCTTATGCGGTATCATCGCTCTTTAATGGATCGTATGTATAAAGTTGTAACTGGTTATGTCACGGGTCAATTATCGGTTGCTGGCATAGGAGCTGTGGCAGCCGGTCTATTCGTCTTTGGGTTGAGCCTAGTCTTTGCGGTACCTGCTAATCTAGCATTGCCAACGGTAGCTATAGCCTTTGTGCTTGCTCTTATACCAATGTTTGGATCTACTATCGCTGGAATATTAATAGGCCTATTGTTAGCACTTAATGATGTCACAGCGGCTTTGATATTCGTCGCATTCTTTATAGTTTACCAACAGGTAGAAAACAACTATATCTCGCCAAAAATCCAGGCGCGACGACTTGACCTATCACCCTTGGCGGTCTTGATAGCGGTGACCATAGGTATATATTTGTTCGGTATTGCAGGTGGTATTATTTCTATCCCAATAGCAGGCTGCGCCAAAGTTTTATACGAAGATTATCTATCTAGGTCGCGCAAGAAACAAACTGTTTCCAGTGATACAGACAACGTTGTACAGGGCTAAGAACTACTGACTGTATTCCCAGATACTGCCCTGTTCGGTGTCTCGGAGTATTACTCCCTCTTTTGACAATTGCTGACGTATAGAATCTGCCCTTTTCCAGTCACGATTATCACGGGCGTTGTTGCGTTCCAAAATCAAACGTTTTTGGTCATCGGAAATATCTGGCGTATTGTTGATTAGTTTCAGGCCTAACGCCGAATCGATAGTTTCACATAAGTTAACAAGAGAATAACGATGAATCTGGGTAGTTGGTACATTCTCTAATCGTGCAAAAGCGTCGTCTATAATTTTGAGGGCTTGAGGTGTACCCAGGTCGTCACTGAGTGCTTGTACTACTGCTTGGGGGATAGACAATAAAGAAATAGTTTTTTCGCCATCATCTTGCAAGGTGTCGTGTGTTTGCCAACGCAAAGCTGCGATATTTCGCCAACGATTAAGACGACTTTTAGCTGCTTCCAGATTTTCCCAGCTAAAGTGAGCTTGACTTCGATAGTGAGATTGCAATACGAGCATACGAAATGCTAGCGGGCTATAACCTTTGGCGATTATGTCTTCGAGGAGAATAAAATTACCCGCAGACTTGGCCATCTTTTTGCCGTCAACTAACACATGTTCGTTGTGAACAAAGAATTGAGCGTACATCGAATCTTCCTTGCCTGCTGTGCTTTGAGCAATCTCGTTTTCATGATGAGGGAAAATCAAATCAATTCCACCAGTGTGAATATCAAATGGTTGGCCCAAACTGCCAGAGCTCATCACAGAACATTCTATGTGCCATCCGGGCCGACCATTAAGGTCGTGGCCATCTAGTTCAAAACTCCAAGACGGCTCCCCTTCTTTTCTTAATTTCCATAAAACAAAATCATGAACGGATTGTTTGTCATACTCGTCGTTTTGAATACGCTCTCTGGAGGTATTTTGGGTAGTAATTGTACTGAGTTGACCATATTTCTTACCAGACTTTTCGTATTTTTCTATCGAGAAATAAACTCCATCGTCTGCGATGTAGGCAAAGCCAGAGGCATATAGCTCGGATATCAGTTTTTGCATATTTTCGATAACAGCTGAATCGGTAGCGTTTATAAATGACAATGCGTCAATATCATTACCTACCGCTGCGGAATCATCTAAAAAGCTCTGAGTGTATTTATCGGCCAGTTCTCGCAACGCTTTATCGGAATCTAGTTTTGGGTAAAGTTCACCGCTGCGCAGTATCGTCTTGTCATCTACGTCGGTAATGTTCATTACGTGTTTTGCCTGCATGTCATTGGCGGTTATAGCGCGCCGCAAGACGTCTGCGAATATAAAGCTAACAAGATTACCAATGTGCACCCTGTCATAAACCGTAGGGCCGCAACTATAAATAGAAACCACTTCTTTTAAGGGTGTAAAATATTCAGTCTTTCTAGATAAAGTATTAAACAGTTTCATTCTGGTGCTCCTTTAGGACTTTATCTACGGCATCCAGTAATTCTGATTTAGCTTTTTCGTAATCTTCATAAACCCGGAAACCCGAGGCGTAAGGATGGCCACCACCACCAAAGTAGCTGGCGATTTTTTCAGCTACAGGGATATTACCTTTGATTTTACCTGTTAATTTACCATCAGGATAAGTCTTGATAGCTATGCCTACTAGAACGTCATCAACTAGGCGCATTTCGTCTAGTACTAATACGCTGGGATTGTATTGGTCGCTGTAACGTTGAATATCCTCCCACGGGATATGAACCAACGCGAGCTTCCCATCTAGCAAATACTCAATTCGTCCTATCAACTCGCCTTTGTAGCTAAGTATTTCTGGCGATTTTTTCATAAATTCGCGCCTGCGTTCTTCGATTATCGCAGTGTGCGCTCCAAGATCGGTGAGCTTGCTTGCAATAGTATAAGTTTCAGACGAAACGTTTTGCGTAGAAAGGCCCAGAGTATCTGACAGTAAGCCAATGAGTATTTGTTCGGCAGCTTGTGGGTTAATTTTCCAATCGGACTCTATCGCCAATTTGTAAATTATTTCTGTCGTAGCGACGGCGTCTTCTATGAGATCGGTGTGTTCGAAAGTCAGAGTGCTTGGCGTGGTATGGTGATCAATTACTAATGTCGGGTGTGTTTCTAAGTAATGCCTGACGCCTGGAGTTTCTAATACTTTAGACAAAAGAATATCAGCCGATGTATCAACGATAATCGCGATATCAGCTGATGTGTCAAAATCGCCTTTTACTCTGTCCCAGCCTTGCACGTAGCGTAGATATTTTGGTATGTCTACTGGGCAGTACAAAATAACTTCTTTTCCTAAATCGCCCAAGATTTCTTCTAGGGCCAACGCGCTACCCAAAGAATCTCCATCTGGATTCTCGGCTTGGATAACAATAATCTTATTGGATGATTCTATTAGTTTGGCGGCGCTATCGTACATCAGAATGTCTTTCTGCCTTCCAAAGCATGCATTAGTGTAATTTGGTCAGTATATTCGAGGTCGACACCAGCTGGGATACCGCGGGCTAAACGACTTAATTTTACTGATAACCCCGCGTCTTTAATATATCTTTGCAAAAATAGAGCTGTAGACTCCCCTTCTACACTAACGTTTGTGGCTACAATTACTTCTTT
The DNA here is from genome assembly GCA_964349805.1 of uncultured Candidatus Saccharibacteria bacterium. Taxonomy (GTDB): domain Bacteria; phylum Patescibacteriota; class Saccharimonadia; order Saccharimonadales; family Saccharimonadaceae; genus CAYGHE01. The sequence goes on along the minus strand of CAYGHE010000004.1, from coordinate 1,115 downwards.
AACCTTATCTTTTTTGATGCGCTCGAGCAATTCGGGAATATGTAGTTGCTCGGGACCGATACCATCAAGCGGGCTAATAGCTCCGCCCAAGACATGATAAGTCCCCTTGAATTGTCCTGTGCGCTCAAGGGCCACAATATCCAGAGGTTCTTCTACTACTGCCACCAATTTTTTGTCACGAGAGTTATCGCTGTAAAGATCCGAAACCTCTTTATCGGCATCTATTAGCGCGAAGGTTACTGGACAAGTCTTAACGTTAGTCTGTAGCTCTTCTATAACCTTAGATAGTCGCTGAGGCACGTTTTTGTCAGACCGCAACAAATAATAAGCATATCTTTCAGCTGTACGTACGCCGACTCCTGGCAAATTGCCAAGTTCGTTAATAACTCGTATAAGCGCCGCTGGCAGCAGACTGTTCAAAATTTTACCCCTACAGCCCCATGTTACCTAGGCCGCCCATCAAAGGCTTCATTTTTTCGGCGGCTACTTCTTGGGCCTTGGCTAGTCCATCGCGGACTGCGATTTGCACCCAATGCTCCAACTCAGATATATCGTCCAAGTCAACGCGGCTAGGGTCGATTTTGACGCTTTTAACTTTCATTTCGCCAGTTATTTGAACAACCACGGCGCCTTCACCAGCTTCTACTTCAATAATTTCTTTTTTAAGTTCATTTTGTGCTTTACGCAACTTGTTAACCATTTTAACCTGATCGAATGCCATAATTTACTCCTTTGGTTTATCGTTCTAGTATACTTTAATCGCTAACTCTTTTATACACATAGAATCTATCTCCGCCTTCGCGAGTAGACCCGGTGATGATTCTATCAACTTCGTAACCATTAAAATCTCGTTTCGCGACACGCGTAGCAACAAAGCTCTCACCACTTGGGCTGCTGTCGACGGTTAGGTCAGGATTATATTTGGCCACAACTTGATAAAAGTCGTTTTCTTCTTTGCCCACCACCAAATGCTCTGTATTATCGGGTAATAATCTTAGATCTTTGGAAAAGCTAGGAACTATATCAGGGTCGTAACGGTATCCGTAAACGTATCTGTCTATACCAGATACTAGTAACACGCCTACTAGTGCTATAACGGGTATTAGGCCGCCAAT
>CAYGHE010000003.1:32549-76989 GCA_964349805.1 uncultured Candidatus Saccharibacteria bacterium | reverse complement strand
AAAAAGTAAAAGGCCTTCCGCAAGTGTAGTTCAAGGACTACGTGGCCGAAGGTCTTCATTATTATTCTATATGTATAAATACCTCCTGTCAACTACGGCGACTGGTGTAGGGGTCGGGGATTAGTAGCTGGGAGCTGGGGGTTGAATTAGAAATGGAAATTGATAAATAAATGTGAATTGAAAATTGCTAAATGTAAAATAACTAGAAATTAAGAATTAGAAATTATAACTTGTTCGTAAATGCCGTGCGTCTGTTTGGCCATACGCCGCCATGAATATTTTTTAACTTGCGCATGACCTTTTTTGATAAGTTCTTGTTTTAGTTTTTCGTCTGCCAATACTTCGCCTATAGCTCTTGCCATGTCGCTAACATCCAGCGGATTAAAGTAATGCGCAGCTTCGTCGTAAACCTCGGGTAAACTGGTGGCGTTGCTACTGACAACAGGTGCTCCGTGTGACATTGCTTCTAGACCAGGCAGGCCGAAACCTTCTGTGAGCGAAGGGAATACGTAAGCACTCGTTTTGGTATAAAGCCAGTTGCGCTGCTCGTCAGGAATAAAATCAGTGAATAAAATGTTTTTGAATTTCTTGTTGTTAAAATACATTTCATTAGTTAAGGCTGCCTCGTTTTTTCTACCTACCAAGATTAATCCCAAACCAGGATTGTTTTTAAGAAGAATTTGGTGTGCCTCCCCTAGCTTCTTGATGTTTTTATAGTCGCTTTGCGCGCCTACGTATAAAATGAATTCTTTAAAAGGGTGTTCGTAAGGGGCTAGGTCTTTATGAGAAATGTCCTCGGCTGATTCATAAGTTACCGTAACTTTATCGGACGGAATTTTTGCAAACGCTATTAAATCGGTCTTTGTGAATTCGCTGGGTGTGATAATGTGTTGGCTCTTTCTGGCAACCCGACGGAAAACGAATCGGCCAATTAGTTGCTTGAGGTGATAGACTAACCAGTTTTTATCAGAATTATAAACCCTCAAAAGAGATAGGTCGTGGAATGTCGTGACGCTTCTTCCCCTATAAAAAACGGGTTGCTGGGGCATGCAAAAATGCACCAGGTCAGGGGACAGTTTATCTAAAAATTTCTTGAATCCAATCTGCTCGGCGAGAGAATAATTATCAAACTCAGCTACCGTCACCGAGAAGTTTTTGTTTCTAGGCTGCCAGTAGTTTTTGTCTTTGGCACGCACTAACACAGTATATTTGTTGGTTCTATCTATATCTTGCAAATAATGGAGCATCCGCTCAATATAAACACCGGTAGAAGAATTTATTATCCTAGCGTCTATGGCTATGTGAGACATACAACCCCCTTAGCTGCTGCTTTGAGAAATGGTGATTTTGCGGTCTCGGCCCTCGCCTTCGGAGAAGGTCCTAATATCACTGTATTCACTAGCTACGCGGTGGACTATGCGCCTATCGGCCGCGTTAAGATCGGCTACGTAGGAATCACCAGTGCGTCGAACTTCTTCTATCCACTCCCTGGCTTGTTTAGCCACCTTCTCGGCGCGTTGCTTCTTGTACTGAGCTATGTCTACGTTAACGCGGGTTAACTCTGCTCCGCGAGCGCTCAGAGCGGCAGAGACTAAGTGCTGAAAGGCTCGCAGGGTCTCGGCATTACGCCCAATAAGCAGGCTGTTAAACGGGTTGGAGGGCACTGATAATTCGATAACATCTTCGTCGCAACTGGATGTAACCGTCAAGTTAGTCCCAAAAAACGACAAAGCATCTTCTAAATATTTTTGTGCGAACTGAATTGATTCTTCCCTATTCATTATTTCTTCCCCTTTTCACGAACGATGCTAGCTTCCCTAGCTTGTTTGGCGCGGGCTTTGGCGGTCGCTTTCTTGCCTTGGGGTCGCGGAGGCATGCCCTTGTCAGCTATCTTATCCATTTCTTCTGTGTCCTGTTTTAACACACGGCCTTGTTGAACAACAGCTACAAGGTTAGAAACCATGTAATAAAGCGCTAACGCTCCTGGTAGGTTGATGATGATAAAGAACATCATAACTGGCAAGAATTTCACCATTTTGCCCATAACTAGTGCATTCATCTCTGATTGATCAGCTTGCTTGCCATCAGCAGCTTCTTTCATAATGTCTTTGAAGCGTTTCTTGGATGGGCTGTGCGGCATAGTTTGCTTGGACATAAAGTACTGTGTTACAGCAGCGGCAACCGCTAGTAGCAGCAAGAATATATTGATAGTAAACGGATTAGTCGTAATGGCGGTTTGGGTAAGATCAATAAATCCCAAAAGTGTTTCGTTAAAGCCATCCGGATTTTCTATTATCTCCCGTATCGGTTTAATACCTTCTAGGAAGCTGTAGGTGAATCTTTCTATTTCGTCGCGGCGAAGGGTGAATATTCTAATAACTTGGTAGAGGGCGATAAATATTGGCAGTTGGACAAACAATATACCTATGGAGCGGAACGGATTAACACCGTGTTTTTTGTAAAGCTCCATCATTTGCAAGCTTTCCATCTGCTTGTTGCCCTTGGTGGCTTTTTTGATCTTAACCAGTTCTGGCTGGAGCTTGCGCATTGTTTTGACTTGATGGATTTGCTTTTTGACCAACGGCCACATTGCGAACCTAATCAGAATAGTGAAGATAATTAAAGCAATACCAAAATCACCGCCCGGGATAAGGCTATAAAGCCCTATAAGCAGGTTAAATATAGGTTGAACAATAATGGATTCAAATATATTCATTGAAATTTATAACTTCTTGTCGCTTTAAACCTATTATATCAGTTTTTACGGTCATCGAGGATTTTAGCCTGCCCTAAAAGCTTATTTATTTGATCAACCATCTCATCATGCGGAATATCTAGCAACTCCTTTGATGTCACCACCATAACTATGTCGTGAGGTATTTTTATTTGAGGCAACATCAACCGCATATGCTCATAAATCCGACGACGGATACGGTTGCGTTTAACGGCGCTTTTAAATATTTTGCGACTTACTACTACTGCTATACGAGAGTTTTTGCGGCGATTACCAGGTACGGCTTTAATAACCAACATGCTGGATCGGTAGGCTTGACCTTTTCCGTAGACATATTTAATACCGCCACGACCATGGAAGCGATTAGCTACGGGAATCATCGCCTTAGGCGCTTAGTTTAGCGCGACCTTTTACTCGGCGCCTTTTTAAAACAGCCCGGCCAGCTTTTGTAGCGACACGTGCCCTAAAGCCGTGTGTTTTAGCACGGTGGCGCTTTTTGGGTTGGTGGGTTCTTTTTGGCATAACTTATAAAAGATTGTAACACATTTCCTTTTATCCCCATAAAAAGATATTTTATCCACACATTTATCAGGGGTGGTTTTGTTCTGTGCATAACTCACACCTCTATACGTCTTTAGCCTGATGTTATATTTACCTGGTTGTGGAAAAGCGTCTGCTTGGGTATATTTATAGTTAGATAACGTGGTTTTAAGGGGAGTTTTATCAGGGTCTACTATGTATAATGCACTGTGGCAAAGCGTTCTTGGCGAAATAGAGCTTTCGGTTTCACACGCGACATTCACCACTTGGTTTAAAAATACCGAGCTTATCGACCAAGACGAAACAGGCGTTGTTATATCTGTTCCTAATATATTCGCCAAAAAACAATTTGAAGTAAAGTTTAATGATCAAGTAAAACTCGTCTTAGAAAAAAACGGCATAAAGAACAAACAAATCACCTACACCATCCAGTCCCACAACAAAAGCAACAAATCTAGTAGAGAAGTTACCGTAAGCCCTGACGCCGTTATTAAGGCCGAGCCAAACATGGGTGCTGCTTTGCCACCGGCCGTCGCCGGAGGATTAAACCCGCGCTATACATTTGATAATTTTATCGTAGGGTCCAGTAATGATTTAGCTTACACCGCTTCTCAGGCAGTAGCTGCTAACCCTGGTGTAAAATACAATCCGATTTATCTTTACGGCGGCGTGGGTCTGGGTAAAACCCATCTTATGCAGGCTATTGGTAATGAAATTATAAAAAACAACCCCAAGATACGTATTCTATATGTAAGTTCTGAAACATTCGTAAATGAATTCTTAGATCACATACGCTATAAAAAGAAGGGGTTTTCTGGTAAGTACCGTAATGTTGATGTTTTGATAGTCGACGATATGCAGTTTATAGCCGGGAAAGAAAAGACTCAGGAAGAATTCTTTCACACCTTCGAACATTTGCACCATAACAACAAGCAAATCATTATCAGCAGTGACAAACCACCGAAGAACATCCCAACATTAACCGAAAGGTTACGTAGTCGTTTTGAAATGGGCATGGCTATTGATATACAAATGCCTGATTTTGAAACCCGTTGCGCCATTTTGAACGCTAAGGCTTCTTTGTCTGGGTTTAATCTAAAACAAGAAACCGTAGAATACCTAGCGACCAATATAAAGACTAACATTAGGGAGCTCGAGGGTGTTCTAAATCAACTACTAGCCTACGCTGAAATGCGAGGTATAGAACCTGATATTTCCACCGCCGAAGGTTTGATAGGAAACGTGCGCCGAACTAGACCACAACACCTGACAGGAAAGCAGATCGTAGAAAGAGTTTGTAAATACTTCCAGTTAGATATTAATGAAATTAAAGGCCCCAAGCGCGATAAACACATAGTATTACCCCGCCAAATAGCCATGTACTTACTGAGGAGTGAGTTGCATTTTAGTTTTCCTAAAATAGCCGCTGAGCTAGGTAGAAAAGATCACACCACCGCCATCCACTCTGTAGAAAAAATAGAAAAAGCTATTAAATTAGATTTTTTGATTAGAGAACAAGTCTCATCAATTAGGGAGATGTTGTATGTTTAAAACCTGTGAAAACCTGGTGGTTTTAATGCGGCTTGCTTGTACAAAACAAGTTGGTAACAAAAACTACCACCAAGTACTTTTGTGTAGAAGTGGTTGTTTTACACAAAAACATAACCAACCCATAAACATCCTTATCCACAACAATAAAATTAATCGGTATCTGTTAAATAGTACTTATACCCACTATCCACAACCCTCATTACTACTATCACTAAGTTAAATTAAAAAGAAAGGTAATAATAATGGAACTTACAGTAACCCAAGAAAATTTAAATAAAGCCCTAGCCTTAGCTAGTAGGATTGCTAGTAACCGAACACAACTGCCTATTTTAGGAAATATTCTTTTACGCACAGAAAAGAACCGCCTGCTCGTAGCCGCCACTAACCTTGAAATAGCTATTACCAGATATATTGGCGCGAAAGTTTTAAAACAAGGTGCAATAACAGTTCCAGCTAAACTTGTATCTGAGTTTCTTTCTAACCTACCCAAAGAATCAGTAGACCTTAAAGTTAAAGACAACAAGCTTTATATCAAATGTGGTGTATATAAATCCATCATAAACGGCGTGGTTGCAGACGATTTCCCAGAACTACCAACAATAAACGAAAAATCATCAACTCGTTATACGTTAAATTCTGAGGATTTTAAACAGTCAATATCTCAGGTTATAATCGCAGCCAGCAGCGATCCTGCCCGCCCTACTTTAACGGGTGTATATTGGCACACTAATAAAAAACACCTGTACCTTGCGACCACTGACGGCTACAGACTTTCCGAGAAACGCTTGATGGAAAGCGATAAAAATATAGCGGCTATTATACCAACCCAAACCCTTCAGGAAGTTTTGCGAATTATTACTGACGAACTAGACGAAGTAGATGTTTTATTTGATGAAACCCAGGTCCGTTTTCGAACTGACGAGACAGAGGTAATTAGCCGTTTAATAGATGGTGAGTTTCCTAACTACCGCCAACTTATACCAAAAAGTTCCGAGACTAATATCAAATTAAACAGAGACGATTTTGTGCGGGTCACTAAAATAGCGGGTCTTTTCTCGAGAGATTTAGGTGGAAGTGTGACTTTGACAGCTAATAAAAACAAAGGAAGTTTGTCGGTTCACTCTATAGCCTCAGAGCTTGGGGAAAACACCTCAGAGGCTAAAGCTGAGGTCACAAAAGACGGCCAAGTAACACTTAATTCACGCTACTTAAGCGAGGCTTTGTCGGTTATCGAAGGTGAGGCTGTGGAATTTGGTTTTAGTGGTAAGATAGCGCCAACCATACTTAAATCAGCCGATAACAACACCGATTACTATCACGTAATCATGCCTCTCAAAAGTTGATGATCAAAAATGTTTCAATTAAAAACATACGTTGCCACAAAGATTTAACAGTTAAATTCTCACCTAAAACGACAATCATAACTGGTAAAAATGGCAGTGGTAAAACGTCTGTTATTGAAGCTGTTTACATAGCTCTTCAAGGATCTTCGTTTAGGGGTAGCGACACAGATGTTTTGCGGCATAACTCTAAACAGTGGAAGATTAATTTAGAGACCGAAACTCACGGAAACAGAAGCGCATCGTTTAATACCAACCAATTAGAGCGTCGCAAAAAGTTTACTATAAATGGCAAAACTATTTACCGCTTATTGTCCAAAAACAAACTGCCTGCCGTGGTTTTTGAGCCAGAGGATCTAAGGTTAATAAGTGGCTCCCCTGCCCGTCGCAGACAGTTCATAGACCGCCTCATAAGCCAACTAGACCCGGTATATAGCAGCGCTATACGAAAATACGAAAGAGCTTTGAGGCAGCGCAACAGCTTGCTTAAAAACCCACACAAAAAACCCGACGAAGTTTTTGTTTGGAATATAGCGCTGAGTGAGCACGGTGCTTATATTATAGAAAGGCGCATAGCTTTTATCGAGCAAATCAACACTCTTTTGAGCGACATATACGGATCTATATCTGAATCCAACGACATAATCTCGGCCCACTATTCCCACACCTATATAGGAGATATAAAACAGAGATTATTAAATGAATTAACCAACAATGATAATCGGGATAGTTTACTGGGTTTTACTAGCGTGGGGGCTCATCGCCATGACATAGTGTTCAAGTTTAACGGCGAAACCGCTGCTACAACAGCCTCTAGAGGTGAGACTAGGAGTATTGCAGTAGCTCTTAAGTTAATTGAAGCTCAAATCATAGAACGCGTTCTGGATATAAAACCAGTTATTCTGCTAGACGATGTTTTTAGCGAATTAGATGATGCACGCCAAAAAGCTTTGAGCGGTTCTACTAATGTTTACCAGACAATTATCACCAGCACTCACCCACTAAAAGGTAATAAAAATTACACGGAAATATCTACGGATTAGTAATTATAGTTAATAATGTAATCTTCGGGGTTGAAGCCTTTTTGCCTAAACCAGTCTTCTACGTCTTTTTTACGTTTTTCTATAATATCCCTGGATCCGGTTCGATAATCGGCTTCAGACAGAAACAATCTTACATTTATAGTAATATTATTATCCTTGTCCAAAACAGCTGAAATTTCATAATCAAGTGTGGAGTAAGGAAGCTCATTCGCTATACTATCTATACCCCCAGCTTCTGTCGTTACTAAATCTTTACAATTGAAATCTTCGTAAATCAGTTTATCCGTCGGTAAACATCTAATAACCACAGGGTAACCCTTGGTGGCGGTATTGGATTCATCGTCAGAGTGGGTGTAATAAATAATATAAGACTGCCTTACGCGTTCAATATCAACTATAAATGAACCAAAGTAGGCGTTTATCGAGCTATTAAACTCCTGATGGTTAGACCCTGCCCGTATAACGGCCGTGCTAGACGATATATCCTTTTTGTCTTGAGAGTTTGCTTCGACCATGTTGTAAAGGGCGGCCATAACAGCTTCTTTTCTTTCGTTTGGTAGATTGTCTACGGTTTCGTCGTAATTTTCTATATAAAGGCCGTCATTGAATTCTTCGCTTGATGGCTTGTAGGTAATGGCGTAAATAACAGATAGAATAACTACTACCAAAGCAAATATAGCCGCCACTATGAATATTCTACGCTTGCTATACATCCTACAGGCCCTCCTTCAAAAGTCCGTCACTATACACGTATGTATATGCTCCACTACTAAATGTCTCTAGGCTGTATTCGCGGGCCCCATCGTTACTAAGGGGGCCGCTACAGTTTGCTTCTCCTACGATAACCTTGCCCCTTTCTATGTCTACACCAAGTATCACGCCCGTGTGCCCACACTTAACATTTCCACACTGTGTTACACCTGACGCAACACTAAAAATAGCGTAAGGACGAGGAAGTGTTCCGTTAGCAATACCTGGATTCTTGAGGATTAAATTACCAACCACTCGGCTACCATTACCCATTGAGCCCTCACTATTTATATTGGTATATTTTTTTAGAAAGTATGAAGAGAAACTCACGCAATTTGATAGTGGGCCACCCGCGCAGGTTCTGTCAGCGGTACCAATATAGTTAACGCTATCAGAGCTGTTTTTGTAAACATCCATAAATTCAACAGCCTCCTGCAATGACATGCCGCCACTCGCTAAACTACCGCCACTAGTGCAGGCGGCCGATAACAGTTCATAAACCACAAAAGCTCCATAGTCTATGTTGGCGGGATATTCTATGGATCCAGCGTCAAACTTTATCTGCCCCCAAGAACCGTTAGTTTTCGTAGGTTCAACTGTTGGATCTCTTTGCGCGTCAAAGCGGTTCATAACATAAGGAGATCCTTCGCCATTGTTTGCCTCTTCATCGCTAAATCCTAGGTTTCGGGCTTGTGTTTTATAAACACCAGCGGCGCCATTATAGGCAAAAAGAGTAAATTTTATATTATCTAAATCCGACAAGTTTCTATCACCTGCTTTATTTCTCAAGAACGCAGCAGCGGCATCTGTAGCTTCTTGGAATTCTTCATCAGAATACGGTCCAACCCTATAACCACTAGGAGTAATCTGGTAGGGGCCATATCCATTGCTGGGGCCTTCCTTTTTGAGTCTTGTTTCTCTGTAGTGCACGGCTGCTAAAAGTTGCCAAGGTATATTCGCCGTTGTTGCCGAAGATTCGTAGAAGGATTTATTACTCTCTATGGCAGCAACCTGAGCGGCTGACAGTATGGTATTACCGAGATAATCTTGATTTTTTAAGCCCAGCTCGTCGCAAGAGTCAAACCCTGTGTCGGTTGGATCATAAAAAAGAATTTCATTTAAAGAATAGAACTCTTTATCTATAGCTAGGGCGGGTTGAAAAAAAATAATATTAGAAAGTATGTAAAACATCACAGAAAATGATACGTATCCGATTTTTTTAAAAGATCTGCGGCGAGCAAAACTATGCTTCATCGCTGCCGTCCAATATGTCGTTTATTTGCTTGTCGAATAAATAGATAGAAAAGGCGGCTCTTTTGCGTGCGTCCAAACCGCTAACCGTTATAGTTCGAGTGACTAAACTGCCCGAACAAGAACCATCATCCTGTATGTTGGCTTCGTTATCACAAACAGTATACGTAGATTGGCTACTATCTGTTCCCTCTATTACACAACCTCTTACGCCTTCTAAATCACCCTCGCTACAGTCGGCAATCATCATAGCAAGCTCACTATCTTCTAGGGGTTCGCCAGTCTCTGGGTCTATTTCACCTTCAACTATATTGAGAACCTCCTCTACGGACATGCCTAAATACTCTGCAGGTATTCCAGCGCAAGGATATCCAGCTAGATTTATAGCCAACTCTTCGTCCAGGTTAAATACACCAGCGTAGCCACATTGTGCATCAACCCGGTCTTCTAGGGCTGATACTGTTGGGGAAAGCTTTGAGGGGGTTTTTAGCAGATATCCAAACAGAGAAGATATAGATGTGGCAGGATTGGAGGAAGTTTTAATGTTAAGCGCAAAGTCGGACACTATACTGCCCAAGAAAGTGTAGGGGCTGGAGATGTCAAAAGGACTAAGGGTGGCTATAGCCTCCTCGCGGTAGTCATTTTCTACTTCATCCATCACAGCGATAAATCCGGAAGTCTGCTCCATGGTCAGTGGTGCCGCTCCTCCCGCTAGAGATGCTTGAGAAAAATATGAGGTTAGGCCAACACCAAGTGCGTCTCCTAACTCTTCCCCACGGGCACCCTCGACATAATTACCAACAACTCCCTCGGAGGCCTCATAGGCTAAGTCTGCCATAGCATCGATCAGGCCGGCATTCTCGGCGACTTGCACGGTGGCGTCAATAGCACCAAATGTAACAGCAAGCTTACCCAACGCTTTCGCAACAGCAATCGCTATGGCTCCAGCACCTAGAGTTGACGCGCCGACAGCTGCTGTTATAGCTGTTGAAGCGACGGCTGCTTGAGGACTAAGTATCTGGCTACAAGCAGTTCTTGTGCTAGCACTTAACGCAGCGGTGGATGTAACGAGCGAATTACTAAAAGCCTCGCGACCAGGTATATAATCCGAAGCCTCAGCCTTACCTGTATTTATACCAAGTGCGCTAAGAAGTACTGGCGAGTCCATCGCTGACTTGGGGGTCCCGCCCTCCTCGCTAGCCACTTTTTCGGTTAACAAATGTCCAATAGCAGAAAGCTTTTCTGATTCTATATCGCCAGCCATTTGCATGCTAGACGGGGAAAGAACCATATCATGGGTAAGCACTAAAATCTGGGCTAGTTGGATAGCCCTGTAAGTTCCGGCAATAAATTGAGGTAAATTAATAGCGGCGCACGACACCATCCCAACCATCAAAACCGGGTCACCGCCAGTTAATCGGGATTTCTTAGCGGTACGATCCACTAGGCTTCGCACCCTATCCCTAAAGGTACTTTTCTTGGCGTCGGGAGAATCGTCTCCGTGCGGTGAACGAGTCCTTTCTGCTAACTGAGAGTTGGCATTAGACTGAGTAAGATCGGAGCTAGCCGCCGCCATCCCTCCTGATTTCCGTAGCGAGAATTTATTAAAAAATACCTTTTTCATAAAGTTACCGGTGTAAGCCAGATAACGCATGTTGTAAGCTTTTTTAACACTGGCTCTAAAGGCTCGATTATTTTTATATTCGCTAGTAAACTCGGAAGCTTGGATGCGTCTGTGCCCACCCCTGCCGTCAGGTATGTCGAAGTGCGTCGGGTTTTGGTTTAAATACCTACCGCCAGAATGGCTATGGCCAATAGCTGCAATGCCTCGCTTTGCTAGGGCATCTATAAAACCCTTCGGCACTAGGTTAACCCTGCAGCGCACAAGACTTGTCGAGCAGAGGCCGCCAGAAGCATTCATTTTTTGATCAAACATCCTGGCTAAGCGCCGTTCTAATATTGTGCTCCGAGAATCATTTGTCGCGGTAGCGTTTGCTTGTATGCTTGGGAGGAGCATTGATGGTAGTCCGACAAAACCAATCCCCAAACCTGCCAACCCTAAAGTAATTAGAATTGTAATCAGGGCACTTTTTTTCTTACCCCCACCTCTTAGAGATGGCGGGCCATCGTACTGGTTATTCCAGCCTCCTGCAGGGTTAGCTTCTTGCTCAGCCACATCATCGTTACTTGTTGGCGTTACAGGATTTTCTTCACTGTCGTTAACGACGCTCAGAGACCCTCTGCCGGGGGTGCTTTCTCCGCCACCCTGCACAACACCGAAGCGCGGCTTTATGTCTGGCTTGATTTCGGGGTCTTGGCTTTGCTTGCGGGCGGGTTCGGCCATAATTTATTTACTCGTTAGGGTTATTTGCGGTAGGAGACGATTCTGTCGGTATTTCTTGAATCGGCGCGACCTTGCCAGATTCTTGAGGGTTAGTGGTAATCAATTCTTTCTCGGTTGGACTGGCTTCTACTTGGATATGCACGTGGCTTTGACCCGCAAAGAACAAACCTTGCCCTACTGGGAAGTTGGCTAGTCGCTTCTTTTCTTCCTCGGTTAATTTAAAGACATCCGAGAGTACGTCGACGGCGCTAGACGACTGCTTTAGTAACAACTGCATAGAGCTGTTGGCTACAATAGCCCGCCCCATTTTACTGCTCATGAAATCTTCGACGTCCTGGGTTATGGTTGTAAGCCCTAAGTAATATTTGCGAGCACGCTTAGCAAGGCTGAACAAAAAGTTCGCCGAATCATCGTATTTCATTAATTGCCAAGCCTCATCTACTATTAGTAGGCGTTTTTTCTTTTCGGTTCGCGTGATGTTCCAGATATGGCTTAGCACAATGTACATAGCGACGGGCCGTAACTCGTCTTCTAGGTCGCGGATATTAAACACTACCAGGCCGTTGTTGATATCTATATTGGATTGCTGAGAGAAGATACCAGCGAATGTCCCAGTCGTGTACTTACGTAGTCGCTGCGCTAGTTGTGGACCGCTACCACCCATATGCAATAAAGTATCGTATAGATCACTAACTGTTGGCGGCTGTGAATTATGTGTTAGTGGGTCGCTGGTTATTCCGACTCGGGCATAAGTATCGATCAAGGCTTGGTCAAGGTCGGCTTCTTCGGCAGGAGAAAGAGCCGGTATTACAGCTCCAGACGCAGTGACAGTTTGCTGACCGCCAAGCATTAAGCGGAATAGTCCATGCAAGGTCACTAGGTTGGCGCGCAAAGCATCGGCTGCTTCGTCACTATCGATTACACGAGGCAAATCAAACGGATTAACCCGAGTATCGGAATTCAAGCTTAACCTGATATGGCTACCGCCGACCGCGTCACACATTTTTTGATATTCATTTTCAGGGTCGATAATAATTACTTCACTGCCCGTCATCATGCTACGCAAAGCTTCAAGTTTGACAGCAAACGATTTACCGGCTCCAGATTTAGCAAACACCACCATATTGGCGTTCTCTAGCGAAAAGCGGTCAAATATAACTAGGCCGTTGTTGTGCATGTTGATTCCGTAGAGAACACCGCTTTCCTGGGTAAGGTCGGCGCTAGTGAACGGGAAACTAGTAGAAATAGCGCCCGTGTTCATGTTGCGACGGATTTGTAGCTGGTCGACCATTTGTGGAATCGTGCTATTAAGGCCTTGTTCTTGCTGGCTACCGGCAACTTTGCTAAATACCATTTGTTGGCCGAAAATAGTTTCGATTTTGTGTTGTACGAAGTTAAGCTCATCAAGACTATCGGCGTAAATAGTCACGTAAAGCCCAAAACGGAAAAACCGCTCAGCGCCCATTTGTAGTTGGTCTCGAAGTTCTTCGGCGTCACTAACGGCTGCTTCTAGTGCTGGGTCACGCACTCGGCTTTTCTCGGCGTTGATAGTCATAGAAGCCTCTAGTTGAGTCACTTTTTTGCGCAGGTTATTTAATACCACTTGGCTTTCTACCGGGTAGATATAAATACTGGCGTCCAGCACTTCATCGATGTTAATGATAGGACTTAACCATCCAGTGTAAATTTGGCGGGGGTACCCATAGATATATAGGACGCGGCCGTATTTGGTACCCAGACGGAAATACGAAGAATGAATATCCAGGTTGCTTGGCGCAATTAAATCGCGCAAGGTCGTCACGCCTTTCAGGAAGGCTTGCTCTACTTCAGCCTGTTCCGAGGCTTGTTGTTGAGCCGATATCTGTTCTGGGGTGGGTTGTTTTTTCGCCATTATGCCGTTCCCTCTGGGGTGACTGCCGCCTCTTGATCGCCGCCTTTTCTGACGAATACACTAGTGGCATTACTGAAATCTCCTAGTGGTTCTCGGAGGGCCGTATCAGGATTGTAGAAATTGTAGTAAAGCTCGCCAAGCTCTTTCGTATTTAACTGAGCGCTGTGAACACCTATCTGGAATAGCCCAGACATGACAGTATCGACACGGTTCTTGATTTCGGTCTTAGCCTTTTCGTAGGTAGCGGCATCTATTTTGGCAACAACTTTTTGTTTGGCAAAAAGTTTACCCAAGAAACTCTTGCTTTGTTCAACTACGTTAGATATGTCGCCCTGCGGGTGAAACGGAACAACGACGAAAAACGACTTCTCCATAATGTTGGCTTCTTGCGATAAGATGTCGATAAAGTTAATGTAGTCGTCCATCAGTACATTAAGCAACATGTTGTCTTGTTTTTTACGAAGATCCACCAAGCGGTCAATGTAAGGTCCAATATCTACTCTTTGCGAACGAACAAGGATTTGCACAGGGAAATTAAGAGAGTTAAGAAAGTTTTGATAACTGTATTCGATTCCTTCACGTTCTCGATCGCTCATCAAGTCAAAATTAATGGATCGGCAAGCCACTACGGCGCGAAAAGACCCGTCAGCCATAATCACCATATTGTCTCTAACTTCTGATAAAAGCAGGCTGTTTTGAGTAGAATTGGGATTGCGCGGTTTTTTGGGCACATCCGAAGAAGAGCCCGATGAAACTATCGGTGCGGGTGGCATCGGCGCAGACGAACCTTGGGCCTGCGGAAACGCTCCCGGTGTTGGAGCCGAGGTAGGCGGATTATTTATTTGTTCAGGCGGCATGTTTGTTGATCCCACTCCTTTTAATGATCGGCTATCTAAATGCGACAACCGCTCCTTCGTCCAACTCTTGCTCTTTCGCTATACGATTAGCTTGACGAGCCACGGCCTCTACGGTCAGGTCGTCCGAAGAATTCATCAGTTTAATTATAGCAGGTGAAGCAGTTGGCGTAACGGGGTCTAGAACAGCTTGTTGCATGTCTTCAGGGTAAGGGTTGTACTTCAGGTGAGGGTCTGGCGTTTCGGCTGGAGTCTCTGCGGCGGCCTCCATCTGTTTTTGCATAGTCTCCATTAAATCTTGACGCCTCTTGGCTACGTCATCTTCTAATTTCTGGTTCAGGGTTTGTGTTACAGATGCGCCACTGTCAAAAATGTCTTCAGCCTGCTGAGCTTCAAAGTATATATCGCTGTTAAGTGCGCTATTTGGCGCTTGGGCGCCCTGCCCTCGCACCGACCAACCGCGACTGTCAACGACTTCCGCCAAATAACTCAACCGCTTTTCAGCTTCGCTCTGCGATAAATCCTTAGTTAGCTGTTCCTCGGTGGATTTAGGTGCTGTTATTTCTACGAGCGAATCGGTACCATCAGGATCCCACAGTCTGTTATGGGGCTTCAAATAAAATGATACCAGCGCTGCCAAAAAAACTTCCATAGGCTGATCTTTTCTAAGCGGTAAAGCTAACGCCCCGAATAAAATAGCAGGCAGTAAGGGTATTACGGCTAACGGCAAGAATATGCCACCCAAAAACCAACACAGCACCAAAAGCATAACCATGGCGATTAGATAAACAAATTGCCGAAAGCTAAAAGGGCCAATCAGCTTGTCGTCGGCCTCGACATCCTGCGGGACTTTATAGACTGCCATAATACTTATAGTATAACAGATTTGATGAGTCGTAGACCAAGCTGGACTTAGCGCTCTAACCTATCTCGATTCTGGCTTGGTGCAGGGAATACGGGCTTGGCCTTTCAGAGGCACGTACAACAACCATACCGTCATTGTCTATATAAGAAGCTGGCACGGCCCTGGTATGGCCACCGCCCATCTTTGAGGGTAAGTTAAAGTGGTTTATGTATGTTAAATCATAGGCACCATTACTTAAGTCAACGCCCCTTGTGCGCAAAGCTCTCCAGTATACCAAAGCGGTCATAACGCTAGGTACTCTAATATGCAAATCTGGGTTCTCCTCTGCTCTTTGCCCTAACAATTCCCTTTGTTGGCCTATGGTTTTATAGCTCAACTCGCTGTCAAAACTCTCAGCGATCAGACTGTAGTGTATAGGGAACTCACCAATCCTGCCCGACCACTCATCGTCGGTATAGAGAGCTTGCATTCCGTCATCTCCAAAAGCTTCGAGGTCGACATGGTGCAAGGCCGGGTTAAAGTTTCGAGCTAAATAATCTATGTCAGCAAGCTTGATACGCAGGTCTCTTGGGGTGCCAACAAGCGAGTAGCGAACACCTCTTTGAAGTTGGTCGACCATATAATCATAAACCCCGTTCTCTATCCATTCTTGGTTTTGGGCGTTAAAAGCGTCTAGCAACGACACCTGAAATGCTCTATCTACATTGGCAAACAAACGTACGGCAGCCCGCCCTAACCTTCGATACCAACGTGGGTTGCCACTTCTTCTGTCGTATATTTCAGATAAAACCTCTTCATAGGCATCTAAGGAGCTTTCAACTTGATCACCGATAAACTCTTGATACAAACGGGCGAGTTCTGGCTGGTCGGTGTCCCACATATTGTCTATATGAGCCTGTCTAGCTTGAGATATAAGTCTGTCTGCGCCATCGTCTAGCCGAGGGATATTTTCCCCGAGCTCATACAAGAAACGTAAGTCATCCGCCTCTAGGCCTGCGGCTTGGTTGGGCAAATTAGCAAAGTCTCTAATAGCCGCCAGCCTTCTTAACGCTTCCAATCTAGATATAAATTCTTCACCACCATCCAAGCCTTCTAATTGCTCAATGACGCTATCGACTAATTCTCGGCTAGCTCTGACTATTCCGGGGTTATCTGATACAAGCCCCGCGCCTAGTCCTAGCTTGTCATTAATCATAACGTCGGCCACGGCTCCGTCGTGTATGCGTATAGCTACGCGCGGGATGCGGTCGGCGCCGCCCCTACCCTTTCTGAACTCGGCATAATAGATCAGGACTTGATCGCCGTCCCTCAAATAAGTCTCTGATAGCTCTCGACTGGCGATATCCCAGCCAGTATGGTGATTGTAAAGAGACTCGGAAAGATCCCGAGATATGTCTACGGGAGCCTGTGTGACGTGATAATCTCGCACGCGAGCTGCAAGGCCAGGGTTTATATTATCCGGTACAGGGGGTCTATCAGGGTTGAAGTTAAAAGTTTCCCAGCTCCCATCGGAAGACTTCAGTATTTGAGTTATCCTGTGTTGTTCTCTTGTCATGTCGGCTTCAGCCAACGATAAAGCTGCGCCGTATAAGACATGGAAAGGGGCACTTTTTAGTTTTGATAATCTAATTCTATCCGGCCTAGGGTTGCTTGAGTTTCTATTTTTATAAACGTCATAGATATAGGCTAGTGCTTCTGGATTCAGTTTGGGAAAGTGGGCTATAGTCCCAGTGGTACGCAGAGGTTTTAAGGTGTTACCACCTTCTTCGATAGAGGTGGTAGTGACAGACTTCCAAACATATAACTTAAAATCGTTATCATAATTACTATTTTTATCTAAGTAATCAAACCATTCTGTTAATTCCGCTCGTTGCGTGGCCTGTATTTTGGCGAAAGCCTCTTGCCGCATAGAGTCAGTTATATCGGGACGAGGATTCTCCTCGCTAGCAAATTCTCTGGCAAGTGATGCATCCAGTTCAGTATAGGCCTTCCTACCCTTTACTATGTCGGCTTTCTTGACCAATAAATTTTCGATTACGCGGCCTACCCCATAGACAATACCAAGCGGTGTGCCGTCTGGTGCAGTAGGCCTATCTAAAAAACTCCGATAAGGTTCTTCAGTATGACCTAAAGGAGTAGACTCGTCTCCAGTCCTGGGTAAAGCTAGGGTTGGTTGTCTATCCATAATTTTTATTTTTGTTATCTTACCCTTTTATATTACCACACTTTAAACTTAATGTCAAACTAGCGGATACTATCTTGGGCGATTGCTTAAGGAGATGGCGTAGGTGGCTGGTCAGGAGAAGCTGGCTGATCGGGGGAGGACTCTGGCTCGGGGGGTATGGGTGGCAAATCTGCAACCTTCTGTAGCTGATCGCGATAGACGGCTGTATCTGCTTGGTACTGGGGTACTCTGTCAATTTCTGCAATAACCTTTTGGACGTTGGCCCTAGCGTCTCTCAATAATTTTCTTTGTTGCTTGGCCTCATCGCTATCACCCTCCATGGGCTTTATTTCTTCTAGCTTATCCAGCAGGTACTTTTTACTGGAGGGGTGGAATCGCTCACTTGCCATAGCTGCAGCATTAAACGCCGTACCATCCGCGGCGTATTTAAGAAACTCCATAGCTGGGTCTACATCGCCCGATAGAGCATGAGCTATTCTAGGACCGTTAAAGGCCAGTACGGAGCCCTTAGTCGAAAGCGTTTGCTGTATGGATGATCTAATGTCGCCAGCCAATCCCTTGGCGTCGCCTGGCAGACGACCATCGGCTACCAAGGGGCTGTCACTATTAAACATTGGCAAGATATCCGTGTAGACGGCCAACATGTCTTGACCCCCGCCCATAACCCCCAGGGCCTTAATAGAAGCAAACACCTGTTCTGGTGTCAGGCCAGATCCGACTGGGTCATCTGCATATGCCCGTAAGCGATCAACATGATCGCTGCCTCTGGGTGCTCCAGATATTATCTTTGCCGGAATTCTGCGGCCAGAGGCATCGCGTCCAGCATAACTTACGACAAAACGGTCAGGCTCAGAGTCAAGGGTCATTTGTCGCTCAACGGCCTCGCTGAATAACCTAGACTTTTCGGATTGCGCTTGTGCCTGGAACTGTATTTCAGCGGCATCGCCACCTATGTTGGCGGGTGTTGTTGTGGTACCTTCGAGAATACTCTCTGCTCGTTTGCCAATTCCAGCTCTAGTGGCTACACCAGTGGAAAATTCAGTGTTAGCTTTTTCCTGTGCTTGAGCCTGTAAAGTGTTAATTGTGTCGGAGTTGACGCCTGCCTCCTCGGCCGCTAACCTACCCTCATCTGTACCAGCAGCAGCTTCAGCTACTATCTGGCCCGTTCCTCCGCTAGCTAATTCTTTTGCTTGTTGGGCAGCTTTAAGAGCCACGAACGCAGGAACGTTTTCTTGCTCGGCTTGGGCTTTCAAATTAGTTTCAATGGTTTCTGCTTGAGCTGAACTAACCTCAGTATCGCGCATCGCGGTTCTCGTAGCTTCGCCGGCTATACCTTGATCACCCAGGTGGCTTATTTTTAGTAGGTTTTCGTCTCGACCTGTCTGAGATTCTGCTAATCTTCGAGTTTGAGATTCTCTGTAAAGTCTGCGATCGGCAGGGCTAGCGCCTGGTTGACCGCCTCTCAGGATGCGTTCCGCAAGCCTAGCCTTGGTTATACCTTCGGCTGCAGAGCCAGCGGACTCATGCTGTTCAAATTGTTGCTGGTAACCGCCTATGACACCAGGCCGGGATCTTAACTGTTTGGTGCGCGCTTCTTCGGCTGCGCCCGTGCTGCGCTTGTGTTCGCCTTGTTCTCTGGCTCTATCAAATATCGACTTGGTTTTTTGGTCATCTCTATTACCAGCGTTAGGGTTTAAGGCCCGATCCCCTAATTGCGCTTCGAGTTCATCCTTAGAACCCTGGATGTCTTTTTCTCGACGCATTCGTCCATGTTCAACTCTTTGTGCCAAAGTCCGCCTTCTGGTTGCGGGGTCTCCCCCCCTAGTTCTTCCAAACCAGTTCTTGGCACCTTCTCTGTACTTCGCGCGTCTAGAATCTGCGAATGGCTGAACGGTTTTTTGCAGAGGGGATTTGGCGGATTTTGCTAAGCTCTGTAACTTACCGCTCACCGTTGCTAATATACCGCCGGATGATTTAGCTAACCAAGGCAACATACCTAACGGAGCTACCATGACAAATACAGCTATAAGAATACTCAATGGTTGGTTGGATTGGATCATGACGTAGGCGGCGAATTTGGCACCTCCAAATAATAGAGCTGCCATAGGGTATAACATCAGCATGCTAACAAATAGCTTGCGCCACTTCTTGAACCATTCCTCGGTATTGGGCAGTAGGTAAGCAGCGAACGCGAGG
Source organism: uncultured Candidatus Saccharibacteria bacterium (assembly GCA_964349805.1). GTDB lineage: Bacteria > Patescibacteriota > Saccharimonadia > Saccharimonadales > Saccharimonadaceae > CAYGHE01. Next base: position 57,445 of record CAYGHE010000003.1, on the reverse strand, counting down.
GGTGCAATCATTGCCAGCACAATTACTAATGCGTTGCGCAAGAACAGGGTAGCTACTGCAGCCAGCAAGGATAATACAGCGACAGCTACAAAAGGTATAGCCAGCAGCATAAAGGTACCAGCATCATTCGCAGCCACGGCTGCTACTGCTACCGTTGTGCCTATAGCTATAGTGCCACCTACAATACCAGCTATTAATGAACTCCAGGCATTAGCAAAGTCAATATCTGCTGCGCTGAAGTTAGGGGCTAAGCTTGTCACGATATCATGCAACCCATTACCAACTATATTGGCTACATCTATCATAACCATCATGGCAAAATAGGACAGGTTAATGGCTACTGCAACTAAAATAATACGCGGCAACATCTTTTTAATGCCGTAGTTGTCTATACCCCTGCTGGTAAGTTGCGAGAATATAATAATCAAGAATGCGATAACTAGTAATACGTTAGCAATGTCACGAATTGCTTTCCATGTATCGTATTGCTTGGTTGCGGTGCCGTCAGCTTCTTGCATCTCGAGCGGGTTCATCACCAAGACGCCCTCCACCCAGCCGTATAGAGTATCATTCAAGGCCGCCCCAGCGTTAATTAGCGGACAAGCTATCCATCCAATACCCTCTATCGGACAGGAAGAGGCGCTACTACTGACTTCCCGATTGATATCTTCTACATATGGCCTCTCGGAATCAGGATTATTAGCAACATATCGAGCATAGACTGTTGCGAGGTCATTAACTTTACCTTCTAACCAAGAACAAGTTTGTCGTTCTTCTTGCCCGCTTTCCGTAAAGTCACCGATACTAGTTTTTAGCAACAAAACCTTGGTGTCGCGAGAAAGATCCCCTATGTAGTTAGTTTTAGCATCTGGCATAATACCACCAACAACGTCATAGATACTGTATCCGTACGTGTCTTTGTCGGTATAGTTATTGAACTGACTAGTGGGCATAGAGGTTGGTATCGCATCCTTACTGCCCCTGAGACAACTTTGTTGGAAAACCTGACGGTAGTAGGCATATAGTACGTAATCTTGTGTCATCGTGGGCTCTTGTCCGGCGTAGACTCGATTTTTAATAGCGGATTGAAACTTAGCTAGTCGAGTCTCTCGGTTGTTGGATCCATACCAATAACCCCCGTCCGCTGAAGTAAAGCATGTATTCCCCGAGAAGCTTTCACGCTTAAAATCAAAAGCACAAAGAGCCTCTATGGGGCTATACCCCCAGTGGTTTAGGGCAGTTACTATAAAAGACTCATCACTACACGCCACCGATCCGCCCTTGTAGCTGTCATGCCTATAGGAACTGCCCAGGATTGTTCGCATATAAGGAGAAACACCGACAGTAAGCCCCACACTTCCCAGTCCAGGGTCGGCAAACCAGTTGCCGTTGATAGCATTTTCATGAGACATGCCAACTCCATCTGTACCAAAGTTTCCCCCGGCATCGCTATAAGAGTTTTTAAAATTAGCTTCTTTTAAGCATCGCCCCAACGCCTGGTAATAAATATATGATTGTATTTGCCAATCAAGACCTTTGCTAGAGGCTGCGTATGGATTAGGGCTGATTGTGCAATAACTGGCTCCATCGTCTACAAGCGTCCCGCCACCGCCACCAGCCGTTCTCCAGACGCCACCAATCGCCCTACACTCTGCCGGCGAGCTAACTGCAGTTGCGGCGGATGCTTTTTCTTGAAGCAAGAAAAACGATAAACCCGGCAATACCAGGCCAATAGCTAATACTATCGCAAGAAAGGAAAGTATGAATGGTCGCTTCTCTCTGCGATGTTTGTTTTTATTATTTCTGTGTGGGCGTAACATGCCTATGCTTATTAAAGCATAACGCGGATATTTCTAAAAGGAGGTGTAGGGGCGAATATACGTTGAATAAAGAATTACACTTCGCCCAAGTACTGCATAGATACAAGTATCCATCGGTTATTAATATTTTCCCATTTAAGGATAGATCTACCGGTCTCACCCCGCACTTGGTGGCCACCTGTCAATTCTTCTCCTACTCGGTTCATTCGGGCATTATCGTAGTCTCGCGAATCAACAGTCATGATAATTTCATTATCGCTCGGTTGCGACAATTCAACGATATTAACTAATTCACTACCCCTGTAGTAAGGCTCCTTGTCTTCTGGGTTGGCTCCGATAGTGTCACGGGTGATGAAATTTAATTCTACAGTATCCCTGTGTATTCTTTTCATATTCTCAACCCACGGACTAATTTCTGGTCTACTTTCCCAGTCTGCGGGCAGAAAAGCCTCAAGATACCGCTGGTCATGCTCTTCGGCTATCATGGTGGCATAATCTTCCATAGTCATACCAGACTTTATCCAGGCGTCGTTGTTCTCACTAGTTGCCCCGGCGTTAAACCATTCAGTTACAGCGGCTTCGTCGAAGGCTCTAGCAAGATCTTCGGGCGAAGTATATTTTTCTACACTAAATCCTTCAGTAGTATCGAACAGGGGTTCTCGCTCACCAGGCAATATGACGGATGGTTCTGGTGTTGGTTCGGCTGTTTCCGTTGGGTCGGGTTCTGCGGTTGGCTCGGCAGTAGCAGTGGCTGTCGGTTCAACGTCGGGCGGCTCATTGTCCGATCCAGCAGCTCTTATACCAGTAAAGACTAATCCTCCAGCAAGAAAAGCGCCTAGGGCAGTATATGCCATAGCTTTTTTCCTTTTTGATTGGCGATTGTTATCTTCAACTCCCTCGGCACTAGTCGGGTTGGAGGGGTTCAGTGGCTGGGATTCTTGAGGAGTAGTCATTGTATTATCTATCTCATCCTTTCGTGTACTAAAACACGTTTATGACAAGATTCTAGCACAAACGGAATGAAAAGTCAAGCGTTTTGCTTGCGGACAACTAGGCAATGACTAGATAAAAGGCTTACTCTTCTGGGGAAGGGGGTGTATCAATAGTCACTTCAGTTCCCACGGAACCCATGGCGGTGACTGCTTTCTCTCTATCTTTTCTTGACATGAAGCTTCCCACAAAATCATCAGTGTTTGAATAGACCTGTCTGTCAAACAGGCGGCTGAAACGGTTTTTAGGCGCAGGTTCGGGTGCAGGGCCTGGTTCAATTTCATTCATTGTATCTTTATACAACAAAAATATAAAAATATCAACGACTGGCGAGCTTGGCAACAGCAAAAGATACTATTAGTAGAGCAATAATAATGCCGCCGCCGATTAGCAGTAGATTCATTTTTACCTGGGGAATATCAGTTTTGTCTAATGAGGCAATGTCGGGAGTATTATCGGATACAAGTGAACTTGCTATTGTGGCGACACCCTTAATAGCGGGTGTTGAATTGGCTCGATAAGAAATCTCATGTTGGGGGCTTGATGACTCGGCAGCTAAGGGAATACTATGCGCCAAACTTTTACCCTGAGGTGCTTTTGCAGCGGGCGACAACTCGGACTCTTTTTCTTCACCGTAGGCAATAACCTGATAGAGGTCGACTTCTTCGCCCGAATATGACACTCCGTACAGATGCAGAGTATGATAACCTTCTTCTAAATCACTTGGCAAAACAACTTCGTTAGCTAAACCGCCTTGATCGTTGACCGCGAATTCTCCTAAAACCACAGGCTCAGAGTGAACCTCTAATCTGGCAACCGATCTAGGGGCTAGCGCATAGTCGCCAATATTCACGGATAACCTAGATTTATCCCTATAGGCGTATTCAATATAATGCTGTGATGGCAAGTCGGAGGAATAGCCATTGGGCAACCAGTAAGGTGAAGGTTCGGGGGCTGGTGTTGGCTGTGGAGAAATTGCCGCCGAACTCGCCATTGACGCCACGACTACACGGCCTAGCAAATCGTGACCCAACGGTTTGGGGTGGAAACTTTCTTGGCCGATAATCTTTAACCGTGCCCAGGCATCGATTGGGCTGTGGTCGTCCCCTATCCGGATAGCATTAAAGGCGCTAGGCGTATCTTTGCCACACAGCACTTTGTCTCCGTAAACTTCCCAGGCGTCAACGTATTGCACGCCAGCCGTCCGTGCCGCAGCAGCAATGACTTGGTTCAGATATAACACGCCCTCATTCATGAACCGCTTCTCGTCCTTGCTTAAAAGAGAACCGGTTAAAATGTCGCAGCTGCCGTCCTCGTCTATGATTTTTGGATAGCCAATTACATAAATTTTAGAGGTGGGGGAGGCGCTAATCAGTGATTGGTAAGTGCGCACGAAAGTGTCGAACTTGGATTTTATCTCGAGCGCGGTCTTTTCTTTCCCCTCTGGCGTATTAACCCAAGAACAAGTGCCTGGGCTGAGGCAAGCTTTGAGTTTTTGCATAAACCCGACATCGTTACCGCCAATACCGATAGTGATGGATTTTGGTTGATATTGTCTGACAAAGCTCGCTTGACGTACTCGACCAGGGATAAAAGTTTCTAGTGCCAGTGATTGAGCCGATACTTTTTCGGCATCAGTGAATTTTAACCCGCTTCCACCCAACCGCCCGCCTTGGCCCGTATATAATTCATCACCACCGGTAATGTCGGCAGTAGTCGCCCCTGAACAGGCCACATTTTTGACGTAGTCACGGCTGATTCCTAATAATTCTGCGGCAATGTACGGATAAGATCTGGAGCTGGTGTGGCACTTTTCATGGAGATCGTTGGTGCCTTTTTGGTAATAACTATCCGATGTTTCGCCTTCGCCACTCGAGAAAGAATCGCCCAACGCTAGATAGTCAAGACGGGGGTCAGAGTCACCGCTGGCGCGCAATTCCACCGCCATATTTGGTGTGGCCGCGTCGTAACTGTTGATATAGAACTTTAGATATCTACCGTCGTCGCTAAAACGGGGCGTGTAGGAATCTTTGGGTCTGTATATAAAAGAACTAGGGTAAATAGGTGAGGTAGGGCAGGTCTTTGCCAGAGGTTTCTTGTTCGAAAACCCGTCGGGATCATCTTTTGGAAAGTCGCCACACGAATCTGTTATCTCATATACTGCCGGGCCAGAAACGTTGCGACCCGACATGGCGATATGCCCCCCATCCTCGGTAACGGTTATTTCAACCGTAGGCTTATACCCACCGGTATAGTTGAGCGACAGGGCGGATATTCGTTTCATAATCAGGGTTTTCATATCTAGAACCCCTATCCCCTTACCTCTGAATTCGACGGCTATCCATCGGCCGTTATTGGAAGCGCCAATTCCGCCGACTGGCCAAGCGTACCCAGTGTCATCTCGCTGGAAGACGTAGTCGGGACTATCGGCGTTAAATCTGTATTCTCTGGTAAATCCGTCACTAGCGACTGTTGGGATTAACCGTTGTTTAACGTTTTTGTATACCGCCAGGCTTTGGACTAGATTGTTGATTATGAATTTCTTCATAACTAGTGTATCGGTGTCGGGTAAATAAAGGCAATCGTTATAGCCTTTGCAGCCAAATGACGCCAACCTGTACATCTTTTTATCGTGGCCAAACCCCACTAGCGTATTCCAGCTGGCGCTAGCGTAATAAAGGCCGAATCTTAGACTGTCGCCAGAGGTCACGCAAACTTTATTAATTACAGAGCCAAACCCAGTTTCAACAGATTGAAGGTTCGTCCTGCAGGCGTCAGATTCAATCAGCGTAGATAAAGTTGGCTCAACGGATACCACCGTGGGAATCTGCGCTGACCAAGATAATCCCTCGGCTCCAGCCTCGGATTTATGCAATATCACCAGAGCGCAAAAAGCCGCTACTAACACCGTAAAATAACTGATTTTCCTATATCGTACAGGTTTTTTAATTCGCATCTCACCCACCCATCTAACTTAAGCTTAACTTAAGCTTATATTCTCGTGATATCATAGTCAAGATGAAAGTTTTGGGAATTGAGACCAGTTGTGATGAGACCGCGGCAGCAGTGGTAGAAGACGGCCGCAAGCTACTTAGTAATGTAGTGAATTCGCAGATTGATATTCATGCTTTGTATGGTGGCGTGGTGCCGGAAGTGGCAGCCCGCAGTCATATAGAGGTTATTAATCCTGTCATAAACCAAGCGCTTAGCGACGCCGAATTGACCTGGGATGATATTGACGCCATTGCCGTTACTTATGCGCCGGGATTAATCGGGTCATTATTAGTTGGTACTCTGGCGGCGAGAACCTTGGCGATATTAAAAAATAAACCCCTCTACCCTATTCACCATGTCGAGGCGCATGTATACGCAAATTTCATCACCGACCAGTTAAATAAACCCACCAACACTACTGTTCTCAATCGGGCTTCGCGCCAGGTTCAAGTCGAGCCCCGGCGTCGGCTTGAACTTGGGCTGCAGATGACATCGAACAGTAATATTAGTAGGTTCTTGGACTTACCATCCAAGCAACCCGAGTTCCCTATGCTGGCGCTGATAGTTAGCGGCGGGCATTCTCAGTTGGTGCTATTTCATGACCATGGCAAATTTGAGCTATTGGGACAGACTCAGGATGATGCGGTCGGTGAAGCTTTTGACAAGGTGGCGAAAATTATCGGACTTCCCTATCCAGGCGGGCCATCAATAGCGAAGGCTGCTTTGCAAGGTGACCCTGATAAATACCCTTTTCCCACGGCAAAGCTTAAAGGTTCCTATGATTTTTCTTTTTCTGGCCTAAAGACGGCCGTTTTAAGGGCTGTACAGCGTGAGGTCGGTGTTCCAGTTGACTTCCCTTCTCGCGAGCTTGCTGCACGCTTAGATGATGTCACAAGGGCAAACTTTGCGGCTAGCTTCCAGCGTACTGCGGTTGAAACTATGGTTGGGACTACCAAAAGAGCTTTTAACGACTACTCTCCCCGATCGGTAGTTATAGCGGGTGGGGTAGCTGCCAATCAAGAGTTGCGCAGATTGCTGTCGCAAGAACTACCAATAGATATAGAATATGCCCCTATAAATCTATGCACGGATAACGGAGCTATGATTGCCTCTCTGGGCTATTATTACGCTCAGCACAATCAACCCATAGACCCGTTTAGCTTGGAAGTCGTTCCAAGCCTATCGATGTCCAAAACTGCTTGGGCCTAAACCAAGAATTTAGGCTGTTTAATCCCCTGCCCTGGCGGGGTTATGTTATACTTGATTTTGAAAACAAACACGTGTGGAATCTGACAAAGTAGAGGGGTTTTCGTTAGAAAACTTTTGTTAGATTTTGTTCCTTCACGTGAAAGCAAATAAGGTGAATTTTCTTATCAAAATGAAACTATCCAAAGCTTACGAACCCGACCAATACGAGCCCAATATATACGCTATGTGGGAGAAGAGTGGAGCCTTTGAGCCAACAGGGGTAGGTGAGCCGTTTAGCATTGTCATGCCACCTCCGAACGCCAACGGAGATTTGCACATTGGCCACGCCCTGACAGTTGGCCTGGAAGACATTCTCATCCGTTATCACCGCATGAAAGGCCGGGATACAATTTACATCCCTGGCGCCGATCATGCGGGTTTTGAGACTTGGGTGGTATACGAGAGAGAACTGTCAAAACAGGGGCGAAGCAGGTTCGATTTTACCAGGGAACAGCTCTATAGCCAGGTCTGGGATTTTGTTGAAAAACAGCGGGGGAACATGGAATTACAGCTACGCGCCCTCGGTGTTAGCGCTTCTTGGCCCAATCTGGTATTTACCCTTGATAAAAAAGTTATCGACACTGTCTATAAAACATTCAAAAAGCTATGGGACGAGGGGCTGATTTACAGAGGTGAGAGAATAGTTAACTACAGCACCAAATACCAAACTAGCTATGCTGATATCGAAGTCGATTACAAGAATGAAAAAGGGACTTTGTGGCACATTGCCTATCCGACGTACGACCACGTAGGGGAAATAGTGGTCGCAACTACTCGTCCAGAGACAATGTTCGGTGATACGGCAGTGGCGGTTCATCCTGATGACGAACGCTACAAAAAACTGATTGGAACCCGCGTTTTGCTGCCTTTAACAGATAGGGAAATACCAATTATCGCTGACGAACATGTCGATATGGAGTTTGGTACCGGGGCAGTTAAAATCACCCCCGCCCACGACCCTAATGACTTCGAGATAGGGGAGAGGCACAAACTAGAACGCATTCAAGTTATAGATTTTGACGGTAAAACTATCAATATGCCTGACCATTTCTTGGGGTTAACCGTCGATGAAGCTCGAAAGAGGGTAGTGGCTGCTCTGCGAGCGCAAGAATTTATAAGGGATGAGACGGTTATCGAGCACTCGGTAGGGTATGACTACAAGAGTGGTTTGCCGATAGAACCGCTCGTTAAAGATCAATGGTTCTTGTCTATGAAACCGCTTGCCGAAAAAGCTAAAAAAGCCCTAGAAAATGACGAGATAGCTTTTTACCCCAAGAGTCGCAAGCGACACTTGATTCAGTATCTCGAAAATATCAAAGACTGGAACTTGTCTCGCCAAATTCCTTGGGGTATACCTATACCAGCCTTCCAAAATGTAGAGGACTCCAATGACTGGATTTTTGACGACAGAGTGGACGAGAAGACTATTGTAGTAAATGGCACAACATACCGTAGAGAAGAAGACACTTTTGACACCTGGTTTTCGAGTGGTCAATGGCCTTTTATCGTCGCGGACTTTTTAGAAGGCGGGGATTTGAGCCGATTTTACCCCAGTTCAGTCATGGAGACGGCTGGTGAGATTCTGTACGCTTGGGTAGCTCGTATGATTATGCTAGGGCTCTACGCTACCGACAAAGTTCCCTTCAAGGATGTTTATCTGCATGGCCTAGTCCTAGATGAAAAGGGCCAAAAGATGAGCAAAAGTAAGGGGAATGTCATTAGCCCCGTAGAAAGTATCGCCAAATTCGGATCAGATGCCTTGCGACTTGGCCTTGTAGCTAACCGTAGCGCTGGCCGTAATCAAGGATTTAGCATGGGTAAAGTGGTGGCTGGCCGTAATTTCTGTAATAAGCTGTGGAATATCGCCCGATTTGCCGAAAATAAACTAGGTGAAGGATTCCGGCCTGGACATCCAACCCCTGAAAGCTTGGCTGACCACTGGATAATTCGGGAATTGAATGAAGCGATAGGTAAAGTTGACAAGCAAATAAGTGAATATCGTTTTGCTGAGGCCGCCGAGACTATTTATCACACTATCTGGGATAGCGTGGCCGACTGGTACGTAGAATCTGCTAAACATCAGGATAATCCCGATATGCTGGCTTGGGTATTAGAAACCAGCCTCAAGCTAGCGCATCCATTCGCGCCTTTCGTCACCGAAACCATATGGCAGACGTTACCATGGCCTAGCGGCCTTCTAATGAGCTCTCCGTGGCCCAAGAGCACAGAGTTTGATGAGATTGCGGCTGGCGAATTCTCTCGTCTGCAGAAATTAGTCTCAGAAGCTCGCTATGTAACAGCCGAACTGCCAGGAAACGAAAAATACGCCTTGGTGTATCAAAACGACAGCTTGATTGCTGATAATGTAAAATTAATTCAACAATTAGCCGGCCTTCAGTCAGTCAAACACGCTGATCAGCCGCAAGGACTAAGGTTAGCTGCTAGTGGCCGAGAAGCTTGGCTAGACATATCGGCCGAGACGCTGTATGAACATCAGACCAATTTAGAACGACGCTTGGCGGATACCAGAAACCGCGTTCAGTCGTTGCAATCCAGATTAGAAAATGAAGCTTACCTCAGTAAAGCACCAGCCAAATTAGTGCAGGAAACGAGAGCCGAATTAGAACAAGGGCATGCTTTGATAGAGCGCCTAGAGCACGAACTAGAAGTTATTAGATAGACGGCCAGGAATAATCGCTGCCAAAAGAGTTGCCCCAGAGCCGCTTTTGAATAACGTATTTCTTGTCGTTTTCATTTCGGGGCTGAATAGCGGGCTGGTTAGTGCGCAAGTGGCGACCACTTAGAGCAAAGGTGTGGCGCTCGGCGTGAATATGGGGATCGGGAGTTTTAATTTGGACTTCTCCGTTAGATGCCATAATAGCCGGGATAGTAGAAACGGCCGTGACAATTGCGGTATCTAGCTGCGTATCGTGCATGAATACACCAAAGGCAGCCATAATGGCGATGGCGGCTGGGAATGGGTTAAAGGCTAGTGGTGACATGTTTATTTTTCGCTTGTTTAGCTTGTAACCCTCATTGTAGCACAAGCTTTATAAAATGTCAAGTATGTGACAATCTAGGATTCGTCTGGGAGCTTGGTGCCCTCATGGTGGTCGAATTGTAGAGTTAAGCTAGCTAGCCGAGAAAAAATTTGACTTCTATCTATTGGCATAGGCGGTCGATTCGAGTTTTCAGCCACTTCTCTCTCTTGGTATTCTAGAAGTGCACCTATAGTAATCAAAAAGTTGTGAGGCAGGTGGACTCCAGGGCTATTCTCTAGTACATACTTTACGTACTCGTCTAAAACAGAGGGGGCGTACTCTTTTAATAGTGCAATGTCAGCGTGGGTTATTTGCCCGCCTGGAAGTTGGGCAGCAGCTTGTGCAATGGCTTTTTTCAGACCAGGGTCCGGAGGTAAATCTGATGGTAAAGATATCTCTATCATTTTAGATTTAACAACTATAAACAGAACCTGTGCTGATTGCAAGCATAGGCTTTAACAGTTTAAAAGCGGAGTTTTTCGGCCATTTCGGCCAAAGAAGTATGGTCGGGTTCGGAATCCATGCGCCCGGGGTTGTTGAATTCGTGGGGTTCGCTAAACGGTATCAGATGTATGTGGGTATGGGGAACGTCCGTGCCGAATATCTTTTGGCCGACATATTTTGTTTTCAGGACATCCCGTAAACGCAGGGCAACCTTTTTGACGCTATCTGTTAGCGCACGATAATCTTCGTCGTCTAGATCCCAGGCGAACTCAACTTGTTTCTTGGGTATGACCAGTGTGTGGCCGGGCTGAGTTGGATGGATGTCTAGGAAAGCTAGCGTCTTGTCGTCTTCGTAGATTTTGTGACAAGGGATTTCTCCGTTGATGATACGCGTAAAAATTGATGGTTCCATACCCTCCAGTCTAACCCTGCCTATTCTTATTGCCAAGAGGGGTCTAGGTATGGATAATTGACAGAATGCTTAGAACCACAGATATATCAGAGGTAATTCGTCGCCTGAAAGATAGTGAGACGGGTGTTATCCCAACAGATACGGTGTATGGGTTGGTAGCTAGCGCCCACAACGAAGCCGCTGTGGCTAAAATCTACGAACTTAAGGCCAGACAGAACGAACCGGGTACGATTATTGCCGCTAGCGCGGATCAGATTGCCAATCTAGGTGTTGATAGGCGGTTTTTGGACAAGGTAAAACAATACTGGCCAGGGGCGATAAGCGTTATCGTGCCGTATGCGGGGCACTTGGATTACCTGCATCTTGGTAAAGAAAGTTTGGCTGTGCGAATTCCCGATAATGATTTTTTGCTGCGATTGTTAGAATTAACTGGCCCGCTGGTGACATCATCAGCTAATTTAACAGGGGAGCCAATCGCCAACACGGCAGGCGAGGCTTACCAGTATTTCGGTGATAAGGCAGATTTTTATGTGGATGGCGGAGATTTATCAGGGGCAAAACCCTCGACCATAATCAGAATTTCCGATGAAGGGCTAGAAATCCTGCGACGGGGCGCTGTCGAAATCAAATAGTTTGTGTATCTGGTAGAATTATGAATGCGGGGAGAGGTGCAGGAGTGGTTGAACTGGCCGCTCTCGAAAAGCGGTATGGCGCAAGCTATCGAGGGTTCGAATCCCTCCCTCTCCGCCATCCTCCGTCGTCCTTCCATCGTTAAAGCGATGGAGGACTGTGGAGGATAGTGAAAGGTTGAGTTGAGAACCCGTCTTTTGCGTAGCAAAAGGGGTTCGGCGTAGCGTAGCGCAGCAAAAGAAAGCGCGAAGCATTTTCTTTTGCAAGCAAGCGGAGGAGTCCGCCGTGGCGGACGATATCCCTCCCTCTCCGCCAAATGCTTACGATAAAGCTAGTGCTATGCATATAGCTCATGCTAAACTAACCTCATTAATAACGCACCTAGGCAAGGAGATAAAATGGAAGACGCACCAAAAGAAAACCCACGAGTAGAGGATAAATCTCAGTCAAATGTACCGCCAATCATGCGCAAAAACTCGTCGAATAATGGGCTGGCAGTTGCGGCGCTGGTCGTTGGTATAATCGCCCTGCTGTTTGGTTGGGTTGTATTTTTCGGATTAATACTTGGTATCGTGGCTATTGTCCTGGGTATTATCGGACTTAAAAAACCAGAAGGGAAGGGTATGGCTATAGCTGGAATTGTGACTGGTTCTATTGCGTCCCTAATCAACCTGTTAGTGATAATTGTAGTTGTAGCTGGAGTAGCACTGTTCGGTAATGCCGCAGTAGAAGTAGGCAAGGCGATTGAGAATTACAGCCAAGAACAACAAGCGAAAATTGATGCCAAGAAAGACTTTGCCAAAGGTGAAACCGCAGTTTTTGACGACTTGGAAGTAACCGTTAACTCGGTAACTCGCGATTACACGCCAGATAATGAATTTGCTCAAGCTAGCGCCGGCAACGAGCTTATCGTGGTTAATGTAACAGTTAAAAATGTGGGTGATGACAGTACTTACGCTGGGCCATTCAGTTTTAATCTAAACAGCGGCGGCTTGAGTATAGCGGCTAGTTTGTTTGCTAGCGCTGAGCCTGAATTAGCTAGTGGTGATTTATCTCCTGGAGCCGAAATTACTGGTAATGTAGTTTACGAAGTCACAAAAGACGCCGAAAACCTAAAGTTACAACGCGAAGTAACGGTTTATGGCATCAAGGATCTTGAAACGAAAACATTGGTCTACACGCTAGAAATCTAAGACGCTACAAATCGCCACAGACGGCCAGTATCTTTACTGATACCGATACGCTTGGTGGCTGCAATCTGGTAATTCTTGCCTGCTTCGGGCGGTCTTAAAATAATACGGCCCTTGTTAATAACAACTTTGTTATCTGTCCCGGTGATATTTAGAGCTTGGCAAAGTTTGGCTGGTCCATTTGTCAGTTCGCTGTCAGGACGGTTACCTCGGCGATCTTTCATTATCTCTAAACCTTCTTCGGGGATAATTGCTCGTATCAAGACGGCGTCACCTATGCCAGTTTCCCCTGTGACTATATTGGCGCACCAATGCATGCCGTAAGTAAAATAAACGTACATGCGACCAGCTGGACCGAACATCACCTCTGTCCTGGGAGTAGATCCACGGTAGCTGTGGCTAGCCGCGTCATTTTGATTGTAGGCCTCGGTTTCTATAATAGTGCCGCCGACTTGTTGGCCATTTTCTTCAACAGTAAAAAGCCGCCAACCTATTAGTTTTCTGGCAACTATCGGTGCTTCTTTGGACAAAAAATCTAGATTATTAACCATGCAAAGCTAATCTAGCTGTTCTTAAATTAATAATCGTCTATATTAAATTCAATGCGCTCATTGAAAGTTACTGCTTGATCAATTTTTCTTACAGAAAACCCTGATAATAGTTGTTTCGAATCAACATCATAGTCTTTTGTAATTATCGTATCTCCCGATTTCTGAATCATGATCGTTTTTACTTCATCGGAACTATGTATTACATAAAATCCATTTTGCGAAGAAGCATATAGTCGCCCGCCAACTAATGCAAGTATCAAGAAGGTTATTATCCAGATAACATAATTTATATACGTTTCGGAATAACCCTGGTGTTCGTGTTGTGTTCTTTTTGAATCCATCTTATCTCGATACTCATAGTGCGCACCCACTCCCTTGGTAAAGGATTTATTGCGTATAGCTTTAATTGTAATAGGTCCTAGATTTATCATAACCATCATAAATGCAAAAGATATAAGAGAACCCAGTACGAACTGAGTCATATTGAGCCCGTAAAGGGCCAAAAGCATCAGTACGATAATCGGTATCGTTCTGACGTAAGACATACTAAGTCTAGAGAGTGGAGTGTCTGTTCTTGAATTATTTAAGATCGTGCGGTAGACACCTAATATCTGATCGACGTTAAAGGCTACAAGTAATGTAAAACCTATTCCTATAATTAGAGAGGGGATACTTACATCTATAACTTTATAGCTGATTCCGAAAGTATTCAAAAAACCGTATTGGAATACAAACGAAACCATATAGGCCAAGGCCGTAAGCCCAAGCACTACTAAAGATGACGGCAGGTTAGAGTACTGCTTATTTTCCATATGATTATTACATCAAAACACTACATAGTACGCAAGCATAAGAGGCAGCCAGCACACCTTACTTAAGTTCTAACGAGAAAACCTACCCGCTGGAAAGGGCTTAAGGATAAAGGAACCGAGCATACCCGACAGGATAGCGCTCGTAAACTCGCTTCTCCGCTTGTTCACGATAGAAAATATCCGCCGTATGGCGGATGCTTTCTTTCGTTTCACTCGCTACGCCGAACCTCATTTGTTTCACAAATGTACGGTTCTCATCCTGAACGGCGCTTGACCAATAAAACAACCCCATCTTGGGGATGAGGTAATTTTCTTGGTGCACCCGACAGGATATCAGTCGCTACGCTCCTTCCTCCGCTCGCTCACGATAGAAAATATCCGCCACGGCTGATGCTTTCTTTCGTTTCACTCGCTACGCCGAACCTTGACGGTTCGGATTCGCTACGCGAATCTACCAAGAAAAAGAGACTAGGCACGCTAGTCTTCTTTTCTTGGTACACCCGACAGGATTTGAACCTGTGGCCTTCGGCTCCGCAAGCCGACGCTCTATCCAGCTGAGCTACGGGTGCATAATCGTCAAAATATCTCTATACTGCCGTCGGAACAATCTTTTTCCTTCGGTTGTCTTTAGATATTTTTCTCGTCTCTGCGCATCAGACTTTAGTTGGTATGCTTCATAACCAATCAATCTAATAGGCAGGTATTTACGGGTTGTCTGCACAGAGCTAGACTCATGCGCCTTGATCCTCTTTTTTAGATCACCAGTCGAACCAGTATATACCTGACTATTACTCATCGAGAGAAAATATACATAGTACATACAGAAATTATACCAGCTGCCATATCATGCGATATGGCCGTGTCGCATGACACGGAGCTACGGGTGCATATTAACACGCGAGGGTGCGTGTAACACATAAGATTATAGCGTACATAAAACAAAGCCATGCGTTTTTTACGCGCATGGCCCCTGTTTTTTGTAACTAGAAGGTGCTTTCCGCTGCCCATCTCGCAGAGAACGTTACTCATTGTAGCATAAGAGACAACAGTTTGTGAATGATTTTGTTTAAAGTCTCAATTTGCGGACAAGAACGTCTATTATGTCGAGTTTCAGGTTTTCCATAGGCAAGCGGGCTCCTAGGATATCGACTATTTTTTCGCCGACCTCCTCGGTGAAATAGACAGAAATTCCGGGGGCAAACCGTTTTATAGGCAGTAATAATATCGAGTAATTGCTGTCATCTTTGACTAGACCGAAAGCCTTGAATCCATTGAAATGGTACAGTCTGTCGCCTACGTAGAGGCCCTGAGCGCCGCTTAGCGTGTAGTCAATTGTTCGGGGAGGGCGACGCGAGTACAGAACAAGTGCTACGGACATAACTACCACTAGAACCGAAAAGGTGTAAGATCTGATTAAAAATATATCTAAAGCGATTAACACTAGTACGACCAGGACGAATAAAACGAACCACATGGGACTTTTGGAGTGGTGAATATATTCATTTGCGCTCCAGTGGACAGGCTCTTCTTCTACTGCGTCTGTTTCTGCAGGTTGCTCGTCAATTGATTCGTCGGTGTTTTCTGGTTGCGCCTCGTCGGGTTCGGCAATTAGTGGTTCGGGAGTTTCAACATCCTCGGAATCTACCTTGCCAGGCTTCTTTTTCCAATAATAATTGCTTTGATGGTCGGGTCCCATAAGCTTAAGTATAACACGAGGGGAACAGGCAATAACTAGAACTATAAAAGAGTAGCTAAGCTATAATTGAGGTAATGAAAACATTCATAACGAATCGTGATAACAATAAAATATCTGTTGTCGTCGAAGAGGGCGGTGATGAGACTAAACTAGTTTTTTTGATGCACGGTCTTGGTGGCAATAAAGAGAAGCCGGAGTTGCGCGTGATGGCGGAGGCATTTATAGAAGACGGATATATCGTTGTAACCTGGGACGCTGTGCACACTTTTGGCGAAAGTGAGGGTGGATTATTCGAAGACGCAACCATCTCTAATTATTATGCAGATCTAGAAGATGTTATTGATTGGGCGGGCATGCAAAACTGGTATATTGAACCGTTTGTTTTGTGCGGTCATAGCCTCGGGGGTATTTCAACAGCAGTATACGCGCAAAGATATCCAGAAAAAGTGAAAGCTCTAGCCCCAATTGCAACTGTCGTGAATGGTGAACTACGCATGGAAATATACACCGATGTTATTGATGAGTGGAAGAGCAAGGGCACGTGGACGCGACCACGGCATGGTGGGGGATACAGAACTCTGAAATGGTCTCATATGGAAGATGGAATGAAGTACGACCTAACCAATGAGGCAGATAAGCTCACGATGCCCGTTCTAATGGTTGTTGGGTCAAACGATACCTCGACACCACCTAGTCATCAAAGGATTCTTTACGACTTAATTCCAGGGGATAAGGAGATGCATGTAATAGAAGGTGCTGAGCACGGCTTCTATCAACAACATGAACGGGAAGAATTAAAACAAATCATAAAGCGCTGGCTTGAAAAGAAAGTGAAATAAAAAGAAAAGAGCCCCAGTGGACTCGTTTCTTTTTGGCGGAGGAGGGGAGATTCGAACTCCCGCTACAGGTTTCCCCGTACTAACGATTTAGCAAACCGTCCCCTTCAGCCACTTGGGTACTCCTCCTTGGTAATGAGACAAACCTGCGGTTTTTCTCATCGTGCGGTGGACGAAATAAATTCGTCCGGACCGACTGCTCTTTTCCCTAGAGCAACAGTGTTGGCGGAGGGGGTGGGATTCGAACCCACGGAACCCGTAAAGGCTCAACAGTTTTCAAGACTGTCCAGATCAACCACTCCTGCACCCCTCCCCGTCGCACCTCTGTAGAGTATATCATAATTTGATTTTGTTATCCAAAAGCTTATAATAAACTTAATGAGAATAACTCAAAGAAAAGGTGATGTGGCGGTCGCTCAATCAATAGCCACCTTCACGAAAATGGGCTGGGACGTATCTATACCGTTAACAGAATCTGCTCCCTATGATCTTATAGTTGATGATTCAGAAACTAGAGCTAGGGTTCAAGTAAGGTTTACTAGCCAAAAAGATGTTGATTTGCGCAGGATACACTCAAACTCCTTAGGCTATGTAGTTAAGAAAACTAAAGATGATGCATACGACTGGCTATATGTATTAAAGTCCGATGGCAAAGAGTATCTTATCAAAAAATGTTTAGCGGGAAGACGCTCTATACAGCCTAGAGACGAATACTTACTATACTAAAGTTTATCATTTTGAATTTGACGGGCTATTATTGCTATCCAAACTGTTTTGGCGCCGGCGTTTCGCAATGTTTTTGCAGCGTATTTTATCGTTGCGCCAGTTGTCATGACGTCGTCGATTAGTAGGTAAGGCTTCGCGGGGTCGAAGGGCTTGTTAAGCGCGAACATTCGTTGAGCTTGAGTTTCGCGCTGTGTCGCCGAAGAATGCCGTTGCTTGGTCTTTGTAGCACGGGATAGTAGGGTTTCGTATTTTAGATCTCTTGCTTTGGCGAGTTTTTTGGCGATTAAGGCTACGTGGTCATAACCTCGCTCGCGAATATGGCTAGCAACAGTAGGGACGGGGACTATGACGGTTTCGATTGGCAGCTTGGGCAACGTTTCGCTCAGTAGGTTCGCCAGAACATTGCCAGCAGCTTTAGTGCGCTCAAATTTGAATAGTCCTACCAATCTTTGCAACGTACCGTGCCTTTCACCCACCAGCCAGGCGCGATCATAGGGTGCAGAGCAGTTTTTGCACAATTTTTCTTGTCCTGTAGGGTGGTGGCAGATTATGCAGGCTGAATCGGCCTCGTCTATGATGTTATATTTACAATTAGCACATAATAAGGTGCCTACTATGCCACAACCGCAACAGTAGTGTGGAGCTACGATTGACAAAAGCCTATCGAACATTGTGATTTTTACGTTTATGACTCCCTATAGTTGATTATACAGAACAGGTTGGCTATAATGTGGAAGACTATTTGTCAATGAGCCGGATAAAAGTGGAGGATATCATGGCACGCAAACAAAACGAAGACTTATTAATGGAAGACGAATTGACCGCGGCCTTCCTTAGTGATGACGCCACGGACGACACGCAGGCAGCAACTGCCGATGTCGCCGAGGGTGACTCAGCTTGGGAAGAAACCGAGGAAGATTTCCCGGGACAGCTAGCAGTCGATGTTTATGAGACAGAAGACAGGGTTGTTATCAAGGCGCGTACAGCCGGCGTAAACAAGGAAGACCTGGATGTTAGTATCAGCGATGGTATCTTAACAATCAGCGGCACTTTGTCTAGCGGTGATGACACGGACGCTACCAACTGGCACATCCAAGAATGCTATTGGGGCGAATTCAATCGCACAATCGCTTTGCCAGTAGGGGTTAAAGAAGATGAAGTAGAAGCTGTCTTGAAAGACGGAGTTCTGACCATCAGCTTTAGTAAGGTTCGCCAAGAGCAAGCCAAGAAAATCGAAATCAAGTAAACGAATTCGATAACAAAATACGGCCTTTCATTTGAAGGGCCGTATTTATTTGGTTTTATTTACTGTTTATACTAAAGCGACTAGTACGAAGTTAACTATTGCGTAGGCTAGCAAGGCTACGACTACACCGATAATGGCGTACATTATAGTGTTTTTAGCCCCTTTGACCTGATCTGGGTTTCCGGCTGATATCGTATAGCGAATACCACCTATAACCAACATCAGAACGCTAAGCATACCGATAATAAACAGAATTACGTTGATTATACGAGTGAATACACCGGTATCTCCAAACAATTCAGTAGGTTGCGTATCGTCTCTAGCTTGGTCTGCGCCGTCCCTAATGCCACCAGTTTGCGCAAAGGCAGGTTCGCTGAACGGAGTGAACACTGTCACAGCCGACGCTAGTACAGGCACTAACAGCAGGCTAGCAAGAGCGACTTTTATGGTACTTTTCATATCCTATAATTCCTTTCATTGTTGATTAATCTATTTATAGCAGACTTTACCGTTGTTGTTAAGCTTAAATTCCTATACCAGTCAGCACAAAGTTGACGATGGAGTAAGCCAAAAGGGCCACTACTACGCCTACTATTGCGTACGTCAAGGTGTCTTTGGATTTTTTTAGCTGTTCAGAATTACCGCCCGATGTCGTGTACATAATACCCGCCACGATAATGAATATGATTGAAATAATCCCCAGTACGAAGAGGAGTATGTTGATTACAGTTTTGATTAAACCAACAGCATCGTCACTTTGGGCTTGACGGCATATGGCAGGGGTGTCTGGGCTATTAGGGTCAAGTCCTTCGCACGTATCAAAGACATTAACCGCCATAGCGGGTGGGGTAGTCACCCAGGCAACGCCTGTTATTACTACCAAGGCTGCTAGAATATATTTAATCTTTTTCATTAGAATTTCCCCGTTATAAATGCCGTTATCATAAAGGCGGCAAAAATCACCACCAGCCCTGCTGACGAGTAAAGTATTAACCGTCTAGCGTTGGCTGTCTTCTCGGTGTTGCCCCTGGCTGTCGTGTACATATAACCTGCAAGTATTATTACTACCACGGCAGTTATGCCAGCCGCAAAGTACACCATATCTAGGATGTTAGTCATGACATCGTCAGCGGTAAGAGCGGGGATGTTAATTTGTGTATCAGTGTTACTTCCTACTTCAAGTTTAGCCATTGATTACTCCTATATTCCTAATCTCGTTACGACAAAATTGACTAACCCGATTGATACAATAGAAATAACAAGGCCAATAATAGCATTTATCATAGTCTTTTGAGCTTTAACTCTTTTGTCGACTACCCCTTCGCTCAAAAACATCTGGAAACCACCGTACAAGATAAAGAATGCCGCAATATAACCTACTATCCACAATCCCATCTCAACCACATTAAGAGCGATGCGCCAGACAAAGCCAATGAACTTATCAGAGTCATTATTAGGGGTTACTATGTCGCAAGTATCATTAGTTAACCCTCGATACCATGTAGGCAGACCTAGAAACCGGGGATTATCACAAGCAGCAGAGACTGTTGCAGGCGCTGCAGTAGCAAAAACAACGCTACCCAGCGAAGCGGTAAGGATTAGGCCAGTTATCCAACGTTTACTCATTACGCAAACAATCCTCCAGGGGTAATAAAGTTAAGCAACGCCCACATCATGGCGTAGGCGATTAATCCAACGACCACGTTTCCTATAATCTTGCGGGCTTTGGTGCTTTTTTCGGGATCTCCGCTAGAGGTGGTGTAAAGTATCGATCCATAAAGGATACCACCGACAGCCAAAATACCAACACCGGCGGACAAAAGATTAATCACCAGAATCAGCAGTCCCCAAACGGCTGTTCTTTCTACGGCGTCGGCTTTAGTTGGGTCGCATTCCACAGGGAGTACAGATGTCTTTATATCGGTACAGTCAACCTCAGCTGCTGATACTTGCAACGATAAGGTAATAGTCAACAAACCCGCCAACAGTCCAGCGACGATAAAGAAAACAGGCAAGATATGTTTTAGTGTTTGTTTTTTGTACATGTCTACATCAATACCATACGCCAAGCGTAAACTTTTTGCAATAATGAATCGCGGCAAGAACCGAGATTAGTTAACGTCGTACCAGTTGCTGCGGGCCTTGTCGCCACAAGACAGGCTAGTACGTACCGTGCCAAAGCCGTTTATAGGGTCACCGTATCTATAGTTAGGTTGTTCGGGTTTTTGCGGAATTAGCTTGGATAGATAATGGCAAGGAGCATTCGTACCGACTGTCGTATAATTTTTCTCTACGCTGCTGACGATAAATTTTTGGCCAAAAGAGTTTGATGGTTGGTTATCTAGATTGCCATTATCGTCTAGCTGTTCAGAACCATTAAGAATGGGGTAATAGGTGTTATGTAGACTACTTGCATACGAGGCAGACTCAGCGGTTGTCTCTGTTGAAATTTCTATTTCGCACCAGTATTCGCCAGTAGGCCAGGGACCTGATGCTATTTCGTCGCATTTCTTTTCGTAAGACCATTTCTCGCTATTGGCAGCCTCTATGCTAGCAAGTATTTCTTCCATTTGGTTATCGATCTTTGAGAACTTTTTACGATCTAGGCTGTCATAAATAGGAGGTGATATAAGAGAGCCGAGAATAACCAAGATGGCGATACCCCCTAGGATGAATAGAATTGTTCTTGCTCTCTTTGTTTTAGACATATGCTTAATATAACATGGCATTAAGCATAATATTAAGTCTTTTTCCACAGGATAATGATTTTTAGTCTTGAACTTTATGTAGCATCAGGTATACAATAAACTGAGCAAAAACTTAAGCATAATTATGGTGGGATATATTTTATGTCTAGTAGCATTGCCAAAACTAAACAACCAAATAGTTATTACGAAATTCGTGTCAGGAGTGTAGACGGACAGTCAATATTTAAGGAAGAAGCTGATTACTGGCTTCTTCTTTCTTTATTTGAGAATGCGGTTCCGGCGAGCGCCAGTGGGGCTGTAAAGATTTTGGCTTATTGCTTGGAGTCTAATCAAGTTAGCCTACTAGTATATCAATCTAATAGAGGTTCGGCTGTACAGCTACTCGACAAAGTAACAGTAGAATATGATCGGTATTGTGGCCATGCATACGGCAGGGTCGGGTCAATATTTCAAAAGGAGTGGGATGTAACGCGCATAAGTCCTGCTCGGTTACTTCAAGCAAGCTATAGAATTCACAAATGCCCTGACAAATGGCTTGATTGTCCGCACACTTCGCTTCGAGCCTATCTTTACGACGATGTTCCTGTCTGGTTAGACAAGACCCACATTGCCTCTCGTTATGGCACGGCGGTTAGGTATTTGAAATTGTTGCAGGCCTATCAGAACTGATTTGCGCTACAATAGTGGCATATGGCAAATTTCCGCAAAATAGTTAAAACTTTTATCCCGTCAAAATTATTTAAAGAGATCGAACCATTCGGCCACTTGGTCGAATCGATCTTAGCTAATATTCGCTATGGCTTTCCGTCGCGGGGGATGCATGTTATCGGTGTAACCGGCACTAACGGCAAAACGACCACGACATTATTGATTCAAAAAATGTTAGTGCAATCCGGGTACAAGGCAGGCGTTCTTAGCACCGTAGCGGTTGGCGAAGGCAACAACATCCGCAACCGTACCGAACATATGACTACCGACAAGGCCAGCACCCTGCAAAAAACCCTGCGTGACTTTAAACGGGCAGGGGTTGAGTGGGCAGTTGTTGAAGTTTCAAGCCATGCCTTGGCGCAAAACCGCGTTTGGGGAGTGCTATTTGAAATAGCGGTTTTGACCAACGTAACACACGACCACTTGGATTATCACGGAACGTTCGAGAATTACCTAGAAACCAAACGCCGACTTTTCAAAATTGCCGCTAAAAATGGCCGCAAACTAGGCGTTGTTAATTCCGAAGACCCGAACGCCGGACGATTTGCTATTTCTACGCCCAACACGGTCTTATACGGCATAGGCAAGGGTGATATTACCGCCGAGGATATTAAAATGACGACCAGTTATTCTGAATTTACGGCCAAAGCAAACGAGGACAGTTATAAAATTCGAGTCAACATCCCCGGAGAATTCAATATCAGCAACGCCTTGGCGGCTATAGCCGTGGGCCGAGAAATAGGCTTAGACAAAGAGCAAATAGAGCAGGGGATTGCCTCGCTAGAGGGCGTTACAGGCCGCATGTACTCGGTTGAAGCTGGGCAAAAATTCAAGGTCATGGTTGATTTTGCCAGTACGCCAGATGGGTTTGAGAACTTCTTTACATCTATCAAGCCGCACGTTAAGGGTAAGTTGATAGCCGTGTTTGGATCGGCGGGCAGGCGGGATAAATCAAAACGGGCCTTGCAGGGCGAAATTGCCAGCAAATTCGCTGATGAAATTATTTTGACCGAAGAAGATGACCGCGACGAGGACGGACAGAAAATACTAGCCCAAATTGCTAGCGGGGTTAAAAAGCCTAAGTTTAAAGAAGGCAAGAACTTGCATTTGATATTAAACCGCGAAGAAGCAATCGGTTTTGCTTTGACGCGGGCTACTAAATCCGATGACATGGTAGTTATTTTGGGCAAAGGTCACGAGGACACGATTGAGCGAAGCGATGGTGAACATCCCTGGAGCGATATAGAAGTTACGCGCTCAGCTATCGAAGCGATTAATAATAATTAGTATGATGTTTTGCCCAGTACAGGCGGTGGGCAACCTTTTCGCCGAACTTAACCCATAATTTATGCAATAGCGGATTAATTATGTAGTCGTAACAGCCTACAAAATCAGTAACGGTTTTTGCAAAAGATAATTTAAAACGCCCAATGCCATAAAAAGGGTGGTCGGGATTGCCGATTTCGCTGCGAGGTGGTGTTCCACAGAGGTCGTGCGATTTTGAACCTTTTGATTTGGCCCATTCTATAACACGCCACTGAAGCAAGTGACTGGCTCCGTATACGGGACGCTCGCGTAAACTAGCGCCGTCTTTGTAGATACTTTTTTGGCCGAACACCATGGCAAAAGCTCCGGCGACAACCTTGTTACCGCTATAGGCAAAAAATAACTGTCCAGCCTCGGCCTTGGTAAAACTTTGCCAGTAATTTTTGTAATAAGTGTAATCGCGAGGCCCGAATCGTCCCTCGGCAGTTTGGGTCAGTAATTTGTACATTAATCTGCAATTTTTCTCATCCGCCTGAACTTGCTTGACGATTACCCCGTCCCGCTCGGCGCGTTTGATGGCGTGTCGGCCTTTTTGGGGCAGGGCAGTCATGATGTCGTCCAAAGAAGCGCTGATATCCATAATTATCGTCGAAGAGTTGGGGAGGATTGAGTGAGCTTTGGCGAGGCCGTGACGGCGCAGGGCTGTTTCTTGCGATTGGTCTAGCTCGGGCTCGATTCGTATGGCAAAGACTCCGCATTTTTTGGCAAGTGGTTTTAGCGCGGCCAGCACTTCCCAGAGCATTTTGTTATCGGTAACTCCTGGGCCCTTTGGCAGATACCATAATCGGCTAAAGTATAAAGCGCGTTTTTGTAACACGGTAATCGCCACATTGTCCACGAATATGAAACAGGGTTTGTAGCCGCCTAATTTCTTAATCATGGCGAATTCATAGCTAGCAAAACCGTTTCCACCATCCGGGTTGGATAAGACGTGTTTGTTCCAGTTGGCAATTTCTTGCTTGTTTGCGAAGCGAGCCTTCATTAGTAGTTATTATAGCGAAAATTTCAGGAACTGGCTGAATTTAGCACTCAGGGCTTGAAAGTGCCAACTTTTTTGTCTACAATAAAGAACGTTGAACCAAAGAATTAAAGATGCAAGGAGGATATTGTAAGTATGGGTGTACCTATAAAACCCCTATCAGACCGAGTCGCTGCCGTGCGTGAAGAAGCGCAAGAAAAAACAGCGAGCGGTATTTATTTGCCGGATAATGCCAAAGAAAAACCGGTTGTAGCCAAAGTTGCAGCCGTAGGCCCGAAAGTTAAGGATCTGAAAGTCGGCGATAGAATCGTCTACAAAGAATACTCAACTACCGATATTAAAATCGGCGAGACAGAATATCTGATAATAAAAGAAGAAGACGTCCTAGCGACGGTTTAAGGAGAAGTTTCGATGGCTAAAAAAGTTTTTTATGATGATGACGCACGGGAACGAGTGCTTGGCGGGGCTAAAGCCCTTTATGACGCAGTTAAAGTGACTTTTGGACCGAAAGGCCGAAACGCCGTAATTGCCAAAGGATA
>CAYGHE010000003.1:0-32449 GCA_964349805.1 uncultured Candidatus Saccharibacteria bacterium | reverse complement strand
CAGTTAAAGTGACTTTTGGACCGAAAGGCCGAAACGCCGTAATTGCCAAAGGATATGGCGGACCAACCGTAACTCATGACGGTGTAACCGTGGCTGAAGCTATTGATTTGCCCGAAAACGACGACGAAACATTAGGTTATAAAGTTGGTGCAGAGCTTATCAAGCAAGCTGCCAAGAACCTAAATAAATCGGCTGGTGATGGCACAACTACCGTGACTGTCCTGACTTACAACATTCTAAAAGAAGCCAACCGTTTAATCGCCGCCAGTCATGACCCGATGGAATTGCGCCGTGGGATTGAGATGGCGGGTGCCGAAGTAGTAGCCGCGCTGGATAAAATGGCCGAAAGCATCGAAGGCAAAAGCGACCGAGTAGCAGAGGTAGCAACTATCAGCGCTGGAGACGAAGAAATAGGTAAGCTGATTGCAGGCGTAATCGAAAAAGTCGGCAAAGACGGCGTTGTAACAGTTGAAGCTGGCCAAGGATTAGACCTAGAAGCTGAAGTTGTCGAAGGATTTAGCTTGGACAAAGGTTGGTCAAGCCCATTCTTTGTAACTGACCCTAGCCGCCAGGAAGCTGTGTATGAAAAACCTTCGATCATAGTTACAGACAAAAAAATCAGTAACGCGTCCGAAATTATACCGCTGATAGAAAAACTGGTTCAGGCAGGCAAGAAAGATATTGTCTTGATTGCCGACGAAGTAGAAGGCGAAGCTTTGAGCGTACTAATCCTAAATAAATTAAAAGGTGTACTGAATACAGTTGCTGTTAAAGCGCCGTCTTTTGGCGATCGCCGCAAAGAAATCCTCGAAGACATCGCCGTGCTAACTGGCTCAGCTGTTATTAGCGAAGACAGGGCGCTATCTTTTGAAAATGTTGGATTAGAAGTTGTCGGATCGGCTCGAAAGGTGATTATCGGTAAAGACGAAACGACTATTATCGAAGGCGCTGGTACCGCCAGTGAAGTTAAAAAGCGAATAACTCAAATTACTGCTCAGGCCGAAAACGCTTCTAGCGAATATGACCGCGAGCAATATGACAAACGAGCCGCTGCTCTGAGCGGCAAAGTAGCCGTGATTAAAGTTGGTGGAGCCACCGAAACCGAAATTGACGAAAAGAAATTCCGCGTGGATGATGCCGTAGCAGCTACCAAAGCTGCCTTGGCCGAGGGTATTGTACCTGGCGGCGGCGTTACTTTGGTAAATATTTCGGCTGCTATCAAAGCCGAGGGCAACGACAGCGTTACAGCTGGCCGTCAGATTTTGAAAAATGCGCTCAAGCAACCGTTTTTGCAGATTACAGCTAATGCTGGATTAAACAGCGAAGCTTTGCTGGCGCAAGTTGAATCCGGAGCAATTGGGCTGGGCGTCAATGTCATGAAGCCAGAAGCCGGTTTGATAGACGTCAAAAAAGCCGGAGTCATTGACCCGGCGCGCGTTACCAAAGAAGCTGTTCAGAATGCCGTTTCAATCGCCTCAACTGCCGCAACTATGGGCACCTTGGTAGTAGAAATTCCCGAACCAGAAATTCCACAAGCTGGCGGTGGCATGCCAGGCGGTATGGGATTCTAAAGAATCAAAAGTTTATTGCGGATTAGATAAAAAGTCGATTTCTTTGATGATGTCGAGTAAGGCTTGGGCTTTGCGTGACTCATCGGTGATAGCCTGAGCGGCCTCGTGAGCGGGGCCGATTAGGGCTCTGTCGTCAGTACTGCGAAGTAACAATAAGTAAGTATCAAATTTTTCTTCTGGTGCTAGGTTGAGCTTGTCGACTAGTGGTCGCAATTCATTTAACGCGTCCTTTTTAATGCCCTCTAAATCATCACCACCAGAACTAACTGGAGATGTTGGCGTTGCTGGAGTAGGCAAGGAAAAATCAGTTACCACTGGGGGTGTTGGCGTAGGCAAAGCATTTTCTGCTGGCTCAGTCTCAGTAGTCTCTTCGGGCGATTCTTCGTCTTCTGCTGGCGTCGCAACAGGTGGCGTAGAAGGCGCACCTAACACAGCAGTATCTGCTGTAACAGCTTGATCGTCGCTGGCTGAGTCGTCGTCGGTTGATACGCCGGCTAATACTTTTGCCAATTCTTGGTCATCACTTATAGGTTTTTGTGTCGTCGGTTGAATATCCATGGCCCACCCTTTTGATTATGTTCGTGCTAATCTACTAAGTACTGTATCATAGCTATATAAATCAAAGCAATAAGAGAGGTTCTATGTTAGATGACACCAACGTTATAAAACAACGCGACCCGCAGGATGCTCTGGGGGTGGCTGGATTACAGTATCAGCAGGCTGAGTTTGAAGCCGAAGTTATAAATCAACCCGCCGATGGTGCAAATATTACAAGCGTTGTAGTAGCTGGAATGGGCGGCTCGGCTTTGGCAGCTTTGCTAGTAAAAGCGTGGCTAAAAGAAGAATTAGGCGTGCCTCTAGAAATTGTGCGCAATTACAATTTGCCTTCGTATGCAGGACAAAATACGCTAGTAATTGCTAGCAGTTATTCGGGCAATACAGAGGAAACACTGAGTGTGTTGTCGCAAGCCGAATCAAAAAACTCCAAAGTGTCCGTAATAGCTTCAGGTGGAAAATTAGCAGAGTACGCCACCAGTAAAGAGGCAGTACCTCATGTGATTTTGCCAGGAGATTTACAACCTAGGATGGCTGTTATTCTTAATCTTCGCGCATTACTAGCGCTGTTGGTTAGTTTTGATATAGTTTCTAAAACTCGGCTGGATGATATAGCTTCGGCGTCTGACTGGCTAAAAACGGAGAGTGCCAAATGGGATCCTGCCGTGCCGACAGATCAGAACTACGCCAAGCAATTGGCGCTTGAGTCAGCTGGCAAGACTGCCGTGCTATACGGTGGCTCACTCACTGGTGCGCTAGCTTATAAATGGAAAATTGGCTGGAACGAAAATGCCAAGAACACGGCGTTTTGGAACGAATATCCAGAATTCAACCACAATGAATTCATAGGCTGGACGTCTCATCCAGTTGAAAAACCGTTCGCTATATTTGACCTGGTTAGCAATTTGGAGCACTCGCAAATACTCAAACGGTTTGAAGTATCTGATAGGTTGTTAAGCGGCAAAAGGCCAAAGGCTACAGTTATAAACCTGCAGGGCGAGACAACTATCCAACAACTTCTTTGGGGTAGTATTTTGGCCGATTACGCTAGTATTTATTTAGCTATCCTGAACGGCGTCAACCCAACACCGGTAGACTTAATTGAAAAACTAAAAGCCGAACTAGAATAAAAAGTTTATTCGTATTGTCGCAAAGATTCGATAGGGTTTTTGCGGGCGGCGCGAATAGCTGGGTATAGGCCAAAAAGCACGCCAACTATTATTGATAAAGTGAGGGCCGAAAAGGCGGTTTGCCAACTAAAAGCGGGGTCGAATACTACGAATACGCTGGCGCCAAAAGCTATAACGTAACCAAACATGTAGCCCGCGAAGCCGCCGATTAAACTGATGGCGAGTGATTCTATTAAAAACTGCCAATAAATATCAGTGTTACTGGCGCCCAGAGCTTTCCTGATACCGATTTCTCGGGTGCGTTCGGCAACGGTGACTAACATAATATTCATAATGCCAATTCCACCAACGACGAGTGAAATTGCTGCTGCGGCTACGGTAATTCCAGCCACGGTCTGGAATAATTGGTTACTAGGCTGAGCTATTTGTTCGCCTGATAAGACTACGAAATCTTCCTCGCCGTCGTGAGATGTTAGCAGAGTTTGCCTGACATCTTCTTTTAGTTGGGGTACGTTAGCTACGGAATTAGCTTGAATATTAATTTGCTGTATTTGGGCGGTATCTTGGTTTATTTGTTTGCCTTTTTCAAAATGAATAATTGCGGCTTGGTCAAAGTCCACGAGATTGTAATTTATAGGATTATTAATTCTATCCAGCACGCCTATAACAGTAAAAGTCTGTCCTCGTACGCTAAATGTTTGACCAAGAGAATGTTCTGTGCCAAAAAGGTCCACCGACAACTGAACTCCTATTACGGCAGTATTCCGGCTGGTATTGTCATCCAAAAACTGTCCGTAACGGATAGTTAAATCGGATACCTCGGCCAAACTAGGCCCTGAAGCCAGTATGGGCGAACCAGTTGGCGCGGTTTCTGAAGCAGATTTTATAGTGCCGCTCAGTACCATTAGTGGCGATGACGTCTTGACGCCAGGGGTATTGCCAATATGGCTCAAATCCTTTTCGGTCAAAGTACTAGCTGAAAAGTCACGGCCAGTATGCGCTTTGGCAAGATCGGCAAGCGGGTCGGTATCAACTCCGGGACGCACTATGATTATATTGCCGCCGAGGTCATCAATTTGTTTGTCGATAATTCGGCTAGCGCCTTCGCCCAAGGCTAAAATTGCCGTAATGCTGGCGATACCTATCGTTACGCCAAGGACCGTCAAG
This sequence comes from uncultured Candidatus Saccharibacteria bacterium, assembly GCA_964349805.1. Classification (GTDB taxonomy): domain Bacteria; phylum Patescibacteriota; class Saccharimonadia; order Saccharimonadales; family Saccharimonadaceae; genus CAYGHE01. The sequence continues at coordinate 28,026 of CAYGHE010000003.1, read as the reverse complement.
CCACTGCGTACTCGCCTGGAAACAAGCGACTGGTAGGCGTTTTGCATGTGGTTTAGAAACAAGAGACGCATTATTTTCTTTTCCTGGTTTTTGGTTTACGGCGATGAGTAGAAGACCGTCGGGGCTTTTTGAGGGTAGAAAGAGTTTTAGTGTCGGTGTCGATTTTGCCATCTAACATTGTAATAATTCGGCTGGCATAGGAAGTTAAGCGAGGGTTGTGAGTGACCATAATAATGGTGTTGCCTTGTTGGTGTAATTCGGACAGCTCCTCCATGATAATGTGGCTAGAACGTGAATCCAGGGCGCCAGTCGGCTCGTCCGCCAAGATAATAGAAGGCTCATTAACCAGGGCGCGAGCTATAGCAACTCGTTGCGTTTGGCCGCCTGACAACTGGTGTGGCATGTAATATTCACGTTCGCCCAGTCCAAAACTAGACAAAATATCGCTGGCCATAATTAGCCGTTTGGTGCGGGTAAAGCCTTTGTAGGTGAGTGGCAAAGCGACGTTTTCAACTATATTGAGGCGCGCAACCAAATTGAAACTTTGAAATACAAACCCTATTTGACGGCTTCGAATGCGAGCCTTTTTGCGTTGAGATAGTTCAACGGATGATTTGCCGTTTAATTCGTAAGTGCCGCTCGTTGGGTTATCTAGTAACCCCAAAATATTTAACAAAGTAGTTTTGCCGCAGCCGCTAGGGCCCATAATGGCGACGAATTCACCCTTTTTAATAGTCAGACTGATACCATCCAGAGCGTAATTTTCGGCATCGCCAAAACCAAACTTTTTCTTGAGTTTTCGCAGACGGATAACTGGTGGGGTATTTTTTCTGGGAGTGGCCATCAACCATTATTATGCAAGAGCTTATCTATAATCGCAACTGTGGTATTGGGGTGAAAAACACAACTAACACTGATATACTTGTTCTCACGAGGAGAGGTCGCATAGTCTGGTCTAGTGCGCACGCTTGGAAAGCGTGTGTGGGGGAAACTCCACCGAGGGTTCGAATCCCTCTCTCTCCGCCATTTTTTATTTTTGCACCTAATTACGCATTACGCTAATGTAAAGAGTATGGAACAAACACTAAGTCTTGCTGCTATAGGCCTGTTCGGGTTTATTGGACTTTTCTTTTATAAACGCAGCCATCCATTATTCCAACTTATCCCTTTTGCGCTTTGTGCTGGTATAGCTATACTCCTGGTTGGCCAGGTGGTGCCATTAATTGAGAATAATACTCAAGCGCACTGGTCGTGGATACCAGGTATTTTTATTAATGTAGTTTTTGCCACGCTTTTTCTTGGCAAAAAACTTATGAGCCCCCGCAAAATCTGGTCTTTTGCCGGTCCGCAAATTGTGTTCGGACAGACGATAGCATGGGGGCAATATGTAGTAGGCGCTATATTAACCATGCTGGTGCTTGTCCCGTTGTTTCATTTCAGCCCACTAGCCGCTGCTCTGATTGAAATAAGTTTTGAGGGTGGCCACGGTACAGCAGCTGGCTTGGGAGACCTATTCGTAGAACTTGATTTTGCCGAAGGAGCTGATTTAGCCCTAGGGTTGGCGACTGTCGGTATTGTTGTCGGACTGCTTAGCGGGTTGTTTATGACGGCTATCTATCGTCGAAAACATCCACTGCCGAAACGGAAGAAACTAAGAGATTTGCGGGCGCCGTTATATGAGGCTCTGCGCCATTATTTTGTTGATACGCACAGTCAGTATTTTGCCAGACACCGTATAGCAAGGACTTTTTTGCAGTTTGCTTTAATTGGCGCTGCTATTGGCGTTGGCTGGCTTATTAAGGAGGGGATGCTATTGGCTGAAGTCGCGATACTAGGGCCATTTACCGACTTGGAATTTGTGCGTTTCATACCACTTTTCCCGTTAGCAATGATCGGTGGAATAGTTGTTCAGTTTATCCTGAGTATATTCAGGCTTGAAAAACTATTGCACCTAAAAACCATCGCTTTCACGGGGGCTCTTGCGCTCGAATTAGTTATTGTCGCGGCTATAGCCACCATGTCACTGACTACGATATCTGACAATCTAGTGCCGTTTATCTTGTTGGCCGTCGCGGGCATTGTCTGGAATCTTTTAGCATTTCTATATTTTGCGCCGCGACTCTTTCATCAATATTGGTTCGAGCGCGGTATTGGTAACTACGGACAATCTATGGGTATGACGGCTACAGGCCTGTTATTAATGAAAACCGCAGATCCATCTAATAGATCGCACGCCCTAGAGCGTTTCGGCTACAAACAGCTATTGTTTGAACCTATTGTGGGCGGCGGTATATTCACGGCGCTATCAATGCTCATCATCTTCCAACTGGGTCTCGGGGCTTTGCTGGCCATATCTGGAGGGGTCCTATTGTTCTGGCTCCTTATCGGTCTAATCATGTTTCGCAAATAAAATTCCCATCAGTACACCATATGTAGTGTTGTAAATAACAAACACTACGCTATTAGATGTGATTTGACTCACTGCGCTTAGATTCGGCATAAAAATCTTTAAAAGTCTTGTCAGGGCAATATATAAAGCTTATAGTGCTATCTACACACTGCTTACGCTGGTAGTTCAATAAAAATAAATATGTTGTAAGAAACTGCAAACACACGGGTCAGTTATGCGGCCAGCAGTCTTCTTGCGCTCATTAAATAGAGGGACGGAGAGAGTATGAACGGAATACATGTAGTAAAACGCAATGGTGATAGAGAGCCGTTTGACGCCAACAAGATCAACCTGGCGCTCGTTAGAGCCAGCGAAGGGCTGCCTGACCAAATAAGCAAGGTAGTGCAGGTAGCGACCGAACTACAATTAACTCTGTTTGATGGCATAACATCCGAGCAACTGGACGAGGCGGTCATAAATACTGCTCTGCAAAACGTCAAGGATGATCCAGATTTTGACATTATTGCATCCAGACTGCTACTAAAGAACATCTATAAGAACACTCTTGGCGATTACGATACGGCGGCTGAGTTAAAAAAACTACACGAGCAAAAATTTCCAGAATTTATAAAGCAGGGCGTCGAAGACGGTTTATTGGATGCACGCATGAATCAGAAAATTTTTGATATTAAGCGCCTATCCAAAGCTCTTGATCCGTCGCGTGATAATCTTAGTAAATATTTGGGTGTAGTCACCAACAAAAATCGCTATGCACTGCGCAAAAACAGTGGCGAACCAATTGAAGTACCGCAATTTACGCACATGCGAATTGCCATGGGGCTTAGCTTTAATGCCGAAAATCCTACCGAATGTGCCCTAGATTTTTATGATCATATGAGCAAACTTGAATATGTTCCGGGCGGTTCAACTCGAGTTAACGCCGGTGGCTCGTTCCCGCAACTTTCTAACTGTTTTTTGATAGAGGTTCAGGATGACATGGAGTCTATCGCTAAGGGCGTTCGAGATACGATGTGGATTGCCAAAGGTACTGGTGGTATTGGTATAAGTTTGAACAAGCTCCGAGCGGCAGGCAGCCCAGTTAAAACTACTAATACCGAAAGCACTGGCCCTATTCCTTTTATGAAAATGATTGACACAGCCCTGTTTGCAGTCAGCCGAAAAGGCAAAAAAGCTGGGGCGGCGGCATTGTATATGGAGAATTGGCACCTGAATTTTCCGCAGTTTTTGGATTTAAAGCAAAACTCTGGTGATCCATACCTCAGGACTCGTTTAGCTAACACAGCTGTATTTATCAGCGATGAATTCATGAAGAGAGTTGCCAAGAACCAACCATGGTACTTGTTTGATCCAGCTGAAGTAACTGATTTGCCCGAGCTGTATGGTGCTGAATTTAGCAAAGCTTACGCGAGCTATGTCAAAAAAGCCGAGGCTGGCAAAATGCGTGACTATAAGAAAATCGACGCGCGTGAGCAGTATCGTCAAATCCTCATGACCTTGCAGGCTACTAGCCACCCTTGGCTGACGTGGAAAGATACTATCAATGTTCGCGCCTTGAATAACAACACCTCAACCATACATCTTTCTAACCTTTGCACTGAAATAACCTTGCCCCAAGACAAAGATAATACGGCCGTCTGCAACCTGGTCAGTATTAATTTGTCTGCTCACCTGAATGAGGATAAAAAGTGGGATTGGGAGCGACTATCTGAGAGTACTCGTAGCGCCATTCGACAACTCGATAACTTGGTAGACATTACTAATACCCCAATTCCAGAAGCTATGAATAGTAACAAGCAAAACCGAGCGTTAGGCTTGGGTGTCATGGGCTTTACTGATGTTGTCGAAAAACTAGGAATAAGTTACGAATCCGAGGAGGCCTACGATTTAATCGACCAGCTGGCTGAATTTATCAGTTACCACGCCATTGACGAGAGCGCGAATCTGGCCGCAAAATATGGCGCCTACCCAACGTTTAAGGGTAGCGGCTGGAGCAAGGGAATTCTGCCGATTGATACGATTAACCAATTAGCCAAAGATAGGGGAGTCAAGGTAAATATTAGCCGCAAGCAACGACTTGACTGGGAAAAACTGCGACCTAAAGTCAAAAAAGGTATGCGCAACGCTACGTTAATGGCGATAGCTCCTACCGCCAACATTGCTCATATAGCCGGGACCACTCCAGGTCTTGACCCGCAATTCGCGCAAATTTTCTCTCGCGCCACTTTGAATGGAAAGTTTTTGGAAGTTAATGTTAATCTCGTCACTGACCTTAAGAACCTAGGGCTATGGGAAGAAGTAAAAGATGATTTACTGCGTCTGCAAGGTGATGTTCAGCAAATCGAGGCAATACCGCAAGCCGTCAAGGACGTATATAAGACTAGCTTTCAACTTAGCCCATATGCATTCATAGAAGTTGCGGCTAGGGCTCAAAAATGGGTAGATCAGGCGATAAGCCGTAATATGTATCTTGAAACTCGCGATATCGATGAATACGAGAAAATCTACATGGAGGCCTGGAATAGAGGGTTGAAGACAACCTATTATCTGCACGTTAAGCCTCGTCATACGGCCGAGCAAAGCACGATTCAGGTTAATAAATCTGCAGCTATATCCAAAAGCAACACCCAGAAGGTCGGCTTTGGATTCGCTAAAACTAAAACAGGTGTAGGAACTTAATTGTTCAACCAAGGAGGAAATATGGTAAAAGCATCAGAAATTATAAACGAATCAATGACACTGGAAGAGAAACTCAGGGCGATTGATGAAGCTATGGCGCAGGCTCAGGCAGACGCCAATAACTCATCTAGCGATAGAGTGGGCGACACACCAATTGACCCGCAGGATTTTCTAATGTGTGAGGGATGCCAATAATGGCGGGCATATTAGGAACTGGTATTCAGGACGGGTTACTGCTAAAACCCATCCATTACAAATGGGCGATGGATCTTTACGATCAAGCGGTCGCGAACACATGGTTTCCGAATGAGATTCAGCTTGGGCAGGATTTGACTGATTGGAAAAAGATGACCGATGAAGAACGCCACGCCATCACGTTTTTAATGAGCTACTTTAACCCTAATGAGCTTTTAGTAAATAAGGCTTTGGCCTTCGGGGTGTATCCGTACGTTAATGCCGCCGAATGCCACCTTTATCTAGCAAAACAGATGTGGGAAGAAGCTAACCATTGCATGAGTTTTGAATACGTACTCGAGACTTTTCCGATTGACCGCAAAGTAGCTTATAAATCACACGTTAACGTCGAGAGTATGGCCAAAAAAGAAGAGTTTGAAACCAAATTTATTAAAAGAATGACCGAAGATACCCTGGATATCACCACTACAGAAGGCAAAAAAGACTTTGTTCGCAATTTGATAGCCTACAATATTATTCTTGAAGGCATCTGGTTTTATAGCGGGTTCATGGTGGCTTTGTCTTTTCGCCAACGCAATCTGCTACGTAATTTTGGTAGTTTAATGGACTGGATTATCCGTGACGAGAGTTTGCATTTGAAGTTTGGGATTAACCTGATTCTGACCGTACTAGAAGAAAACGAAGATTTGCAAACCGAAGAATTTGCAAACGAAATCAAGCAGATGATTATAGAAGCGGTCGAAATGGAAGAGCAATACAACAAGGACTTATTGCCAAGCGGTATCTTGGGCCTCAATGCGGATTATGTGAATCAGTACGTCAAATATTTGACAGATCGAAGACTAGAAGAACTAGGCTTTAGTCCCCACTATAAAGTTTCTAACCCAGCGAAGTGGATGGCGGCCGCTAATGATACATTGCAACTCGTGAACTTTTTTGAGAGTACCAATACTAGCTATGAAGTTAACGCTGGTGCTAGCCCTAAAGATCCTAAAAGCCCCCAATAGATACCTCTTGTGACCTGTTTCTATGAGGTATACTAGGTGCATATGAAAACTAAGTTAGTTATCTTTGGTATCACTGGCGAGCTCAGTATAAGTAAATTATTGCCAGCTCTTGAACAAATTATTTCCACGAATGATTTTGAAGACGTTTCGGTAATTGGCATTACTCGCCAAAAAGGGGTTCAACCCCAAGACTTAATTCAAAAGGCGCTGGGTAATAAAAAGAATAACTTAGAGGGTAAATTAGATGTTTTTCCCATGGACTTGTCCAAAAAATCTGACTATACCAAGCTTGAAAAACGTATAGGACTGAAAAAAGGCGAGCAACTATTAGTTTACCTTTCGGTGCCGCCACGTGCCGCTACGCAGATAGTTTGCAATTTAGGCGAAGCTGGCGTCAATACGCCTAATGTAAAAATTCTGTTTGAAAAACCCTTCGGATGGGACTTGGAATCAGCCAAGGATATGCTGGCGCGTACAGAGCATTATTTTAAAGACGAGCAAATATATCGAATAGATCATTATCTAGCTAAAGAAATGGCGCAGAACATAATAGCTTTTCGTTCTAGCAATGCGTTGTTTAGTGATGTTTGGAGTAAAGAATATATCCATTCGATAGTGGTAACGATGGGTGAATCGGACCGTATTCATAACCGTCCTTCGTTTGATCAACTAGGGTCTTTGAGGGACGTTTTGCAGAACCATGTTTTGCAACTGCTGGCTCTTACGATTATGGACACGCCAAAAGACCTAGATTGGGACGAAATGCCAAAACTGCGGCTGAAAGCGCTTCAAGGTTTAGAGACAGCCAAACCAGAAAACGCCATGAGAGCTCAATACGAAGGCTACCGGGATGACGTTCAGGCGCCAAATAGCTTGACCGAGACTTTCGTCTCACTAACGCTGTTTTCAAATGCTCCGCGTTGGCAGGGCGTACCTATGAAATTGACAGCTGGCAAAGCCTTGAAGGAAAAAACTTCCGAGGTAAGAGTTCGCTTGTGCAAGAAAACTGACAAATCTCAATGTAACGAAATAGTTTTTAGGCTGGACGGCACGCATACAGGCATAGATATGGAGGCTTTTGTTGAAAAGCCAGGATTAAAGTCTGATTTTGAGATTCGTCATCTAGGCCTGCGTTTTCCAGAAGACGCGAAGCTGCCCGAAGCTTACGAGAGGGTAATAATGGATGCTATAACTAGTCGCAAAAGTTTATTCACTAGTGGTGAGGAGGTCTTGGAGAGTTGGCGTATATTGCAGTCAGTTCAAGATACTTGGTCGGCAGATAGCCAACCTCTAAAAACTTATCCAATTGGTTCTGATATAAACGAAATTATTAATACTTGATAGCAAAATTCTTTACAATCGATGGCTGTATATTGTTATGCGCGCCACCCCCGCCGGTATTTTGGTTGGTAGCAGTTGTGGCAGCAGCATAAGCTGCACTTGCGAAAGCTGACATTCCACCCGTTAGAGTAGGAGTGGCAGATGACAGACCCCCACCACCCGCATAGTCACCATATATTCTTTTCTGCGAACCTCCAAGTGTACCGTCTATAGCTATTGTGTGTGTATGTGCATTTTGAGTATGAGTATGCGACGGCATTTCTGTTGCGCTTAACGTGTGAGTTTTAGCTCCATTCTTTTCTCCTAGCGTGTCAAACTCCGCATCAGGGCTTTTATTAACAGCTACCCTCCCACGAGAATCTGGTAGGTTAAAAGTAGTTGAACCATCACCAACACCATGCAAGGTGCCGATAACGGCGAATAGTGATGCGTATGTCGTTCTGGATACTGCTGAACCGTCCTCCAATAGATATCCATTTGGTGCGGTAGCCCAATAGCCTTGGGTTGAGGTTCCGGTAGGGGCAATCGCTTGGCTAGTGGCAGAGGGGGAATATTTTATAACGGACAGTTTTACAATCGATGGCTGTATATTATTATGAGCGCCACCACCACCAGTATTTTGGTTAGTAGCAGTTGTGGCAGTAGCATAAGCCGGACCTCCAAAGGCCGACATATTACCTACAGAGTTAATAACTCCCGCCGATAAGCTACCACCCCCCGCGAAATCGCTAGCAATTATGTGCTGGCTACCTCCAAGCGTACCAGGCATAACAATGGCATGCGTATGTGCATTTTGCGTATGAGTATGTGATGGCATCTCTGCTGTACTTAATGTGTGGGTTTTAGCTCCGTTTTTTTCTCCCAATACATCAAATTCAGTATCGGCACTTTTATTAACAGCTGTTCTTCCACGAGAATCTGGCAAGTTGAAAGTAGTTGAACCGTTACCAGCGCCATGCTGAACGCCGATAACATTAAATAAATCAGAATACGTACTGCGAGAAATGGCTGAACCGTCTTCTACCAAATAGCCTTCGGGCGCGCTTACCCAGTACCCCGATATTGATGTTCCAGCTGAGGCGGTTGAAGCTGATGAGTCGCCCGCAATGTACTTGATAGCAAAATTCTTTACAATCGATGGCTGTATATTGTTATGCGCGCCACCCCCGCCGGTATTTTGGTTGGTAGCAGTTGTGGCAGCAGCATAAGCTGCATTTGCGAAAGCTGACATATTAGTTGCTAAAACTGGAGCACCTGCCGATAAGCTTCCACCGCCATTGTAATCGCTAGCAATTATTTGCTGGCTGCCTCCCCTTGTACCTGGATAAACAACACTATGGGCATGCGCATCCTGGGTATGAGTATGCGACGGCATTTCTGTTGCGCTTAATGTATGGGTTTTAGCTCCGTTCTTTTCTCCTAGCGTATCAAATTCAGCATCAGAGCTTTTATTAACAGCTACTCTGCCACGAGAATCCGGCAGATTGAAGGTCGTTGAACCATCACCAACGCCAAACGTCGTACCAATCACCGCGAACAAAGCAGCGTATTCTGTACGTGATACAGCTGCCCCGTTTTCTAGTAAATAACCATCAGGGGCGGTAGTCCAATAGCCTTCAATCGAAGAAGCAATGGGTAGACCATCGCTTATATAGGGTTCGGCGATATTTTCTACTGTGGTTTGTTCGTAGCTGCGCCATGCAGTACCAGTGCTGGTGCGCAATATTTCAACATACCCAGTGCTAGATATTTTTGCCGGTTCATTACTAGGGCTTATTAGCGGCAGGCCCACCGTAAAGAAAGTTCTAATATTACCATCTTCAAGCACGTAGGCCGACGCTCCACCTATATCATTGCCATTACAGTCAGTATTGGGGCGTAGAGGCTTGCTGTTGCTCCACGTTACCACGTTGTTGTTTGCTTCAATACAGGCTTTGGCGTACACTACACCAGCTTCTCCTGCGGACTGAGCCAGTTTATTGTATTGCAAACTTTGCAAACCCGAACGTACAGAAACGGTCGAAGCGACGACAGTTAATAGAACTATCATCATAATTACTGACGCTATAAGAATAGTCGGTAGCGCAAATCCTTTTTGACGATTTTCCATGCATTTTACTATATAGCTCTTTAAGCAGTAGCACAATCGATATCTGTTAAATGAGGCGGTCGAGTACATTTGATAAACACGCAATGGCGTAGAATACACAACAAGAGCCACTATATATAGCGTGTTTAATATTCTACATGATACAATGAAACCCCATGGAGGCGTGAGGTTCACATGGTTAAAAAACAAAAATATATATTTGTAACTGGAGGTGTACTTTCTGGAGTAGGAAAGGGCATTACGGCTGCCAGTATGGGCGCGGTTTTAAAAGCACGCGGGCTGTCAGTATCGATTCAAAAATGTGATCCGTATCTTAACGTAGATGCGGGTCTTTTAAATCCAGCCGAGCATGGCGAATGTTTCGTGACTAAGGATGGCGCCGAGACTGATTTGGACTTAGGGCACTACGAACGATTTTTGGATATTGAGTTAACGCAAAAAAACGCCACTCTCTCGGGCCGATTAATGCAGCAGTTAATTAACGATGAGCGGGCAGGTAAGTTTGGTGGGCGGACGGTACAGTTGGTACCGCATTTAACGGGTGCTATTCAAGATACCATCGAAAATGCCGCCGGAGATTCAGAGGTCCATATCGTTGAAATAGGTGGTACGGTTGGTGACTATGAAGGTCTTAGCTTTGTAGAAGCTATCCGAGAGTTTGCCGGCAGAGTAGGCAGGCAAAACTGCCTTTATGTCCATGTCGTATACGTACCATTTATCGAAACTAGCAAAGAATTCAAGACTAAACCAGCTCAAAACGCCCTTAATGATTTGCGCGGTTTTGGTATTGTGCCAGATGCTATTGTCGTTCGTACCGATTATCCTGCGCCCGTTAATGTAGCTAAGAAAATAGCCGTATTTAGTGGTGTTAACGAAGAAGCGGTTGTTCTGATTCCGAACGTTAACACAGTTTACGAAGTGCCAATAACTATTGCCAAGAGTCCACTAAATCAGGTTTTGGCGGAATTTACCGACAACCATAAAGAACCAGAGCTATCTGGGTGGAAAAAACTCGTAAGACGGCAAAAGACGTCTTTTAGACAAAAAGTATCGGTTGGCATTGTTGCAAAGTATCTAGATAATGAGGATACGTACATATCTGTTATCGAGGCTTTAAAAAGTGCGGCTTGGGCGGAAAAAGTAAGCCTTGAAATTTCATGGGTTAACGCTGAGACGGCTAATAAGCGAGAGTTCCAGAAATACGACGCCTTGCTAGTACCCGGTGGTTTTGGAACTCGTGGAGCTGAAGGCAAGATTGCCGCAGCTCGATTTGCACTAGAAAACGAGGTGCCTTATTTGGGTCTTTGTCTGGGACTGCAGGTAGCTGTTATTGCCGCAGCTCGTCGCGCTGGTTTAAAGAAAGCTAACAGTACCGAATTTGATCCGGATGCCACTCACAATGTCGTATATATTATGAACGGCCAAGAAGGTAAAGAATCAACTGGCGGAACTATGCGGCTAGGGGATTATCCAGCGAATCTAGAAAAAGGATCCAAGGTGGCCAAAGCTTACAAAACAACAAAAGTTATCGAGCGCCACAGGCACCGTTATGAAGTCAATCAGAAATTCTTGGACAATATCAAAAAGGGCGGATTAGTTGTAAGTGGCACTTCGCCTGACGGTAAGTTAGTGGAATATATAGAAAGCGCGGATGACAGCTATTTTGTGGCAACTCAGGCTCATCCCGAATTCAAGAGCCGCCCCAATCGTCCGCATCCGCTTTTCTTAGGTTTTATCCGAGCCGCCAAAAAATGACACTTCTGATACAATAATCTTAATGGAATTGATACAAAAGATAGTAGACGAATCTGTCAAAGATGCCTTTGGTCAAGATATCAAAGCTACCGTGTCGCGCCCAGATTCAACATTTGGTGATTACGCGACTAATATTGCCCTACAATTAGGGAAAAGCCTGAAGCGTAACCCTAGCGAAATAGCCGAAGAGCTTGCCGTTAAGCTACGCGAGCATGAAGAATTTGCTGAAGTAACGGTTGATGGCCCCGGATTTATTAATTTACGCCTTAAAGATAAAGTGCTTAAATCATTGGTTAGTATCACACCACCAAAGGATTCAGTTAATCAAGCTGTAGTTATCGAAACCAACAATCCTAATCCTTTCAAAGATCTTCACATAGGGCACGCTTACAACTGCATCGCGGCTGATACAATTGCTAGTTTGTTGGAGACGGGCGGTTCACTAGTACATAGAGTCAGCTACCACGGTGATATCGGGCTGCATGTCGGCAAGAGCATGTGGGCGATTTTGAAGTACATAGAGGGTGATGCGAAGAGATTAGAAGATATGCCAAAAGGCGATAGGGCGGCTTTTTTGAGCCGGATGTATGCGGAAGGCTCGAAAGCTTATGCCGAAGACGAATCTACCAAAAAAGCAATTGAAGAGCTGGCTGTTCAATCGTTTCAGCTTGATGACCCGCTTTACAGAGAAGTTTATGAGATTTGTAAATCTTGGAGTTTTGAATATCTCGATAGTACATTGTTGCGCCTCGGTAACAGGCCAACAGAACGTCAATATCTAGAAAGCGAGGCCGACTCAGCCGGTGTAAATACCGTCAAAGAACATGTTGGTGATGTGTTCGAAGAAAGTGATGGCGCCATTATCTTTCCTGGCGAAAAACACGGGCTGCATACTCGAGTTTTTATTTCATCAAGGGGTACGGGACTTTATGAGGCGCGTGACTTGGGGTTAATGCAACTTAAAAACCAGGACTTTCATCCAACGAAAAGCTACATAATTACTGGCGAAGAACAGAGGGATTATTTCAATGTGGTGATTAAAGCGGCCGAAATGAGCTTGCCAGAATTAAAGGATGTAACTGTTAATATCCCAACGGGCATAGTTAAATTGTCGACTGGCAAAATGAGCTCTCGGACCGGCGAAGTTATTAATATCGAATGGCTATTCGAAAAATTAGAGGAGGCCGCCAAGTCTCGATCCGAAAAAGTGGACTCGAATGTTATTCTAGGTGCTTTGCGCTATGCCTTCCTTAAAGTTCGCGTTGGCAGCGATTTTATATTCGATATCCAAGAATCTATTAGTATCGACGGAAATTCCGGCCCCTACTTGCAATATGCGCACGCCAGAGCTCGCTCTATTTTGAAAAAGCAAGGTGGCGCGTCCCCAGTAGACTTGGCATCGGATAAGAGTCTGGATCCTGCTGAACGCAATATGATACTCAAGATGACGGAATACCAAGAGGTACTTGGCCGAGCTATCCAAGAGCTAAAACCGCATCATATCTGTAATTATCTTCACGAACTAGCTCAAGAATTTAATCGGTTTTATGAAGGTAGTCGCATAATCGGTGATGAGCGCGAAGCGGTGCGTATCGAAATAGTTTCGGAATATGCAGAAATATTACGAGCTGGCCTTGGGTTGTTAGGTATTCCCGCGCCAGATACAATTTAATTAAGAAGGAGAATTATGAAGAAACAAATAGCCGGTTTTATCGATTTTATTCGCGATAAAGGAGTTGTCGGTCTAGCTATAGGATTAGCGTTAGGTACCGCGGCCTCGGGATTGGTAGCACAGATAGTAGGGGCGCTTATTACCCCGACCATAGTTTTAATACTGGGCGCTGATGGTCTTGCGAGCCTTAACATGACAGTGGAATTTTGGGGGCGAAGCGCAACTTACGCGGTAGGTGATTTAATAGATGCGCTCTTGAAATTTATAGCCATTGCCGCCGTTATTTACTTTGTAGTGCTTGGCCTTGGCCTTGATAAATTAGATCGCAAAGCCGAGGATAAGAAAAAGTAAGCTTGCTAGGGAACAATTACGAACAAGGTATAAAAGTAACGGAAGGTGTAATATAGCTATATGGATGAAAAATTAGCCAAAAAACCAATTGAAAGATTGCTTTGGATAGATTTAGAGATGACAGGGCTGCACCCGGAAGACGATTTGATTCTTGAAGTAGCGGCGATTATTACTGATTGGGACTTTAAAGAGATAGCAACGTATCAGGGAATAATTAGGGCGGATGACATGACTTTGCAAGAGAGAATAACTGCAAACGCCGTTTTCTGGGAGGCTAACTCTGATTCTATAAAAAGTTTAGTAGAGCAAAACGATAAGGGTGAGAGTATAGAGGTTATCGAAAAAGAACTGATTAGTTTTGCCGATCAGCATATTGGAGCAGATAATCCCGCAGTGTTGGCCGGTAACTCAATACATATCGACCGCCGATTCATATTGGCTAACTGGCCCACGCTTGATGCCCGCCTTCACTACAGGATGTTGGACGTGAGTGCTTGGAAGTTAGTTTTCGAGAACAAATACGGTAAAAAGTTTCCTAAGGCCGAGACTCATCGCGCTCTGGAAGATATTCGGGGCAGTATAGCGGAGCTGAAACATTATTTAGGGCGAGTAAAAATATAAGCATTCTACGCAGTAACTGTGGCATATTAAAAAATGATAACGCATAAAGAACTTGAAGAATATTTGCTAGGCTTAGGGAAAGATAATCATCTAGATTATCCTTTTGGCGAAGGCGTGGCTGTCTATAAAGCTGGCGCCAAAATGTTTGCGATTATAGCGGAGGGAAGCCATCCTTTGAGAGTTAGCCTAAAGTGCGATCCTATCTTGGCGCAAAAGCTTCGGGAAGAATACGAAACTGTGTTGCCAGGCTACCATCTGAACAAGAAACATTGGAATACTATCGTCTGCAGCGGGCAATTAAGCGATGCGGAAATTAAAGACCTGGCTCGCCATAGCTATCAATTAGTGACTGGCAATTAACCGTTTGTAGCGTTAAAGTCGGCGAATTGTTGCTGGATAGGTTCTAGGTTGTCATAAGATACTTGCAGGAAGTTTTTCAACTCCGTATTTCTGGTGCTACCATGAATCTTGCGCATTGAGGCCAGCATAGTTTCAAGTCTATAGGACATTTCTCGAGCGTAGGAACGATCATAAGTAGCGTTGAGGCGAGCGTCCTCCAGTTCTGATAACGTTTCACTCTCTTTTTGTTCATCTACTACCGATTTATTTAATTTATTCATCTTTACACCTTGATTCGATAAGTGCTTGTCTATGTCGCGAATCGTGTTGGTAAGATAAATAGTCAAATTACTGTTTGTGGCTCTCAATTGGGAGTTTTTAATCTTAGAATTGGCATCGGAAGATATATTGTCAGCTGCTACTAGCTGTGCGGCTAGGGTTTCGGTAGGTTTTGAATTACCTAATACGCTGTTCAAGATAAGCAGCCCGATACTTAGAATTACAGCACCTAATAGGGCGACTAGAATTATCGTACGCTTCTGTGAAAAGAGTTGTTTGACTCCGGGTTGCTTGGGGGCGATTTGGTTCAAATAATCTATTGAAGGTTCTGGAGCACTTGGGGGCTGTTGGTCATCGTTTGGATACATGTTATCTATTTTAAGCATAAACGAATATATTTACCACTTAACAATGCAAAATCAACTCTAGCTCCCCTTTAATATCTATAAAAGGTATAATAGTTGTATGCAAGACGCCAAAGAGGAGGTGAGGGCGCGCCTAAGCATCGAGGATGTTATTGGCGAGTATGTCCACCTAAAAAAATCCGGCCGTAATTTTAAGGGCCTAAGCCCGTTTACTAGTGAAAAAACCCCTAGCTTTTTTGTTAGTCCTGATAAGCAAATCTGGCACGACTTTTCGTCCAACAAGGGCGGGGACGTATTTTCGTTTGTTATGGAAGTCGAGGGCGTGGAGTTTCGGGAGAGTTTAGAACAACTTGCGCGCAAGGCAGGAGTTGATCTTTCGATGTACGATAACAAGGGCGCGCAGGCTATGGCTAAGCTCAAAAAACGCTTACTGCATGCTCACGAGCTAGCCACTAGTTATTATCAACAGAGCCTGGTAAAAAATAACCACGCCGCAGAGTACGTTTTTAAGAAGCGTGGCCTGAGTAAACAAGTTGTGCAAGAATTCGTAATAGGTTATTCTCCTAATACCAAAGATGCGCTGGTTAGTTTTCTAAAAAGAAAAGGGTTTACTGTCAAAGAACTTTCGCAAGCAGGATTAGTCAACCGCTTTGATGGCGACCTGTTTCGCGGACGCATGGTAGTTCCACTCATGGACGGCAGCGGCCAAGTCATTGGGTTTACGGGGCGAATTATAGATGATTCGGATTCAGGAAGTGGGCCAAAGTATCTAAACACTCCGCAAACACTTCTTTATGACAAAAGCCGACACGTCTTTGGTTTGTCGCAAGCTAAAAAATCTATTCGCACCTCTGGGTATTCAGTGATAGTGGAAGGTAACCTGGATGTTGTCAGCAGTCATCAAGCAGGTGTCACTCAAGTTGTAGCTACGGCTGGCACGGCCATGACAGAATATCATCTCAAGGCCTTGCTAAGGCTAAGTTCGCAAGTCCGTCTAGCTTTTGACAGTGATAAAGCTGGTCTAGCCGCTACCGAACGGGCTATTAGTATAGCTCAGAATGTTGGCGCAGAATTATCTATCATAACCCTTCCAGATAACGCCAAAGATCCTGATGAGCTGGTCAAAAAAGACGTTAAACTGTGGGTGAAAGCTATCGACAAAGCCGAACCGGCGGTTGATTGGGTGTTAGGGCAATATCTAGCAAAGGAAGATTTAAAAACAGCAGCTGGTAAAAGGCGATTTAGCACGGCGGCGCTAAATGTAATCAGTGTATTGCGCGATCCTGTCGAGCAAGAACATTATCTAAATTTGATTGCCGAACGGACCGACGTTTCCGTTGAAGCCCTTAAATCTAAAATATCCACGAATAAGGAGCAATCTTTGAAGCGTTACAAGACAGTTTCTAAATCAACGGAGCCAATACAGGACCCGAATCAACATCAGGACAGCTTGTTGGCTGTGGCATTAGTGGACACTACCGTTAGAAGCCTGTTAGAACAACTTGAAATAAAGACTATGCTAGATGGCGATAACAGACAAGCTGTTGCTAATTATTTGCGCCAAGAGGGTAAAGCAATACCTCAGGATACACCAGAGGCGTTGCAGGACTACGATGAATATGTGAAAATGTTAATGTTGAGAGCCGAAGCTAGGTACGCAGACTGGGATGACCAGGATCGCTATTCTGAAGCGGCGAGGCTTGTTCGTAAAATTATAGTAATGCACAAACAAAAGCTCAAAGATGAACTAATAAATCAGCTTAGAGATGCAGAAACTATGGGTAATGATGATAAAGCTGTTAAGATACGTACTGCACTAAATGAAATAATCAGGGAGGTGAAGAGTGACTAAGGATATTGACGAGACAGAAGAGGTTATTGAAATAGAAGTTCCCGTGGCGGATGAGCCAATCGGAGCTTTATTAAGTGATGTCGAAGAACCAGACCCTGATGAACTGGAAGAGGAAGAAGAAGTTCTGCCGCAAGAGCAATATTTCGATGATGCCAGTGATGACAGCGTCAGGTTATACTTGCGCGAAATCGGTAAAATACCTTTACTGACAGCCGAGGAAGAATTAAAACTTGCGCAAAAAGTAGTATCTGGCGACAAAAGAGCCAAGGACAAAATGGCCGAGGCTAATATGCGTTTGGTTGTATCGATTGCCAAGAGGTATTCTGGCCGTGGCTTGGATTTTCTCGACTTAATTCAAGAAGGTAATACGGGATTACTGAGAGCTGTTGAAAAGTTCGACCCTGACAAAGGATTTAAATTCAGTACTTATGCGACATGGTGGATTCGCCAAGCTATAACTCGTGCTATCGCCGACCAAGCTAGAACAATCCGTATTCCGGTGCATATGGTTGAGACAATCAACAAACTATTGCGTACCCAACGCCGCATGACCCAGGAACTAAATAGAGAACCAACTATAGAAGAACTTGCTAAAGAACTAGAAATGGAACCCGAAAAAGTAGAATACGTTATAAAAATCAAGCAAGACATTACTTCGCTGGATGCTGGAGTTGGACGAGAAGGCGAGGAAGAAGACAGCGTCTTGAAAGATTTCATCGAAGACGAAGACGGTGTTACACCAGAAGAATCTGCCGCCTCACAACTTCTAAAAGAGCAGGTTCAATCAATCCTATCAACCCTAAGCGACCGTGAACAAAAGATTATTAAAATGCGTTTCGGTCTGGATGGTGGTAAATCTCATACCCTAGAAGAGGTTGGGCAGGAATTCGCAGTCACTCGAGAGAGAATTCGTCAAATTGAAGCTAAAGCTCTTGCTAAATTACGCAAGCACAAAGATTCTAAGAAACTGCACGATTACATTCAATAATTTAGAATTCAATCTCTGATACGATACTGTCTATCTGCTGGTAGATATTATTCAGGTCGCCGTCATTTAATAGATAATAGTCGGCCATGGCGATAGGGCCGCCTTTTTCGATATTTTCAATTTCGGACCAATCCCGAGAATTTGATTCTTCTTCAGTCTGAGGACGATCGTCGCGAGTAAGTAATCGGTGGTAACGAACATGACGAGGTGCTACGACAGCCACGACAGTTAGTTCACCCGGAAACTCATGTTTCATGGTTTTATATTCTGTCCAGCTGTATAAACCATCCGCTACGATTCGGTGCTGACCAGCGTCTTTAAGGCTGTGAATCTGTTGAATAATTTCTTTTACTACGAAGTCCTGGCCGTGCTCTTGTCGGATTTTCGAACGAAATTCTTTTTCGTTCTCCTCGCTCTTTTCGATTCCAGCTTTTGCCATGGCTTCGTAAATAACTCCACCAAAGTAAACTTTGGGATGTCCTTTCTCGGTCAAGTAATCAACAACCACGCTTTTACCTGATCCTGTCATGCCTACAAAAGCTATTATTTTTAGATTTTCGTGATTAGCCATGGGGATAGTGTATCAGACTCCAGTGATATACTGTAAGCATGACTAAGCGCCTGGCAATTATTGATGGGAAATCCGTGTTTTATCGCGGCTATTACGCTATGCCAAATTTATCATTAGCCGATGGCACGCCGACTGGCGGAGTTTATGGTTTTGCCAGCTTAGCGATTGAGCTAATTAAAAAACTAGAACCTGACTATGTAGCAGTGGCTTGGGATAAGCCTAAAACCAATATTAGGAAACGTCGTCAAATATATCCAGAATATAAAGCTGGCCGCAAACCAGCCCCACCAGATTTTTATGCGCAAATTCCTATACTGCACGAGTTACTTGAAGCATTTGGTTGGCCACTTTACGAACTAGACGATTACGAAGCCGACGACATTATGGGCGCCTTTACTCGGCAAGCTGAGGCAAGGGGAATCGAAACGTGCTTATTAACCAGTGACCTAGACGCTTTGCAAATGGTCGGGCCCTTGACCAAAGTCTATGCGCTAAAGAATGGGCTGGCTAATATACAAGAGTTCGACATAGATAGTTTCGAAGAGAAAAACGGGATAAAGGCAGAACAATTCCTGGATTTAAAGGCTCTTAAAGGTGATAGCAGCGATAATTTACCTGGAGTACCTGGTATAGGCGAGAAAACCGGCATAGAGCTTCTGCAAAGGTACGGCACGCTAGATGCAATCTATGAACACCTAGATGAAATTAAGCCAGCTGTTGCTAAAAAACTCATAGACGGCAAGAAATTAGCTTATATGAGCAAGGAAGTTGGTCGTATCTGGACCGATGCGCCAGTTGAGCTAGACTGGGATGTAGCCGATGTTAATGATACCAATCTAGAAAAAGTTGCTGCTATTCTTAAAAAACTTGAATTTTCCTCTTTGGTAAGAAGAATGCCAAAACACATGCAACAAACTGAACAAGCGTCGTTATATTTTAATAATTCAGATAGAGATATTAGCGTAAAAGAAGTTGCTTGGCCGGAGAAACTTTTAATAGACGGGCCGGTTGTAGTTACGGTTGAAGAAGGTGAGTTGTGGCTATCAACTAGCAAGGGATCGGTCATGCGTAAGTCTTTGCAAGATATAGATAATTCAATATGGCGTACTTTGGAATTTGCTGAGATTGTCTGCTATGACGTAAAAACCTTGTACCATCAATTAGACAAGGAGGGTATAGTAGTTCGATTCTCTATGGCTCACGATGTGCGCCAAGCGGCATTTTTGATTGAACCTCTCAGACGAGACCGCAACTTAGACGCCCTCACAGGCTCTGAAGTAACAGGACCAGCAGCTTATATAGGAGCATTATGGCAGGTATATACTTGGCAGAAAGAAGCTTTTATCAACTTGCCTAAGATCAAAAACATCGCCGAATCCTTAGACTTTCCGCTCAGCTATAACTTGTTCGTTATGGAGAGAGAAGGCGTCAAAATTGACAAAAAACTCTTGTCTCAGATGAGTACGGAGTTTAGCAAGGAGCATGCAAAAATTGAACAAAAAATGTTCTCAATAGTTGGGTATGAATTTAACACCGGAAGCCCTGCTCAACTTGCCGAAGTTTTGTTTACTAAATTACAACTACCGACCGATGGGATAAAAAAGGGCAAGACGGGCTATAGCACCGCCCAGGGGGAATTGAATAAATTACGCGGACAGCATCCAATTGTTGAAATGATTGAAAAGGCCCGTGAATTAGCTAAACTCAAGAATACTTATGTTGACGCACTACCGAAACTAACGGACGCCAATAATCGCATACATACAACTTTCAACCAAGATGTGGCGGCAACGGGGCGACTTAGTTCTACTAGCCCTAATTTACAAAACATTCCAATACGCACCGATCTTGGCATGCGCATCCGAGAGGCTTTTATCGCAGAAAAGGGTAATGTGCTAGTTAGCGCTGACTATTCGCAATTTGAATTGCGCCTGGCGGCTGTATTGTCCGGAGATAAAGAATTAATTGAAGATTTCAATAATGATATAGATGTCCACTCCAAAACTGCTGCCGAACTTTACGGCGTAGCAATGGAAGATGTTACGAAAGTTCAGCGCGGAAATGCTAAAACAATTAATTTTAGCGTTCTCTACGGCGTAAGCCCTCACGGCTTGGCTGCCTCTACGGGTATGAGCTTCTCTGAAGCCAAGCAATTTATTGATAAATATTTTGAACTTAGGGCGCCAATACGCCACTACCTAGATAATATTTTGCAACAAGCTCGCACCGAAGGTTATGTCGAAACGTATTTTGGACGCCGCCGGCCTACGCCAGATATTCACAGCTCTAATTTTGTGGTTCGCCAAGCAGCCGAGAGGGCAGCCATGAATATGCCTATCCAAGGTACAGAAGCGGATTTAATGAAGCGCGCCATGCTTGATATTGATAAAAAAATAGATGGCTTAGGCAAGCAAATTCTGCAAATTCACGACAGTATACTTGTTGAATGCAGGGCTAAGAGCGCTGACAAAATAGCCGAAGTACTTAAGGAAATTATGGAATCGATCGCTCCTGAGTTGCCAATAAATCTCAAAGTGGACGTTCATGTTGGGAAACACTGGGGGGAGCTGTAGCAATCGCTAGGCTTCTATCGCCGCCAATTCTTTTTAGCGCTTCCCTTGCTGCTTCCAGCCAAGGCAACACATGGTCGGGTCCGAAGCCATCCGTTTCATCAACTTCGATAACGATATTGTGGTGAATTATAGAAATTGCGGCGAGGCATCGGCAAATAGCTTCGTCAAAGCAACGACCCCTTTCAGTTTCAGTAGTCTCTGCATCGCACTGAATAGCAACCGAATGCCAGATAGCGTCTACCAATTTCTTATACCGCACGTTAGAGACCTCCTCTACGGATCGAGGAGAGGGTAGACTGGGGGTTAATACTTCAGCCGTGGCTAACTCCGTACGTGCTTATGGTGTTTGTCTATAGTATACGCCCTTGTATACGTTGTCGTCTGTGATGACAGCACATGGTACCATGTATAAAGGGATTTAAAACCCTTAATTACAGAGGACTTATTCAACATAAAAGCTTTAATATTTGATGGTTTCGGGGTGATGCTAACTACGGGCGATGGCCATACGGTTCGTAACCAGCCCTTGATAGATTTTATAAAAATATTACGCCCGCGCTATAAGTTAGCGCTACTAAGCAATGTCAGTAGCCGAGAGGGCTTGGATATGCGATTTAATTCAGGTGAACTTGATGAACTATTTGATGCTGTGGTCGCGTCTGGAGATGTTGGATTTATCAAGCCAGAGCGTCAAATCTATGAATTAGTTGCAGAAAGATTAGGCGTGCAACCTGCAGATTGCTTGATGGTAGATGATATGGAGCTTTATTGCCAAGGCGCCGAGGCGGCGGGGATGAAAGCTGTATTATTTAAAAATGTAGAACAATTTATTGACGATTTTAAAAAACTAGAAAGCGCGGAAAATGATAAAAGTTAAAATTAAAAAACTGAACGACAAAGCGGCACTGCCCGAGTATCAAAGCGAGCACGCCTCGGGAATGGATCTGTGCGCTTGCCTGGATGAACCGAGGGCATTACAACCTATGGAGCGAGCCATAATTCCAACTGGCCTAGCGATTGAACTTCCCCCGGGTTTCGAAGCTCAAATTCGAGCTCGAAGTGGCTTGAGCTCCAAGCACGGCATCGCTATGGCTAATGGAGTTGGTACGATAGACGCTGATTACAGGGGTGAAGTTGGGGTATTGGCTATCAATCTAAGCGAGGAACCGTTTGTGATAGAGCCAGGGATGCGCATAGCCCAGATGATAATTGCACGTTACGAGAGGGTAGAGCTTCAAGAAACTAAAGAACTCGGTTCTACCAAGCGTGGCGAAACTGGATATGGGAGTACGGGACACTAATGCCAGAGTTACCAGAAGTTGAAACTATAAAACTTGGTCTGCAGCAACTAATAATCGGCAAGACAATTAAATCCGTTGTGTCTGACAACCAAAAAAGTTTCCCGAACGCTGAAATTGAAGTAAATGACTTTTTAATTGGCGCCACAATAACTGAAATTCATCGCCGTGCTAAAGTTTTAATAATAAATCTGTCTAGTGATTACAGCTTGGTCATTCATTTGAAAATGACCGGACAGCTAGTCTTTATACCATCTACTAATTACCAACTACCAACTACTAGCGAAACTCGTTTCGCAGGCGGTCACCCAACGGATAGCCTTATTAATAAATTACCGGATAAATCTACTCGCGTGAACATAGAATTTCTAGATGGTTCACGTTTGTTTTTTAACGACCAGCGCAAGTTTGGTTGGATGCGTCTACTGCCGACGCTAGAGGTTCCAAATATTGATTTTATGCGCAAAGTTGGGCCGGAACCGTTAGACAGTAATTTTACAGCCACGGATTTCGTGCAAAGATTAATGAGGCGTTCCAAAAGCACCATTAAATCCGTTTTGCTTGATCAGACGGTGGTGGCTGGGGTTGGGAATATTTACGCCGACGAATCGCTGTACGCTTCCAAAATTCATCCATCCAGTCGGGTTCAGGACATTCCAATCAGAAAATTACGACAACTATTTCGTGACTTGCAGGCGATTTTACAATTATCTATTGATAGCGGCGGTTCTACTGACAGAAATTATGTCGACGCCCAAGGAAACAAAGGTAGCTATTTAACTTTCGCAAAGGTTTTTCGCCGTCAAGGCCAGGCCTGCCCAAGATGTGGCTCGACCATAGTCAAGTTACGAGTTGCTGGTCGGGGGACGCACATTTGCCCGACATGTCAGCAGCTTTGAGCTATACTAAAACCAATGATAACGTTGTTTTTGGGAAATAATTCTTTTGAAATTGATCGAGCGCTGAGCTCAGTCAAAAAGTCATTTAATGGTGGCATTGAATATATAGATGGGTCTCAGGTCCAAATTGAACAATTAGCAGATATGCTTATGGGGATTAGCTTGCTGTCTGAATCAAGATTAATAGTAATCAGAAGCCTTAGTCAGAATAAAACGGTGTGGGAAAAATTTGATACTTGGATACCAAGGTTATCGCCACACATTCATCTAGTGTTAGTTGAGCCGAACTTAGATAAACGAACAACCGCCTTTAAGGCCCTGAAAAGCTCAGCCGAGACAAAAGAATTCAGCGCTTGGGATGAGAAAAATACTTCGGATGCTGAAAAGTGGGTAGTTAACGAAGCTAAAAAAATGAATTTGGATTTAGATGCAAAAACAGCTAGGTTTTTGGTAAGTAGGGTAGGAGTGGATCAGTGGGCGTTATATAACTCTCTGGATTTGTTATCACTAACCGACAAAGTTGACATCCCTACGATAGAAAATCTTATTGAAAGCCGTCCAGTAGAAAATGTCTTTAGGCTTTTTGAAACGGCCCTAAAGGGTGATATTCAACGCTTGCAAGATATGTTGCGACATTTGTCGTCAAGTGACGACCCGCACCGTTTATTCGGCTTGTTAGTAAACCAGCTTTTCCAACTGACAGCTTTAGTGATGAGTGACAAAAGCAATCAGGAAATAGCCACAGACATAGGTATTCACCCCTATGCTTTATCGCAGTTATCGACGCACGCAAAACGTGTGAAGAAAACAGGATCTATACGCGATATTATTAGCGCATTCGCAGAAGCGGATGATTCTATCAAGACTGGCTCGGCAGACCCTTGGATAATAATCGAAAAAGCACTTCTAAAAGTTGCGCAGATTTAAATTATAACTATTTTTTAGCAACTGGTTTTTTAGCAGGAGCTTTTTTGGTAGGAGTCTTCTTTGCGGGAGCCTTTTTAGTAACAGGTTTTTTAACAGCTGGTTTAGTAGCGGTTTTTGCAGGAGCCTTTTTGGCAGGCGTAAGTTTAACACCAGAACTTTTGGCGATTCGTGATAAAGCCGATTTGCGACGTGCCACAGCATTAGCCTTAAGAAGGCCTTTTTTGCGAGCTGTATCAAGTCTACTGTGAGCAGCACTTAAAGTAGCAGCACTTGGTTTAGCCAAAAATGCCTTAGTGGCTTCTTTGATGGTGCGCTTAAGAGCTACGTTTCGCTTGCGGTGAACGGTGGCTTGTCGAGCGCGTTTTGCGGCAGATTTAATTATAGGCATAGTCAAGCGGGGATTATAGACGAAAATCTACTCGATGTAAAGTGCCTTGTTGACTCTGGTGACACGCTTATGGTATAGTGAGACAAAATATCACCTAAAATAAACACCGAGGAACCACATCAGTGAATGACGCCGACATCAAGCTGCAACAGCAAATCGTCGAAAAAATAGAAGCCTCTTCAAGCATTCTAATTACTGTTAGCAAGGACCCTTCAGTAGATAGTCTGTCAGCAGCACTTGGGTTGACGGCGATAGTTAATAGGCTTGGAAAACACGCCACAGCAATTTTTAGTGGTGCGATTCCTCCAGCTATAACTTTCTTGGATCCAGAAAAAGTATTCGAAAACACGCCAGACAGTTTGAGAGATTTTATTATTGCTCTTAGTAAAGAAAAAGCAGACCACCTGCGTTATAAAGTTGAAGGCGATGTAGTAAAAATATTTATTACTCCCTACAGAACGACTATTAACAGCGAAGACCTAGAATTTAGCCAGGGAGAATACAATGTTGAATTAGTGTTAGCCCTGGGCGTTGAAAGCCAGGACAATCTAGATGCTGCCCTGTCGGCTCATGGGCGCATTCTGCATGATGCTACGGTTGTAACCTTTAGTTTCGGTAAGCAAACCAGTAGCT
Source organism: uncultured Candidatus Saccharibacteria bacterium (assembly GCA_964349805.1). GTDB lineage: Bacteria > Patescibacteriota > Saccharimonadia > Saccharimonadales > Saccharimonadaceae > CAYGHE01. Next base: position 2,776 of record CAYGHE010000003.1, on the reverse strand, counting down.
TAGGAAGCATTGATTGGCACGATGAATCAGCCAGCAGTCTTAGCGAAATGGTCTTTAACCTTGGTGATTTAGTTAAAGCGAGCGCAGAGACACCCCTGATGGATGAACAAGTAGCAACAGCGTTACTTACGGGTATAGTGGCCGAGACTGATCGTTTCAGCAACTTGCAAACATCTTCTCGCACTATGGCAGTCGCCGCACAATTGATGGCCGCTGGCGCCAATCAACAACTTATCGCTTCTAAACTGCAAGAATCTCACGAGATAGGAATACAACCTCCACCTACAGATGTTCCGTCTACAAATAATGCACAACCTCCTGCGAACGGTGAAGCAATTCTTTCCGAAAATCAATCTATTGATATATCAGGCAGGCAATCAACTCTACCGCCCGAGCCTACACAACCTACGGACAACCAACCGCCAGTTGTTCCACCAAGTACTTCGCCAATTCCTCAAACCCCACCTAGTATCAGCACTGACACTGTTCCTGACAGTGGCCCTATAGCTACTGCGCCACAAAGTACCCTGCCACCTGAATCTGGGCAAACATCCACTGTTGCGCCCCTTGATACAACCATAGAACCGCAATCTTCTACCTTGGCTCCGGCTTACGCCCCAGAACCGATCAGCACTTTGCCGGACAGTAACAGCGAATTAGGCAAGGCTGTTTCTGGAGAGCCAATTACGTCAGAACCGTCACTAGGTGGCACTCTGAACGCCACTACTGATCAAGCTGCCGAAGATGCTAGGAACGCTCTTGAAGATGAAAGAAATCGAACGATACTAAAACACGCTTATTTAGGTGATGCCGAGCCTCAACGAGCTGCGCCCATGAATGGCGTAGGACAGGCCAGCGAGACTGACAAAGTAGATATATTTGCTCAACCGCCAACGGGCGAGCCTACTAGTGCATCTACGTCGCAAATACCGCTGCCACCCCCTCCACCACTTCCAGCCGACCCTTCGATGCTACCTCCGCCCGATCCTATAGCCCCACCAACTCCGCCCTTGCCAACTCCGCCGCCAGAAAAATTGGGTGATATATTAGCACCCGACTCGCCTCCGCCACCAGCCGCTGACGACCCCTCCCAGTTTAAGATTCCTAACTAGGAGAGGTAAGTATGCAAGACGGTTATCTACTGGTTGATAAGCCAGCTGGAATATCCAGTTTCGGTGTTGTAGCCCGTGTTCGCGGGATACTCAGTAGGCGGGCCGACAAAAAAGTTAAAGTTGGCCATACCGGTACCCTAGATCCCTTCGCAACGGGATTAATGATTATTGTGGTCGGTAAAGAATGTAAGAAGGCTGGCGAGTACAGCAAGTTAGACAAAGTTTACGAAGCTTCTTTTTTGCTTGGTCAAACCAGTACGACGGGCGACCCCGAAGGAGAAATTATTAATGTATCCGACAAAAAACCCGAAATAGCAGAAATAAAAAATGTACTAGAGCGGTTCGTGGGAGAAATTACTCAGAAACCACCCATCTTTAGCGCCATTAAAATCAACGGGCAACGCGCCTACAAATTGGCGCGACAAGGCGGTTCGGTTGATATGCCCTCCAGGCAAGTAAAAGTTTATGAATTAGAGCTAATGAACTATGATTATCCGCACTTATCTGTTCGCGCCCACGTTGGTAGTGGAACTTATATACGGAGTCTAGCTCAAGATATCGGCGAAGAACTTGGTACGGGAGCTTATTGTGAAGCTTTGCGCCGCACCAAAATAAGTAAGTGGTCAGTTGATTCAGCTCAGACTATTGAGGAGTTGTAATCCGCTCTGAAAGTTGCTATAATCTCCCTCTGATGATTACCGCCAAGAACAAAACGAAAGCAATTGCTTTGACGCAAACGCACAAGCAAGACGTTGGTAGCCCCCAAGCGCAGACGTCTGTTTTAACGACTCGTATCAAAGAAGTGTCCGATCACCTCAGACAACACCCCCAGGACAATATGGCTCGTCGGGGTCTCCTTCAAATGGTAGGCAGGCGCAAAAAACTCCTCAAGTATCTAGAAGAAAAAGATTTTGATGCCTACAAAGGCACTATAACCAAGCTCAAGCTACGTAAGTAACATCTGGTTAATCGAGGCTCACGGTGCTATAATAGGCACGAACCGCCACCGCGGCGAATTAGTGGTGGATAGACGCATTTGTGAAATACGAATACTTCTACCCGTTACTTATTCGCTAAATATCAAGGCGGATAAACTCTAAGGAGGTTTATGACAACTATCAATCCCTATGGCAAGGATATCTTGCGCGTCAGTACAGAACTGGCGGGACAAACATTAACTTTAGAAGTAAACCGCGTCGGTTTTAGATCGACAGCAAGCGTTCTAGTTACTTACGGTGACACTGTTATTTTAGGTACGGCTATGGCCGGCACCAGGCCCGTAGTGCTAGATTACTTTCCGCTCAGCATTGATTACGAAGAAAAATTTTATGCTGCCGGTAAAATTAGCGGTAGCCGATTCATAAAAAGAGAAGGTCGCCCCAGCGATGAAGCTATATTGATTGGACGCTTAATTGACCGTCCAATTCGTCCGCTGTTTCCCAAAGGATACCGTCAAGAAGTTCAAGTCGTAACTAGCGTGTTATCACTTGACCCTGGATTTCGTCCAGACGCTATCGCTATGATAGCTGCCAGCACAGCCTTAATGTTGACAGGCACACCCTTTGACGGCCCAGTCGCAGGTATTAGAGTCGGGCGAGTTAATGGTGAGTTCAAAGCCTTTTTGACGGCTGAAGAACGTTTGGCAAGCGACCTTGATTTAGTTG
>CAYGHE010000002.1:0-85434 GCA_964349805.1 uncultured Candidatus Saccharibacteria bacterium | reverse complement strand
GAGGTAATTGTAATAGTAAAGCAAACGGCTGGCGCCAAAGCGCAATCTCGATTAGTCAGTTTCCGCCGTAAGCACCACTTAAAAAACCTCAGGATTATCAAACACAAAAAAGGTTTAACGGTTTCTGCGGTGGTCGATAAATACGCCTCGGGGGCTTTTATTATTCAGTTATTAACAGGAGATAGGCTATCAAAAAATTTCTTTTCGAATCTATCTTTGGACGCCCTGGACCTTGATAGTGCAGTGATTATACCCAGACAACAACTTAGGTTGAGCAATAACTTGTCGAGAGCTTTGAGGGTGCACATTAACGTATGGCAAAATTTGCTATCTCGTCTAAAGCCCAGCGATGCGCCAAGAAAATTGGCCTCTGGGATTGTTTATCAAAAGAAATCATTAACAAGCGATAGAAACACTAAAATTACTACAAAAACTAGCAACCGACTTTATGTGATGAGACAGTTATCAGTTCCACAAATATCGCATCCGTGGAAGGAAAGAAGCATATTTCTAACAACTACCTCTGTAATAGTGGGATTGATAGTCCTGCTGCTACTAGCAGATGCATCGGAACGCGTTATCTTGATTATTTTCTTGGCGGGTTTGTACGTAGTAACATACAGTGTTTTTCAACTAAGTCTAAAAGGATATTCATGGTTAGACAAATTGAGCCTTGTCTTGCTAGCTCCGCTTGGGCTCTTAAATAGCATATTCATTATGCTAATTGGCCTGCAAAGAAATCTGTCTAAATGGCCAAATAATTTACTACAAAAGCATTCCTAATAACAAAACCAGCACAACTAGCGCGACCAGCACGTACTCTATGAAAGTATCTCGAGTTAACTTGTTGTTTCTAGAGTGGATTATGCCGTTGCCAGCTACGTACATTAGTAAAAAGAGCATAGCTAGCCCAAGAGCTATTTCTCTTAGCAAGAACATGGCTACTATGAATACAATAGCTAAGATTGCGCTGTAAATAGTATGAAACTTAAGGGTAGCGCGATGTTGTTGTCTCATAGCACTACTCCGACGCTACTCAGTAAAGTCAAGATTAATACGCTTAGCAACAGGGAAGCTTGCCCTATAGGGTGGGACCGTAACCATATATGACGTAAGCCCCTGCGTTGCTCACGCCATACGAGGGTATGTTTCATAATGAACAATAGAATCAGCACGCTCATAATCAGTAAAGTAGCTTTTTGTGCCCAATTGAGGGAGATATAGGCGTTGATTGGCGATAATAAAATCGATCCAAGCACACTACCAAACGACCTTTGGTTACTATCTTTAGCTGTAGGTGCTGTAGTCATAGCGGTCGACTCTTCCTCTGGTTCTTCTGTGGCATCTGTAGATTCTTCAGGCGATGTGGTGGGGGCGTCAACGGCTTCCTGAGTGGTTACAGGTGCAGGAACGACAGCTGCTTGTTCGACTTGTGCGGGCGGAGTGTCAGGGGCGGTAGTAACTGGTGGCGGTGGAACATATTCACTACCGTACATCGCCACTACTAGTGTTGTCTCGTCGCCTTGCAGAATTCCGTTCAGGACAGCATACCCCACGTCTTGATAGGCTACATTCAGTAAATTATCTCTGTGACCCGGGCTATTCATCCATCCCGATACTACTCCACTGGAAGTATAAAAATTCATAGCTAAATTTTCGCCAGCAACTGTATATTGATAACCTGCAGAGGTAATGAAATACCAGGGTGTAGTGCCATCAGGTGCGACATGAGCCCAGTAATCCTGTTCCATCATGTCGTGTGCTTTTGCCAAGGCGGCGCTATTAAGTTTAGCGTTGAGAGATAGAGCGTGAACGCCATTATTAATGCGTTGTTGGTTAGATAACGCATGCAAGTCATTGATAGTTATATTAGTGGCGTATCCAAGAATTTGAAGGTTACCAGTCGCGGTAAGGTTATAGATGGGTTGCAAGGCTAATACCAATAGAAGGGCGACACTTAAACCTAGCGGCCTTAAAGTGTGGGGATGGAACTTGTTCTTTTTATTTGGTATTATCCAGTGTTTGATTTTCATATTTGCTACTGCAAGTTTCTATTATCTAATATACCATGACCGCGACAGGAGTGAAATCTAAAATATTTATAATGTTCATGCTATTATTACAAGTAATAATATAGGAGAACCTTGATCATGGACGAAGAATCAGTACAACCTCAGGAGTTTGAACCTCAACCAGAACCAGAAACACCAAAAACACCGCGTAAAAGACGTCCGATTTTGAAAGTTGCTTTGATTGTCCTAGTAGCCCTAGCTTTGATGGTAGGCTCTGCTGCTGGAGCGTATTGGTGGCGTGATAACGACGCCAACAACACAGAGAAGCAGTTAACCGATAACATAACAGAATATCAGGCTAGAATTGCTAATCTAGAGAGTCAACTGGCTACTGCAAATAGTACTGACGACGATGACGCAGTTTGTGTTGAAGTAGCACCAAACGCATCAGCTATCGAGAATATTAAAGCTTCAATAACCTCTGGTAATACTGCTGCCCTAGAAGGTTATATGGCATCGAGCGTAAATGTAATTTTGGCTGCAACCGAGGCCTATGGTGCTCAAACACCATCTCAGGCTGTTGCCAGTATCTCAGATTTCCTTTCGGACAATAACCTGTCTTGGGATTATGACTTCGACCTCCCATCCGCCACGCTAACCGCCTACCAACAAGGTGATTACAGTGAGTACTTCCCAAATACAGCTATTGTCGGCAAAGCATCCAACAATCAAGTAATATCGTTCTCGTTTGACTGTAATGGCAAAATTGATACAGTATTTTTGGCAACAAGTCAGGAACTCCTATAAGATTGTTAGAAAGTTATGCAACCAGATTCTAATACACCGTTAAAGAAAACGATATATTTTGTTCGCCATGGAGAAAGCGCTGATAACGTCGCTCCCGTATTTCAGGCTCCTGATTCGCCATTGAGTCCTAAAGGTCGTGAACAGGCCGACCACATAGCAAAAAGAGTCTCAGGTTTGTCGTTTGATGCTCTAATCGCCAGTCCACTGCAACGAGCCAAAACAACAGCCGAAATCATAGCGGCTGCTACAGGTAAAACGCCAGAATTCTCTGACATATTTGTAGAGTGCGCCAAACCTGCGGTGCTAAATGGTAAGCCTTATGAAGATAGCGAAGCCAATGCTCTTTGGAGGCAGTGGCAAGAGAGTCTCCGTACGCCAGGAATGCGGGCTGATGACGGTGAAAACTTTGACGATATCATCGAGCGAGCAGACACAGCCTTGGAATTACTAAAAAACAGGGAAGAGCAATCAATCGTCGTAGTAACACACGGGTATTTCCTAAGAACAATTGTGACCAGGGTGCTTTTAGGTGACACGCTGACGCCAGAGACATTCGGTAACTTTCAGAAATTAATGTTTATGGAAAACACAGGGCTTAGTGTTTTACTCTACGAAGGCGCCTTCGAACAAGATCCGTGTTGGAGATTGTGGGTTTATAATGACCACGCCCACCTTGCCGATTAAGGATTATGGCAATATAATCTAACTCATGGTAAGCAACATCCTGATTATATTCGCAGCAGGCATCGCGATACTAGCTGTTGCCATTTTATTGAATTACGTTGCCATAAAATTAGGTATTAGCACTTGGTACAGTTTCGTAAAAGATCCTAAGAGCGCCGGCGTCATATCGTATATATGGCTTTTTATAGTTTATCCGTTTCTGCTAGGTCTAGCTGGGTATATCACTATAACTTTGCTCAAAGGCTAGAACAAACCGATGAAAAGTAGACACCTTCTTTACTAATACTTTTTCGATGTATAATAGGTTTAATATTAAGAATTAGGAGAAGTCATGGTCAAAGACAAACTTAAAGATAAAAAATCTTCACAGGCTATTAATAGCTGTAGCGGTCCGCTAGGTTTTGTTTTTTTCGTATCATTTATCGGAGCTGCAGTTTATTTTGTTCAACAAACTGAAGGTTTCTGGAATGTTGTATTGGCTATTTTGAAAGCCGCTGTTTGGCCTGCTTTCGTAGTTTACGAATCATTAGGCCTTTTGGGCGTTTAGTTTTAAATAAAGGAACACTATACAATGATAAGGCTACATAGAGCAGCCACTACTTATATAGGCCAATTTGTTTACGGTGGAATTGACGGTATTGTTACGACCTTCGCAGTAGTTTCGGCATCAGTAGGAGCAGGTTTGGGATCTGGCGTGGTTATTGTATTAGGTTTGGCTAATTTACTAGCGGACGGTCTTTCAATGGGCATAAGCGCATATTTGTCTAAAAAGTCTGAAAGTGATTTACGCAACCCCAACTCTACAAGCACGATGCCGCTTAAAAGAAGTGTAGTTACTTTTTTTGCCTTTATAGTGGTCGGTTTTGTGCCGCTGGCAATATATATAGCTGACTTTGTATTTAAGTTGAACATTGATAGTATATTCGTTTATGCTGCGGCGTTGACCGCGCTAACCTTCATTATCGTAGGATGGCTCAAGAGCAAAGTTACCAAAACCAGTGCCCTTAGATCTGTGTCGGAAACACTAATCCTAGGTAGCGTAGCTTCGGCAGCTGCTTATTTAATAGGTGCCTGGCTACAAGGTTTGGCGACCCTGTAAAGATAAGGGTTGACTGCTTAGTGGCTAAATTTATACAATAGACAACGTGAACGTATGTGATCAATATAACAAGGTAGCACTAAAAGAAGTGTGTGCGTTAAGTCTCATGATTATGGGTGAGGCATTGGTTGATCGTAGGTTCAAGACATAATTTAAAAATTAATCAACAACAAGAACCGAGCTCAACCTAAAAAGCTCGGTTCTTTTGATATCCCTTATGGTACTTTGACGGGTACTTTCCCGCAGCTACACTAAATTAGTGTATCTACGGGGGCTCGTCAGAGCCTAGTAAGCGGTTAAATAACCGCGCAATCAAGAGAGGGAGTGGTGGTGCAATGTCATCCAAAACAAAGGCAAGAACACTCGATGGAAAAGCGAACAGCAAACTCAGAAAGGTTCGCGAGGGTCTTCGGTCTCTAATGACCAATCCACACGATCGGAGGGCTGCTCAACAAGTCGTCCAGAGTGTCCGGGTGTTGAACTCCTTGACGAATGGCAATCTGCGCTCCTATCTAGAACCAGAGGAGCAAGAACAACTTAAGCGAGCCCATGAGCTCGTTCACGCCACTCGCTGAGCTTCCTCTTCTAGGGCCAAAAACCTTAAAAGAGGTTAAAGTGAGCTGACTGGGTGACGTATCGGCGATCCCGATTTCCACCCAGTCAGCTCCTAAACTCTGCAGATAATTTTACTACACTCCCTCTCTCGTACTCTATAAAAGGATTTTAACTATTGTGATAATTGTCACATATTTTTATAAACGCCATAGATATATTACGCATTGATTACATACACATAAGGGGAGGTTTTATGGCGCAGACAAAAACTTATAAAAAACTAAAAAAAGTGCAAAAACGCAATGGCCGAACGGTTGAATTTACGCTTGATAAAATAGTCAATGCCGTTAAAAAAGCTATGTCCGCCGCTAAAGAGGGCGGTGAACAAGAAGCCTTGTTGGTAGCTCGCAAAGTAGCTGATGTTTTGGCGCATTATGCCGAGAGAGATAAAGACTACGTACCTAATGTAGAAGACATTCAGGATGAAGTTGAACGCCAGTTAATGTTAACTGATTTTACCGCTACCGCTAAAGCATTCATTCTTTACCGCGAAGAGCACACCAAAAATCGCGACTTGGACAAACTTATTTCTCGAGAAGCAAAAGAAGCTATAGCGAAAAGCAGCAAGTACTTCATTAGTTCATATCAGGAGTTTATCTTTTACCAGTTTTACGCTCGTTGGCGTGATGATCTTGGGCGCCGAGAAACTTGGCTAGAAGCAATAGACCGATTCATGGATTACATGCACGAGAGGCTAGGTGACAACTTAACAGATGCAGAATACAGTGAAGTTAAAGAGGCTATTAAAAAGCAAGAAATTAGCCCTTCAATGCGTCTTCTTTGGGCGGCAGGAAAGGCGGCTCGAGCTACCAACGTAACTGCATATAACTGCGCCTATCTAGCACCAACAAACTGGCGTGACTTGTCAGAAATAATGTATGTTTCGATGTGTGGCGCGGGATGCGGATTTAGCGTTGAACCAGAAAATGTTGAAAAATTTCCCCAGATTCAAAAACAAACAGGCAAGAAATTACCAGATATTGTCGTAGAAGACAGCAAAGAAGGCTGGTGTGAATCCTATGTTAAAGCATGTGAGGCCTGGTCTAGCGGTATGGATGTTGAGATTGATTATTCACAACTTCGTCCAGCTGGCGCGCAACTCGCGACTATGGGTGGACGCTCATCTGGCCCAGAACCACTAAGAGAACTAATGGTGTTTACTCGCCGTAAGATGCTATCTCGGCAAGGGCGTCGTTTAACAACTATTGATTTGCACGATATTATATGTCAGATCGGATTGATAGTAGTGGCCGGTGGCGTGCGCCGTTCAGCCTTAATCTCACTCTCGTCATTAGATGATACTGCTATGCGTGATGCTAAAAAGGGAACTTTCTGGCAGACCGAAGGCCAGCGTTCTATGGCTAACAACTCAGCAGTTTACGAAGCGAAACCTGCAGCAGGCGAATTCCTAGAGGAATGGACAGCTTTAGTAACTTCTGGTAGCGGCGAGAGAGGTATATTTAACAGGGGCGATTTACAACAGCAAGTGCCGGCGCGACGCTGGAAGAATATAGCCGATGTAAACCAAATGGGAGTTAACCCTTGCGGTGAAATTTACCTAAAACCTAAACAATTTTGTAACTTGACATCCATAGTAGTACGACCCAAAGACACTATGGCAGACCTGAAACGCAAAATGCGTCTGGCGACACTACTCGGTACTTACCAAGCCACGCTAACTGATTTTGGATATCTGGATAAGACATGGAAAAAGAACTGCGAACAAGAACAGTTGCTTGGAGTTTCGATTACTGGTTACTATGACAACAAAATTGTCAGAAATGACGCCAACCTTGAAGCTTTACGGGGCGAAGCGGTGCGAGTTAATAAACTGTATGCCAAGCGATTCAAAGCTCGTCCATCAGCTGCTATTACCTGCGTGAAACCACACGGTAACTCTGGCCAGCTACTGGGCGTGGGATCGGGAATGCACCCTTGGTTCGCTAAATACTACATCCGACGAGTTCGTATCAGTGTTAACGATCCGTTGCTTAAATTAGCTCAGGATCAAGGTGTCCCAGTTCATCCAGAGGTTGGCTATTCAACTTCTACAGCCACCACTATGGTGCTAGAATTCCCCGTAAAAGCTCCTGATGAAGCTATCGTTTCCAAGGATGTGTCGGCGCTAGAAATGCTTGAGGAGTGGAAGCGTCTCAAGGTTCACTTCACCGAGCACAACCCTTCGGTTACGATTTACGCTAGCGATGACGAATGGTTGTCGGTTGCCAACTTCGTCTACGAAAACTGGAGTATTGTCGGTGGACTATCGTTCTTGCCTAGAACCAACCACGTGTACCAGTTGGCTCCATACGAAGAAATCGACAAAGAAGAATACGAGAAACGTATGGCAGCTTTGGGTCAGATGGACTTTTCAAAGTTGATAATATATGAAAGACAGGATCGTACTACCGGTGCAAAGGAACTGGCTTGTGCGAGCGGTGTATGTGAAACGTGATAAACAAAGTGCAGTAATTGTTTACACTGGTGAAGGAAAAGGTAAAACCAGCGCCTCTCTAGGGCTGGTTTGCCGCATTTTAGGGAGTGGTGGCAAAGTAGCTTTCATCCAGTTTATAAAAACATGGAAAGTTAGCGAAGACCATTTCTTGAAAGCAATAAGCCCTGTATTTAAAGACCAACTAACAGTTTATAAAGGGGGTAGAGGGTTTTATAACGCGGGGGATTTAAGTGCTCCGAACGTTACCAAGAAAGAACACTCTAAGAGTGCTCGACGCACATATGAAATTGCCTTAAAATACGCCAGTAGCGGTAAATATCAGGCGGTAATCTGTGATGAAATTAATAATGCCGTCCACGATGGGCTGCTCACTAAAAAAGACCTAAAAGAACTAATCGCTATCAAGCATCCCTCAACTAACCTATGTCTAACGGGTCGTAATTTTCCCAAAGACCTGCACGGTCTCGTGGATATAATTAGTAATATGGATAATATTAAACATCATTTTGATGATGGCTACGAAGCAATGTTAGGCGTTGACTTTTAGCTTAAGCCATCTTTTTGCGCTTTGCAGAGAGACCTCGTACAAGCCAAATAGCGCCACGCTGTACGTTATATCAGCTAGCAGAGAAGTCTTAAAGAAGGGAATGGCCATATAATAGCAGTTTATTAATCCTTGGAGGGTAGGAGGATAAAGACCGCCCATTACCCACACTCCAAAGTTAGACACTATAAAGAATATGACGCCAGCACCTAATGGTCCCGCTGAAATACGGAATCGCAACGGGGCGTTTCTTAAACTCATACCAAAGACGCTGATCAACATAAACCCAACCCAAGTGAATATCATGCCGGGGTAAAAACCTATAAAGAAATCGGTAATTGCCATCATTGAGATTGGTAGCCATAAAGCTAGGCGCCAGTTCAAAATCGCACCAGCGAATAAGGCTATAGCACCAATCGGTACAAAGTTTGGCTCATGGGGCAATAGACGCGAAGCAACACCGATGATTATCAGCAGTAATGCTAAGACAGTCTTTAGTTTCATTCGAATTTCCACTCGATTAACTCGCCACCTTCTGTGACGTATTCTGCAGCACCTACGTTAGCCATTTCGCCGTTCACGTAATACAGCCAGTATTTACCATCGTCGCCACTGTTTGTGCCGTTAATACTGCTTACAAAGTCTCCATAAGACGAACTAGACACTTCAATGTCTGCTACGTCTCTGAGCTGGTCTAGGACGGTCTCGCCGGCTTTAGCCGTGTAAGAAACATCCACGCTATTTTCAATAACTTGGCCAGTTTGTTCTGAGGAATCTTGAGGTTGCTCGGTGTCTCTATTTTGTAATACTAGAACTGCAGTTGCACTAGCAACTACCAAAATCGCAGCAACAATTAGCCCGATAATTACATTTTTACTTAATGCGCGTGGTTGTTTATTTGTCATGAAACCCTCCTTAATTAGCTTTTAGGAGTATAGGCATATGGTTATAAAAAATATGTGACAATTATCACATTTAGATTAAAATAATAAAAATTAAAGACCTGAGTCCAAAGCTTCTTCTAGTCGTTGCAAGTCAGGAATAACAATACCCTTTGATGTAATACGTACAAGCCCCGATTGCTTCAGTGTTTGTATGGCGCGACTAAGAGTTTCTCGTGCTAATCCAGATCTTTTTGCCAAATCACTTTCGGTGAGTTGAATCACAATATAACCATCTCGCCTCTGTTTGCCGAAGCGACGAGCTGCATTTAATAATTCAAATATCGCGCGGCCTTCAGCATTACTGCCCATCAAGTGAGCCATACGTCGCTTTAAGCCATCAGCTCCTCTGTATACTCGAGTTAATAAATCAAACACTATTTCGGGGTTATCTTTCAAGAATTCAACAACCTTGCCAACAGGGGCTTGGCGTACACTTACAGTAGTTGCTGCTTCAAAAAAGTATCTGTTAGGAGAACGATTTAGGGCGCTAGACATTGGGAAAAAGGAGGCTGGCTTAAATGCGTTAACCACTATCTCGTTTCCGCTAGGGGATATGTCATACTCTATTACTTGACCTTCGGCCAAATAGAATATACTTGATAATTTTTCTTCGGGTCGCAACAAAACCTGCCCTTTTTCGAAGCGATGCAGGGGGTATTCGCTAAAAAAACTCTCTATGGTCTTCTTGACTTTAATATCCATTGGCATAACTCTACATATTACCCTTGACCGTGTCAATACCGATCGCTTGGCTGATATGGGTAAAGCCATCCTTTTCTAGTAACCTGCATAATTGGTGATTTAAATCACCCACGATTTGAGGTCCCTTGTAAATAACACCCGTAATTAACCCAACCATACTAGCACCTAGGCGGATTTTAGTATACGCATCTTGTGGTGAAAAGATACCACCCACTCCGATAATCACTAAATCCTTGCCGTATTTTTCATAAGCCAACTTAATTAATTCATTACTTCGTTCGTATACGGGTCTGCCACTCAAGCCTCCAACGGTATCTTCCGGGATGTTAAATTTACTATAATCTTTGTTTAGATTGCAGATAGTAGCGCCAGTTATATTGTGTTTTCGGGCAACACCCAGTAGCTCCAAGAAGGTTTTATTACTAACAGAACTAGGCATCTTTATGAAAACTGGCTGAGACAGGTTGAGTTTGTCGACAGCCGCCAGCAAATCTTCTAAGGTCTTTGGGTTCGTAAATAGTTGCCCACAAAGAGCGTTAGGGCAAGATATATTGATTTCTATAGCCTGAGCTATATTTTTTATTCGTGTCAGGGTTTTAAGACAGTCCGCTATGGCTTGCGTGTGAGTAGCCACAGCTTTATTGTTAGTGGGCGCAACGGAAATCATAAGTGTAAAATTATCAAAAGTTTTCTTGGGATAATTTTTTATGCGACGCACTATTTTGATGCTACCGTCATTTGACAAGCCGGCATTAACAGCTAAAGATTTTAGCTTCGGCAAGCGTCGGAACCACGGCCTAGGATTTCCGATAGTTTTTAGAGCTGTAATTGAGCCCCCTGTCATAAACCCAAACCCAACAGCCTTCATGATGGGTGGCAATTGAATGTTTTTGTCGAAACCAGCCGAAAGGCCTACAGGATTAATAAACTCTACGCCCCGAAACGTTTGCGATAACATGCCCTTGTTCTCGTAAGCCCAGAAAGTTTTTAATACCCACAATATAAATTTACTTTTTTGAACTTTAACCCCGAGTTTCAATAGGGAATTGTGGATATTGTCAGGTGAAGATCTAAATAATAAGGGCCTAATTAGTTGATATCCAATCGAAGTTAAACGTCGCGTAAAATTTGAAAAAATCATAATCTATAAACCACCGCTACTAACTCGCGCCGTATTGTGGAGCAATATGTCGTGAACCTTTTTTGCTTGTTTTAAAGTTAGGCCTGGTAGGTGGCCTTCAGCGCTTGAGTAACTGCCACCGATAATATCTTTTACTTTACTAGAAGATGTACCAGCCGTTTCGATATCGATTCTTGCTAAACCTAGCAACCTGTCAGCTAAACCCCTAGTAATATTAACGTTCTGTATCCTATCGTAGGGAATGGCGGATTGGCTTTTGCTAATAACTCCGTATTCTTTAATAAATCCAGATTCGTCAACACTATAAATAAAATTATTGTATGCCAGGCTAGAGAACAGGTATAAGAATATTAGGTAAACGCCGAAAATACTACCAAACAGCAACGGATCAAAGAAAAGTCCTGTGGCCATAAGCAAAATTAAAACAGAACTAATTCTCATGTAGCTAATCATGAAAGAAAACCTGACCGCTGGCGCCAAGTGTTGCCCTGTTAGATATTTAATCTCTTTAGAACCCTTTACTTGGACAACCTCATCTTGTTGGGACTGTAGGATTGCCGAGGCACCAATTGCATGTTTAATGACAGGAGCGTTGGCCCTGTACGCTGCTGCAGCTATACCGTGTTGAGCTGCACCACAATAACGGCAAAAGTTAGACTCTTCAGTGATAAGGCGACCGCAGTTACTGCAATAAATACTTGCCATATAAATATTATAGCGCAAGGCATAAGCAATCTCTAACCTGCTTTTGTCAATCAAGCAAAAATCGTGTATATTTATAGTATGGCAAAAATAGTTGATGAACAGATAGAATCTAGCGTTCTGGGAGCATCTTATCCAGCCTGGAAAATAGCCTTATTAGGTGCTATTTTAGGTGTGTTTTACTGGGCGTTAACAGCTTTTATCTCCAGATACGTAATAGAATCTTTGCTGTGCGGTCCTAATGGAGATATAGAGGCCTGCGCCAACCCTGTAGTGCTGGCTGGAAATATATCCACTATTTTAGTAGCAGTCGCCGGATTGTTCATTATGGTGCGTATGAGATTAGCTCAACCTCTATTAGTAGTGATTGCTAGTGCAATTTCTCTCTGGGGGCTGTCGCAGTGGACCAATGGCTTGTTCTGGTTAGAAGCAGTAGCCTGGAGCGTGCTGCTATATGCCTTAGCCTACAGCGCATTCGTTTGGGTTACTCGGCACCGCAATACAGCACACGCCTTAATTATCGTAATTGCGATAGTGATTTTGGTACGCTTGGCCGCCATTTTGTAAATCGGGCGATGCTATACTAGTAACATGGATCAAACAACTACAATATTTTTAGTATTAGGCATAGTAGTACTTGCTGGGCTCGGTATAGTTATATTCAACTTTAGCAAGCGGCTAGCAGATTTAAAACGTCCGGGCTCTGTCGACCTTTTAAAAAGCGACTTGACGGAATTATCTCGCAACATTAATCAATTACAGCAGGCTGTGGGCGATAAATTAGAGCGCAACAACGCTTCTATGCAAACTTCAATGCAAAAACAACTGAGCGAGAGCGCCAAACTAATTACCGATGTATCGGGGCGTCTTGCTAAACTAGACGCAACTAATAGCCGGGTAGCCGACGTGGCTGATGAGCTAAAAGCCCTACAGAACGTTTTACAGAATCCAAAACAAAGGGGTGTTTTAGGCGAATTTTACTTGGATCAGATATTACAGAACCTTCTGCCGCCAGGTAGCTATGTTTTGCAGCATAAACTAGCCGAGGGGCTAATAGTTGACGCAGCTATCAAATTAGATGGCAAAATGTTACCTATCGACAGTAAATTCAGTCTTGAAAACTATAATCGCCTAATGGACGCCAAGGGTGCGCAACGAACCGCCCTAGAGAAGTTATTCAAAGAGGACTTAAAGAAGAGAATTGATGAAACGGCCAAGTATATTCAACCCCGCAAAGGAACACTTGATCAGGCTTTGATGTTTATACCATCAGAAGCCATATACTATGATTTGCTAGCCAACAAAGTCGGCGCCGGGGGAGTTAACGGCCGCGATTTAATGCAGTATGCTGCTATGGATAAACACGTGACGATAGTAGGGCCAAGTACTTTAAGCGCTATGTTGCAGATAATAGTACAAGGTTTACGGAGCTTAGAAATTCAAAGAGACACTGAAATTATCCGTAGCAACGTTGAACAATTAACTCGTCACTTAACCAACTATGATGGATATTTCAAGAAGGTTGGCGTTAGCCTTGGGGCTACAGTAGGTCACTACAATAACGCCTCTAAAGAATTAGGTCGAATCGATAAGGATATTGTTAAAATAGCAGATTCTGAATCAGTCCTGGAGCCGCTGTTAATTGACAAGCCGCACCAGGACGATTAGTTGATAACTGATAGTTATCTATTTAGTATTGCGTTGTAGAAAATCTTGCAGGGCAAAACCGATCATACCACCTAAGAGCGGTATAAATACGTAAATTGCTATTGGCCATAAGTCCCATGTAATACCGCCTGCGGCAAGTGCTACAGCTGGGTTTATGAATGCGAAGGTGGTGTTGGATTCGACAAGGAACATACCAGTAGCAGATCCTGCTATAAGTAGACCGATGAACAAAGCCAAACCATAACCGAAAGCTCGAGCGATGTGCTCGCGGCTTCGTCTGAAGGCAGCTGCGGCACCAAAGGCTAGTATTGTAACACCGAGTAATTCAGCGAACAGAATGTACCATCGGTAGTCTTCGGTTAGAGTTGCTGCATGAAACAGTTCAGGCTCTGCGCCAAACATGAATTGAGCTGTTTCTGGGTTGACACCTCGCAAGAAGGCGTTAAGCGTAAAGTAAGCGGCGATAGCTCCGAGTACTTGAGCTCCCATGTAACCCAGTGCTCTCCAGGCTCCAATTTTGCGGGAAATCCACACACCAGCGGTGATAGCTGGGTTAACGTGTGCTCCTGATAAACCTCCAATAATTAGCACGGTGCCGATTAAAGCGAAGGCTACGAATAACACTTGTCCTTGCACAAGAAAAATAGAAGCTACTAACAAGAAAGTTCCTATGAACTCGGCGATTAACGCCGCGAACGGTATACCTCTGAGTGGCTTACCTAATATAGTTAATTGTTTAGTAGCGGGTTTTTTTACAGCTTTTACAGCTTTTTTAACTGCCATATATCCCTCCTTTAATATGAATATGGCTATAGTATAGCATAAGTTAGTAAGTGACAGAGGGTAGATGGTATAATCTTAAACAAGATGGCTTTATTTATTAGACAAGACGATCAACGCTCTAGATTGCAGGAAAGGCTAGCGGCTGAATTACAGGAAAAGGCCAAGAACCAAGCCGACAACAAATCGGCAGACGTCCCTGATGGTGTTAAAGATTCTCAGTACATCAAAAACACGAAACAGACATCTAGTCTGGCGTGGATATGGGTAGCTATTTTTATAATCGTGGCCGCCATCCTGGTATGGTTGACGATTATTAGCGTTGCAGAGTAGAATAAACATAAGCTTTATTCAGTCAAATGATAAGAAAGGGTGTAATTTATGGACGACAATAATCAGGACGATAAGCAAAACACTCCTACGCAAGGCGTAGATAATCAGCCAGATAACTCTCCGGAGGATTCTAAAGCAGGGAACAATATTAATTTAGAAGGCGAGGTGGGATATGACCAGGAACCACCTACCGATCCCGACAAACCTGTAGTCAACTCCGAGGAAGATACTGTTTTAGGGGAAGGCTCGTTCAATGAGCCTCCTTCCGAGGGCTCAGAGTCACCATTTGGCCCACCGATTGAAAACATAGGGTCAGTTTCAAACACCACTACTAGCAAGAAAATAGTAGATGTTGTGCAGGCTCCAGAAAACGAATTCATGAAAAGTAAACCAGTGATGACAGCAGCTGCAGATTCAGATCTAGAAATTGAGACAAAAAACGAGGCTGCTTCAGCTTTATTGCAACCTGCGCCAGCTGAAGCTCCTGCTCCACAAGCCGATACCGCAGAACCAGTCAAGAAACGCCGTTTGACGGGACTCATTACAGCCATTGTTGTAGTAGTTCTTTTGGCGGGAGCAGCCGCCCTTGGGTACTTTGTGGTAAAAAACAATGCGGATACAGCAGCTGATGAATATGTGGTTGCTGCTAACGGATATATTGACGAGGTTCATGGCTTAACTTCCCAACCACTCGATAACCCTTCAGCGTTACGAACTCAAATCTCGGCTATTGATAGGCCAGTATTGCAAGACGCTTTTTTGAGTGAGCTTAGTAGTAAATATTCTGATGCCGAGCAAATGCAAGAAAATGTAGTGTCAGCCGTAGGGTTGATAGCTTTGAGATTAGAAGAGATGGAAACTTTTTCTGAAGTACAGAAATTTGTAGAATACTACACTGAAACAACCTTAGAAGGTCAAGCTATACTCACTGAACTTACCACAAACAGTACTGATGAGCAAAAAACTGCCGCCTACACGGGCTACATTGCACACTTAGAATCTCTTAAAGAAGATGTAGATGCCATAACTTTACCCACAGAAGTAAGTGCTGATGGTCTATCTCTTAGTGGTGCCCTAGAAGAAGAAATAGTAATTTATGAGGCTCGGCTGGCCGCTGCTACTGACGCAGCAGTCACCACACCTCAAGATGAGGAGGAGTTAGCTGCTATCACTTCTGCTAGAAATGAAGCGTTTGCTGCTATAGAGAGCTACAGTGAAGACATGACTACTGATATGCAAATAGCTAAAGATGGGGTGAGACAAGCCGTTGCGGAACTCCGTTCTTACAAACGCGCTTAAATCCTTAATTTTAAATAGACAGCTGACTTTACAGTCTTTTACCGTATAATAATAGGTAAGTTATGCATGAAATTAATGAGATACGCAGGGACCTCCTGGCTAAAGTAGCAGCGAGCGATGCTCCTCGCGAATTGCTTAAATCTACCGAATTAAAGAATCTCTATGGAAATATCAAAGATTTACCAGCAGAAGAACGTGCTATTTTCGGCAAGGCCGTAAACGATCTTAGGGTTGAACTTGAAGCTAGCGTGTCCGCTCGTGAAACTGAACTAGAAGACGCCACGGTTGAAGATCTGGATATTACCGCTCCTTGGGACGTAAACACTAAATTATCAGATCTTTTACCTACCGACCAAGGTACTAAACATCCATTAACCAAAGAATTAGAAGTCATAATGGATATATTCACCCGAATGGGGTTTGATGCGGTTGAATCTAGGCAGATTGACGATGATTTTCATATGTTTGGGTCACTTAATTTTCCAGAAAACCATCCAGCGCGAGACGATTACGACACTTTTCGTACTGAAGAGGGTTTTATGCCGCCAGCCCACACTAGTACTATGCAAAACAGGATACTGAAAGCTGGCAAAGAACGCTTGGAAACGGGCGGTCAAATTGCGGCTATTAGTTATGGAAGAGTGTTTAGGAACGAAGATATAGATGCTACTCACGAACACACTTTTTACCAAGTAGAAGGGGTTTTTGTAAGTACCGAAGCGACTCTGGGACAAATGATAGGGACGCTTAGGGCTTTCTTTGAGACATATTATGGACAAAAACTCGCAGTAAAAACTCAACCAGCCTACTTTCCGTTCGTTGAGCCTGGCCTAGAATTTGCGATAGAAAAACCAGCTTCAATTGGTGGCAAACCAGGTGAATGGTTAGAGATGTTAGGCTGCGGCATGATTCATCCGAACGTTCTAAGGGCCGCTGATATTGACCCCGAAAAATATCGAGGTTTTGCCTGGGGCGGGGGCGTAGAGCGGTTGGTGATGTTAAAATACGGCGTCGAGGACTTGCGGTACTTTGAATCTGGTAAATTAGCATTTTTGAGGAAATTCGTATGATAATCTCGCTAAACTGGTTGAAAAAATACGTGGATATTGACCTACCTATTGAAAAATTAACGAAATTAATAGGATCCCGTTTAGTCGAGATCGAAAAAACCGTTGATTTAGGTGCCAAGTACAAGAACATACTAATAGTTAAAGCTGTAGAGTGCGAAAAACTTGAAGGTACAGACCATTTGAGCCTTGTAAAAATTGATGACGGAGGCACGACGAAAGACATTGATCGTGACGGTAGAGGATTAATTCAAGTAATTTGTGGCGCATCAAATATTGCAACTGGGCAAATGGTAGTCTGGTTACCCCCTGGTAGTACGGTTCCCGCTACTTTTGACACGAACGAACCTATTGTTTTGGACTCTCGTGAGATTCGTGGTCAACAGAGCAGCGGTATGATAGCCAGCCCTAAAGAACTTGATCTCTATGATGATCATAAGGGAATTTTAATCTTAGCAGGTAAAGAAATGAGTCCAGGCAAGGCCTTTGCCGAGCTTACGCACCTAAACGACTATCTGCTTGATATTGAGAACAAATCTCTAACCCACCGCCCCGATTGTTTCGGCGTAGTTGGGTTTGCTCGTGAAGTTAGTGCCATATTAGGCAAACCGTTCAAAACACCTGACTGGTTAATGGAGACAAATCCGCAATTTGAATCTCTACAAGACGGCATTAGAATTGAAGTTTCAATTGACGACCCAGAATTAGCCGAGCGATACATGGCGGTTGTAGTTAGCGGAATAGATACTAGTCAACCGTCTCCTGTCGAAATACAAACCTACTTAGCTCGGGTTGGAGTGCGTCCTGTTAACGCAGCGGTTGATGTAACGAATTACGTTATGTTATCCACTGGCCAGCCGCTACATGCTTTCGATTACGACAAGTGCATGTCGCTAGTGGGTGACAATCTTAAATTGCATGTAAGGTCGGCTCGCGAAGGCGAAGAACTAGAGTTATTGGACGGAAGGTTAATCACTCTCAGCTCAGCCGATATAGTTATTGCCGCTAATGACATCCCAGTAGCATTAGCCGGAGCAATGGGTGGCGCTAATACGGCAGTCGATGAAAACACTAAAAACATTATTCTAGAAAGCGCTACATTTAACCTGTTTAATCTGCGGGCTACACAAATGAGGCAGGGGATTTTTAGTGAAGCTATTACTAGATTCACTAAGGGCCAACCTGCGGGCCTAACTGCTCCAGCTTTAGCTTATGCCTTACGATTGCTAGGCGACTGGTCCGGATCCAAACAGGCCAGCGATGTGGCTGAAGCTTTGGGCACGAAACGTACCAGCGACCCCGTGTCAGTATCATCAGACAAAATTAACGCTATTCTAGGAACTAACTTTGACGTTTCGGCCATCAAAGAATTACTGGCTAACCTAGAGTTTGAAGTTCAAGAACAAGGCTCCGAATTGATAGTAAAACCTCCGTACTGGCGCCCAGACATCCATCTAATAGAAGATATCGCCGAAGAAGTGGGTAGGATTAGCGGCTTTGACGAAATTACTCCGACCTTGCCAGAACGCACGTTTGCCGCGGTTTCGATAGAAGAATTCGACACGTTCAGGCGACAGGTTTGCGAATCACTAGTTCGAGCAGGCTCAAACGAGGTTTTGACATATAGTTTTGTGCCTGGCAGTTTATTAGAGAAGTCGGGGCAAAGTCCAGATAATTCTTATAAAATAGTCAACTCCATGAGCCCTGATTTGCAGTATTACCGTCAAACTTTGACCCCTAGTTTGCTAGGGCTAATTCATCCTAATATCAAACAGGGATACGACGATTTTGCTTTATTTGAAATTAATAAAATTCACCAAAAAGGGCTTGGGCTGACCGGTGAAGGAGTACCTATAGAGGTCGACTCCGTAGCATTAGTGGTAACTGGCGAGCAATCTGGAGCGCCGTATTATCGTGCTAAAAGGTTGCTTGACTATCTAGCTAAATCTTTGGGCCTAGAACTAAAATATCAACGCATAGAAGATAATACGACCCACAATCCACTACTAACACCTTTTGAATTACGTCGCAGCGCCCTGGTCATTGACTCTAAAACCGAAATAGCATTAGGAGTGATTGGCGAATATAATGGCTCAACCAAACGAGCATTTAAATTATCAAATCATGTAGCTGGTTTTGAAATTGATACCCGTAAACTTTTCGAGGCGGTTCAAGGCGGTGGGGTGACGTATAGTCCGCTTAGCAAGTATCCTTCAACCGCTCGTGACATCTGCTTCCAAGTTTCAGGCCAGACAAGTTATGACGACATCGTGGACGTGGCCAAAAACGAGCTTGCTACCGTTGACCTTGAATCAAAAGTAGACCCGGTTGACATCTATCAACCAGATGACGGTAAGACCAAAAATATAACAATTCGCATTACTCTAACAGCTCATGACCGTACTTTGACGGGAGATGAGGTGACAACGGTAATTAATGGAATCGCTGGAACGGTCAGTAAAGCCACTAACGCTACAATTATTTAGCACCAGAGGTATTATTACCGATTATATCACAGATGGTTGAATAAGTCAAGTCTTGGTATAATAAAGTTATTAAATAGAGTTTTTAAACATCAGGGAGATTATCTAGTGTCTAGAGGTAGGGGTCAAAGAATCGCAATATGGGCAATCGCCATAGTGTTAACAATAGGTACGCTCACGTCATTTTTGGTTATAGTTTTAGCTAACAATAATGCGCAGATTGATCAGGCGCGACAACAAGAACAAAACGCGGCTTACCAAAAAGCCATCGAGGAATACCAGGCCAAAGTTGAAGCTCAGGCTAGCGAACTGTCGGGTATGTATTATGAAAAGTTTGTTCAATATGCGTCCGTGGTCCAGCCATTTGAAGCGTCTGCAGTCACAGAATTATCAACCGTAGACTTGGAGATAGGTGAAGGTGAAGAAATAGTAGAGGGTTCAGTCTACAGCGCTTATTATATTGGTTGGCGACCAGACGGTAAGATTTTTGATCAATCAATTGACGTTGACAATAACAAACTCAAACAACCACTGACGGGCGGCAGCTTTATCGAAGGTTGGGACCAGGGAGTTATTGGCATGAGAGTAGGTGGCGTAAGAGAAATTACTATACCGGCCGCGATGGCCTACGGGAGTACTGGCGCTGGAGAAGATATACCGCCAGACACACCAATAAAATTTATCGTGATGATTATTCCAAAAGTCGAAGAGGTGCCGTTTCCTAACCTTAATTTCTGATATACTGGATAGTTAGTTATGAGTGAAAAAATTAGAGACGTTATTATGATAGGTGCTGGCCCGAGTTCATTGGCCGCAGCTATTTATACTACTCGCGAAAACATAGATACCGTACTTTATGAAAAAGGCGTTATTGGCGGATTGGCGGCTATAACCGACAAAGTCGATAATTATCCTGGTTTTCCAGATGGAATAGAAGGCCTGACACTAGCTGATAAATTAGAGAAACAAGCCGAACGATTTGGTGCCACGATTGATTTTGGTGATGTTTCGGCGATTCGTGACGAAGGCGATATTAAAGTAGTAACTGTTGACGGCCAAGAAGTAAAAGCTAAAACTGTACTGATTGGCACGGGTAGTGACTATAACAAAATCGGTGTTCCTGGCGAGGCAGAATATTACGGCCGAGGCGTGCATTATTGCGCGACTTGCGACGGGGCTTTTTATAGAGAAAAGCAATTGGTGGTTGTAGGCGGCGGTAACTCCGCAGTACAAGAAACCATCTTTTTGACTCGTTTTACGACCCATATCGACATGCTAGTTCGTAGTACGGTGAAAGCTAGCGACGTATTGCAACGAGAACTAAATAAATTAGTCGATGAGGGCAAGATTACTATTCATCTGCAAACTACAACCGATGAAATAGTAGCTACAGATGGGAAAGTTGATACCGTACGAGCTACTAAAGACGGCAAACCCTTTTCTATTAAAACCGATGGGGTATTCATATTCGTAGGCTTAAAGCCCAACACCCAGTTTTTAGAGGGCAGTGGTATTGAGCTCGATGAAGTGGGACTTGTTAAAACCGACAAACATTTGCAAACCAACATCCCTGGCGTTTTTGCTAGCGGAGACGTTAGAAGCGGCGCTACAATGCAGATAGCCAGTGCTATCGGTGAAGGTGCTACAGCTGCCCTTGGTATTCGAGAATACCTAATCAAACAGAATCAATAGAGTTTTAGGCTACGTGTTCCTGGAAGAATTTTTCAAGCTGATTGATGGTTTTTGGATTTCTGGTTTCGATAGCTATTTCGCGCGTTCCAAATAACACGCTGATAAAAGCAAAATTATAAGATCCGCTAACAGCAACTTTTTCGCCGTTTGGCATTTCAAAGATTATAAATTTAGCATGCAGATAGCCAGTGCGGTTATATAGAGTTTTGTTTTGACTGAACAACATGCCGACGCCTATCAAAAACCAGTTTCTGGGTGTGTCTTTTGGCGGTAAATTAAAATATAGTTTTGCCTCTTTGTTTTTAAGGATTCTGCTTAATTTGCCAGTAGGGCAGTATTGGGATACAAGCAGCACACTCTTGGATTGCTTGGCCAGGGCGCACACTCGGCGATAAATAATAGAGCTCCCCATCATGCCGCCATCAATAAAAACGGTATCTTCTTTGTGTTTAAATTTGTGACTACCAGATGTAATTTTGCCAGATTTATCCTCGTGTTCAATGCGTCTTTGCAGGTTATCTAATTCATTAGCTAAAGCTTCATCCTGTATTTTTAGCATATAGTCGGTGTTCTCTAAGGCTTCGGCGTGTATATTAATACCTCCAAAAGAATAGACAGTATCATCCACGATGCACCACTTACTGTGAGTGCGGCCGCCAAAGATAAAAGGATGCGCTCGACCTAGCCACCAAAAATGCACTCCGCTGTTGCGTAGTTTTTTACGCATCTTGGTAAGCCGGCGAGCTTTTTTGTTGAAATAAAACAAAGGAAAAAATTTACCAGCAGCGTCACCGTACGTAAAAACATCCGCGGTTACCTCTACGCGTACGCCACGCTTGGCAGCAGCTATCAGAGCCTCCATTAATGGGATTGTAGATTTGTCCTCCGAGAAGGTCATAGCTAATATCAAAACCCGTTTTTGGGCACGCCCGATTCTATCACAGGCATCTTCTAAGTAATCTTTGGGCAAAAGTAATTCAGGGGCAGACATATATTAAAGCTATTATACCAACTTTGGTCTAATACTAGTGCAAGAAAGCGACGATAAGGAGGGCTATAATGTTAACAACCTTGATAAGCGGGTTGATAGCAGGACCTGTAGTGTCTTTGTAAGGATCGCCCACGGTATCACCGGTAACGGCTGCTTTGTGCGCTTCAGAGCCCTTGCCTCCAAAGTGATCATCTTCGATATACTTTTTAGCGTTATCCCATGCGCCACCGCCTGTAGTCATAGAGATAGCGACGAACAAACCGCCCACGATAACTCCCATCAGTAATCCGCCTAATGCTGTAGCGCCAAAGGCGAATCCGACTAACAAGACACCGACTACTGGGATTAAGGCAGGTATAATCATTTCTTTGATTGCAGCCTTGGTTACGATATCAACTGCACGACCGTATTCAGGCTTAGCTTCGCCTGTCATGATACCCTTTATTTCGCGGAATTGACGACGAATTTCTTCAACTACAACCGAAGCGGCTCGTCCAACAGACCTGAGGGTAAGTGCGCTAAATAGATAAACCATGGCGACACCAAGCATTAGTCCCGCCAAGACTTTAGGATCGGCTAAGCTAAACACTATCTCTCCTAGCTCTTCTGTGTAGCTAGAGAACAGAACTAATGCGGCTAGTCCGGCAGAAGCGATAGCGTAGCCCTTTGTGACAGCCTTAGTGGTGTTACCCACAGCATCTAGGGCATCTGTAATCTTGCGAACCTCTTTAGGCTGTTTTGTCATTTCAGCGATACCACCAGCGTTATCGGTGATTGGTCCGAAAGAGTCGATAGAAACGATAATTCCCACTACTGAAAGCATGGCGACTGAAGCAACAGCAACACCGAAGATACCGGCTAATGCGAAGCTTCCTAGGATTCCCAAGATAATTACGAAGGCGGGGATGATGGTAGATTCCATACCTACGGAAAGACCAACGATTATATTGGTACCATGTCCAGAGTCTGAAGCTTTAGCAATTGACTTTACTGGACGATACTTAGTGGACGTGTAGTAATCGGTGATGTAAACCATTAGTCCAGTGACTGCTAGACCGATAAGAGAAGCTAGGTAAATACCCAACCACTGATCGCCGAACATAGGATAAATTACAAAGAAGAATCCTATAGCGGACAGAACCAAGGAGGCCATAAGTCCTTTGTACAAGGCGCCCATGATTGATTTCTTTTTACCGAGACGGACAAAGAAAGTACCTAATATAGAAGCGACAATTGAAACTCCACCGAGCAGCAATGGTAATTCTACGGATCCTGAAACACCTACCGTAAGAGCTCCAAGTAAGATTCCCGCAGTCAAGGTGACAGCGTAAGTTTCAAAAAGGTCAGCGGCCATGCCGGCGCAGTCGCCTACGTTATCGCCAACTAAGTCGGCAACAACTCCAGGATTACGAGGGTCGTCTTCAGGAATGTTAGCTTCTACTTTTCCAACCAGGTCAGTACCTACATCAGCTGCCTTGGTATAAATACCACCACCTAGGCGAGCGAATATCGAAATCAAGCTAGCACCAAAGCTTAGGCCGATTAAAGTCATAACGTCGTTGCCGGATATGAAGTAAAAACCAGCGACTGCCAAAAGACCGATTGTGGTAACAAGAAGTCCAGTTACTGATCCGGCGCGGAAGGCTACTAGTAAAGCAGCTCCCAAACCTTTTTTCGCAGCAGCAGCTGTTCTCGAGTTAGATCGTACAGCTACGTTCATGCCGATATATCCAGTCACTGCAGAAGCTAGACCACCAGCCAAGAAAGCTATGGATGTGGACCAACCCAGTGTAAATCCAATCACTATGGCCAGAATCGCCGCAACAACCGCTACTGTTTTATATTGGCGGTTTAGGTAGGCCATCGATCCTTCCTGAATAGCTTTTGAAATGCTAATCATGGCAGCATTGCCTTGGGACTTTTTATTGAGCCACAACATTAAATAAATGCTGTAGGCAATGGCTAATATTACGGGCACAAAAATTAGTAGAGTATATAGATATGACATAGTCAGTGATTATACCAAAGGGAAAATTTATTGTAAAGAATACCGTAAGGTTGGTTGCAAAGACGTTACTATTGGCGATTGCCCACCAAGCATCTCTATGCGGGCTTAGACTTTCTTTTTCTAGTTGCTTTTTGTCGTATGATTGCCGTAGCTGACGTAATAGCTTCGATAGCTCCGTTCTGTCGTAGCTGCATGCGCAATTTATCCCTAGCATGTGAGGTCGTTACCAAATCTTGCCAAGCTGTCTTTGGTTGGGATAGCTTGCGACTTATAACCTCTACAACATCGCCGTTTTTAAGAGGTTTATTGAATGGGTGAATTGATCCATTTACTTTAAACCCGGTTGCGCGTCGGCCCACGTCGCTGTGGACTTGATAGGCGAAGTCTAGTGGCAGAGCCCCTTCGGGTAAGTTATAGATGTCACCTTTGGGTGAATAAACGAATATTCGGTCGCTGAATAAATCAATATGCAACTGATCTTTAGAAATTTCTTCATTGTTCTTCAGACGTTCGGCAATTTCTTGCAATTGATTAATCCATTGCATGTGAGCCGGTAGGGTAGAGTTCTTGCGACGCCGAGAATAATTCTTGGATTCTTTTTGCTCATGATAATGAAAGCCAGCTGCTAAACCGCGTTCAGCATACTCATGCATTTCGTATGTGCGAATCTGAAACTCAACAATTTGTTTATTAGAAGTGATAACTGTAGTATGCAAGCTACGGTAACCATTCGGTTTAGGCGCGGCTATATAATCTTTGATACGGCTCAAGACAGGTTGATACATACTGTGTAAAATGCCTAGTGCTTGATAACAATCTTCTTCGCGCTCAACAATAATTCTCAAAGCCATCAAGTCATAGACGTCGTCAATATTGCCTCCAACTTTTTGCAGTTTGCGGTACAGACTGTAAAGACCTTTAACTCGTCCGTTAACCTCACCTTTAATATTTTGTTTTTTAAGAACCGCTTTCACTTCCTCAGCCGCCCTGCCGGCTTTTTTGGTGTTTTTCCCGAGCCGTTTTTTGATAAGAGCCTGCATACGTTTAGCTTCTTCTGGATCAAGATATTGGAAAGCTAGGTCTTCTATTTGCATACGTATTCGCCACATACCCAGACGGTTAGCCATCGGTGCAAAGACATCGAGTGATTCGCGAGCAATCTTTATTTGTTTATCTTTTGGCAGGGTATTTAGAGTCTCTAGATTATGTAGTCGATCAGCGAGTTTAATAATTAAAACGCGTATATCTTGGCCGACCGCTATTAGTAGCTTAGACAAATTATCTGTCGTTTGAGGGAGGTACTGCGAAAGGTCTTTCATACCAGCTCGTACTTGCGAGATTTTAGTAACTCCGTCCACCAGGAAGGCCACATCGCGCCCGAACAATGTTTCGATTTCATCCAGCGTAACAGGCGTGTCTTCAACCGTATCATGCAGAACGGCCGCTAGAACGCTATCAATATCCATCCCCCAGGAAACCAAAGTTTTAGCTACGGACAAAGGATGAGTGATGTACGGTCCGCCACTTTGACGCTTTTGCCCTTCGTGGGCCTTGGTGGCAAAACTTATAGCATGTTCTAGCTCAAAGAACTGGTCTTCGTCGTAATGGGGTTCGGCATGCTCCAACAACTCTTTCTTGGTCATAGTAACAGTATAGAATATTTATTACCGAGGGTATATAATAGCTTGTGAAAACACTTATGCCTTGAGTAGTGAAAGGGTGGGATATGTCACAGATTAGAGTAGCAATTAACGGTTTTGGTCGTATTGGTCGAAACGCTTTTAAAATAGCCTATTTGCGCAGCGATATAGATGTTGTAGCAATTAACGATATAGCAGATACCAAGACTTTAGCTCATCTTCTAAAGTACGATAGCAATTACGGAACCTACCAAGAAGAGATTTCTTCTGGCGAGGGCGAAATAACAGTTGGCGGTAAAAGTATCAAAGTTTTGTCCGAACCTGACCCAGCATCCTTACCTTGGACTGACCTGGGCGTGGAAGTAGTTATTGAATCAACTGGAATGTTTACGAAAAAAGAAGATGCCAGTAAACATCTTCAGGCTGGCGCTAAAAAAGTGGTTATTAGCGCAGCAAGTGCTAGTGATGATATAGATACAATTATCTTAGGGGTTAATGAGGACAAGATTCACAAAGCCGACGATATTATTAACACGGCTAGCTGCACGACTAATTCCTTGGGCGCGCTAATAGCTGTGCTGGATGCCGAGTTCGGTGTTCAAAAATCCTTACTAACTACAGTGCATAGCTACACGAAAGATCAAGCTTTGCAGGATACTCCGACTCAGGATTTGCGTACGGGTCGTAATGCCGCCGAAAATATAGTACCTATGGCTACAAAGTCCGCCATCAATATCGCCAAGGCCTTGCCTCAGCTTGACGACAAGATTGATGGGCTAAGCATGCGGGTTCCTACGTCGGTAGTTTCAGTTAGTGACGTGTCGGTACTGCTGGGTCGTAATACTACGGTCCAGGAAATTAACGAAGTTTTAAAGGCAGCCTCAAAAGAGCCGTTTTACGAAGGTATTTTAGGTGTTAGCGAAGAACCCTTGGTCAGTCGTGACTACATCGGCAGTAGTTATTCGGGGGTTGTTGACTTACTACTCACCAAAGTAGCCGGCGGTAATTTAGCAAAAATTATAGTTTGGTACGACAACGAATGGGGTTACAGTAACCGTCTAGTTGAGCTAGTCGCCGACGTTGGCCGCACGACAAGGTAGGCGCCGGGCTTTATTTTTATCCTCAAACCGCTTATACTTATTAGTATTATGAAGATCTTTCTAGGTAGCGATCACAGAGGATTCCATTTAAAAGAAAAAGTTTTTGCTTATTTAGTAAAACGTGGCTATGAAGTTGAAGATGTTGGTGACAAAACCATGGACCCTGAAGACGATTTTCCGGAGTTTGCTCAAGCCGCCGCTTTGCAAATTATTGGCAGCAATGACAAAGATCCCCGTGCGATTCTACTATGCGGAGGCGGCCAAGGAATGGCCATAGCAGCCAACCGCTTCAGGGGCATTCGAGCTAGCGTTATTTGGGATGCTTTTGAAGCTAAAATGACCAGAAACGATAACGACAGTAACGTGCTTTGCTTGCCCTCCAGGGTGCTAGAGGATGACGACCAGGCTTGGCAGGGCATTATTGAGACCTGGATAAATACGCCGTTTGCGAATGCAGCCCGATTTCGCCGTCGCAATGCGCAGATAGACGAGCTGTAAATGAGCGTCATTGCTCCGTGTATAACCGTTGAGACGCCCGAGGCTTACAAGGAGGCAATTGAAAGACTGCAATCTTTTGCCGAACGTGTACATATTGATATTAGCGACGGAGAATTTGCGCCAATAGCTTTGGTTGACGTGAACCAGTTGTGGTGGCCGCGAGAATGGGCTATTGATATCCACGCTATGGTCAAAAACCCTACAGATTATGTAGAAAAATTAATTTCCCTAAAACCGAATCTGATTATTTTTCATGCCGAGACAGCTGATAATTTGGTGGCGATTATAAATCAAATCAAACAAGCAGGTATCAAGGCCGGGGTTGCTGTTTTACGCCCCACAGTACCACATACTATTATTGAGGCTATCAAGGTAGCTGACCACGCCATGATTTTCAGCGGAGACTTAGGTCATTACGGTGGTACAGCTAGATTGATGCAACTTGAAAAAGCTAGATTAATCAGGGCTATCAAACCAGAGATTGAGATAGGTTGGGATGGAGGAGTAAGCTTAGAAAACGCCTTCACGTTGGCCCAGGGCGGTGTAGACGTCCTGAATACTGGTGGCGCGTTAGCTAAGGCCGACGATCCTGTCAAAACTTATAACGCCCTAGTTCAAGAAATTAACAAACAGGGAGTGATATAGTTATGCAGCTAACTATTACACAACTTGAGCGTAAAGCTAACGAAATACGTCAAAGTATTATCAAGATGCTCGAAGCCGCTGGCAGCGGACATAGCGCGGGGCCGCTAGGTTTAGCTGATATACTTGCGGCCTTATATTTTAATATAATGAATATTGATCCTAAAAACCCCGAATGGAAGGATAGGGATGTATTGTTTCTTAGTAACGGCCATACAGTGCCAGTTCAATATGCGGCCATGGCTGAGGCTGGCTATTTCGACAAAGAAGAATTGTTAACCCTTCGCAAACTCGGTAGCCGACTACAAGGACACCCGGAAAGAGAAAAATTACCTGGGATTGAAAATACAAGCGGGCCTCTTGGTAGCGGCCTTAGCCAAGGTGCTGGATACGCTTATGCGCTTCAATATCTAGATGACGAAAAACACCGTTTCGTATACGTAGTAACCGGTGACGGTGAACTAGACGAAGGTAATATCTGGGAAGCGGCTATGTTTGCTAGTAAGTATAGGTTGTCGCAATTGATAGTTTTTATAGACAGGAACAACATCCAGATAGATGGTAACACGGAAGACGTTATGCCATTAGAAGATTTAGCAGATAAATGGGAGTCGTTCGGTTGGCATGTCCAAGAGATTGACGGACATAATATAGAGAGTGTTATTGATGCTGTTGGTATGGCGCGAGCTATAACTAATCGCCCCAGTGTAATAATTGCCCATACCATCCCGGGCGAAGGCGTTGACTTTATGGAATACGATTATCATTGGCACGGAATACCGCCAAACAGCGAGCAGGCAAGAGAAGCTCTCTCTAAGTTGAAGACCCTGGATGGTAAAATTACCCACGAAGGACAGGCCCATGAGTGAGTATTATTCGATTGACGAGCAAGTTTTTTCTGACTCACCTAAATTAGAGCCTATTCGAGCTGGTTTTGGTCGAGGATTAAAAAGCGCCGGCGAAGCCGACGAGTCAATAGTCGCTCTTTGCGCCGATCTGACCGAAAGCACTCATGTGCATGTGTTTAAAGAGGCTTTTCCGGAACGCTTTATTCAGGTTGGTATAGCTGAACAAAATCTGGTCACTGTAGCTAGCGGTCTAGCAGCTGCTGGTAAAATACCTTTTGCTAGTAGTTACGCGGCTTTTAACCCCGGTCGCAACTGGGAGCAAATTCGAACAACTATCGCCCTTAACAATCAGCCCGTCAAGATTATAGGCTCGCATGCGGGAGTGACGGTTGGACCAGACGGGGCAACTCATCAAATGTTAGAAGACATCGCTTTAATGCGCGTCATGCCAAATATGGTTGTAATCGTTCCTGGTGATAGTGTTGAAGCTGAAAAAGCGACTATTGCCGCCGCTAAAAACAACCTACCGACCTATATTCGTTTGGGGCGCGAGAAAACACCCGTTTTTAGCACGGTTGAGTCGCCTTTTGAAATAGGCAAGGCCTACGTACTGCGCGAAGGACATGATGTCTCGTTGATTGGCACAGGTATCATGAGCTATCAACTGCTAGCAGCAGCTAATATCTTAACTGAACAAGGAATTAACGCCGAGGTAGTGCATGTGCCGACTATAAAACCAATCGACGACGAAACTATTATAAATAGCGCCAGAAAGACCGGCCGAGTCGTCACAGCCGAAGAAGCTCAAATCGCTGGAGGCTTAGGCGGAGTAATCGCCGAACTGTTAAGCGACAAACTACCAACGCCTATAAAAAGGATTGGCATGCAAGATCGTTTCGGTGAATCTGGCTCGCCCAGTGAACTTCTAGAATACTTCAATTTAACTGGTCCGAAAATGGTCCAGGCTATCAAAGAATTTATAGATACAACCCCGCGATATCATCAGTAGTATAAAGGTAATCTTTATCTGTGCGGGTCCTGCCCCAGACCCCGTAAGCAGGGATTAGGGGCTGGTAGCTGGGATCTGGGGATTGAATGAGAAATGAAAGTTGATAAGTAAATGAAAACAGCGAATTGTTAAATGTAAAATACTTATAAACTGTGAATTAAAAATTAATTAAGAATTAGAGATTAGAAATTGTTCACTGCCAACCATAAGTGTTATACTATTATTCAAGTAACAAGACAGAAATTAGGGGGCTGACACTTAAAATGGGACTGACTATCAGAGAAATTCGCACAAACACTACGCGAGCGCGACATCTTATGCAGCGGACGCGTAGTCAGCACTTTGCTGTTGGAGCGTTTAACATTGACAACCAAGAAACACTCATTGCTGTGGCTCGGGCTGCTCAAAAACTGAATTCCCCAGTACTAGTTGAAGTTAGTGACGGAGAAGTCAAGGCTGTCGGATTAGAAAACTTGCGTGATTTGGTTGATAACTACAAAAGCGAATATGGTATCGAAATGTATATCAACCTCGATCATAGCCCCACGGTTGAAGATTGCAAGCGAGCTATTGATGCTGGCTATGAATTCATACATATCGACATATCCCAGGCCAATCATGATGCCAGTGACGAAGATATTGTAGCTAGGACTAAAGAAGTCGTAGAATACGCCTCCTTTACAGGTGCCCTGATAGAAAGTGAACCTCATTATTTTGGCGGTTCATCGAACGTGCACACCGAAGCTATTGACTATGAAGAAATTAAGAAAACCTTTTCAACACCCGATGGTGCTAAAGCCTTTGCCGAGGCCACTGGTATAGATACCTTCGCGGCTGCCATCGGTAACCTACATGGTAAGTATCCAGTACCCAAAGAGCTTGATTTGGAGTTACTCCAGAAAATTCGCGAAGCACTTGACTCAAGAGTGCAAATCAGCCTTCATGGCGGTAGTGGCACACCTTTGCACTATTTTGAAGAGGCCGCCAAAATTGGTGTCAGTAAAATTAATATCAATAGCGATATACGGTATGCGTTCAGAAAAAACCTAGAAAAAGTTTTGGCCGAAAATCCGGACGAGTATGCGGTTGTCAAACTTATGCCGGCTGTCTATAAAGCAGTTCAGGATGTAGTGGAAGAAAAGATAGCTGCGTTTAACAGTAGTGGAAAGGCGGTGACGTGAGCGCCGTTAAAATTCTTTCAATCGGTGCTGCTGTTCAGGATGTTTTTCTAAGCCATAGCGATGAGCTAAAAC
Organism: uncultured Candidatus Saccharibacteria bacterium; assembly: GCA_964349805.1. GTDB lineage: Bacteria > Patescibacteriota > Saccharimonadia > Saccharimonadales > Saccharimonadaceae > CAYGHE01. The sequence continues at coordinate 54,418 of CAYGHE010000002.1, read as the reverse complement.
CCGTAACCGATAAAGCTGCGCATGAGGTTTTCATGAAACTTGAAATGGGCGAGAAAGCCGATGTTAACCAAATCAACTTTACGACTGGCGGTGGGGCTACTAATGCTGCTGTGACTTTTGCGCGCCAAGGCCTACACGCTCAATTTATGGGGACTATTAGTCACGACCCAGCCGGGATTGCGGTTATAAATGACCTAGACAAAGAAGGTGTTGACACTGCTCATGTTACTTATTCGGACAGGTACAATACAGGATACTCAGTACTTTTATTAGCACCATCTGGCGAGCGCACCATACTTACGTATCGAGGAGCTTCAACGCATTACGAAGCTCGTAATTTTGACTTAGACGACAATGACGCTGACTGGCTTTATATCACCAGCATGGCGGGAAGCATGGATGTTCTTGATAAAGTCTTTACGCAAGCTAAAAGTCTAGATAAAAAAATCTTTTTTAATCCTGGGAAAGGCGAACTAAAGCACACGGCAAAATTAAAGGGCTTGTTAGAAGATGTCAACGTATTATCGGTCAACCGACAAGAAGCGAGCCAAATTGTTGACGGTGATAGCTTGGAAGAGTTAATTCGTCGACTAGTTAATTATGTGCCTGTGGCGATTATTAGCGACGGCCCGAACGGAGTTATTGCTAGTGATGGCAAAACAATCATACGCGCCGGCATGTACGAAGATGTGCCGGTCATAGATAGAACCGGGGCCGGAGATGCTTTTGGATCAGGGTTCTTGAGCCAATGGGCGCAGGGTGCTTCCCTGAAAGATTCTATTATCTTTGCCAGTGCCAATTCAACATCGGTTGTTACTAAAATTGGGGCCAAAACTGCGATTTTGCAAAAAGGAACCAAACTGCACTCAATGCCAATTAAGGAGAAGCCTTTCTAGGCTTTAACGAATATGAGATATCAAATTTGCGTTTCCGGAGCAGCATCCGGCCCAACCGTACAGACTTCACACCAACTGGCTTATGATTTAGGTAAGGCGATCGCCAAAGCGGGCAAAACGCTAACGACTGGCGCAACTGTCGGATTACCATGGTATGCCGCCCAAGGCGCTTTCAGCGTCAAAGATCGCAAAGGCGTATCGGTAGGCTTTTCACCAGCCAGCTCGTTTCGCGAGCACGTAACTGTCTATAAACTGCCAACTGTTGAATTTGATTACATCAACTTTACTGGGATGGCTTATGTCGGGCGTGACGTGCATTTAATTCGCAGCAGTGACGCCGTTATTACTATAGGCGGGCGAATGGGGAGCTTGCATGAATTATCAACGGCGCTAGAAAGCCGAAAGGTGTGCGGAGTGTTACTTGGTAGCGGTGGTTTAGCGGATTATGTGCCAACGTTGCTTGAAAAAATTGAAACGCCTGGCGCAAAAGATGTTATTTATGATACCGACCCTGTTCGGCTAGTCGATAAAATTATAGAAGTCCTAGACGAAAAATACGATGACTTTGTCCACGATGGAACCGACGATCACGCCAAAGGTCGCGGCGTTAAACGCGGCTAATTTACTATTCAAAACAGCTTCTTACTAGCTCATAGCTTTCTTTAGGTCACTCTACGGGTGTAAACATCCCGTGGCGTTCGGCCTCCGCTCCCTTTCGGTCGCTCCGCAAGCCTTCAGAAAGCCATGCGCTAGTAAAAGCCTTGACAAACATAGATTCAAATCAAGACAAATCACTTTTACGGGTGACGTGAGGCGGGGCGGACCGTTCGCCGTACGGCGAAGGCAGGACCCGTAAAAGTAAGGGGTTAGGGATTGGGAACTGGTAGCTGGGGCATTCTATTAAAAATTATAAATTACGAATTAAAAATTCTTTCCGCCCCCTGTTATAATTATTAGATGGCTCGATTTAAGTTACAAAGTGAGTACCAGCCTACGGGCGATCAACCTGATGCTATTCGCAAACTTATTAGCGGTCTAGAGGCTGATCAAAGGGACCAAACACTCTTAGGCGTAACTGGAAGTGGCAAGACATTCACGATGGCGAACATTATCGCGAATCGCCAAGTACCAACTTTGGTTATGGCTCACAACAAGACGCTGGCGGCTCAACTATACAGTGAATTTAGAATGTTTTTCCCAAAAAACGCCGTTCATTATTTCGTAAGTTATTTTGATTACTACCAACCAGAAGCGTACGTTCCAAGCAGCGACACTTATATTGAAAAAGACAGCAAAATCAACGACGAGATTGACCGCTTGCGACACGCCGCAACTACTGCGCTATTAACTCGTCGCGACGTGATTATCGTAGCTAGTGTGAGCTGTATTTACGGCATCGGTTCGCCGGAAGATTATGCCGATATGTCGGTTGCCGTAAAAAGAGGCCAAAAACGAGACCGTGATAAACTGTTGCGCTTGCTCAGAGATATTCAATATCAACGCAACGACGTGGCTTTCGAGAGAGGGACATTTAGGGTGCGTGGCGATGTAGTGGACGTTTTTCCTGCTGGTGGCGACACTGCTTATAGAATAGAATTCTTTGCGGATACGGTTGAGCGTTTGACTAAAGTCAACCCTTTGACAGGCGAAATTATAGCAGAGCCCGAAGAGATAACAGTATTTCCAAGCAGTCACTTCGTAACTCCAAAAGAAAAACTAGAACATGCCCTGATAGGTATTAAAAAAGAATTCGAAGAACGAATTAATCAGTTCGAAAAACAAGGTAAATTATTAGAGGCTCAGCGCTTATCGCAGCGCACTAAATACGACATAGAAATGCTAGAGCAAACTGGATTCGTCAAAGGTATCGAGAACTATAGTCGCTATCTAACTAATCGCGAGCCGGGCGAACAACCAGCCACACTAGTCGACTATTTCCCCGAAGATTTTTTGCTGTTTATAGACGAGAGCCATATGACCTTGCCTCAAATAAGAGGAATGTATCGGGGGGACCGAGCTAGAAAAGAAGTCTTGGTAGAACATGGGTTTCGCTTACCGAGTGCCCTAGACAATCGACCTTTAAAATTCGAGGAATTTGACCGTCATGTGAACCAAGCGATTTACGTTTCGGCCACACCTAGCGAATATGAATTATCCCAAAGCCCTCCACCAGTCGAGCAGGTTATTCGTCCCACTGGCCTAGTTGATCCAGAGATTATCATTCGCCCAACCAAAGGTCAGATAGATGATTTGGTGGCCGAGATTAACGATAGAGTCAGCAAGGGTCAGCGTGTGCTGGTAACTACTTTAACCAAACGCATGGCCGAAGACCTATCGACTTACTTGCAAGAGCTCGAAATTAAAACAGCTTACATACACAGTGATGTTGACACTCTAGAGAGAAGCGACATATTAAAAGATTTGCGTACTGGGATCTATGATGTGTTAGTTGGTATTAACTTGCTACGAGAGGGCCTTGATTTACCAGAAGTTAGTATGGTGGCTATTATGGACGCCGACAAGGAAGGTTTCTTGAGGAGTGCTAATTCGCTAATTCAGACCATAGGGCGCGCTGCTCGCCACGCTGAAGGTAAAGTCTTTATGTATGCCGATGTAATGACCGAGTCTATGAAGCAGGCTATTAGCGAAACTAATCGTCGCCGTTCTATCCAGCAAGCTTATAACGAAAAACACGGCATTACTCCTATATCTATCGCTAAGAACATTAATGAAGGTCTACGTGCCATTGTTCCCAAGAAAGAAGGCAAAAAAGACAAACTGAATCTAAAGAAAATTCCAAAAGACGAATATCCGAACCTGATAAAAGAACTGACATCCCAAATGGAACTTGCCAGCGCGAATTTGGAGTTTGAAAAGGCTGCCGAACTTAGAGATCTCATTGCGGATATAAATTCTAAGCTGTAGTGCTTGCAAAAATTTAAAGACTGTGCTATTATTAAAGTATTGCATTCGATGAATGTCGAGTTAATTTCGATAAAACCGAAACCTCTTCTCGCTGTTCCTCCTAAGGTCTTTATAATAATGACCCTGACTGCAACAGCTATTTAATTAACACTAACTAGAAAGGTTTATTTTTTTATGGCGTATCAACAAAGACGGACTGGACGTTCTTCTGGCGGCTATCGCCCCAGTTACAATGGAGCGAGGCGCCTCAACAAAGGGCCAACCAAGAAGTATATCCATCCGAGCAAATTCATTAACCAAGCTATCGCTAAAGCCGATGAGGTTCAGTATGTCTCGACACACAAATTCTCAGATTTTAACTTTAGCTCACAACTTCACTACAATATATCCAAAAAGGGATATGAAGCTACGACTGCCGTTCAAGATCAGGCGATTCCTTATATTCTCGACGGCAAAGACGTTATCGGAATAGCGAACACTGGTACCGGTAAAACGGCTGCTTTCTTGCTGCCGATTATTGAACGCCAGATCGGCGTATCGATGCGACCAAGCGTCTTGATAGTCGCGCCAACCCGCGAGCTAGCTCAACAAATTGACGAACAATTCAGAGAGTTTAGTAAAGGACTTAATCTTTACTCTGCTCTGATTGTCGGGGGAGTCAATATAGACAGACAGATTCGCGATATAAAACGTCGTCCTCACTTTATTGTGGGTACCCCAGGACGATTAAAAGATCTAATCAATCGTCATATATTACAACTGGATAATGTCAACACCCTAGTCCTTGATGAAGCTGATCGTATGCTTGACATGGGATTCTTGCCAGATATTCGTACTATCGTCGGACATACTAACCCTGACCGTCAAACGCTATTCTTTAGTGCTACGACGAGCCCCGAGATACAAAGGTTGGTTAATGATTTTCTAAAAGATCCAGTTACGGTATCAGTTAGAACTAGTGAAACCAACGAACATATAGAACAAACAATTATTGAATCGCGTGACAAATCACACAAGATAGATCTTTTGACGGAGATGTTGCGCAGTGAAGATTATGACAAGGTTTTGGTATTTGGTGAGACTAAATTTGGCGTACAACGATTAAGCGATCACTTAGGCAACAGCGGTATTCCATCGGTAGCAATCCACGGTAACAAAAACCAGTCGCAACGCCAACGAGCACTCAAGCAGTTCAAGGACGAACACGTTAGAGTAATGGTCGCAACCGATGTAGCGGCTCGCGGTTTGGATATCCCTAACGTATCACACGTAATCAACTTTGATACTCCACAAACTTACGAAGATTATATACATCGTATCGGACGAACTGGTCGAGCCGGTATGGGTGGTAAAGCCCATACATTTGTCGACAACCGATAACTCCAGGTTCAGCATCCTGTAAAACACTCACTGTTTAAGCTATAATATCTTGTATGACACAAATTTCTCGAAAAGATGTCGAGTATTTAGCGCGGCTTTCTGGTTTTGAATTGGATAGCGCCGAAATTGATTTTTTAATGGGCGACCTTGATCGCATAGTAGAATACATTACCCAGCTCGGAGAGCTAGACACAAGTGGTGTCGAGCCCACTTATCAAGTTACTGGCCTCAAGAATGTTTGGCGTAATGACGAGACAACTCCTGTAAAAGTGAGCAGAGAGCAGCTATTAGGGCTTGCTTCGGAGCATGCCGAAAATGCCGTGAAAGTGCCGAAGGTTTTATGACGATGAGCAAAATAGCCGACTTTTTGAACCAAAGCGCTCAGGATAACATCAAAAGAGCCTTGTCCAAGGCGCAACAAAACCAAGATTATCATGCGCTTTTAAGCCTTACTGAGGATCGGGCTATGCAACGAGCCAAAGAAGTTGATGAAGGCAAAATTACTGGTCGCTTGGCTGGCGTGCCATTCGTGATAAAAGATAATTTCTTGGCATTTGGCGCTCCTACAACTGCTGCCAGCAAAATGCTTGAAGATTTCAACGCTCCACTGCAGGCTACAGCTGTTGAAAAACTTGAAGCTGAGGGTGCTATTTGTATCGGCAAAGCTAACCTAGATGCTTTCGCTCATGGCGGTAGTACTGAAAACTCGGCTTTCGGACCTACAAGTAACGCCATTGATAAAACACGAGTAGCTGGTGGTAGCAGTGGAGGTTCAGCGGTAGCGGTGGCACTCGATATCGTGCCTTTTGCGTTAGGTACTGATACGGGTGGTTCTATTCGTCAACCCGCTAGCTTTAATGGCGTAGTAGGTATTAAACCAACTTACGGTGCTGTTAGCCGTTATGGTGTGGTGGCAATGGCTAGCAGCACTGATGTTGTCGGAGCTATTACGACTAATTCTAGTGACGCCGCTTTGATAATGAGTATTATAGCCGGCCAGGACAAGAACGACACGACAACCTTGCCGGATTTCTTTTCACCAAAACAATCAATAGAGTCCAAGCAGAAAATCGGACTTATTAAAGAATTTATGACCGACGAGGTTGATTCGGATGTAAAAAATCAGGTGCTAGAATACGCGGACAAATTACGCAAAATCGGACATGTGGTTGAAGAAATTAGTCTACCTATCGCTAAATACACTTTGGCCATGTATTACATAATCGTACCAGCGGAAGTCAGTAGTAATTTAGCGCGTTATGACGGTGTTCGATACGGCTATCGTTTTGAGGGAGCTGACAACTTACAAGAGCTCTATGGTCAAAGCCGTTCTCGTTTTGAAGCCGAAAACAAACGGCGCATTATGATTGGAAACCACGTTTTATCAAGCGGTTTCTTTGACGCCTATTATCTTCAAGCCCAAAAAGCTCGTACACTTCTCATTAGCCAGTTCGATGAGCTCCTCAAAAATTATGATATGTTGCTCGGGCCAACAGCACCCACGCCAGCCTTCAAGCTAGGCGAGAATACTGATGACCCTATCAAGATGTATTTATCCGATGTTATGACAGTTCCGGCTTCTCTGGCAGGTTTACCGGCAATCAGTGTGCCGGCGGGTTCAACTGACTCAGGTTTGCCTATAGGTGCTCAGCTAATAGGTCCTATGCAGAGCGACGCTAATCTTCTAGCACTAGGCCAAGAAGTGGAGGAATTTTAGAATGAATTCAGAGATAATCATTCTTTTTGCCGCTGTAATTATTGTCGGTCTTTTACTGTTCGTTTTTATAAACCTGACGCAAAAACGGACTACGCGTTTAGATGCTAGGCGCTACCAGACCGATTGGTCTAATATAAAGTCTAAACTTGTAGAAGGCGAGCCTTCTAGCTATCATTTAGCGGTACTCAATGCCGACAAATTAGTAGATAGAGCCTTGAAAGAACGAGGCATAAAAGGCCAAATTATGTCAGAAAGAATGAAAAAAGCTCGCTCACTATTTAGTAACAATAACTCTTTGTGGGGCGCTCATAAACTACGCAATCGAATAGCCCACGAATCGGATGTTGACGTATCGTCTGAGGACGCTCGCAAGGCACTTAACGCTTTTGAGCAAGCGCTAAAAGATTTGGGGGCACTATGAATAGTGACATGAAATATGTAATGACAATTGGTATAGAATGCCACGTTCAGCTTGCTACTCTCACCAAATTATTTAGCCCAGCGGATAACGATGCCCGCAGTAAAGAACCCAACAGTGTTATTAGCCCAATTGACTATGGCCTGCCCGGTATGCTACCGATTCTCAATCGTGAAGCCGTGACACTGGCTATAAAAGCCGGCAAAGCTCTTAACGCTAAAATAGCTAAAGTCAGCCGTTTCGATCGCAAACATTATTTTTATCCTGATTTACCCAAAGGATATCAGATATCGCAAATGTATAACCCGATAATCTTAGAAGGTTGGGTGGATGTGCCTCTTAAAAACGGCTCTAGCTCACGCATAAGGGTTCACCACGCTCATCTTGAAGAAGATGCCGGTAAACTTATTCACCATGCAGACCATAGCCTGGTAGACCTCAATCGTGCCGGTACGCCATTGATTGAAATAGTTTCCGAGCCCGATATTCATTCAGCGGCTGAAGCCAAGGCGTATGCTATCGAATTGCACAGGTTAATGACATACGCTGGTGTAACTTTTGGTGATTTATACCATGGCAATATGCGTTTTGACGTTAACGTATCTGTTGCCTTGAAAGACGCCAAAGAACTAGGCACTCGTTCCGAAACTAAAAACCTGAACTCCTTCCGTAGTGTTGAAAAAGCTGCCGAATATGAATTCAAAAGACAAGTCGAATTATTAGAGCGCGGAGAAGTGGTCGTTCAGGAAACTCGAGGTTGGGATGACGCCAAACAAAAGACCGTATCTCAGCGAGGAAAAGAGCAGGCACAGGACTATCGCTACATGCCAGAGCCTGATATTCCACCAATCGTCTTGGAAGATCAGGAAATAGACGAAATTCAAAAGACAGTTCCGCCTCTTCCAGCCTATTACCGGGATAAATGGCAGAGCCTCAAACTCGACAGCTCAGTAGTAGAAGCTTTGCTTAATAATCAAAGCTACGCTGTTCTGATAACCGAAATCCAGGAAGCTGCTGGCGAGTCTGCTGCTCGTCGTGTAGCGCATTGGTTTGCCAGTGCTGTTGTGTCAGAAGACGAAGAAACAGCTGTCGTTGCTAGCAACTTCTCACCCGAAGGATTCATTGAATTGTCTAACATGGTCGAAAAGAACGAGCTTTCTTCAACTTCCTCCAAAGAAGTTTTTAACGAATTATTGACTAGCGATAAAACTGCTCGTGAAATTGCCGAAAATAAGAATTTGTTACAAGTTAGTGACGAAGGCGAAATCGCTAGTATCGTTGATGAAATTTTAACTGACCCGGCCAACTCTCAATCGATAATTGATATTAAAGACGGCAAAGATAAGGCTATAGGCTATTTGGTCGGGCAGGTGATGAAGAAATCAAGCGGTAGAGCTAACCCAGCCCTCGCCCAAAAATTAATTCGCGAAAGGTTATAGTTGATATCTATGAAGCAACCCACTAAAGCTATTATATGTGCGGCCGGTCTAGGGACTCGCTTTTTGCCACAAACCAAGGCTATGCCCAAAGAAATGTTACCGATTATCGACAAACCGGTGATTCAAATTATTGTCGAACAAGCCGTGGCAGCGGGTGTAACGGACATAATTATAGTTACCGGTAGTACCAAGCGGGCCATAGAAGACCATTTTGATCGTAGCGATGAATTAGAAAGCGAACTGCGAGAAAGGGGTAAGAGCGATCAGGCGGAGCAGATAAAAACTATCGCCGAAATGGCGAACTTCGTGTATGTTCGTCAAAAAGGATCACCTAAGGGAAATGCTCGGCCCATATTAAATGCCCGGCATTTAATTAATGACGACGAACCGTTTTTTGTGTTCTTTGCCGACGACTTCTTTCGATCTGATGTCGCTTGGCCTATTCAACTAAAAGAAGCTTACAACGAGACCGGCAAGTCAGTAATATCTTTGATAAAAATTGACAAAAAAGATGCCGACAAATATGGCATGGCCGATGTTGGCAAAAAAGTTAAGGGTAAATTATTTGCTATCAAAGGGCTGGTAGAAAAACCTGGGGAAGCTAACGCGCTTTCGGAATACGCTTCAGTTGGTAGTTATTTGCTGACGTCCGATATCATCCCTTTAATTAAACAAGAAGAGTCGGCGACGGTCGGCGAATTAACACTAGCTAACAGTTTAAATACGTTAGCTCTCAAAGATGCCGTGTACGGATGCATGATAGAAGGCGTTTGGCATGATACAGGTGATCCGCTCAAGTATCTAAAAGCTGTTGCAGATGTAGCACTAGAACACCCTGTATATAGCAAGGATTTTGCCGCTTACCTGAAGGGACGATTAAAGTAAGCACTTGCTTTTTGGCATAGTTTGTGCTAATAATTAAATATGGAGGTATTAACATTATGAGTTCCGCCGCAGAAATTTTAGTAATCATTATATCGATATTTTTAGGCTTCTTCTTAGTGCTAGGCGTTGCTCTCGTAATTTACCTAATAGTCTTAACCAGACAGATCCGCAGAGTTACTAAGTCAGCAGAACGCACAGCGGATCACATAGAAGCAGCCGTGGCTGGAGCTGCAAAAATGGCTTCACCGCTGTTCTTCCTTAACATTGTTAAAAAATGGGCCAGTAATTTAAAGGATAAAAGAGGAGGGAGTGACGATGACAAAAGGTAAATTCGCTCTAGGCGCTCTATTTGGAGCTGCCGCCGGTTTAGTAACAGGGCTATTGACTGCGCCCAAAAGTGGCAAGGAAACCAGGGCTGATCTGAAAGTAAAGGCTGATGATATAAAATCAGATGCTGCTCGGAAGTCCAAGCAGGCAGCTGATAAGGTCGGTACTGTCGCCAATGAAGCCAAAGATAAGGCTGAAGGAACGATAGAGGACGCCAAGGAAAAGGCAGCAGATTTCAAGACTCGCACTGAACGTGTGCTTGAAGGTGCTAAAAAAGGGTTCAAGAGTAAAAAATAGATATAGATATCAGTTAAAACTGAAAAATGATTAAAAAAACCAGAAAAAAACTTGCTAACATGGCTGAAAAACGCACGGAACGTGCTGCTCGTCGCCGACTATTCGAAGAATTTTTCTATGATATGTATCAAAGTCGGCGCCGCGTATATTGGATGAATTTTTGGCGTGGTATTTTCTTTGGATTTGGTACAGTGCTAGGTGGTACTGTTGTTGTAGCTTTGTTGATATGGGCGTTGAGTCAATTGGTAGGATGGTTACCGGTTAGCGGAGAATATATTCAGGGCGTCATAGACGCTATCAGGCAGCGAGAAGTTTAAAAGTCCTTTTTACTACAGACAAGAGGGTCTCGTCTTGGTTATACTACTAGTTAGGCATGGGGGCTAAATCAAAACCTTTGGACGTTACGCGTTCTAAGTTGAAATCATCAGATTTTGTGCATTTGCACAATCATACTCATCACAGCTTGCTGGACGGGTTAACTAAGATACCTGGTTTAGTGAAAAAGACTGTTGAGCTTGGTATGGAGGCCGTGGCGATTACTGATCACGGAACTATATCTGGCGCAATCGAGTTTTATAAAGCCGCCAAGGATGGGGGTGTTAAGCCGATTATCGGTATAGAGGCGTATATTGCGGCGCGTTCGCGCCACGACCGCGACCCTCAAAAAGACAAGGCTAGATATCACTTAACTATCTTGGCTATGAACGACAAGGGCTATCGCAACCTGATGCGCTTGGTGTCTATATCTGAGCTAGAAGGTAAATACTATAAACCCCGAATGGACCATGAGATTCTCGAAAAATATAACGAAGGGTTGATAGTGTTATCGGGTTGCGCCGGTTCTGAGTTAGGTGAAAACTTGCAAGTAGACAACTACGACAAAGCCAAGCAAATAGCCGAGTGGTACAGGTCAGTCTTTGGGGATCGTTACTATTTAGAACTGCAAGATCATGGCCATCCTGATTCTCCGGATCATTGGGATGTTCAAAATAAAGTTAATGAGTATCTTTTGAAATTATCTAAAGATCTTGATATCCCGGCAGTAGTTACTTGCGACGCTCATTATTTGAATCTCGAAGACAAGGAAGCTCACGAAATTTTATTATGCGTCCAAACAGGTTCTTTTTTGAGCGACACCGATCGGATGAGCATGAAAGATTTTCAACTGCACGTTACCGATCCTCGGGATATTATAGGCAGGTGGGGGGAAGAACACCCCGAAGTTATAACTAACACTTTGGCTGTAGCTAATCGCTGTAATGTCGAAATCAAACTAGGCGAAATGTTAATTCCGAAATTTGACACTCCGGGCGGAGAGACGGAAGAAGATTACCTACGCAAATTAGTATGGCAGGGCTTAGCCTGGCGCTATGGTGGCGTAGACGAGCAAAAAGCTACGACAATGGCCGTAGAAGAAGCTAAAAAGAAGCTATCAAAAGAGGTGGTGGAAAGAGCTGAGTTTGAGCTAAAGACTATCAGGGAATCGGGTTATAACGGCTACTTTCTTATAGTTTGGGATTTTATTAAATGGGGCAAGGACCGTGGAATAGTTTTTGGACCCGGCAGAGGATCGGCAGCAGGCTCTATAGTGGCTTACTCTTTAAAGATTACTGAAGCAGACCCTATACATCATGAACTCATGTTCGAGCGTTTCTTGAACCCTCATCGTATTAGTCCGCCCGATGTTGACGTTGATATCCAAGACACTCGCAGGGATGAAGTCATCCAATACTGTATCGATAAATACGGCAAAGATCGAGTTGCCAATATTGTTACTTTTGGAACTATGGCGGCTCGAGCTGCGGTACGTGATGTAGCAAGAGTTTTGCAAGTTCCGTACGCCGAAGCTGATAGAATAGCCAAACTTATACCGCCACCGTCTCAAGGAAGGCACATACCACTAAGGGTTTGCGTTGAGCAAGATGCTGACTTAAAACGCGAGTACGACACTAATCCTGTAGCGAGACAGGTTATAGATTTTGCTAGCAGGTTAGAGGGAACTATTCGCTCTCATGGTGTTCACGCAGCGGGCGTTGTTATAGCTCCTGACGACATAGTTAAATTTATACCGCTTGAAATGGCTCAAAAAGGGGTGGTCGCTACACAGTACCCCATGGGTCCAGTAGAAGACCTCGGCCTTTTAAAGGTAGACTTCTTGGGGCTTTCAAACCTGACTATTATCAAAAACACCATAAGAATCGTGAAAAAAGTTCACGAAACGGATATAGAACTTAATGATATTCCATTTGATGATGCTAAAACATTTCAGCTACTTCGCAGAGCGGATACTACGGGTGTTTTCCAAATAGAATCCGCTGGAATGAAGCGTTATCTAAAAGAGTTAAAACCTAACCGATTCGAAGACATAGTTGCCATGGTTGCACTTTACCGACCGGGGCCGTTACCTGAAATACCAAGGTACATAAAAGGCAAAAATGACCCCAAGTCGGTTTCTTTCTTACACCCAAGCCTAGAGCCTATTTTAAGACCCACCTACGGAGTTATGGTTTACCAAGAACAAATCATTATGTTGTTGCAATTGGTGGCTGGGTATAGCGCGGGCGAAGCTGATCTCGTTCGAAAGGCTATAGGCAAGAAAAAGCGTGATATCATGGCCGCCGAAGAGCCCAAGTTTATAGAAGGCTGTAAACAGCAAGGTCTCACGCAGTCTCAAGCAGAAAAACTTTGGCAACAAATTCAACCATTCGCCGACTACTCGTTCAACAAAGCTCACGCTACGTGTTACGGAACAATTGCTTATTGGACCGCCTATCTGAAAGCCCACTACCCAGAAGCTTTTATGGCGGCTCTAATGACGAGCGATCAAGATAATATCGATAGATTAGCTATTGAAATTGCAGAATGCAAACACATGGGCATAGAAGTCTTACCGCCAGACGTTAATGAAGGATTCGTAGAGTTTGCGGTTGTACCCGGCAAAAAAGCTATTCGATTCGGGATGGCGGCTGTTAAAGGTGTAGGTGTAGGAGCGGTAGAAGAAGCTTTGAGGGCTCGCGAAGACGGCAAATTCACAAGTATCGAGGACTTTGCCAAACGAGTCAAGGTCGGCAGTTTTAACAAGAAAGCTTGGGAATCACTTATTAAAACTGGCGGTTTTGACAGTCTAGGAGACAGATCTGACCTTTTATTTAACCTTGATATCATCCAGGCATTTGCCTCTAAAGTCCAAAAAGACGCCCTTAGCTCACAAACGGGATTATTTGACGGTATAGAGGACGCTTCTTCTAAATTGACGATTAACTTGCAGCCAGCACCAGTAAAATCCACCGACAAAGAGCGGTTAGTTTGGGAGAGGGAATTACTAGGACTTTATATCAGCGCTCATCCTCTGGATAGTTACGAGGCCTATCTTGCGGAGCAAACCGTATCATTAGATCAGGTGGTAGCTGAAATGGATGGCAAAAACATAACGGCCGGGGGAATTATCTCGACAATTCGAGTGATTGTGACAAAGGGAGGCAAGAGAATGGCCTTTATTCGCCTAGAAGATAAAGGCGGAGAGATCGAAGTTATAGTATTCCCGAACCTTTACGAAAAAATAGGCGAGCGGCTATTGCAAGACGTTATCATCAAAGTTGACGGCAAAATTAGTTCGCGTGACAAAGAGGGTAATTCTAATGGTGACGCCAAAATAACCGCCGATAATATTCAGTTCGTGACCGAACAAGACCTGGATGGCGTGGGGACTGGTGTCAACAAAAAACCAAACATACCAAAAATCGTGCCTCATAAACCAACAAATGTGAGTGTGGCAACTCCTGTTCCAGTGGCGGTATCGGTTCCGGTTACTCCCATGGATCAAAAACTATATATCCGAGTCAAAGACCCTGATGACCATAAAGCATTATTAACCCTAAAGCGAAGTTGCGCTAAGCACCCAGGTTTGTCAGACGTGATACTAGTGTTAGGTGATCAGAAACAATCAGCTATTAGATTGCCATTTAAAATAGAACCATCTGACGAATTGATTTCAATTCTTGTTAAAACTCTCGGCGAAGACAGCGTGATATTGAAATAAACAGTTAAACAGATAACGAGTACAGGACGATTCCAGTGGCGACGGCGACGTTGAAGGATTCTTTTTGTCCGTGCATCGGGATTTCTACCAAGGCGTCGCACTGATCTCGCAAATCAGATTCAATACCGTTAACTTCCTCGCCTAACAGTAAGGCTATTTTTTGGGGTGGCTGATAATCTTTTAGTGATATGCTTCTGGTATCTTGCTCCAATCCAACCACAGTGAACCCAGCTGTCTTTAATAATTCTAAATTCGGTTTGTCTTGATATTCAAAGGCTACTGTCTTTTCAGCGCCCAGAGCCGTCTTTTTTATTTGGTCAGTTAATTTGCTTACTATATGTGGGAGCCGTGAATCTTTCAAAACGGAAGGGTAGGGTGTGTACCCGCTAAGAATTAACTTCTTTACGCCAAACCCATCACAAGTACGGAAAATAGACCCCACATTATAAGTAGAACGGATATTATGGGCGATTACGATTATCTCAGGCATACATTCAATTTAACATTAATTACTCCCCCAGCCGAGCGGCAAGACCCGTAAAAAGTATCCTCAATAGCTAAACCATAAGTATTTTGGTATATTTATAAGTAATGGATGAGGATCGAATTCAGCAAAATCGTCGCGAACAAGACGAACAAGGTACTAAACAGCGCGCCGCTATTTTAGGCGTTCAGTATCTAGATACCAGATCAATTGAAGAAACCATGGAGCTGGTAAAGGGCGCGCTTGATAACGCTACTATGCATCAAAACCGCATAATTCCTCTGACGGTTGGGAATGAGGGGGTGGCTTGGCGTTTTGGAGTTACCACGCAGACCCCTCAATCTTTCATTCATCAACTTACGAAAGAATACAATGATGCCGGGCGAGGCATTGAGTTTTTGTTAATCAGTCTTAGCGGTTACCGAGAAATCATGAACCGTTATGATCCGCCGATAAAAATAGTCCATGATGATATCAAGATAGCTAGCGTAGGTGATAGCGACACAATGGCAGGAGTTAGCAGAACGCTTAACTCTGTCGGTATAGACGAAGTTTTTGACTATTTATTGGATCAGGCCGATAAGCTAGGAGCTAGCGATATTCATATAGAAAACCAACGTACTCACATGCGTATTCGGATGCGTATTGATGGCGCGTTGCATCCAGTGGCCGATTTAGACAGTGACCGCTATCGGGTAATCTTAGGAGCGTTAGCATCGCGAGCTAATATTTCAACGGCTGCAACTACACCCCAATCTGGTCATATGCAAAAAGAAATCACGCGCGATGGCGAAACTCATTTGTTGAACGTACGTGTTGAAATGGCGCCCACGATGTACGGGCAGGATTCAGTCCTAAGGCTGTTCAACTTTGATGAATCCATGTTGAACATAGACCGCTTGAATATTGGTGAGCACGAACGCAAAGAAATTGACGAAATCATCAGTCACCCTCGAGGCATGGTATTAATGGTTGGCCCAACCGGTAGTGGAAAATCGACTACTTTATATAGCATCTTGAATGCTTTGAACTCTACCGATCGAAAAATCATAACCCTAGAGGACCCTATAGAATACAGCTTACCCGGTATTTCGCAAATACCTGTTGACACCACTGCTGGTCAAAGTTTTGATGAAGGGTTGAGATCTATTTTGCGCCAAGACCCGGACGTAGTGATGCTAGGTGAGATTCGTGACGCTGATACAGCCAAAACGGCTATCCAGGCCTCTATTACGGGGCACTTGGTGCTATCGAGCTTTCATGCCAATTCTACAGCCGCCGCTTTTAGCCGTATGATTGGCTTAATAGGGGTTAATCCGATATTTAGCTCGGCTATACGGTTAGTCATCGCTCAGCGTCTAGTACGACGCCTAGACGACTCCTCAAAGGAAGAGTACGAACCAGATGATGCTACTCGCCAATGGGTACAGGATGCCTTAAAAGACCTGCCTGCCCATATTGAAAAACCAGACCTAAGTTCCTTTAAATTGTGGCGCCCAGTAGTTACCGAAGATTCACCTTTTGGCTACAAGGGGCGGATAGTAATCATGGAGCAGATGGTAATCAACGAAAACATCCAAAAGTTCTTGCGAGGAGATGAGGTTGATATACACGCCGAGATTATTGAAAAGACCGCTCGTGAGTCAGGCATGGTTACGCTCATGGAGCGTGGCGTGCTAGCGGCTTTGCGCGGCGATACGACATTGGACGAGATAAACAGGGTCATATAATCCAACAACCCCCTTGGATAAAGGGCTAAGCCGTGGTATAGTTGTTATCTGTATGAGTTTTGCATTAATCCAAAAAGTAAATGACGCCCAGAAAAAGGCTCAAGTAGTCAATGTATTAAGTGGCGACACGGTTAAGGTGCACCAAAAAGTTCGAGAAGGTGCCAAAGAACGCGTTCAGATTTTTGAAGGCGTTGTTATTCGTGTTGATCGCAAAAACTCCCACACTAGCCGTATTACGGTTCGTAAAATTACTAGTGGCGTAGGCGTCGAGAAAAGCTTTTTGATGCACAATCCCCTAGTTACTAAAGTAGAAGTCGTGCGTCGTTCCAAAGTCCGTCGAAACTATCTTTCTTATCTTAGATCCCGTAGTGGTAAAAGCGCTCGTTTGGCGACTGTTGATTTCGACAAAGAAAACGTCAACTCTATACGTGACGAACAAGCCGAAGCCGAAGAAGCTCGTCTAAAAGAAGAAGCCGAAGTTGCCGCCCAAGAAAAAGCCAAAGAAAAAGCCGCCGAAGAAGCGGAATTGGCTAAAAAACAAGCCGAAGTTGAATCGCGCCACAAAGAAACTGAAACCCCTGAAACAACCTAAGAAATTACTAAATTAGTTATCGAAACCCAGTACAATGGGTTTATGATACTTGGCATAGATGAAGTCGGGCGAGGCCCCTGGGCTGGGCCGTTGGTTGTTGGAGCTGTAGTCTTAGGAGGGGTGACTATTGATGGATTAACGGACAGCAAAAAGTTAACCAAAAAACGTCGTCAAGCCTTGGATTTAATAATTCAGAAAGAGGCTAGAGGTATAGGATTAGGTTGGGTTGAAGCAAGCGAGATAGATGAAATAGGGCTATCTGAAGCCTTGAAGTTAGCCACAATTAGAGCGGTGGAACAAATAACAGTACCCTACCACGAAATTATAATCGATGGTACGGTCAATTTCCTTAAGGGTACTACCAAAGAGAGTTTTGTTACTACGATGAAAAAGGCTGACCTGTTAGTGCCGAGCGTTTCGGCCGCTTCGATTGTGGCAAAAGTAGCGCGGGATAATTTCATGATAGAACAAGACGCCATGTATCCAGGTTACGGGTTCAAGAACCATGTCGGCTATGGCACGGCAGTGCACATGTTGGCCTTGGAAAAGCTCGGTCCGACACCTTTGCATAGGCTTTCTTTTGCGCCAGTTAAAAGAAGCATTTCTAATATAAGCTTGACGGGTCCTGTCGCCCCGTTTGCCCCTAAAAATTTTTTTCGCTCACGCAAAAAACAATTTTTGGGTGCTGCCCCACGGGACGCCACCCATCAAATAAACCAAAAGAGTAACACGCCTTCAACTAAACAAATAGGCAACGTCGCCGAAGAAACAGCCACTAATCACTTGGTTAACTTGGGTCATGAAATTCTGGAGCGAAACTGGAAAACGAAGTTTTGCGAAATTGACATAGTTTCACTCAAAAATGGAGTTATTCATTTTACGGAAGTTAAATATCGCAAAAACGCCAATCAAGGTGGTGGGCTATCCGCTATCACCGCCAAAAAACTTAGACAGATGAAATTTGCAGCAGAGTTTTATACTTTGAAAAATAAACTAAATAATACAGATATGCGACTAGTGGCTGTTTCGGTAGCTGATGACCCGCCGGTTGTTGTGGATTATCTAGAGATTACTTAAAGTTTGGCGAACTGCCGCTTTGTCACGTTCTATTAAGTCGATTCTGCCCTGTATCTCTCCGATACCAATTTCGATATTGCGCTTTAAAGCCAAGTCTTTCTTCATAGGTTCAAAGAAAGCTAGGTATTCATCGAGCTGTTTTTTAGTAACCAGGCTGCCGGCTATATATCGTGGAAAATAATCATAAGACGCATCATGTTTGAAAGTTTTTTCTATCCAAGACCAATTATCTTTAACCCATTTCCAGGTTAAATCGCGGCTATAACGGTTGCGCATTAGACCTATAAGCCACCTGATAAAATCTTGAGGGCGAATAAGTGATTTGTCCTGAAGTATCGAGAGCAGCATCTTGATAGTGTGCGGCGTCTTAGTTGTCGTTAGACCTGACGCGATATCTTCCCTTAACTCGCTAGAGTGAGTTTCACGATGCAAATCAAGGAGCTCAGTGGTGATTTGATCAAGCTGTTTGCCGTGACGGACGGCAGCGCCAATAATTAATGAGCGAAGTTCAGGGTCGAGGTTCTCGATATTAGATGAGTTATACAACCCTAGCGCTATATCAATGACCTCTTGGCGCTCACTATATAGCATGCAACTAATAATTATAGCCCGAAGTTTAGTTTCGGTTTCCGACTCGTCGGGGTTCTCATGCCAGCCTAGTTTTTGATACTGCAAATAAGCTAAATCGCCCACGAAATTTTTAAGAGAATCTTCGGCTGAACTATCTGTCTCGACGAATTTTTTCAGATCATTAATACCAACGAGCATCAAGCTCCAAACTGCTTCGCTAGATTCATTCCTAAAACTATCTAGTAGGGGGATAAGATTGGCGCTAGAAATAACACCGGCGCGAGCCAGTAGAGCTTGCTCGTGCATGAGCTGCAATCTATCAATGGGCTGTAAGGATGGCAAAATCTCAAGAATTGATTTTAGCAAGCCCTCGTCGTAATGGGTAATAAAGTGGGCGTTGTCGTTAACATTAAGTCGCAGCGGAACGCTAGAAGTATAGGGTACATTGATAGACCTATCTTTGAACAGTTCTGGAACCTCACCGGAAGACGCGTTGAGGGGTATCTGCCATAACTGGTTTGAGAGGCGATGCGGGCCAATAAAGAACCTCTCTTGTTCCAAGCGAACAGAGCCTCCCTTTTTAGTAACGTGTACTACCGGGAAGCCTGGCTGAGAGAGCCATGTTTCCATAAACCCTTCCACGTCTTTGCCCGAAGATTCACTCAGGGTTTGCCACAAATCTTTCGCCTCTGTATTTTGATAAGCATATTGTTGGAAATACTTGCTTAATCCTTCACGAAAAGCTGTTTCTCCCACATAGGTCATTAGCATACTTAGTAACCGGGCCCCTTTGGCATATACTATAGAGCCATCGAACAGTGTTTGGATTTCGTCGGGGTGAGTCACGTCATTTTGCACTGACTGCACGCCATCCATACAGTCTCTACTGAGGGCGGAAACCCCTTCATGAGAGGCAAAATCATTCCAGATATCCCAACTAGGTTCCAAGGAATCAATAGCGAGATATTCCATAAGAGTAGCAAAGCTTTCATTCAGCCATAAATCATCCCACCATCTCATGGTTACTAAATTGCCGAACCATTGATGCGCAAGTTCGTGAGCTATAACTGTAGCTATGTAATGTTTGGTTGAAATAGCAGTGTTGCCGGGATTAGCCAAGAACGCCACCTCTCGATAAGTTATTAAACCCCAGTTCTCCATAGCACCACTACTAAAATCAGGGAGTGCTATATGATCTGATTTTGCCAAAGGATAAGGAACACCAAAATAGTTTTCAAAAAAATCGATAGTTCTGGTGGCGATATCTAACCCGAACTCTAAATCTCGTACATCTTGAGCAGGCGTCGCCCAGGCATTAACTTCAACACCACTTTCGGTAATGGCGGACTTTTTGTGCAAATCACCAACTACCCAAGCTAATAAGTAGGGGCTCATTTTAGGTGTGGTTGTGAATTCCGAAACCAACTTGCCGTTTTCTATTTTTTGCCGCTTAAGGGGAGTATTACCAAGTACAGTAATATCCGGCTCAGTTAACAGAGTTACTTTAAACGTTGCTTTAGCCGCAGGTTCATCAACGCAAGGAAAAACATTTCTGGCATAATGGCTTTCAAATTGCGTCGCTATTAATTCTTTTTTAATACCGTTATGATTGTAGTAGCAGGGGTACATGCCGTTCATTGTGTCGGTAATTTGGCCACTAAAGCCAACCACGGCGATATGTGGGCCGGGCAATAAATCAGGATGCGATAAACGTAACTCGTCATTCTTTAGTGTCCGTACCGTGGCTTTTTTGCCATCTACGACGGCTGCTGTTATTTTCAAATTTTTGGCGTGCAAAGGTAGATATTTAACGTCATCCCTCAACATACCTCTTACGGTCACCGTTCCACTAAAACCGCGCCCCATTCTGTCGATAGTTATGGATAACTGATACTGTTCTGGTAAGAAAACATCTGCGAGTCTAGCTAATTGTGGCATAGGATTTATTGTAACAGACGAATACTGGGGGCACGCAAGCATTTCTTTTAAGTTTTATATCAGTTTAGTGCATAATAGAAAGCATGCCAACACAGTATAAGAAAAGGCGCAGTCTAACAGTATCGCTGTTGCTGCTTGGAACTATTGTCTTTCTTTCTTTTGGTAATTCATCCCTTCAAAACCAGTCAACGTGGCAGTGGCAAGAAATATCAACCAACGATACTGAACAAACGTTTGCCAACGAAGCCCTAAAAGATATCGCAATTAAAGATCGCGGTCCTAAAACGGGTTATTCTAGGGATCGCTTTGGAAATGGGTGGGCCGTTAGTCAAGGTTGCGATACCCGTAATATTATATTGAATCGTGATTTAGAAGATGTGAGCTTAGATGAAGAAAATTGCTATGTCCTAAGCGGTACTCTGAAAGACCCCTACACGGGTAAAACAATTTTCTTTAAAAGGGGAATTGACAGCGGTAACGTCCAGATTGATCATGTTGTAGCGCTATCCGATGCTTGGCAAAAAGGGGCTGCTAAGCTAAACGATTCAAAGAGAGAAGAGCTAGCTAATGATCCGTTGAATCTATTAGCGGTGGATGGCCCAGCTAATCAGCAAAAGGGTGATGCCGATGCTGCCTCATGGTTACCGCCAAACAAATCTTTCAGATGCCAATATGTGGCTCGGCAAATTGCCGTCAAAGCAATATATCAACTATGGATGACACGAGCTGAGCACGATGCTATTGCTGCGGTTTTACAAAAATGCCCTGACCAAATGTTGCCAAATACTTAACCAGGGAGTATAATTATTAATGTAAACATTGCGTAATCGTCGGCCGGCAGGTCGGCTTTTTTGATAAAAAGGAGAAGATATGGAAGAAATTAATCTGAAACAACTAACATTAGCGGTGCGAACTATCGCCGAAGAAAAAAATGTTCCCGAAGACACCGTCTTGGCTGTTATAGAGCAGGCTATAGCCGCTGCTTGGCGCCGTGATAATGGTGAACGTGATCAAGAAGTACGTTCTGAGCTAAACGTTAACGACGGTACGGCTGTTGTATATGTATCGCGTGAAGTGGTAGAGAAAGTTGGTAACGAAGCTTTTGAAATTAGTCTAGAAGATGCCAAGAAGCTCAAGAAAGATGCCGAAATTGGTGATACTGTCGAGGAAAAACATGAAGTCACTTCTTTTGGACGAGTAGCGGCCCAAACAGCTAAACAAGTTGTATTGCAACGTCTTCGCGAAGCTGAGCGTGAAATTGTACTCAAAGAATATGAAGACAAAATCGGTACTATAGTTAACGGTATAGTGCAACGTGTCGCCCCACGTGTGGTAAGAGTAGAGCTTGGTAAGGCTAGCGGAATCATTCCTCAAAGCGAACAAATTCAGGGTGAGTTTTACAATGTAGGCAGCCGTCTAAAAGTTTTCATCAAAGATATAGAACGAGATAATCGCGGGCCTCAGCTAATATTGAGCCGCGGTAACGAGCAATTCATAGAACACCTATTTAGGCAGGAAGTACCAGAACTAGAAACTGGCGCAGTTGAGATTAAGGCAATTGCCAGAGAAGCTGGACGACGTACTAAATTAGCAGTTGCCAGCACGGTTCCAGGTGTTGATCCAGTAGGTACTTTCGTTGGTAGCCACGGTACTCGCGTACAAGCTGTCATGAATGAAGTCGGTGATCAAGAAAAAATCGACATCATCACTTACGACGACGATATTGAGCAATACATCAAGAATGCTCTTAGTCCCGCCGAAGTTTCTAAAGTCGAGATTAATAAGAAAGAGAAGCGTGCTACAGTATTCGTTACCGAAGATCAACAGTCAATAGCGATTGGTCGCGGCGGACAAAACGTACGTCTTGCTAGCCGTTTAACTGAGCACGAACTTGACATAGAACAAGTAGCGCCCAAAAAGACCGATAAAGCACCCCGCAAGAACATTGAAGACAGTCTGCTTGACGCCGTAGAACAAACCGCTGAATAGCAGCAGTTATTAAATAGCAATTAGCACTCTATTGACCTGAGTGCTAATTAAGCTTATAATTGATGATACTAAAGTGACAAGCAAACAAAAGGCTTGCGCTTGAAATATGGAGGACGGATAATAGGTATATGGATGAAGATTTTGCGGAATTTGTCACCAGGTTAACCGATAGCGCGCGAGTCAGTTTACACCACGCCAGTATAATCGCGCAGGGTCACGGTAGCCCCTACATAGGCACAGAACATCTTCTGCTAGGAGTTTTGGCTCACGGTTCTTCCGTGGGAGCTAAACTTTTAGCTGACGCGGGCGTGACGCTTGATCGGGTTCAAATGGCTCTCAATATGGCTCCTTTGACGGTTGTAGTGGGCAGTAATAGCGCCAAGGGCTTAAGTGAAACCGCCAAACTTACACTTAAAATGAGTTGGGGAGTAGCTCAAGAATTCAATCAAGATTACCTCGGTACAGAACATATTCTATACAGTATCTTGAATCAAAAGAACGCCAGAGCGGCCGTGTTACTGCGCGATATGAATGTTGATTTAATGGAGCTTTCTGCTGAGTTGGAAGATTTCTTAAATCGTAATAATGGACCAGCAAGTAATAGCCAGGAGTCAACAGCAACTGCATTTAAGAGAGCGGCTAATAAAAAAAGTGGAGCTCTTGATGTGTTTGGCACCGATCTTACTGCTCGAGCGCGTGAGGGTAAACTAGACCCAGCCATAGGTCGACAAGCAGAGGAAGAAAGAGTAGTAACTATTCTAAGCCGACGCACCAAAAACAATCCTGTCCTAATAGGTGAACCTGGCGTGGGCAAGACAGCTATTGTCGAGGGCTTAGCCCAGCGCATAGCTAACGAAAGCGTGCCCGAACACATGCTAGATAAAAGAGTAATCCAACTAGATTTAGCTGGTATGATTGCAGGCACCAAGTACAGGGGTGAATTTGAAGAACGTCTCAAAAAAATTGTTAGCGAACTACGGGCGCAAAAAAATATAATCTTATTTATTGATGAACTGCACTTAATTGTTGGCGCTGGTGCTGCCGAAGGGGCAATTGACGCTGCTAATATGTTAAAACCAGCCCTTGCTCGCGGAGAACTTCACTTGATAGGCGCAACCACCGTAGACGAATATCGCAAACATATCGAGAAGGACTCTGCGCTTGAGCGTCGTCTACAAACAGTCACAGTACCCGAACCCTCACTGAAAGATTCAGTAGCTATATTAAAAGGTTTACGCTCTCATTACGAAACCCATCATGGAGTTAGTGTGAGCGATGAAGTAATAGAAGACGCCGTTTATATGGCCGATCGCTACATTAGCGGGCGCTTTATGCCAGACAAGGCTATAGACGTGATTGACGAAGCAGCTGCCCTAGTTAGAGTTCGATCTGGTAAAAAACCCAGTAAATTGCGAGATTTGACACATCAACTTACTGATCTTAACGACAAAATGGAAGAGGCGGTATCAGAGGAGAACTACGAGAGAGCTGCTCTTTATAAAATGCGTATCAGCCGTCTTTCAACCAAACTTGATGAAATGCGTAAAATGGCCAACAGTAAAACTCCTGTAGTCTTAAGGTCAGAAGATGTAGCCCATGCCATTTCGACTATGACAGGCATTCCGGTCAAGAGGGTTCAAAAATCCGAAGCCAAAACACTACGTAACCTAGAAAGCCACCTTGGTAAATACGTCATCGGGCAACCAGAAGCCGTGCAAGAAGTCTCTAGGGCTATAAGGCGCAGCCGCAGTGGTGTAGCTAGTCGTAATCGCCCAATAGGATCGTTCGTTTTCATGGGGCCGACTGGTGTCGGTAAGACAGAATTAGCTCGAGTCTTAGCTCGTGAAGTTTTTGGCAGCGAGGACTCTTTAGTAAAACTCGATATGAGTGAAATGAGCGAAAGGCATAATACCAGTCGTCTGCTTGGAGCTCCAGCTGGTTATGTCGGGTATGAAGACGGCGGAAAATTAACTGACAAAATCCGGCGCCAACCTTACAGCGTGGTGTTGTTTGATGAAATAGAAAAAGCGCATCCCGATACTTTCAACCTACTGTTGCAAATCCTCGAGGACGGCACTCTGACTGACGCTCAAGGCAGGAGCGTCGACTTTAGTAACACGATAGTTATATTGACCAGTAACTTAGGCGCTGACCGTATGATGAAAGAATCTTCCCTTGGCTTCCATGCCGCTTCAAGTAACGAACACAAAAAGCTTGACGAAGTTCACTTAGAAAACGCCGAAGCAGCCGAATCTGCACTTGCTGGATTAATGCGCCCAGAATTAATTAACCGATTTGACGGCATAATCACCTTCCGGGCCTTAACTCACAAGCAAGTCGGTAAAATATTTGACAAGTTAATTGGGGAGTTAAATCAACGACTTGTTCGAAAAGGTATACATTTTGTTGTCACGCCTCCCGCCAAAAAGTATGTTATCGATAAAGGGTACAATGAAAAATTCGGAGCCCGCCCTTTGCGTCGTGCTATTCAAGATGAAATTGAGCACCGTATAGCAGACGGGATATTATCTGGCGAGTACGAAAAAGGCACCGTGCTGACTGTTGGCATGAGAAAGGGCGAGGTATCTATCGATGTCACCAAAGAAGAATAGACCAGGACTAGGTAAATTATTGTTAACGGCGATCGCGGTCTTGACTCTATTTGCCGCTTCGTTCGCTTTACTGCAAAACAGACAATATGTTGCGGATCAATTAACCGTGTGGCAATACGATGCCGACGAAGATGTGGTACGGCTAGTTGAACGTGCGGGCATGAATAATAGGGGTAAATTCTTATACCTAGCTAGTCAGCCAGTTTTGGAAGGCACTCAAGAGTTCAATAATATCTGCCGCAAGATAGAGTATAGTGTGTCAGTTTTAGGTTGCTATACAAGTGGGCGAATTTATATTTATGACGTAACCGATCCTAGGCTGGATGGTATAAGAGAGGTAACTGCCGCCCACGAAACCCTGCACGCAATTTATGAGAGGCTAAGCGAGACAGAGAGGAATCGAGTTGACGCACTCCTAGAAGAGGAATATCAAAAACTAATATTGGACGAAGAGCTGTTAACAAGGATGGCTTTTTATGATCAAGTAGAGCCTGGCCAGCGTCATAACGAGCTTCACTCTATCATAGGCACCGAAGTAGGCGATATTAGTGAAGAGTTAGAACAATATTATGCCAAATATTTCAAAAACCGAAACAGGGTCGTAGAACTGTACAACCAATACAGTGGTCTTCTAGCTAGTTTAACCAGTAGGGTTAACGAGTTAGCCGATCAGTTAGCTGGTTTGTCAGAAAAAATAGCCTCTGAATCTGTCAGATACAATAATGACACAATAACTTTAAATGCCGACATAGCAACGTTTAACACTAGGGCTAATAATGGGGACTTTTCTTCTCAGGCACAATTTAATAACGAGCGAGCTATTTTGGCAGCTCGGGTAGAAGATTTAAATAACCAACGTGCCAGTATTAACCAAGATATAGCTTTGTATAACGAGATTCTGGCCGAATACAATATCGTTGCGAGCGAAGCCAGTGAGTTGTATGAGAGTATTGACAGCACCCTTGCTCCGCCGCCATCTATATAAGGTATACTGGTTGTAATGGCAAAGTTAAAAACGCAATTTGTCTGCCAGCAATGCGGAGCTAAATATCCAAAATGGGCTGGTAGATGCGCTGAGTGTGGCGAATGGAATAGTTTAGTAGAACAACCGTATGAAGTGACTGGTAAGTCTGCTGTGGCTCGAGGGGCGCAATCAGGCAGGGTTTTGAAAGCTCAAACCATCGGTTCTATAACAGTTACAGACAGTAACAAGCGTTTATCTAGCGGTTTTGATGATTTTGACGCAGTTTTAGGCGGTGGTATTCTACCAGGCAGCGTGATTTTGATGGCTGGCCAACCTGGCATAGGTAAAAGCACATTACTTTTGCAAATCGCAGCTAATATAGCCAAAGACACACCAGTTTTATATGCCAGTGGCGAGGAATCGGCCGACCAGGTAAAGCTGCGAGCCGATCGTTTAGGCGCGCATAATGCCAAAGGCCTAGGCTTTGTAGCAGTTACGAGCGCCGAAGATATCGCTGCGACTATCAGATCATCAGAGTATCGGCTAATAATTGTTGATTCTGTTCAAACTCTATCCCTTGAAACTATTACCTCCGCTCCGGGTACTGTTAGCCAGATCACCAACAGTAGCAATGTAATTATTCAAGCGGCCAAGCAATCAAACGCTGCGGTTATATTTGTTGGACACGTCACCAAAGAGGGCAGTATCGCTGGTCCTAAAGTCCTAGAGCATCTAGTGGATGTGGTTTTACAATTCGAAGGCGATAGATACGGCGGTTTCAAAGTAATAAGAGCAGCTAAAAACCGTTTTGGATCTACACGAGAAACAGCGATTTTTGAGATGCTGGATTCTGGACTTTCTACGGTTGAAAACCCTTCAGCCGCTTTACTGGCTGAACGTAATAACACGGATGGGTCAGTAGTGTTGGCTACACTTGAAGGCACTAGACCTATATTGGTTGAGATTCAAGCGTTAGTAAATCCCACGGTTTTTGGTTACCCTAAACGTACTTCTAGCGGATTTGACCTTAACCGCCTAAATCTTTTGATAGCCGTGCTAGAGAGGCGTACTAAACTTAACTTTTCCGACAAAGACGTATACATAAACGTCGTAGGTGGTTTGAAATTAAACGATCAGGCGGCTGATTTAGCTGTCTGTATGTCACTAGCTAGTGCGGCTGCTGCCAGACGCATAGACGAACACACCGTGGTGTTTGGTGAAGTTGGATTAGGTGGCGAAATACGTTCGGCGTCGTTCGTGGACCAGCGGATAGCCGAAGCTAAAAAATTAGGTTTCAAAACAGCAGTAGCTCCAAAAAGTAACAGCAAAACAACATTTATCAAAGGCGTACGTGATCTGCGAGAAGCACTAGTAGACTACCTGCGCCAATAAAGAAAGGAAACATTTTAAACATGGAATTATTTATCGTAACAATGCTAACTTTAATAGCAATCCAAACTAGCTATTTATTTTTAACTAGGGTACTCAAAAAAGGGCAACAAAGAACCTCACGGCCGATATTCGTTGACACCTCGGTCTTAATCGACGGGCGAATTACATCAGTGGCGCGATCTGGTTTTGTCGATACGGCTTTATATATTCCTCGTAGTGTTATAGGCGAGCTGCAACTGCTGGCTGATACTGGGGACAGTGACAAACGTACGCGGGCTAGACACGGTTTGGACGTGGTGGCCGAATTGCAAGAGATGCCTATGGTTAAGGTCAAAATATTCCGAGACAGCAATCGAGCTGAGGAGGGTGTCGACAGCAGGTTGCTAAAATTAGCCAAACGATACAATGGGTCAATTTGTACTATAGACTACAATTTGGCAAAGGTGGCTCTAGTCGAGGGCATCAAAGTGTTGAACATCAATGATTTAGCAATGAGTTTGCGTATGCTGCATTTGCCAGGAGAAAAAACGCACATCGAATTAATACAGCATGGTCAAGACTCTCATCAAGCCGTGGGTTACTTGGGTGATGGCACTATGGTAGTGATAGAACGCGCTAGCTCGTACATAGGTAAGACAGTAGAAGTAGAATTTATTCGTAGTCTACAAACCGCAGCCGGCAGAATGATGTTCGCCAAGCTTGTTAACGAAAAAGAATCTAGTCGCGAATCAAAACACCGCAAGCAATCAAATCCAAAATCTAAATAGAACTTATTTAATCTTCGTCTTTGTCGGGAGCTGGGATAGGCCCCTTAGTTGAGGAACCAGTGGCTGTGTATAGGCCGCTATCAACAACTTTGACGGAAAGGCTTTTGGCCTGAGTTTCCGAAGACGGGACATTGTATATGTAAGTATAGGGTCCAGGAGCCTGTATTGTAGCCACGACCGTGCCACCGACTATGATTTCAACGGTAGTTATGCCAAATGTACCCTGGGTTACGTTAGCAGTTAGCCTGTACCTATTAGGATTCACTGGATCCCAAGTTACAGAGGCTGTTGGTTTAACATCTGCTACACCACCTGCACAGTGAACATCATCTTCACTATTGCCGTCATACCCATCGGGTGCGATATAGATATCTTTTTTGGTAACGGGATCGATCATCTTAATAACGTCAATCTCGATACGCGCATCAGGAGGCGTACAATTCGTGGCTCGTTTTTTAGAGACTTTATCGAATGTTAACTTGGTGTCTGATTGACCCTGAGCTTTGCTCCACCAAGATGGGTAAACCTCTCCGCCAACTCTCTGAATACCGGCCGGTTGCGTATACCAATCATTAGGTTGCCACAATCCTTGAGAGGCATAAATATCTTTGTGCGCATATTCTAGAACTTTAGCTAGAATTGGACCAGGTATCAATGAGCTGCTTTGGCGTAAAACTGTAGCATCGGAGTTACCTAACCACACACCCATAGTGAGCGCTGGGCTATAACTTACCATCCAAATATCTTTAGCGAATCCATCCTTGTCGGACGTACCAGTTTTTGTAGCTGTTTTGACGCCAGGAATAGACATACCGGTAGCAAAACGGCCTGTCAAGGGGGCGCGAGCGTTATCGTCAGTAAGAATATCAGCAACTATATAAGCGGCCTGGGGATCAATGATTTGTTCACCAGCGGTGTCTGACCATTTAATAAGTGTTTCTCCAGAGTGGTTCTTTACTTCTAAAACGGTAGATTGCGGCTTGTATACACCTTCTCGTCCGAGCGAAGCGTAAGCATTAATTAGATCAACTTGTTTGATTCCGCATCCACCAATTGCCGAAGCTA
Organism: uncultured Candidatus Saccharibacteria bacterium; assembly: GCA_964349805.1. Lineage (GTDB taxonomy): Bacteria > Patescibacteriota > Saccharimonadia > Saccharimonadales > Saccharimonadaceae > CAYGHE01. The sequence continues at coordinate 24,915 of CAYGHE010000002.1, read as the reverse complement.
AGCCAACTTGAGTTTCATTACCCTGGGTACAATAACTAGATCCGCCTAGGTCACGAATCGTTGCAAGTGTTGGCTCAACACCCGAGATATACATAGCTTTAACAGCAGGTATGTTACGGGAAGTGGCAAGCCCAGAGCGGATAGTGATATCGCCCTTAAACCCTCGATCAACGTTTTGAAGCCGAGCTCCATAGATAGAATCTATGTTTTCATCTTTTAGAATGGTACCACTACCATAATTTAATTGCCCAGCAGGTTTCTTCTCGAACAACTCTGCGTACACTAGAGGTTTGATTGATGACCCTGGTTGCAGGTAAGCAGTGGCGGCATTATCTTGGCCGTAACCTTCGTATTCGAAATCACGGCTACCAACAAGGGCGACTATCTGACCAGTTTTAGTGTCTTCGACAGTGGCTGCTCCGTTACTAAAACCTGCGGCATTAGGTACATAAGAATTGAACATGTCATCCATCGCTTCTTCTAGTTTGTTTTGGATGCGAATATCTAGAGTAGTAGTTACCGTTAATCCTCCACGACCAACAGTTGATTTACCAAGCTCTGCTTCTAACTCGCTGCGAGCCATCTGCACGAAGTGAGGGGCTTTAATGTTAGTAAATTGGCTTGATTCCGGATTAATGTGGTCGATAATAGGATATTCTTTGGCTTTCTCGGCTTCTTCCTTAGTTATATAACCTTCAGAGGCCATACTATCAAGTACTCGGTGTTGTCTGGCTATCAATCCCTCATGTCCAAGAACGTTGTAAGGGTCGTAAACTGCTGGGTTTTGCGGTATAGCTGCCAATAAAGCCGCTTCGGGTAAGGTTAAATCTTTGGACGATTTGCCAAAGTAGGTTTGGGCTCCAGATTCCGCCCCATTTCGACGGCCACCATATGGGGATTCGTTGAGGTACAGAGTAAGAATCTGCTCCTTGTCGTACATTCGTTCTACTTCAATTGATAAAATTAACTCTTTAATCTTACGAGGTATTCCGCCCCAGCTTCGATCTTGAGCTTCGTCGGCAAAGAAAACCTGTTTTACTAACTGTTGCGTGAGGGTTGATCCTCCCTGTACGCTTCCACCACTTAGGTTATTAAAGAAGGCTCTAGCTAAACCTGACATGCTAACACCGCTATGTTTATAGAAATCTTTGTCCTCGATAGCTATAGTGGCTTGTTTGAGGTAATCGCTAAGCTCATCGCTTTCTACAACTAACTTATAATTACCGTCACCTTTGTCATCCCACAAAACTTCACCGTTACGGTCTAGATAGGTAGTTACTGTGCTTTGCACTCGTTTATCGATTTCACCGGGTCGTATCGCATTAAGGTCTTTGCGGAAATAGGCGAATAATCCTCCCACAAGCAAAACCATCAATAGGATTGCCACACCAGTAACCTTAAGGGCCATTATTGCCCCTTGTCGGCTAAACCAGTATTTCCACAGGCGTTTTGGATGCAATCGATGGAAGAAACGTTTGACTGGATGTTTGGGAAGCGTAGCTAAGTATTGGGCGCGCTTGCGCGAGGCAGCGTCCTTGCCGTGTTTGATACGATGCGACAAATTAGAATATAAGTTTAATTTGCGCGGATGTGATTTTTTCTTAGCCACTTTAAACTCTTACCTTCATAAGCAATATTACCATCCTATTATAACACTAATTGTAATGCGAAAAGCCCCAACCTTTGCTATACTTTAAGACGTGAAACTATCCGAAGAATTATCCTGGAGAGGCTTCGTTAACCAGACGACCATTAAGGATTTAAGAGAATTAGACGATAAAACAATTTCGTTTTATTGGGGGGTTGATCCCAGTGCCGACAGTATGCAGATTGGTAATTTAGCATCAGCTATGATGGTGCGCCACTTTATGATCCATGGTCACAAGGCCTATTTGTTGATTGGCGGTGCAACTGGAATCATAGGTGACCCTGATGGCAAATCTGATGAAAGAAAATTGAAGAGTCTAGATGAGGTAGCGAATAATAAAGCTAAAATAGCTAGTGAATATGGCAAGGTTTTTGAGGGGCAGAACTTTATGCTAGTAGATAACTACGACTGGTTTAAAGATGTAAAGGTTATAGATTTTTTGCGCGAAGTTGGTAAGAATACTTCTCTTACGCAGATGTTGAGCCGCGAGTTCGTTCAGTCTAGAATTGGTGAGGGTGGCAAGGGTATTAGTTATGCCGAGTTTAGCTATTCGCTAATGCAGGGTTATGACTTTTTACACCTTTTCCGTGAGTATAATGTGACTTTGCAGCTTTGCGGGGCTGATCAATGGGGTAATTCAATAGCAGGAGTTGATCTTATCCGAAGGCTTGAAAATAAAGAAGCGCACGTTTATTCCACACCATTAGTTGTTAATAAGTCTACTGGCGTGAAGTTTGGTAAGTCAGAGGACGGCGCGATTTGGTTAGACGAGTCTAAGACCAGCGTTTATAAGTTTTACCAGTTTTGGCTTAATACCGACGATGCCGGCGTAGTTGATTACTTAAAGATATACACTTTGCTTTCTAAAGAAGAAATTGAACGCCTAGAGCAGGAAGTAAAGCAGAACCCAAGCGCTAGGGCCGCACAACGCGCCTTGGCTCACGAAGTTACGCAGTTGGTACATGGGGTGGATCGAACGGCCAGTGTAGAGAAGGTCACAGAAGTTTTGTTCGAAGAAGGTGACGTGTCTAAACTGAACGAAGATGATTTACAGATTTTATCGAACGAGATTCCAACCACCAATTCTGGTAAAAGTCTAATTGAAACAATGGTTGAAACGGGTCTTGCGGCCAGTAACGGTGATGCTAAAAGGTTGATAAGATCTGGCGCAGTATCAATCAATAGTGACAAAGCTACAGATGACATATCGCTAGATGGTATTTACTTAATCAAAAAAGGCAAGAACAGCTTCGCGCTGGTCAAATAGAATTTATGAGTAAAAAAGTAATAGCTTTTGATCTTGATGACACGTTAGCCGTGACTAAATCACCCATGTCTGACCAGATGGGTGAACTATTGGTGGAGTTACTCGATAAATACGAAATATGCATTATATCTGGCGGTAAATTTGATCAATTTAAAGTACAAGTTATAGATCGTTTGGAGGCCCCAGCGCATAAGCTGAACCGATTACACATAATGCCAACTTGTGGTACTAGATATTATCGTTATGATGAGCTACGAGAAGAATGGAAGCTGCAATACGCCGAAGATTTAACAAAGGCCGAAAAAGAGCGGATTATCGATATAACCGAAAGGCATGCTAGAGAAATGGGAATATGGCCAAAAAATCCGTACGGTGAAGTCATTGAGGACCGCGAAAGTCAAATATCAATATCATTGTTAGGTCAGCAAGCTCCTCCCGAGAAAAAGTATGAGTGGGCTGAGAAAAACTCCGAAAAGCGTTTAGAGTTGCGCCAGAAAATAGCCAACGACTTATCGGAATTCGAGGTACGAGCTGGTGGCACTACAACGATAGACATCACCCATATCGGCATAGACAAGGCTTATGGTATGCAGAAGTTAGTTGACGCGCTTGATATATCCAAAGAAGACATACTGTTTGTTGGTGACAAGCTTGAAGAAGGCGGTAATGATTACCCAGTTAAAGCCATGGGTATTGACTGTGTAGCTGTTGAGAAATGGGAAGATACAACCCATGTGCTTGCCGGCGTGCTAGGTGTATCTTAACTTATCTCTGATAGAATTAGTGTATGAATCTTGACTCGCCGCTAGAGCATGTAAAAGGCGTGGGCGCTAAAATTTACGAACAATTACGTAATTCTGGTATTGAGACGGTCGGGGATTTAATAAACTTTTTGCCTAGGAGGCATGAAGATTTCTCGCATGTAACTCCAATCGCCAAGATTGCTCCTGGAAACGTAACTATAAAAGCACGGCTAGAAAAGATAGATACGCGCCACGTTCGACGCGGAATGCGAATTACTACGGCTACATTGGCTGATAATAGCGGAAAACTACAAGCCGTTTGGTTTAACCAACCTTATCGCGAAACTCAACTCAAAAGCGGAGGTGAGTTTTTCTTTTCTGGGAAGTTTGAATTCAGTTATAACAGATACCAACTAATTAGTCCTAGCGCCGAAAAAGCCAGCGACTTCCCGGTACAAACAGGCAGAATTTTGCCGGTATATCGATCTATAAAAGGTTTAAAAAGCCAATTGGTACGCAAGATTATAGCCGAATTAAAACCTTTTATTGCTGACCTACCCGAAACTCTACCACCCGACATTGTGCGCGAGGAAGGTCTTTTGTCTAGGTCGGAGGCCTTGATGAGTATGCACTTTCCTAAAAAACTAGAAGATGCAGATTCGGCGCGTGAACGCCTGGCTTTCGAGGAATTGTTTCAGCTACTGCTAGCTAGCCAATTAAATAAACTAGAGAACGCTAAATTAACTGGCTGGCATATACCGTTTAATCAACCTACAGTAAAGCGTTTTGTAGAAAAACTGCCATTTAAACTAACTGATGCTCAACGTCGCACAGCCTGGGACATTATTCAGGATTTTGAAAAAGCAACACCTATGAACCGTCTATTGCAAGGTGATGTAGGTTCAGGAAAAACAGTCGTAGCGGGTTTAGCTGCGCGGCAGGCGGCTTACCGCGGATTTCAGACCGCTATTATTGCTCCTACGGAAGTTTTAGCATCTCAACACGCCAAAACTCTCTATGACTTGTTGGTCGATCTGGATGTTAGAGTTGGGCTACTGACAGCTAATGTCAAAGGCGTAGCTCGCCAGAATATGTATAAAGCTATCGAATCCGGAGAAGTAGATATCGTAATTGGAACGCACGCTCTCTTACAACCAGCTGTTAAATTTCACAAACTTGCTTTCGTGGTGGTTGATGAGCAACATCGGTTTGGTGTGGACCAGCGCCAGGAGCTACTTAAAAAGTCTAAGCGCATGCCACATTTACTGAGTATGACAGCCACACCTATTCCGCGCAGTTTAGCGCTTACTCTTTATGGCGAGTTAGATATTTCAATTCTTGACCAACTGCCCAAAGGACGCAAGCCGATTAAAACTAAAGTATGGTCTCCGAATAGTCGCGCCCAACTATATGAATCTGTTGATAAAGAGATTGCTGCTGGACGTCAGGCGTATGTTATTTGCAGCGTGATAGACGACAACCCTGATAATGAGCTAAGAAGCGTGAATGCTGAATTTAAAAAATTGCAAAACTCAATCTTTAAGCACAGGCGTATCGGATTACTCCACGGAAGACTTAAACCTTCTGAAAAAAATGCTATTATGCAGCAATTTGCAGACGGCGCATACGATATTTTAGTGAGCACTACGGTGGTTGAGGTAGGGGTAGATGTACCCAACGCTACCGTTATCATTATCGAAGATGCTGATCGATTCGGCTTGAGCCAACTTCATCAGTTGCGAGGCCGGGTAGGTAGAAGCGTACGCCAGTCCTATTGTTATTTAATTAGCTCTACTAGCGCCAAACCTTCTAAGCGTCTGTTGGAAATAGAAAAGAGCAATGACGGATTTTATTTGGCGGAAGCAGATTTAAAACTTCGCGGGCCAGGCGAAATATACGGTCGCGCTCAACATGGACAACTCAACCTACAAATTGCTACTTTGTCAGACACCAAACTAATAGCAAGGGTTCAGCGTGCAGCTCGGCGATTCGTCCAATCCAACACCAACCTGTTACAATACAAGGAGTTATCTCTGCAGGTCGAACACTACCAGCGCTTAACCACACTTAACTAAACAAGAACTATGTATTCAGGAACAACAATACAAACCCATTCGGGCAGAATTCTAGGCGTCCATCAAAGAATTGATAGGATTGTTCATCGTCGCTTGGCCAAACATATTCCGCGAGACATTAAGTTTCCGCCTATCAAGGCTATCTTACGGTTCGAGGGAGACAATGGCCCGGACGGTATAAAGCGTAAAAGTCCGTCCAAGGATGAACCTTGGCACTATATTAATCCCAAAAACCACAAAGACCGCTCTTTGATAGATTCAGTTAACGATCACATTATTAATCTTGGCGAGGCGCTCAAAAAAGGCAATCAAGAAAGATCAGCCTTTGAAGCGGCTTGGTTAGCGCATGCCGTGGTTGACGGTTTAACGCCCGCTCACCACTACCCCCTTAACGATAAGATTGAAGAATTGTGGGGCAGGCCTTATCAAGAACGCGTTACATTTAAAGACAAAACTTTCATCAAAGGTAAAAATTGGATTGATACAATATCTAAAAATTGGCAGTACTGGGGTTCAGGCGGTGTTTTTACAGCTCACTACATGTTTGAATGGGGTGTTGCTACGTCTATATCAACCCATGTCTTTGGTAAATGGGTAGGAGCAAGTGGCAACGATTTAATATTATTAAGGCGCAAAGGTTTTGAAACACTTTTCTACGAATCTCTAAATAAAATATATGCTATGGATATGTATAGTGAGTTTGGCAAAAAAGGTTGGACGCATGATTTAGCGAATCAGACCAAGCAGGTTTTAATCCCTGAAATCGTTAAAGCTGTTGGTTTAGCTTGGTATCAGGCTATAATTTATGCGGAGAAGAAAGACTAATGAACATACGTTTAATCGCTGGTAAATTCGGTGGTCGTACGCTAAAAACCCCGCCGGGATCGCGCACTAAGCCCATGGGGGAACGAATACGAGGCGCCCTCTTTAATATAATCGGCGAAGAAATAAAAGATGCTCGAGTCTTGGATGCTTTTGCTGGTACAGGGTCTTTGGGGCTAGAAGCGTTAAGCCGTGGTGCCTCGCAAGCTGTTTTTATAGAACGCGACCGAATAGCTGGTATCGTTCTAAACGAAAACATCAACAGTCTACAAGTCCAAGACAAAACAAAGTTAATACAAGCAGGAGTAGCGGCATGGATTGAAAATAATCAGGATCAGCAGTTTGATATCATTTTTGCAGACCCACCATATCATGACACGCAGTTATCCACAGTTAAGCGTTTATTCAGTCTATTGAAACCCAATGGGCTTATGGTATTATCATACCCAGGTAGAGGTGAGGCGCCGCACGGTACTAATGGAGTTGTTGTGGTGGACAATCGTAGTTACTCTGACGCGGCCCTCACGTTCTACCGCCGCAAAGACGAATCATAAATTCAAAAGGGCAAATCACTTGCCCTTTTAGTATGCTGCTAAATAGTCAATTGGTGCGCGAGAGAGGACTTGAACCTCCATGCCCTTGCGAGCACTAGAACCTGAATCTAGCGTGTCTACCATTCCACCACTCGCGCGTATCTATAATATTATCACAACTTAATTAACTGGAGCGTGCACGGAAAGATCGGACATATCAAACTCAGAATTTAAGGCTCCAACCAAGGTTTTTAAGTCTGATTTTTGTTTAACTCCCGGGTTAAGGGTGCCGAACGGGTCAAAGATAGATCGTATTCGGGTGTAGAGTTCTATGACGTCGCTGTCTAACTGAGCATAGTATGCGTTAGCTCGAAGACGTCCTTCGCCAGAATCTGCTGACATACTTCCGCCGTGGCGTGATACTAATTCAGCGTAGTCGCTAATAAGCCTAAAGGCCTTTTGTTTATCGCCTACATAATGAAGTTGCAGGGTGGGGCGAGTATAAATTACTCCGTCAAGCCACCTTATATATACAGGTAAACTAATATGATGTTTTTCGGCAAGTTCCTTGAGCGACCGCAAAAATTCTTCGCGCTGTTCAAGGGGTATAGCGGCGCCATCAATTAGCGACGGTTTCGTTTTTCCTTTGACAGCCCCCCACAAAGTAGTAGATTCTACTTCTTTGACGGCCTGTAATTCCTCTAACGGGTGGTCTTCGCTCGAGAAGACACGGGCTTCACGTTTTAATAATTCTTTGACAGCGTGTTTTAATTTGCGATGTCGGGCACCATCACCAAAATCATTAAAGTTTACAAACAGTACAGCACCAGCTTCTTCAAATGAACCACTGTCGAAGAAAGGGTATCTTTTACCTAAATCACGGGCTTCAATAAATAGCTGGTTATCAATCAGGCCTAACTCAACTGGCTGCAGGGATACTAATGCGTCAGCAGCGTCTCTGGCAGCTTCGGCTGTTTCAAAATAGGCGACAACCATTGCTTCACCACTACTATAAAAAGCTGTTTTTAGAACTATTTCGGAAATAATACCTAAAGTCCCTTGGCTGCCGATAAATAAAGGCGTTAAGTCAAACGAACCGTCTCGCTGTTTGACGAATGCGACGCCGCCGTAACCAGTGTTATCTCGAATTTCGTCGGTAATCTTGTCAGTAATCATTTGCTCGTTATCTTCTATCAGGCCATCTATTTTTCGGTAAATTTCGCCCTCGAAAGTTTGTAAGCCTTTTTTCTTATCAAAATCTTTGCGACTAAGTCTGCCAGTTTCTATGACGTCACCGTTAGCCAACACAACCTCAAGCTTGTTGACCCAATCGCCGATTGCTCCATAACGTCCTGATAGCGGGCCGCCAGAATTATTAGCTACCGCACCGCCTATCGTACTGTAAGCTGCTGATCGTGGGGCAGTAGGTACAGTCAAGCCCTGAGCTTGCAGAGTGTCGTTAAGAGTCTTGAACAATACGCCTGGCTGAGTATGTACGAAAGGCTCTTTACCCCTAGGGGATACATAAATAATCTTATTAAGATGAGCTAGCGTGTTAACAATCAACCCTGATCCAACGGCTGCTCCGGTTTGATCTGAGCCGCTGCCACGTGCCGTTATCGGTACTACGTGTCCCTTCTCGGCCAACTGCCAGCTAAATCGGGCTACCTTACGAATATCATTCGTGGACTTGGGGTGGATTACCACGTCAGGGGTAATAGTAAAAATACTGCCATCTCTAGAGAACCGTTGTCGAACCGCTGGAGCCGACAGCGCTTCGCCTAAAATGTGCTCGTTTAGATACGACGCTATTTTGTTCATTTACAACTATAATAGCACAAGCAAATTAGTAGATGATAGGTGGTAGATTGTAGCCAGCAGATAGGATATAATACGCGTGTATAGATGTACATCTATTAACATGCCGGGATGGCGAAATTGGTAGACGCACTAGCTTTAGGAGCTAGCGGAGAAATCCATGGAGGTTCGAGTCCTCTTCCCGGCACCATTTAGTGAAATCTAAAATAGGTACTGACAACCTACAACATAATGGCAGATGTTATTACAGCCCCTGATTCGCAATCTTTGGCAAACAAAATTGCTGCGATTGCTGTTGCTGAATTAAATGCGGCAATTAAGTTGTATGGCAATGCTACGTGGGTTCTACCTGGTGGAAAATCTCCGCTAGAGGCTTTTCAGGTAATAGCTAGTCATCACCAAGATAGTGTCGATTGGCAAAACGTGCGAGTTTTAATGGGTGACGAAAGGTGCGTGCCTTCAAATCACCCAGATTCAAACTGGGGACAGGCTAGCGACGTACTATTAAGGCATCTTGGGATTCCTATTACTAACCAAATTAAACCCGAAGGTGAGCTGGGAGCCAAAGAGGCAGCTGCCCGTTATGAATCAGCCTTATCGGAGTTACCGAAAACAGATGATGGTTTACCAAGGCTTGATCATGTGTGGCTGGGCATCGGTGAAGACGGACACACTTTATCGCTATTTCCTGGTCAAGAATCTATCTGGACAGCAAATAAACCCGTTATAGAAGTATATAATTCTCCAAAACTGCCGCCAGAACGGATTAGCTTAAGTTTGCAAGCACTAAGAGGTACTGGGAGTTGCTTGGTGTTTGGAGTCGGTGATAGTAAGGCGCCAATAGTTGAAAAGGCTCAATCTGGTGATGTGACCCTGCCTATTACGCAAGCCATTCAAGCTATTGAATCAAGCGGTGGTAGAGTAGGTTGGGTGGTTGGCCACTAGGCCTGCCGCACTCTTGCAAGCAACAGATAAAAATGCGACAATTACCGTAATGACTAATTTATCATCGAGGGCTTATAAGGGCGCGCGCGACTACTACCCTGAAGATTGGCGCATTCAAAACTACATCTTTTCGATATGGCGCAAAGTATCGGAAAAATACGGTTATGAAGAATATAATGCACCTCTGTTGGAGCCAGTTGAAATTTATGCCGCTAAAAGCGGTCAAGAGCTTGTAAACGAACAAACGTATGCTTTTACTGACCGAGGTGATCGCCAAGTAGCTATTCGTCCTGAAATGACACCTACTGTTAGCCGCATGGTGGCTGCGCGTCGCCAGGAATTAGCTTATCCTGCTAGATTATACTCAATCGCTAACTTTATGCGGTACGAACGTCCTCAGAAGGGCAGAGACAGGGAGTTTTGGCAATTAAACCTAGACATATTCGGCGACGACTCTCTGGCGGCTGAAGCTGAAATGGTGCTAATAACAAATGACATCATGCGAGAATTCGGTGCTAAATCGTCAGATTACGTTATTAAAGTTAACCACCGCGGCTTAGTAGATTTGATAACCACTAAATACCTTGGTCTTGATTCGGACTCAGCGTTGGCGATGACCAAATTGCTCGACAGGAAAGCCAAGATTCCCGCCGAAGATTTTAAAGCTCAAGCTATTGAAATCCTAGGTGAAGATTTATCCAAGCTGCAGACGCTATTAGAGGCAAAGAATATCAGTGACTTGCCTAGTGAAATAACCGAGAATGACGCGGCGCGCCAAATGGAAGCGTTAATAGAGAACCTGGTATCGGCGGGCATAGAGAATCTAGAATTTGATGTCACTCTAATGCGAGGGCTAGATTATTACACCGGAATGGTCTTTGAGGTATTCGACACGCATCCCGATAATAACCGATCGCTCTTTGGTGGTGGTCGTTACGATGGGCTAGTTGGCGTTTTTGGCGTAGAACCTGTTTCGGCAGTCGGCGTAGCGCCGGGCAGCGTAACAGTTCAAAACTTTTTGGAGTTGCATAATCTATTGCCAGATCTAAAATCAACAACCGACGTTTACTTTATAACCCTCAACGACATCGGCGATAAAGCGGCGCAAATTGTTGCAAAACTAAGGAGTGGTGGCATAAAAGTCGAACAGGATTTTACGGATCGCAAACTGGATACCAAAATCAAGTCCGCGACCAAGAAAAAGATTCCATACGTGCTATTTATGGGCAGTAAAGAGGCTGATTCCGGCCTTTACACTATAAAAGATATGGCCGAGTTCAAGGAATATAATCTAGATTTTGACCAAATGACCGATTTAATAAGGAGCCGCCGATAATGAAAACCACAGCAAAGCAGATATCAGACACCAAAGTAGAAATCACTATTCTCGTTGACGCCGACGAGCTTAAAGAGGCTAGGCGAGTTGCTACGGCGAAGCTAGCAAGAGATGTTAAAGTCCAAGGCTTTAGGAAGGGGAAAGTTCCTGCAGCTGTCGCCGCTAAAAATGTAGACCCTCAACTACTACAAGAAGAAACACTCAATAATGCGTTAAGTAAATCTGTGGCGAGCGCTTTTTTAGAAAACGACCTTCAGGCCCTAGAGAGTCCGACTGTATCTATCAAAAAATTTGTACCAGATGAAATACTTGAATTTACCGCTGAAGCAGAAGTCTTACCCGAAGTTACGCTAGGAAATTACAAGAAGTTAAAAGCTAAACTACCTAAAGTTGATATAACACCTACGGAAGTTGACGAAATTATCGAACGTATGCGCCGAGGCTTGTCTACCAAAAAAGAGGTAAAACGAGCCGCCCAAACTGGCGACGAAGCTGTAATTGATTTTGTTGGTGAAACAGACGGCAAGCCCGTGGAGGGTGCCAGCGGTACGGACTATGCTTTGGAATTAGGCAGTAATTCGTTTATCCCGGGTTTTGAAGACGGTATCGTAAATCACAAAGCCGGCGATGTATTCGACTTACCGTTAACCTTCCCGAAGGATTATCACGCCGACCAGCTAAAAGGCGCTAAAGTCACATTCAAAGTTACGCTTAAAAAAGTACAAGCTATCAAACTCCCTGAATTAAACGATGCTTTTGCTGCCAAAATGGGGCCATTCAAGACCGTTGCCGAATTAAAGAGCAGTATCGAAGACGAATTAACCAAACAGCGTGAACGCGAAGCAACTGAAGTTTTCAGGGATGAATTGGTAACGCAGTTAATTGAAGTTAGCGAAGTACCAGCGCCAGACGTGTTGATTCAGGACCAAATCCGTTCTATAGAGCAAGACACGGACCGCAATTTGGCATATCGCGGTATGAATATTGAAAAGTACCTAGAAGCCCAGGGTTTTAAAGACAAAGAAGAATGGATAGAAAAAGAAGTCCAACCAGCAGCCACCAAAAGAGTCCAGGCAGGATTAGTCTTGGCAGAGGTTGGCAAGGCTGAGGACGTTAAAGTAGACGCTCATGAAATAGACGCGTTAATACAGGGGTACAAGCAACAATACGCTAGTGACCCCGAAACTGTTAAAAAGTTTGATCAACTAGAAATTCGCAGCAATATCGCCAACAGTCTTTTGACCGAAAAAACTCTCAATCACCTCGCAGAATTAAATAGCTAGCACTCTATTTACACGAGTGCTAGTTTTGATATACTGGGTTTATGAGTAAACCATCGAACTATCTTATTCCAACAGTTATAGAGAAAACTTTTGATGGCGAACGAGCCTATGATATATATTCTCGCCTATTAAAAGAGCGCATTATTTTCCTAGGTGAAGACGTTAACGAGCATACTGCCAACATTGTAATCGCTCAACTTTTACATTTGGCCTATGATGACGCCAAAAAGGATATAAAACTGTACATCAACAGCCCTGGGGGTAATGTGTACGATGGCTTGGCTATTTATGACACCATCCAATACATAAGTCCGGACGTTCAAACTATCGGTATAGGTTTGCAGGCCAGCATGGGAGCGTTTCTGCTTTCCAGTGGCGCCAAGGGCAAGAGATACGCATTACCAAATAGCCGCTTAATGATTCATCAGCCGTCCAGTGGCACTCAAGGCCGGATTAGCGACCAAGAAATTACCCTCAAAGAAGGTATATTCTTGAAGGGTCGCCTCAATGAGATTTTAGCTAAAAACACCGGCCAAAGGTTGTCCAAGATTGAAAAAGATGCCGATCGTGATTTCTGGATGAGCGCCGAAGAAGCTAAAGAATACGGTCTAATCGACCAAATTATCGCAAAAGCCTAAGTAAAACGTAAAACAAAAAACAGATTAGATAATTGTTGACAATTTTGTACGCGGTCGTCATAATGTACTCCAAGAAGTAGTGTAGCCTGTTTAGTGTGCTTTACGTGTGGGTGGCATCGTACGTAAAGAGAATTAAGGCTAAGGGAGTCTTCGGCGCCAAAGAAACCCTAATGACAACAGTAGTAATTGCGAGGAGTAAACCGTTTAATGGCAAAGACCAAGACTAGTTCCTTGGGGCGCGTTTTCTTTACCAAAGACGATACGGCAGAATCACTGCCTGATTTGATTGCGCACCAAAAAAATAGCTGGCGTGAGCTCGTAGAGACAGGCCTAGGTGAAATATTCACCGAAATTAACCCTATTGATGACTACACAGGACAGAAGTTATCACTGCGTTTCAAGGAATATGCATTCCAAGAACCAAAAATAGGCGAACGTGAAGCCAAAGAAAATAACTTAACTTTTGACGCTCCTTTGCACGCTAATGTCGAATTAACGAACAAAGTTACCGGTGAAGTTAAAGAACAAGAAATATACCTTGGTGATTATCCATGGATGACCGAACGCGGTACATTTATCATTAACGGTACCGAACGTGTAGTCGTATCTCAGCTGATACGTAGCGCCGGTATTTTCTTTACAGCTGAAAAAACTACGACACGCAATTTTTATGGTGCAAAACTGATTCCTGGCCGTGGCGCATGGCTAGAATTTGAAACAGCAGCAAACGGCGTAATCTATGTAAAAATTGATCGTCGCCGAAAATTACCAGTTACGACATTGTTCCGAGCCTTAGGTGTTAGCAAAACTTCCGATATCAAAGCCCTTTTTGCCGATATTGATAACGGAGAAGTAAGTTATATCGAAGAGACACTGGGTAAAGATCTAGCTCATGGCGCTAACGAAGCTCTAATAGAAGTCTACCGTCGCTTGCGACCTGGTGACTTAGCTACCGTTGATAACGCTAGAACAATGATCGAGCGAATGTTCTTTGACTTTAAACGCTTTGACTACAGCCGAGTAGGCCGATACAAAATCAACCAACGCCTTGGTATCAAAGTTCCTAATAATATAGCTAACAGAGTGTTCAGAATTGAAGATTTGACTGCAATGGTGCGTGAAATCATTCGCTTGAACAATACCCAAGAAGCTCCTGATGACATTGACGCTCTATCTAACCGCCGCATCAAATTAGTCGGTGAATTAGTTTCTCGCCAATTCCGCGTAGGTATGTTGCGATTGCAACGTAACGCTATGGACAGAATGAGCATGAGTGAGATCGAAACTGTTACACCAGGACAGTTAATCAATGCTCGTCCAGTAGTAGCAGCCGTCAGAGAATTCTTTGCCAGCTCGCAACTTTCTCAGTTAATGGACGAAACTAACCCGCTTTCTGAGCTATCACACAAGCGCCGCCTAAGCTCAATGGGGCCAGGTGGTTTATCTCGTGAAAGAGCCGGTCTAGACGTTCGAGACGCGCACCCAACCCACTATGGACGTCTTTGTATAGTTGAGACTCCTGAAGGCCCTAACATCGGTCTAGTGCTTAACTTGGCATCTTACGCTCGTATTAACGAATACGGGTTCATAGAGACGCCTTATCGAAAAGTTGTAGATGGCAAAGTCACTAACAAAATTGACTACCTAGACGCTTCACAAGAGTTAACCGAAGTAATCGCCGATGCTAGTGTGAAACTCAATGATGACGGATCGTTCGCTGACAAACGTGTTAGCGCCCGCAACGGCTTACAACCAGAACAGGTTGACGCCACCGAAGTTACTTACGTTGACGCTGCCCACAAACAAATTCTGGGAGCTTCCGCAGGGCTGATTCCTTTCATAGAGAAAAACCGAGTTGACCGTTCATTAACGGGTTCTGCCATGCAGAAGCAAGCAGTACCTCTTTTGACACCAGAATCTCCAATAGTTGGTACGGGTATAGAGGCTGAAATAGCCAGAAACACCAGCCAATTAATACTAGCCGAAGATGCTGGTGAAGTAGTACAAGCTGATGGTGAAGCAATTCACATCAAATACAAAGATGGCGTAAAGATTTACGACCTAATCCACTTCGAAAAAAGCAACGACGACCGTTCAATCAACCAAAAAGTTCGTGTTGAGCGTGGCCAAAAAGTTAAAAAAGGTGACATCTTAATCGAAGGTGCTTCAATCGCAGATGGCGAATTAGCACTTGGTAAAGACCTTTTGGTAGCCTTCATGCCTTGGGGCGGATACAACATGGACGACGCTATCGTGCTGTCGAACCGCTTGGTTCAGGATGATACTTTGACCAGTATTAACATCAAAGATTACAATATCGAAGTTCGAGAAACTAAATTAGGCAACGAAATAGTTACCCGCGACATACCTAACGTTAGCGAAGAATCGTTGCGTCACTTGGACGAAGAAGGTGTCGTTCAGCTAGGATCAGAAGTCAAAGCCGGCGATGTCTTGGTTGGTAAGATTACACCTAAGGGCGAACAAGAATTATCCAGCGAAGAACGTTTGCTGCGAGCTATATTTGGAGAAAAAGCCAAAGACGTACGTGACACATCTCTTAGGATGAATCACGCCGGCGGCGGTAAAGTTGTTGGAGTAAAGATATTCAGCCGCGAAAACGGTCACGAGCTAAAAGCTGGTGTACTGATGCAAATTCAGGTTTTCGTCGCTCAGTTTAGAAAAATTAGCGTAGGTGACAAGTTAGCTGGACGCCATGGCAACAAGGGTGTTGTAGCACGTATTTTACCTGTCGAAGATATGCCATTCATGGAAGACGGAACACCAGTGGACGTTATTCTTAACCCGCTTGGCGTGCCTTCACGTATGAACATCGGACAGCTTTTTGAAACTCACCTTGGTATGGCAGCTCGAGCGCTTGGCTATAAAGTTGCATCACCTCCATTTAACGGCGTACCAAACGAAGTTATTACGAGCGAATTGCAAAAAGCCGGTTTCTCTGGAGATGGCAAATTCCAATTGTTTGATGGACGAGACGGTACCGCTTTTGAAGAACCAACCACTGTTGGTGTGATGCACATGATTAAATTGCACCACATGGTTAGCGACAAGATTCACGCTCGCTCAACCGGCCCTTACACTATGGTGACTCAACAGCCACTAGGTGGTAAAGCTCAGAACGGTGGACAAAGATTTGGAGAGATGGAAGTTTGGGCTCTGGAAGCTTACGGTGCTGCCGCCAGCTTGCAGGAAATGCTAACTATCAAATCTGACGATGTTTATGGACGAGCCAAAGCTTACGAATCAATCATCAAAAATGAGTTGATTGTCGGTCCTAAATTACCTGAATCATTTAACGTTCTTGTTAAAGAGTTGCAGGGATTAGGCCTACGAGTGGACTTACTGGATGAATCAGAAGAAGCAGCTATAGATGCTGAACAAGTACTCGGAAGTGTTATCGACGGCGAACCCGTCCCAGCCGCTGAGGTTGTAATAGAAGACATCGAGCCAATAGTACTAGACGAATCTGATGGAGTAGTAGAGCTAGAAGAAGGCATTACTATCAAGGAACTTGACGAGATAGACCAAGAAATAGACCGAATAGAGGAGGAAGTTTAATGTCACGCATAATGGCGCACAACGGTATCGCAGACTTTGATGCTATAAGGATTACAGTAGCTAGCTCAGAAGACATCTTGAAATGGAGTCACGGCGAAGTTACCAAACCAGAAACCATCAACTACCGTACTCAAAAACCTGAACGTGACGGCCTATTCTGCGAAAAGATATTTGGACCCGTCAAAGACATCAACCCGCACGACAACAAACTAAAGGGCGTAAGATCACGTGAAGCTGCCGTCGACAAAAAAGGCGACATGGTCACAAAATCTATCGTTCGTCGTGAGAGAATGGCGCACATTACCTTAGCTGCACCAGTTGCTCACATCTGGTTTATGCGCGGTACGCCAAGTGCCATGTCCTTGCTGTTAGGTACTACGGTTCGCAACCTAGAGAGAGTCGCTTATTTTGCAAGCTACATCATATTAAAGTCCGACGATGAAAAACGCGATAAATACTTAGCTGACATCGAAGCCGAGACCGAAGCTGCTAAAGCGGCTATCAAGATCCGCTACGAACGTGAAGCAGCCGACCTAAATCCTGAAGATGATGGTGGTGCTATCAAAGAACTAGCTCAGAAACAATCTGACGAATTAGAAGAGTTAAACAACTCTTACAATATCAAGAAAGCTCAGCTCGAAGGATTAGCTAAAGGCGCCTTGATTAGCGAAGGCGATTACCGCAACCTACCTGATGAATATGCCGATTTGGTTAACGTTGGAATGGGTGGCGCGGCTTTGAAAGTTTTGCTTGATGAAATAAATCTTGCAGAATTAATAGCTAAAATCAGCCAAGAAGTTACTGAAACTAAAGGACAACGCAAAAAGAAATTGCTCAAACGCCTCAAGGTGCTTGAAAGCATGCATGCCGCTGGAATCAAACCTGGCAGCTTAGCTTTGACAGTCTTGCCGGTTATTCCTCCAGATCTTCGCCCTATGGTTCAGTTGACTGGTGGCCGTTTTGCTACCAGTGACCTAAACGACCTCTACAGACGCGTTATCAACCGTAACAACCGTCTCAAAAAGCTTATTGAATTGAATGCCCCTGAGGTTATTCGACGCAACGAGATGAGAATGTTGCAAGAAGCAGTAGATTCCTTGATAGATAACAGCGCTGCCCGTGGTGGTAGAGCAGTTAATGCTACCGGTGGTCGACGACGACTCAAATCTATTAGCGATATGCTAAAAGGTAAACAAGGTCGTTTCCGCCAAAACCTACTTGGTAAGCGAGTTGACTATTCTGGTCGTTCAGTTATCGTGGTTGGTCCAAAACTAAAGATTCACCAATGTGGATTGCCAAAAGCTATGGCACTAGAATTGTTCAAACCTTTCGTTATTAGCTGGCTTATCAGAAACGAACACGCTCACAACATTCGCTCAGCTACTCGACTAATAGAAGCAGGTGAAGTTGTAGTTTGGGATGCACTAGACGCCGTTATCGAGGGCAAATACGTACTCTTAAACCGTGCTCCATCATTGCACCGTTTGTCAGTTCAAGCTTTCCAACCAGTACTAGTTGAAGGACAAGCTATTCAGCTTCACCCTCTAGTAGCTCATGGATTCAACGCCGACTATGACGGTGACCAGATGGCTGTGCACTTGCCTTTGTCTCGTGACGCTCAACGTGAAGCACGTGAGTTGATGAGTGCTACCAACAACTTGCTGAAACCAGCCGATGGTTCACCAGTTATTAACATCGGTCAGGACGTAGTTTTGGGTAACTATTACTTAACTTACGAAAAGCCTAGTGCTCAAACCAAAGAGATGAAAGCTTACAGCGCCGTATACGAAGCCGAAATGGCTTACGACGAAGGACATTTGCAACTGCAAAGCCCGATCCGCGTTTTCGCCAAGGGTGAAATCCGTGAAACAACACTTGGCCGCGTATTCTTTAACGAGATATTGCCAGATGACTTCCCATACGACAACTCGATCCAGACCAAGAAACAGCTAAAAGCAGTTTTGGCCAAGATTTTCGATACTTACGGTGCCGAAACCACGGCTCTTATCGCTGACCGTATGAAAGGCCTCTCGTTTAGATTTGCCACTACGGCCGCTGTATCAACTGGTAAAGACGACTACCTAAGCTTTGACGAGATTCCAGTTCTAGTAGCCGAGGGAGACAAAAAGACAGCCCTTATCGCTGAACAATACAACCAAGGACTTATAACGGATGAAGAGCGTTACAGCCTTACCGTTGCGGCTTGGCGAGCAGTTGACGACAGCGCTACAGAATTCTTGCAGTCCAAACTGAAAGATATGGATACGAGCATTAGTGTGATGGTTAACTCTGGTGCCCGCGGAGACATCAGTAACGTGAAGCTAGCGTCTGCCATGGTTGGTATCATGATTGATGCTTCTAACCGTGAGATAGAGCTGCCTATTCGCAGCAACTATCGTGACGGATTAAGTTCTTTGGAGCAGTTCGTGGCAACTCGAGGTGCTCGCAAGGGATTGATTGATACCGCTCTTAAAACTGCTGACTCAGGTTACTTAACAAGGCGCCTTGTTGACGTTTCTCAAGACGTGTTTACTACCAATGAAGAAAACGACGACGATGGCTTTGTAGTCTTCCGTCACGAGACCGAAGAAACTATGGTTAATTTTGCTGACCGCTTGTTTGGACGATTTACAGCGGCGAAAATTCCTGGACATATCGATCGAGACCAACTTATTACCCGAGAAATAGCTAACAAGATTGTCGCTGACGACAAAATAGAGAGCGTCAAGATTCAATCTGTACTAACCACTAAGAGCTTACGGGGTGTTCCACCAAAGAGTTACGGTATAGACTTGGCCTCTGGTAAAGTAGTTGATTCTGCCCAGCCTGTGGGCGTTATTGCGGCGCAATCAGTTGGTGAACCTGGTACCCAGCTAACCCTAAAGACATTCCACGCAGGTGGCGTAGCTGGTGTTGACATTACACAGGGTCTACCTAGAGTCGAAGAGCTTTTTGAAGCACGTGTTCCAAAGGGGCAGGCTTACATTAGTGAAATAGACGGTATTGTGGACGTCCAAGAGGACAGCAAAAAGTATATCGTACAGGTTACACCGCCTAAGGATGGTGAAGTAGAGCGATACGAAATTCCTGGAAATACTCAAGTATCTGTCAAGTCTGGCGACACGGTTAAAGCTGGTGATAGATTAACAATCGGCTCCCTAAACCTGCACGATTTGATGCGCTTGAAGGGTATAGAAGCAACTCAACGCTACATCATGAATGAAGTCTTGAGAATCTATGCCGCTCAGTCCGCTAACGTGGCTGACAAGCACATCGAGGTTATCGTTCGCCAAATGTTTAGCCGAGTACAGATAGAGGAATCAGGCGACAGCGCTTTCGTAACAGGCGATATCATTTCCAAGGCGGCTGTTATCGAAACTAACACCAAACTGGTTAGCGAAGGCAAAGAACCGGCTGGTTACACGCAATTGCTACTCGGTATCACCAAGGTGTCGATATGGTCAGACAGCTTCTTGTCGGCGGCTTCTTTCCAGGACACGACAAGGGTGCTTATAAATGCAGCTGTTAGTGGTAGAATTGACCGCTTACGTGGACTGAAAGAAAACGTTATTATCGGACGCAAGATTCCGGTTGGAACGGGTGCTGAAGGCTATGAAGTTAATGAAGATGACGATGGTTTGGCAAAAGAAATTGCCGAAGACGTCCAGTTGGCTATCTAACCGTTGTGTATCAGAGGAGTAGATGCTATAATTAAGCTAGAAAATCCCTACGGAGTTTTTATTTATGCCTACAGTTAATCAATTAGTGCGCAAACCGCGCCGAACCGCTGCTAAAAAACCGAAGTCTCCGGCCTTGGGTAGGATTCATAATGCCCTAAAAACCCGTTACTACGAACAACACGGTCCCTTGAAGCGCGGTGTTTGCATAAAGGTAACAACAAAAACTCCCAAGAAACCTAACTCAGCTTTGCGTAAAGTAGCTCGTGTCCGATTGACGAACCAACAAGAAGTTTGGGCGTACATCGGTGGTGAAGGGCACAACCTCCAAGAACACGCCGTCGTGCTAGTTCGTGGCGGACGAGTTCCTGACCTTCCTGGTGTTCGTTATCACATCGTTCGTGGCGCTCTTGACCTGCAAGGTGTATCGAATCGTAAAAAAGGCCGTTCTAAATACGGCACTAAAAAGGATTCTAAATAATGCCACGTAAAGTTACCGCCAGTCTACAACGCCGCATCAAACCTGATCGCAAATATCAGAGTATTTTAGTGCAACGATTGATAAATAAATCAATGTTAGATGGCAAAAAATCACTGTCCGAGCAAGCCGTTTACGCGGCAATCGAAGGAGCAGCCAAAAAATTAAAGAGCGAAAATCCTTTGGAAGTTCTAGAAAGAGCTTTGAAGAACGTTTCGCCGAATTTTGAGGTTAAATCTCGTCGTGTCGGTGGTGCTAACTACCAGATTCCTTTCCCTATCCAGGGTCACCGCCAACTGCACTACGCTTTTATGTGGTTAGTTCAGTCTGCTAGAGCTCGCAAAGGTGCTCCATACGCTGATCGCCTAATGCTTGAAATAGTCGATGCTTACAACGAAACTGGCGCAACATTCAAGAAAAAAGAAGATACTCACAAAATGGCTGAAGCCAACCGTGCCTTTGCGCACTTTGCCAGAGGATAATCTCTTATGGCAGAACCTAAAAATATTGCGCTCAAAAACTTCCGTAATATCGGTATTATTGCTCATATTGATGCTGGCAAAACTACTACTACCGAAGCTATTTTGTATCGTACTGGTCTAAGCCACAAAATTGGCGCTGTTCATGAAGGTGACACTACAACTGACTGGATGGATCAAGAACGCGAACGCGGTATTACTATTACATCCGCTGCTGTAACTTGTTTTTGGAAAGATCACAAGATTAATATTATCGACACCCCTGGCCACATTGACTTTACGGCTGAGGTCGAGCGATCTTTGCGTGTTCTAGACGGTGCAGTTGTTGTTTTTGACGGCAAGATGGGCGTTGAAGCCCAAACCGAGACTGTTTGGCGCCAAGCTAACAAATACGGTGTTCCAAGAATTTGTTTTATTAACAAGATTAACCAAATTGGTGGCGATTTCTACAAGTCACTAGACTCAATCCACCACCGCTTGTCCAAACAAGCTTTGCCGATTCACTTACCAATAGGTTTTGAAAAGACTATCAACGGAATAGTCGACCTAGTCGACATGAAAGCTTACACCTACAATGATTTTACCGATCATGAGCTGCAAGTTGGTGATATTCCAGCCGATATGGTTGAAAAAGCTAAAAATGCACGAAGCTTACTGGTTGAAGCAGCTGTCGAGGCCGATGATGAATTATTCGAACGATTTCTAGAGGAAGGTGAAGAATCTATCACGATTGACGAGCTACGGGTTGCTTTGCGAAAACGTGTCCTAGCCGGTGACTTCTATTTGGTCGCTTGTGGTGATGGCCGCGGAGTAATCGTTGAAAAAGTTCTTGACCTAGTTGTCGAACACCTGCCAAGCCCTATGGATGTTGATGCAATTTGGGGAATTAACCCTAAAAATGGCGAAAAAATTGAACGAAAACCCAACGAATCCGAACCTTTGGCCGCCTTGGCTTTCAAGGTAGCGACCGACCCATTCGTTGGAAAACTTATCTTTGTGCGAGTCTATAGTGGTAAATTAATAGCCGGAGCTACCGTTCTCAATACGACCAGTGGCAGCAAAGAACGTATCGGACGATTAGTTAGAATGCACGCTGATAAACGCGAAGACATTACGTCCATATCGGCAGGTGATATCGCTGCCGTAGTGGGTCTAAAGAATACCACTACTGGAGCTACGCTTTCTGACGCGACTCATCAAGCACAACTAGAGAATATCGATTTCCCTGAACCTCCCGTATCTATTGCTGTTGAGCCAAAAAGTAAAGCTGACCAAGAAAAAATGGGCATAGCCTTGCAGCGTCTAGCCGAAGAAGATCCTACTTTCCGCGTACACACAGACGACGAAACTGGCCAAACCATTATGTCTGGAATGGGCGAGCTTCACCTAGAAATTTTGATAGATCGCATGAAACGTGAATTTAACGTTGAAGCTAACGTTGGTGAACCGCAAGTTGCCTTCCGCGAAACTGTTCGCACTATGGCCGAAGTCCAAGGTAAATACATCAAACAAACTGGTGGACGTGGACAATATGGTGATGTCTGGCTAAGAATTGAACCTAACGAAGCTGGTAAAGGATTCGAGTTTAACGACGCCATCAAGGGTGGTGTAGTGCCTCAAGAGTACCGATCAGCAGTACAAGCTGGTATCAAAGAAACTTTGGAAGGTGGAGTTATAGCCGGCTACCCAGTGGTTGATGTTAAAACGACGCTTTATGATGGTAGCTATCACGAAGTTGACTCTTCTGAACTAGCCTTTAAAATGGCTGGTGCTTTGGCTACCCGCGAAGGTGTCAAAAAGGCCAAGCCTGTGCTACTTGAACCTGTTATGCGCGTTGAAGTCACCACCCCCGAAGAATTCATGGGCGATGTAATAGGTGACCTTAACTCACGCCGTGGCCGTATTGAGGCTATGGAAGATTTATCAGCCAACGCCAAGCTAGTAAAAGCTTTTGCTCCGCTAGCTAACCTGTTCGGGTATACGTCGGACTTGCGTTCAATGAGCCAAGGCCGCGCTGCTAGCTCTATGGAATTAGCCCAATACGAAGAAGTTCCGCCAAACGTTGCTCAAGAAATCATCGAAAAACGCAGCAAATAAACTCTCAAACTCTCCTCTATTGACAAGCATGACCACTATATGCTATAATAAAAGGATATGAATCCCGAATCACAAAGAGACGATATTCATTCAGATGTATTGAGCCGTCTTCACATTCTACGTGATAAGGTAGCTTCTCAATCTTTAAAAGCTAGTCCAGTAACAACGCGTGAGGAGCTCTTGAGTGCCATCGAAACCTATTGTGATTCATTCTTTACACAGCCCCAAGGTGATCAGGATGTAAAAAGTATTCCTGATCGATTTAGTGATGCCGATAAAATTATTGAGACGAGTGAGGACTATAAAAGTCTGGATATCATGAGCCAAGCAAGGGTGCGTATAATGGCTCATCGTTTTATCTTTGGTGCCTTGCATAGAGCGCGGCAAAAAGCTCGTCGCAACTCTGCTGCATAACAAAACGCTAGTGATTGCAACACCTATTTTAAAGTAGCATAATAGACCGATATGATTGAAAGAGGTGAAACACCGGGGTCTCCGCAGAGCGTTAATATGCTAGGCCTTCTTAACCGTCATACCGCTAAATCAAAAATTATTAGTGTAGAAGAGTGTCTTCAAAATCCTGAAACGCGATATAACCCACGAGGTAGCGGGTTTGAGGCTTTTCAAAACGCCATAGAGGAGGCTATAGGGCCGCAGTATAGTGGCAATCCAGCTGTCATTTCGGGAACTGTTTTAAGTGGTTATCACTTAGATCGGCAAGAAACGGCCGAGGATAAGCTGGATAGTGCAAAGGTCGTGTACGACGGAGTAGAGATTAAATTGGTAGACGATGTGCGAAGGGCTGTTTTGAAATTTCATCAGAGAGATTACACCAGACGCGAAGACCCAGGACGCGTCTATTATGCGTTCCCTTACGAAGGGTTAAAGTCGTTCGAGGTGACACCGGTTATAGATACCGTTCGTAGCGTAGCCAAGGCCTGTCGCGAACTTACCCTGAGGGATGAATTTTTAAGACAAGAACCCGCCGAGCGGTATGAATGGATTTTTCGCTACAATGAGCTACTAAATAGGCAAATGTTGCCAGAAGATTATAGGGTTGTAGCATCTGCTTACTTAGAAGTAAACCAGAAACAAACTGCACAGGGCAGGACTCAAACCGAAACCAGGTTTATTGATGGTAGGGGTTTAAGCGGTGCAGATGATACAGCTGTTTTGACAGGACAATACACCGGCGCTAATTTTGGAGAACTTATGCACGATGATCAAGTAACATTTGCCGATTACTCAGATTTCTACATAGGTAGCGGTGCGCCGTGCGTTGTGTTACAAAATACAGATCGAGCCGTAACCTATGCTATTCCTCCTGATGCAATCCAATCAATAAGAATAACTAGTTAAGGGATACAAATGACGTACTTACAAGAAATATATCAAATCGGCAACGCTAGCGACAGTTTTCAGCTAATAGCAAACTATACTGTCGAGACAAGATACAAGGACACTGAGTTAATTGTCCCCACAAAGATGGGAAGGATTTCT
>CAYGHE010000001.1:0-95408 GCA_964349805.1 uncultured Candidatus Saccharibacteria bacterium | reverse complement strand
TAGAATTAACGTTTACTTGATTCCCAAGCGCCTGATCGAAACTCAATTTTTTGTTCACGGCGTCCGAGGCCATGTCTTCCTTGAAACGCTCAGTATCAAGGTTTAATTCTTGGGCGTAGCTAACGAATCTATCGGTACGTTCAGTTCCAGAAAGATTCTGCCAGTCAGTCTGAAGCTCAAATACTTTATCGAGCATTTCCCAAAAACTGCCTTGCAATCCAGCTGCCTCAATAGTTGCTGCCGAAGCTTTGGCGTTCGGGTGGATGGATGTTATTAACCAGTGCCGGTAGACGAATGCTATCTGATCTCCATAATCTTCGACCAACTCTTTGATACGAGGGTTTGCACTGGCGCAACCAGGACATTGTGGATCGGAATATTCTATTAAAATAACCTTTGCGTCAGGGTTGCCGCGTATCTGATCGCCTATTTGGCCGCTTTGTTCGCTAGGAGCTTGGATTTTGGCATGGTCAACATCAGCGACGTCTACTCTAGAACCGCCAGACAAGAACACTAGTAGAGCTAAAATGCCAACAGCTATTACGCTGAATATTATCCATCTGGTTTTATCCATTCCCAATTTCCCCTTATGTTTTGTCGGTTCATTGTAACAAATATCAAAGCTAACCGATAGTGCGCTTGACGTTTTAGTGGGGTACAATAATAACAGAATGTCTTGGCTTACAGTTGCACTTATTACCACGGTTTTACTACTAGTATTTGTTAGTGCTGTGCACCCACCTCACAGCCGAGTTAGCTTATTTGAACTCAAGCGTCGGGCGAAAGAAGGCGACAGGAGCGCCACAAGGGATCTAAAGAGAGAGCGATTGCTAAGGGATGTCGTATCCTTATTGGCGGCCTTTTCTAGCATTTTACTAGTAATAGTAGTCTTACTAAGCGTCACTGTTTTCGGATGGGTGCTAGGATCCGCAGTAGCCATATTCATAGCGATTGGATACCGCGTCATAGCTCATTTGGGAATTATCCGCAAGACAGCCCTGAAGCTATACAGGCCGCTCGAGAATGACTTTTTAAAATTCGTTAGCCGTGTGCCTTATTTGATGGCATTTTTACGTAGCGTACCCAAAAATACTTCAGAAAACACCTTAAAAATAAACTCTCTTCAAGAATTACAGTACCTGATACAAGAATCTGATGACGTCTTGTCGCCAAAAGAAAAAGATTTGATCACCCATAGCTTATCGTTCGGCGATAAACTAGTGCGCGATGTTATGACACCCAGAGAAAAGATTAACAGTATATCCAGGCATGAAATGCTTGGCCCTCTGGTGCTGGATGAGCTGCACAAGACAGGACACGACAAACTGCCCGTTACCGGGCGAGATATCGATCATGTCGTAGGGGTGTTATACATCAATAACTTACTCTCATTAGACGTTAGACACTCTATAACCGTCACTAAAGCCATGGTTCCGAAAGTGTTCCACATAGACGAAGCGCAGCCACTGAGCGAAGCTCTAAAAATGTTTTTGAATAATGATACGCGCTTGCTGATAGTTCTAGATAAGAACCAGAAAACCGCCGGTCTCGTAACCTTAAGTGACGTTATCGAGTCTCTAACTGGTCAAAAGCCAGACGATAACTAGCTCGACAAGGGTAACAATGATACACTGATTTAAGTTATGGACAGAACTTTATCTAAGGATTTAGCAACCAAGGTTGGACAAACGGTCACATTGCAAGGCTGGTTGCACAAAAAGCGGCTTTTGGGCGGACTTAATTTTGTTACCCTAAGGGACCGCAGCGGCGTGGCCCAAAGCCTTATAGAAGGCGAAGAACTAGAAAAACTGCGCGGCCTGCAAGTTGGGGCGGTATTAGCTTTGAGCGGCACGGTAGTCGCCGATGATCGAGCGCCAGGTGGTGCCGAACTACATGATGTCAAGGTGGAAGTAATAATTCCAGTAACAGACGAACCGCCTATTGAAATTGACAAGCCGCTTAGTCACAAGCCAGAAAACCTGGATACGTTATTTGAAAACCGCGTTATCGGCCTCCGCAATTTACAAGAAGCGGCTATTTTCAAACTGCGATCCGAGCTAACTCGCTACATTCGCGAATATCTTTACGACCAAGACTTTATCGAAATTCACACTCCTAAATTAGTAGCTGGTGCTGCTGAAGGTGGCGCTGAAGTCTTTAAACTCGACTATTTTGGCAAAGAAGCAACCTTGGCGCAAAGCCCTCAGTTGTACAAACAGATTATGGTCGGCGTATTTGAGCGCGTGTTTGAAATCGCCCCGGCTTTTCGAGCTGAATTATCCGCCACCACTAGACATGTATCCGAAGTAACCATGCTTGACGTTGAGATGGGCTTTATCGAAGGGCACGAGGACGTATTGAAGTTACTGGAAGAAATGGTCTTTGGAGTATTAACTCGTGTTTATGACGAACATGCAAAGACGCTAGAAAGCTTGAGTGCTCCAACGCTAACGCTCAAACCTGTTTTTCCTCGATATAGTATGGCCGAAATTCACGCACTATTCACGAAAGAAACTGGCAAAGATACTACTAAAGAACTCGATCTTACCCCAGAAGAAGAGAAGTGGATTTGTGAATACGCTCGCGAGCACGAAGGCTGCGAAGCGGTTTTTGCGACTAATTTGCCAGCACCTAAAATGAAGTTTTATCACATGGCTTCCGATGACGGCACGGCTCTTTCTGCCGATCTACTATTCAGAGGTATAGAAATTTCTACTGCTCCACAGCGTGAACATCGCTTAGATAAATTAATAGAGCAAATGAAACAGGCCGGTATTGACCCAGAAAGTTCCGGATTTGCGCCTTACGTCTCCGCTTTTAAATACGGGCTGCCTCCGCATGGTGGTTTCGGCTTTGGAATCGACCGCTTAACAGAAAAAACTATTGGCCTTGCTAATATCAAAGAAGCCATTCTTTTCCCTCGCGATATTAATCGTCTAACACCCTAGGTTTTTATTAATTATCGTCAATGCCATTTGACCAAATAGGCCATGGCGTTAGATAATGGGACGACATGAAAACATCCGGTAAATTACTCCTGACTGGCTTGATTGCAACGATTGTATTAGTTGGAGCGTCGCTAACTAGTGTCTCCGCTCAGGAAAATGCTCTTTCCGAGCGCCACATCAACCATATTCGGGATAACTGCGTATCAGCTAAAAACACGCTAAGTCAGTTGCACGCTAGCGATGCGTTGCTTCGAGTCAATAGGGGTCAACTTTATGAATCTATATCGACCAAGCTTATGTCTCGTTTTAATACCAGAGTGTCTAACAATGGTTTTAATAACAGTGACCTAGTGTCAGTAACTACTGGGTATGGGCGTACTCTTGATGCCTTTCGCTCCAGTTACCAAACCTATGAAGAACAGCTTTCAGTAGCTCTAAGAATAGATTGCCAGAAAAACCCAACCCAATTTTATGAAGCGGTAGCCTCGGCACGTACCAAGCGCAGTCAAGTGAACTCTGACATTATCAGATTAAATCGTTATATTGATGATTACCAAAAGGCAGTTGAGGCTCTCGAAAAAGATATCAATCAGGCAGACAGGAGTATTCAAGGCTAATGGATGACCATTTAATTACCGAAGAACGGTCTTTTTGGGACAGACACCGCTTTTTATTGCTAGTATTTATATCGATAGTAATTTCGGCCGGCCTAGTGTTTGTCAGCATGACAATGTACTTACGCAGTGGAGCATCGCAACTAGATTTAAGCCGACCAGGTTATAAAAGCGTTCAGAGCCAAGTAGAGAGGGGAGATGATTTGCAAAATTATGCTACCACAGGACCAGTTGACCAAGAGTCGATAGATGAGTTTAAGAAGTTACTCAAAGAGCAGGCCGACAAAGCCAATGCGGTCGACGCTTTTAGCGGTGACCCCCTAAGACCTACGGCACTGGGCATAGGCGAACCATCAGAATAAATTAGCTATTTTCGTGCAATCTGTCACGCACCCATTGGTCAATCGCTCCGGCTCCCATGCAAACTACTAATTTTCCCTGCGAGAGAGCGGACTGGATATTGTCCCATAATCGGTCGTCAAAATCAGCTACATGTACGTCGTCTTTGTTGGTGATATTTTGAATTAATTCTTGGGGTTCTAGTATGGGCAGGCTAGTATCTTCGCGTGACAAATAAGTCGGCAACCAGTATATCTCTTCAGCTAACTCAAATTGGTTAGTGTAATCGTTTTTGATTTTATGCTGACGAATATTCTGGTGTGGTTGGTAAACTAACACAACCTTGTCCGAAATTTCGCGCGCCAACTGCAGAGTAGCGGCGATTTCTACCGGGTGATGCCCGTAGTCACTGTATAAATTATCGGCCAACTTCTCAAAACGCCTGTCGGTCCCAGGGAAGTTAGAAAGTATGCCTTCGGTTTCCCCGTCAATCCCAAGTCGTTTTACAGCTACCTGCGTAAGGGTAGCGTTTCTGAGATTATGCAGCCCGTGCAATTTTAAATCGTGATTAATTTCCGATGGGTTAATTTGACTAACCTGGAACAAACCTTCAAAAACTTCAGGGTGTTGGTCGCTCCAAGTTAATACTTGTTCGCTTTGAGTAGCAAACTGCCTAAAGGCATCTAGATATTCTTGCTCGGACGGATAGGTGTCAGGGTGGTCATAGTCAAGGGACGGGATTATTGCCAGATGCGGCGCGAATTTTAGAAAGTTACGATCGAACTCGTCGCATTCATAAACGAAGTATTCGCTGCTCGGGTCAAAATGTCCGCTTGACCCAAAACTGATAGTCGTACCGATGGCATAGCTGACAGGTACGCCCAGTTGCTGCAAAGTCCAAATCACCATGCCGGTGGTAGTTGTTTTGCCGTGGGTGCCAGTTATAGCGACTAGCTTCAAATTCTTTTCTTTGATGAAATAAACTAAAAACTCGTCTCGTTTTGCTGTTTTAATGCCAAGTTCTTTGGCTGCCAGTAATTCAGCGTGATCCGTTTTTAGGGCTGCTGTATGAACAAACCAATCAATTGGCTGTTTGGCGTGGGATTCACGCAGAAAGGCGCCGTCTTGCGGTCCAGTAACGACTCTGACGCCTTCTCTAGCTAGTTCAGCGGTCATTAGGCCATCTTCGGTATCAGAACCCAAAATATCGTATCCAGCGTCCCTAGCTATCTCAGCCAACGGACCGATTCCTACGCCGCCTATACCGGAAAAATATATACGCATGCGCTTAGTATAACACTTGTCACGAGTGGGCAAGGTGTGTTGTAATAGCCTGAAGGTAAAATAATACAAAAATGCTTCAAAGAATAATTCACAAACTATTTAAATCGCGCCATTTTTGGCGGGATGCAAACTTTTCGGAAATATCCGAGCTTTACGCTAGCCGCGTCTTAAGGATGCTAGCGTTGCATGTCGTTGGTGGCTTCGCATCAGTTTACCTATACCAAAACGGGTATCCGTTAACTTTCATAGCTTTGTTTTGGGCCTCTTTCTATGGCCTAAAAGTGTTACTAGCTTACCCGGCAGGTTACCTTGTCGCTCGTTTTGGCCCCAAACACGGTGTTTTAATCGGGAACGTACTGTCGATTCCATCCATGGTAGCTATCACAATGGTGCCATTGTATGGCTTTGGGGCGATAGCGGTCTGGGGAATCTTTTCCGCCTCTTCATCCATTATTTATAACCTCGGTTATTGGGTAGACTTTTCGAAAGTTAAACACAATGAGTACGCTGGCAGAGAGATAGGCTTTATGAGCATCCTAGAAAAGTTTGCTATAGGAATCGGCCCCTTGATAGGTGGTGGTATAGCATTAATCGGAGGCCCAGAGGCTGCCATGATTACGTCCGCTGCATTTTATACGCTAGCCGCAGCTCCTTTACTAAGGACCGCCGAACCTATGCGAACTCAACAGAAACTACACTTATCTAGTATTCCATGGCGATCAACCTGGCGTGCTTTTCGAGCTGAAATCGGGATTGGCTTTGAGGTATTCACGGTCGCCACATTGTGGCCATTATTTGTAGCAGTTACAGTCATCGGGATTACTGGTAATTCAACATACGCTATTTTGGGCGCGCTTAGTTCGTTAACGTTATTGTCTTCGCTAGTCTTTGCGCACGTCTTTGGTAAGCTTATAGATAAGCGGCGAGGGGCAGAGTTATTAAAGTATTCTATCGTAGGGAAAATTATTATACATATGCTTCGCCCGATCACTACAAGCCTAGGGGGGGTCGGCGCAATTAATGTGACAGGTGAGGTGGCGGCTACTGGCCAGCAAATGTCATTTATGCGAGGCATGTTTGATATGGCAGACAACATATCTCAGCGTGTCACGTTCTTTACCGTCCGAGAAGGCTCTACTAATATAGGGGCCGGCTTGGGGGCTTTATCTCTATTCTTGCTATTGCTGGTTTTCGATGACCAACAGGCTATGGGTGCGCAATTCTATCTAGCCGCTATTGCAGTCATCTTTATCGGTATGGCGCGCTTCAAACTCTATCGTAAATAACCGTCATGCTACAATAAGAAACAGATAGGAATGGTGGGACCGTGGCTGATAAAAAACGGATGCAACGAACAATCAAACGGCTGCAACGAATAAAAACGTGGCAGCTGGTGATATTGCTATTATTTAGCGTTTTTATTTCTGCAACTTTTTTGAGGCTGAACAACATTGGCATGGTTGAAAGACGGGAGGCTGTGATAGCCGCCGATGAGGCTGGAGACGGCGCAGTACTCCAAGCCAGGTTGTATGACTTACAACGCCATGTATCAGTCCATATGAATACTAATTTGGGGCAGGGCGTTTTTCTCCAGCATAGTTACGAGCGTGATTATCAAATAGCCTACGAAAGATCCGCTGAAACCGACAACCCACACGGCGATGTTTACCAAAAAGCCTTTGATGTTTGTGCTCCCAGATTCACTCATTATTCTCAGGCATTTACGGAGTGTATCACTAGTGAATTAGCTAAATATCCAGCCTCCGCTAACCTCATAGAAGAAGTCGCTCCTCCCCCTCAAAGCATCTATTGGCACACTTTCGCTTCCCCTCTCTGGTCTCCTGATTTTGCAGGTTGGTCGGTACTAGTAAGCCTAGCCATATTGGTCATGATTATAGCTAGATTAATAGGGCTAGCTGTCCTACGAATACTGGTTAAGCGTCACTACACCAGTATCTAATTATTGACACAGCTCGTCTCAAGCTGTACGCTATTTTTCGTATAGCACTAACGGGAGGTATAAGCACGATATGGCTTACAAGCACACCAACTCTAAAGGAGTTACGTACTACTTACACAGTACAGAAGTAACTCTTCGTGGCGGCAAACCACAAACAATTTATTTCTTTGCCAAAGTACCAAAGAATGCTAAAGGTCAACCAGTTGACTTGCCAGCAGACCGAGTAGTCAAAGAAAACCCACGAAACGGTTTCTTGACTGTCAGCAAGAAAAAATAAATAGTCTTGCGCCCAGTGAATGTTTGGTAGTATATTAATACCAAACAAACAGGTGCCGAAAATCGCCCCCGATTCGTCGGGGGCTTTTTGGTGGAAAATTATAAACTGATAGTTTATAATCGACTATCAATGGGTGACATTATTACAGTTACCGGGCTGACTAAACGGTACGGTAACAAAAAGGTTGTTAAGGGCGTTAATTTTGCCGTCAAAGAAGGCGAGATTTTTGGGATCTTAGGACCGAACGGTGCTGGTAAAACTACAACGCTTGAAATGATTGAAGGCATGCGCCCGATTGATGGCGGTAAGGCCGAAGTTGACGGTATAGACGTCTCCAAGAATCCGCAAAGAATCAAGGAAATTATTGGTGTACAGCCTCAGACGCCGTCTTTTGAAGAAAAAACCAAACTCACTGAACTACTAGAATTCTTTGCCGCTACTTATGGGTATCGAGTAAGCGCTCGCAGGCTCCTAAAAGAAGTCGAGTTAGGCGAGAAAGCCAACTCCTATACAGAGAAATTATCAGGCGGGCAGCGGCAACGTTTTTCTATTGCTGTAGCGTTAGTAAATAAACCAAAAGCCTTGTTCTTGGATGAGCCCACCACTGGCCTTGATCCTCAAGCTCGTCGCCATTTATGGGATCTAGTCCGAGATATCCGCAAGAAGGGCGTTACAGTCGTTCTAACCACGCACTACATGGAAGAAGCGGAAGTCTTGTGCGATAGGGTAGCTATTATGGATAAAGGCG
This sequence comes from uncultured Candidatus Saccharibacteria bacterium, assembly GCA_964349805.1. Lineage (GTDB taxonomy): Bacteria > Patescibacteriota > Saccharimonadia > Saccharimonadales > Saccharimonadaceae > CAYGHE01. The sequence continues at coordinate 87,238 of CAYGHE010000001.1, read as the reverse complement.
AGATTATCGCCCTAGACACCCCCAAGAAACTAGTTGCCGACCTATTGAAACGAGGGTTTAAGAAAGAACAACATGTCGAACAGGCCGACTTAGAAGACGTGTTTATCGATTTAACCGGCAAGGACTTGAGGGATTAATATGAAAAAATTATTACCTGTACTAACGTTTGCCAAGATTGATATTCGTCGCCTGTTTCGTGACAAGGTTGGTATATTCTTTATTTTTGTATTCCCGCTTATCTTTTTACTGGTCTTTGGCGGTATCTTCGGACGTGAAACAGACGTATCTTTTAATATCGCCATAACTAACCATTCCGAAAGCGAATTTTCCAAAGAATTTGAAAGACAGTTACGTGACAACGAAATATTTGAGGTTAATGACGACATCGATAATCTGGACGACGCTAAAGAGCAAATGACTCGTGGATCTATTAACGCCATCGTCACCATGCCAGAAGATTTCGGAGAGGTGCAGCCAGGCAATACTTATCCTAGCGGGCAACTTGAAGTCCTATATGACCGCGGTAGCGAACAAGCCGGAGTTACACTAGGATCAATACTAGAAAGCGTATTTGCTGACATCAACTCTCAGCTGGTACCAATCGAAACTCCATTTACCGTAGTAGCAGAACCCACAGAGATAGAAGGCCTAACCAATCTGGACTATTTATTCTCAGGATTGCTAGGATTCACGATTCTTTCCTTGGGCGTCTTTGGTCCGACAACAGTCTTCCCGCGGATGAAAGAAAAGGGGATTTTGCGCCGTTACCACACGACACCAATCAAGGTTTGGCAATATGTCGCTGGTAACGTTCTAAGTAATGCAGCTATTGGCATCTTGGCCGTAGCATTCATGTTCATCGTAGCGGTTCTGGTCTTTGGAATAAGCATGCGCGGCGATTTCTTGAGCCTAGCAGTGCTAGTAATTTTGGGTACTATAGTTCTGTTTGGGGTAGGATTAGCGGCCGGTGGTTGGGCCAAGAACGAAAACCAAGCAGCACCCCTAGCCAACCTAGTAGCTTTCCCGATGATGTTCCTCTCAGGCGTGTTCTTCCCTCGATTCTTTATGCCTGAATGGTTGCAAGCGGTGTCCGGATTCTTGCCGCTAACACCACTGGTAGACGCCTTCAGGCTTATTATTACCGAAGGCAAGACTTTGCTGGATGTTGGCCCTGAAATAGGCTTGCTAGCAATCTGGGGCGTTGTTATCTATGCCATCGCCTTCAAGATTTTCCGCTGGGAATAGCACACTTGACTTTTAATAGAGCTTGTGCTATTATAACAGTATGAATATCATTAAATACAAAAAACCAAAATCCACTATTCTTGACAAATCAGAGCTGACTGAAGAGGTCGAGAATGATTATATTGAGGCAATTTATAGTGAAACTAACTGAGCCAAGTCCAACTAACCCCATTACGCCAGAGGGTTACCATGGCCTGCAAGACGAGCTTGATTTGTGGCCATCCGAAGTACGGCAAACTGAGCCGCCTTCTTCAGTGGACAAATTCAGGGAATTCGTTGATAGGTTGCCTAAGGGCCCTTCTGTAGATCTTCGCGCTAGGGCTTTTGCCCTAAAGGCGATTATGGAGCACAAAAGCCATTCTGCTCGATTAGCGGGTGCAGCAAAGGTCAGGGCAGTGGGTGGCAACAAATTTGACGAGCGATACATCAAAAAAGGCAAAAATCCCGGCGACATGGTTAAAGGAATGAAGGGGAAAAATGATACCCTAGCTTTTTATGCCGAAAACGCACTGGACGTACTAAGTGTTAATGATGGTAAAAAGTACCCAGACTATGATGCGCTACGCCAGAAGGAAGCAATAAGACGTGCGCTTAGCGACTATGATAATGGTGCTGCTTTAGGAACGGCAAAGAGCCGTAACAAGATTGTTCAAAAGGCAATGCGGACAGCAAAAAATAGTCACGGGCAAGATAAAATAGACAGACCTCATATCTAAACCTATAAATAACAATTTGATACACCTATCATTAATTGACCCGCGGTTGCTTACCGTGTCATAATAGAGACATGAGCGAGCGCCTGGCACCTCCTGATAAAGCTAGGCCGCCAATAGATACGCGGCCGCTGGGGGCAGTTGCCGCCACTCAAGCCCTGAATACACCAGAGAACGACCGCTTGCCGGTCGTTTTTGATATCAAGCCTCTGGCGGAATTAGCGAAGGACGCAAGACGAAAAAAAGGTGAGTTTAACGAAGTTTTAGCTCGGGTAGGTACAAGCGATGAGCCGCATCTTATGTTTCAAGCCGTTGCACGACTCGGCCTATTGCAACTAACACCAGAAGCCGTAAAAGGGATGGCAGAAGAAGACAAGGAACAGCTTGTCCGCTATGTCGGCCTGTTCAACGAACGACTAACTTACCTTGTGGATAATTTGTCAGGCAAAACGGAAGCAATGGCGCGCGCGTTGGATGATCTTAAAAAACTTCAACAAGCGCTTTTGTCCGATCATCTGGCGTACAAAGAGCTTCGTGGCGTTGCTATTCGCCGAGCGCACACCGGGTATCCGGATGAGATGCCTATTCCAACGGGCTTAAAAGCTAATATGGCGTTAAGTGAAATTGGAGAAACAGAAGTCGTATACAAATCTCAAAGTTCAACAGGCCAGCCCGTGTTCAAAGTCAGGCCTTATGATCAGTTTGTCAAATAAAAATGGTGGGGATTGGCTAAGGTTATTTGAAACACATTTACTTGAAGATGTATTGGCAGATATAGTTTCTGGTTGGAGTAATATACAGCGATGCATCGGTAAGGTCAGAGTGGGCGTACCGACTGAGGTTAGCTATGTACTCTAAGGAGCTAGGAGTATAAGACGAAAGCGTTTGAAACAGTATAACATCAGGTACAATAAGTACAGATGTTTATTAAAACCCTGACAATCAAAAACTTAAGATGTTTCACAGATGAAACCATCGGTGAGTTTAACGTGCCTGATGGTACTACGCCAGGTAGCGGTCTCAATATCCTTATAGGGGAAAACGGCAACGGCAAAACAACTGTGCTTGAGGCTATAAACTTTCTGACACAAAGTTCGTACTCAACCAATAACACTATGGATATTAGTGACTTTAAGGATATGGAGCGTGAGCTATCTGTGTCCTATAAAAGCAGTGCTAACTTCAAGTGTAAAATGCCACCTACTTATCGGGGTTGTTCGTATGAGGCTGATGGCATTACATTTACCGCAAAACCCCGTGGTAGCAAATCGCCCGGCAAGCTATTGTCCACGCCTTTTCAGGTGTCATCTAGTTTCAACAACACTACAGCTAACTATTTGAATACTAGCGGTCAAGATTGCGGCAAGCCTATCATTGACTTTGTTCGGATATTTTCTGCAGAAAATATTGATGGCGATGAGTTGAATATTTTTTACTTTGACAAGAACCGTACCCGCCAACTTACACAAGGAAACTATAAAACAACATTTGAGCGTATTTGTGATGATTTGAATTGGCGCTTTATAAAAACTATTAATAGTGATGTGGCTAAGAAGCAGGCGATTATTAACAGCCTCACGGGCGATTATTTCCAACAAGCTAAAGATGCCGCTCAATCAGGCGCAGGTCAAAAAGTAGCCGACGACCTGGCTGTTTTCTTGGACAACGAAAAGTATAAGAACCTCAAATTAGATATTATTAACTACCTACAGCCTTTCGGAACGGGTATGCTCGCCTTACGGGAAGACGCATCTTTGCTGCAGATTTTGTCTAAAGACCTGGGTTCTGGCGTTGAGATGATCATAGCCCTATTAATGCTCCGTAATATCGGTAATGCCTCAAAAGGTAAAATAGTGTATCTTATTGATGAACCTGAGGCACATTTACACCCTAAAGCACAGAGAGAGCTATCGCGTTTACTACTTGAGGAAAGCAAAGACAAACAGATATTCTTGTCCACGCACTCGCCATACATATTTAAAGACGCCATTATGAACGGTCCAGGTCTTTTTCTCTTTAAGCGAGATAACAATGACGAGATAGTAGTGACAGATGCTAACGGCAGCGGTTTTGGACATTTCCCTTGGAGTCCATCTTGGGGCGAAGTGAACTTTAGAGCCTACGATTTGCCAACTGTTGAGTTGCATAACGAAATATACGGTTTCATTCAAGAGCAGACTGGTAATTACCGGGAGACAGATTTAGAAAACTACTTTGTCTCAAAAAGCGCCACACAGAGCAAAGGCTGGATTAGGGTTAATGCAGGTATACCACAGCCTGTATACAATACGACACTCTATACTTATATACGCAATAAAATACATCATCCCGAAAACACGCAAAATGCCGATTACACGGATGCAGAGTTTCGGCAATCAATTACAGAAATGTTAGCTTTGATTGACGCAGGTCTTTAATTGGATATGGGTAAGAAAAAAATATACGGAAAGTGCAGGATTTGTGGCGAGGAAAAGCAACTTACACAAGAGCACTATATACCGCGTGCAGCCGGTGGTGGTGCAAAGATAACATTGTATAGTGGCGATGAGCTAGTAAAGACACTTCATAAAGATGAGGATGGCAACGATTATAAACCGCGTGGCAGAATTAAACAAAATGGGCTTTCTGACTATTCCTTATGCAAGGAGTGTAATGAACTGTCAGGTATTTTATACGATAAAGACTTCGCCGAATTTTACAAACGCATTCACTATGTGATAACCTCGTCAACCGAAATCCCCAAGGGGCAGACTATAGATGAATACCTTGATAAAAAAATTGCAACTATAGTATTGAAAGATATTAAGCCGCTTAATATCGCTAAGCGTATGCTGGTATCCTTTTGTACTATTGAACACGCTGGACTTACTGACCGACACCTAGAGATTAGAAAGGCTATATTAGACAAAGACTACCAACCAAATACCGATGACTTTGCCCTATATATGAGCTTACATCTAGGTAACAGCGCCTTTTATGGCACGGTTGCTGCATTAAAGAATATAGGTGGCAAGCATATCTCTCAGGTTTATGCAGGGATTGAGAATGAGCTGGTAGCGTTCTATTATTCTGCCGACAAAGAAACAAAAGCCTTGGGGTTAGATAATTGTACCGATATTACGCCGTGGCTTACGCGATATAAATATGACCAGACGGCAACTATAAAAGTTGAATTAATGTTCAATAAATCACTGATGATACGATTTCCCGTTCCATTGTAGACCGATAAATAGGGCTATTGCTGCACATATGGTGGTGTATACGAGCCAACTCTACGATTACTCCATCCGCCCATAGCTTCTTGAAAACTACCGTAAATATTCTTATTGAAAGTGACTACGCTGGGGTCTACTTTGTGATAGTCTTTGCCGATAGCTTCAAACTCGGCATCACTGAGATGGTGAATAACATAGTTAAATTTGGCGTGGTCTGGTGGTCCGTTGAATATATACCAAAAATAACTGTACCGCTCTCTCATCTCATTTATGATCGTGTGCACATCGTCAGAACCACTACTTTTAAAATTCTCAATTGGTGCATTGTCCAAGGTACTGGCGATCTCATCCAAGTAGCCTATAGCATTGTGTATCGTGTATGCGTATGCCATCAAAACAGCGCTGCGCTCATACGGATATTCAGTCCCAACTATGGTGCGCTCTGAATGATAGTTGCTACGCTCCCTTAAGCTACGAAACGCTTCGTGCGTTGGGTGCAAAAACCTGCCAAGATATGTGTAGTGAGCTTGTATGCGATGTATTGCTGCTTCGTCTGCAATCTCGTTTATGTGTAAACAATTAAGCAGACCATCGTAAGACATATAGTGCCGATACATAAAGTTTTGTTCCTTTTTGTACTGCAAATCCCTAGCACGTACCGTGTCATCGGAGTCATAGTATGTGAAATAATTGTCATCATCAAGTCGCATACTCTCTGGGTCAAACTCCTTTATGCTAAAAAAGTGGTAAGGTATAAAACTGTTGTCATTTGATGATTTTATGCCATCAAAGATGTACATTAGGTGTCGCTTGAGTGTAGGGTGCTCCTCGACTGCAACAAGCGAGTCTGTGCCTATTTTTTTGCGTTCTTGCTCAAGTATTTTGTCTAATTTATCACTTCTTTTGAGTATGCGAATACGGAAGTATTTTTTGCCCCTGCACATCAATATGTAAAGTAAATAGTTTTCTAGTAATGCACGGTTAAGTCCAAGAGCATCAGATACCCGTTCATTTTCTAGTAGTACCCTGCACGAATCAATAGTCTCCATACGCTCGTTTACGAACTCGGTCAAATCGTGATACAGGCTATACGATACTTCTCCATGTTCAAATTTGTGCCACCAATTATTGTAGACTTCTAGAATGATAGTAATGTCTTTTGCGGCTTGTTTTATAGCGTCGTCCATATCTGTATTATATTGAATTATTGAGAATTAATACATGAGTGAGGGGGCGGGGGTTGCCGTTACCTCTGTTGTAGGACTCCCCATGTATAAATGCCGAAAATTTGGGGGTAACTTTACCAGCGTGTTTTTTGGCACTTTTTTATGTATTTAGTTAAATATAAAAAGGTGGCATCTGGCATTACTCCGGTAAAAACTATATAATTAAAAATGTCTAAAACCAGTATCAACAATCGCATTATTGCGAGTTTGCGCTTATAAATGGGCAACTCGCATAAAAAGTATTTAGCGTAAGCTGGTACTGGTTTTAGACAACCTGCGGGTTGTCCTTTTTTGTTGGACCTCGCTAATAATAAAGTAAAAGGAGGTCCAGATCATGAAAGATAAAAAGATATTAAAAAAGTGGTGGTTTTGGTTAATTGTAGTAGTTGTCGTTCTTGGAGCGATTGGCTCATTAAGTCAAACAAAGAATGATACCGACAATGCTAGTAATTCTAATTCGCAGGAAACAAGTAATAGTAGCACTGCCACATTACCGAAGTTGAATGCAGACGATTACATAAACAAAGAGGGACTAGTAGTTTATAAAGACCTGCAAAATACAGGCTATAAGGTTGATGCTGAATTTGAAAAACAAGCACTGACCGAAATGAACGGCAAGGCATCGGTTCTTTTTGAGTCACTAGATCCAAATAAATCTGACGATAAGCTATCGGTTGATGCATACGTAGTTGGCGATTTGGCACAGGACGGCGATAACGTGAAACTAACCATAGTCTTATCACCAAAGAGTTAATAAGGTTAATTTATGAAAGATCGTAAAACATACAAGACGCTGACTATAATTGGAGCGTGTTTCCTATTTTGTGGCATTCCAATTAATCGTTTCTATCTAGGACTGACCAAAGGCATTTTTATTAGGACTATCACGTTAAATTTTTTCCTAATCGGTGCTTGGATAGATCTATTCTTTATGGATAAAACATTTGACGTAGCTATGGCAAAACGAGGTTTTGTTAACTCTAATATTCGTGACGAACAAGGAAAATAGCAAGGGCTTGACGGCTGTATTAAGACGGTGCGATACTAGAATACATATTAACAATCTATGTATTTCATGTTGCTGACTAGTGGATACGAAGCCACTTAAAAAACGGAGCAGCGCACAAGACATGAAATGTAAGTAATACGAGATACGGACTCGGTAAAAAACGGGCTTACTTGCGTACTAACGATGTCATAGAACATTCAATGTTCGTGACTTGGGAGTTCAACCGTGAGTACTGTTTCTCAACGTCAAATAAACCCGGCTGGGAGTATTATTAAACTAATTGAAGTTTTGCAGCAAATTGACGTATCGTCACCCGAAGCTAAACTAAATGGAGAGTCAATTGAAGACAATAATGGCGGACGTATTATCTTGTAGTTAATGCTAGAATGTCTATATGTACGAGGATGAAGGAGTTGATCTTAGAACGCTTAGGTATGTTATGTACTTGCGCAAGTCAACTGAGGACGATGGTCGTCAGATTAGGTCCATTAAAGATCAGGAGAAAGATTGTAGGGATCTAGCGCAACGCCTAGGGCTAAATATTGTCGCGGTTATATCCGAACAAAAGTCGGCAAAAAAACCAAACAATCGCCCTGAGTTTACTAATATGCTAAAGCGTATCAGGCTCAAGGAATTTGATGCCATTATTGCTTGGCATCCCGACCGGCTAGCTCGTAATATGGTTGAAGCTGGCAAAATTATTCATATGTTAGATACGGATGTCATTAAAGATATTCGTTTTGTTTCACATCAGTTTTCAAATGACGCTAATGGAAAAATGCTTTTGGGAATGTTGTTTGTGTTTAGTAAACATTACTCCGATGATTTATCTAGTAAAGTCACGAGGGGCGTGAGAGGGAACTTACGTGACTACAAATCAGGCGGTACACCAAAGCACGGTTATATCCGTGATAGTGAGGGTGTTTATCGTAAAGACGGCGATAATTTCACAATAATTCAAAGAGCTTGGCAAATGCGGTCCGAAGGTAAAAATCAGCAGGAAATTTGCGATTACATAAACTCACAAGGCTATCAAAAGCATATCGCGAAGCGTGGTGGTCATGTTATTTTCCCAATGAACGACAGTACACTTAGCAATCTCTTTAAAGATACCTTTTACTTTGGTGAGTTAAATCAATCTGGTCAAACTGTTGATTTAGTATCTGCGCCAGTTCCGTTTGAGCCGATGATTGATCGCGAATTATTCTTTGCGGTCCAAGATTTAAGTAGGACGAGAAGGCGTACGACTAAGAAAAGTCGCAAGCCGTTTCTACCGCTTCGCTATATGGTTTATTGTGATGTTTGCAAGTCCGAAAAGCCGATGCAAGTTGGTAGATCAAGAGGCAGAGATGGTATTTCTCGCTTAAATTACCGTTGTCTGAATAAAGAATGTCAAAGAACCTTAGGTTCTAGAAGTATTCGGGGTAAATTAGTATTTGGTGAAATTGATAAGGTGATTAGCGAAAAGTTACTTAACTTACCGGATAGTGCTTATGATGAGTATCTTAAGGAAATTAAATCTTACAGTGATAGCGAGAAATCAAGGTTACGGAGTGAACTTAATAGAGCAAGAGTGACGAAAGCTGGATATGAAAAGAAGGTGGCTGAACTTTCACCGAGTCTATCAATAATCGCAGACGACAAAGCGAGGCAAATGATCAATGATCAGATTAGTGAGGCGGTAGAGCTTGTACAGCAGCAAGGACAGCTTATTGAAAAGTATCAACGAAGCATTGACCGTAGTTCCTTGCCGGCTATTGATAAAGATGAGTTCAAAAATACTATCAAAGAGTTGGCGAGCAAGCTGAAAGCTGCAGATGTGTTTCAAAAAGACGTCATCGTCAGTAATTTGTTTTTGAAACTCCATTTTGACCATCAAAAAATGACGCATTACCTCCTAAAAGAGCCGTTTGCGTCATTAGTTGAATTGTATGAATTCCAATCTGGTGGGGGCGGATGGAATCGAACCATCTACCAAGTGGTTATGCTTCTCACTATTGCTTTCGCAACATCTTTCGACTTTGTGAGCTGGACTATCCCTTCATCCGCTGTATAGCGGATGTCTGCCGTCTAGTCTCTACACCTTTCCCTTGCGGGACTTGGCTCGGGATTATCAGTTCACTTTATGTGAACGAAGATTTCCCCGAATTTGACAGATTATCATCTGAGAATTACTTCCCAGACAGCCCTGTAAGGTCATTCATGTTATGCTTAGGTTATGAACATCGTCATAACTTGCATCAAGTGTGGCAAACCTCTTCGCGGTAAACAGTCAATGTACTGTTCGTCTACGTGTAAGAACAATTCCCTTCAATCTTACAAAGCCCAGCAGGCTAGAGGACTGAAAAGAAAAACTTCTCTTGTAGCGCAATTCGGAGGTCGGTGTTCGATGTGCGGTTATAACAAAAATTCGTCAGCACTAGCTTTTCATCACATCAATCCGAAAGACAAATCTTTCTCTCTTGACCTACGTTCCTTATCGAATCGTAAGCAAGCAAGAATTGATGACGAGCTTGCTAAGTGCGTTCTCATTTGCAATAACTGCCATGCCGAGCTACACAATCCACAACATAATTTAGAATGAACTTCTTAAGCCACCTGCTCTAACCGATGAGCTACGCCCCCAGACACTGGTTATTATAGCCTATTGCCATCTGCTAGGCTATAATAAGACTGGTAAAACCATGCAAAAAATAAACATTCGTCGCCTACTCTACATCATCCGCCACAAATACTTGACGCTAAATAACATCGTCGTCGTGGTGGCGTTTGTAATAGCGGCGGGTTGGGTGTCGGGATCGCTAGAGATGATGGAGCGCAACTACAAACTTCAAAAATCTCTTGATGACAAAGAGCGGCAGCTGATAATTACTCAGCTAGATACCGAAACCGCCCGTTTGCAACAGAGGTATTACCAAACTGACGAGTACCAAGAGTTGGCGGCTCGCGAAAAACTGGGGCTGTCGATGCCAGGTGAGCGCGCGTTGATGTTACCGGCAAATTCGCTCGATGTTATAGAATCTGACAGGGCAGCTAGCGAGAGCGTCGTCTATGAACCTGAACGCAAAAGCAATTTCAATCAGTGGATGAATTTCTTGTTCGGGGGCAACCAAAACAGTCTAGGAGATTAACTTAGTAGCTTGCGCGCGACCCTTCAATCTGTTAATATAAGCGACAGGTTTAGTTTTATCTAACCACTTCGACGCGGGGTGGAGCAGTCTGGTCAGCTCCAATTCGCATCAATAGCTCATAACCTCTGGTTATGACAAAGTACGGACCAGGTAATGATTAAACTTTAGTATCGCGGGGTGGAGCAGTCTGGTCAGCTCGGATGGCTCATAACCATCAGGTCGCAGGTTCGAATCCTGCCCCCGCTACCAAGAATAAATTCTCAGTCAAATGACTGGGAATTTTTTCTACGCTGCGCGTGACAAATTCAAAAACCAGCGACTATTGCCGCTTAGCGCGGCAAGTCGCAGGTATCGCCCCGACAAGTCGGGGCTCCTCCGTTTGCTTGATAGAAAAATGCTTCGCGCTTTTCTATCTGCGCTGCACTCCGCCGAATCTTGCCCCGGCTCTATCTGGATTAGAGTATAAGAGGGTACTTTGATATCATTAAGCTATGAAATCTGTAGGAGTGATTGGCGGTTTAGGCCCAGAAACAACAGCTGAGTTTTACTTAGAGGTAATTTTTCAATGCCAAAAGCAAAATAACACGCAAAGGCCGCTTATTGTTATATCGAGCGTTCCACTACTCTTTGAAATCGAACGAGATTTAATATCATCGAATACCGGCAAAGAGCGTTACGTACCCTTCCTCGTCGAAGAAGCAAAGCGACTCGAAAAATCTGGCGTCGACTTTTTGGTCATGCCTTGTAATTCGCTACATGTATTTATTGATGAGATTCGCCAATCAGTCAGTATACCAGTACTCAGCATTGTCGAGGAAACGGCTAAACATCTAAACGAACAAGGATTTAAAAAAGTTGGTTTGATTTCTACTTCGGCCACCGTTGCGAATAACGTATATGAGAAAACACTAGAAGAAAATAGCATTCAGTTTGTGGTGCCGGATGATTTGCAAAAGGCTAAAATGGATAAAATTATCCAAAGGCTAATTAGCGGGCAACATCTAAATAGCGACCGAGACCTAGTACTTGAAATTATCAGGGGCTTGTCTAGCCAAGGCGTCGACTGCGTAGCGCTGGCATGCACGGATCTTCAGCTTCTGCTGCCCACTAGTAATGACGTCACGGTTTTTGACACCATGAAAGTACTTGCATCTAGTACGGCTGCTAAAATTCTCTCTTAGATAACTTTTCGAACTCTGTTGGTCCACTGGTTAGCACAACCATCTTGACATATCAAATTTAGTGTGATATTATTAGAGTATGATCGGTTTAATCCGCTCCGCTATTACCGGAAAACACAAACACCCAACGGTAGAAGACTTACAAAGCATCAAATACGTTGCCGCTTTATCCTTTGGCTACAGAACCAAAACCAAGCGCAAATTAATCATACCCGGGCCTACTAACAACAGATTGGCCGAGATATCCGTAAAGATTGGCCAAGAATTTAACGTGCCTATTTTTGCCCAAGGTGAAATCGCCGATGCAATTGAGGCAACTCGCCGAAAAGTTGACCTGATAAGAATCGACAAGCAAAAAGTTGACGGAGAATACCTAGATACCGGCGAAGTTTTGCAACATATCAAAACTCATCTTAAAAAGTACCCCACGCCATTCAAGGGCTTGATAGTGGCTCACGCCAATCACGTCGACAGAGTTGTAGCTCAGGCTACAAAAATAAAGCTAAATGTAGTGCCGTATACTAATCTGCCTCGATCGTTTGATCGCAAGGATGCCCAGTGGTGGGTACGTAATCGTTTACTGTGGGCATTAAGAGAAACTTTAGCTATCATCGTGTTTAAGCTAAAGGGTATAATCTAACTTATCCATTGACATAATCTTAGAATCATATCACTATATATAGATATGGTTGATTTATTGAGGTCTGCCACTACTGGTCAATACCCCTCCCCGGGGTGGGACGACTTGACTGGGGCGCAATATGTGGCTGTCTTGGCCTTTGGTGACAGAAAAGAAGGCGACTTGCATGCGCCCGAACCTATAAATCAAGAATTAGCTAGAAGAGCTATAGGTATTAGTGGGATGTTAGAGGGCCTTCCTATTATTGCCCAAGGTGAAATTGCCGACATCATAGAGGGGCACGAGAACTTACATGTAGCCAAAAGAATCGACTCTCACCGCAAAGAAGGCCGGTATCTGGATACTGCCGAGTATTTAGAACAAGTGGCAGAACATGTCGCAGAAAAGATAGACGACTTGAAGCTAGGTGTCAAAGGCATAGCAGTGGCGCAGGCTTTTCATGTTGGCCGAGTTGTGGCTCAAGGTAAAAAGGCAGGTTTAGATTTGATACCAGCAGGTGATTTGCCTAGAGATTTTGATCCAGAGTCAACCCAGTGGTGGACCAGAAGTCGTGCGCTCTGGATAATGCGCGAAATACCAGTCATCGCCGCCTTTAAATTAAAAGGCAAACTCTAACTGCTGCAAGGCCCGTCCTTGTTGCAAGGCCCGGCCTTGCAAAACTACTAGGCTAACTTGCCAGCGGCCATGCGGATGGCTTCGCTCCAGGATAGGAAGGCGTGCGGCGTAGCTGCTATCTGAGAGGCGGTCAAACCGTTTTTGACGGCTATGGCTAATTCATGAATCATCTCGGCTCCATTTGGCGATACGATGGTTGCACCCAGGATAACACCTCGTTTGTCAGTTATTATCTTGACGAATCCTTCTCTGAAATCGGCTGTGTTGCTACGAGCCAGAATTGATAGCGGCACGAGAGCTTTGTTGATAGAAATATCACGTTTCAAGCAATCATCCTCGGAAAACCCAACGGCCGCAATATTAGGATGGGTGAATATAACTTTGGGCGTGGCGGTGTGATCCGGTTTTATTTTGTTGAGTTTGGATATGTTATGCGCGGCAATTTGCCCCTCGGATAAAACGCTATGCGTGCGGCTGTCTCGCCCCAAAACTGCTCCGGCTGCAAAGATATGCCGAGCGCTAGTTTGCAAGTACTCATTAACTTTTATGCCGGCAGGTGAATATTTAACACCCGCGTTTTCGAGTCCCAAGTCGACATTCGGCTTTCGCCCTGTGGCTACCAAAACCTCGTCAACACGGATAGTTTTGTTAGTCCCGGCTCTTGATACGGTGACGCGTTTGCCTAAGCCCTCGTTTACTACTGAAAGAATACGCGAATGGGTAAGAATGACCATATTGTTGGTATCGCTAAATATCTTGCTGACTGTTTCACTGACATCTTGATCATAGCCCGGTAAAAGCCGAGATGATTTTTCGACGACATAAACCTTCGTGCCAAAAACAGCCATTATTTGGGCTATGGCCATGCCCGTATCGCTACCACCAGCTACCAAAAGAGTTTTTGGTGGTCTAGCCGATTCGATAATAGAGTTCGGAGTCATGAATTCAACCGAGTCCGAGCCTTTGACGTCATCAGGAATCGCCCATTGCGATCCGGTAGCTATTATGAAATGGCGTGCCGAAAGATGCCGCCTGTTGACGCTTATTTCGTTTGGCGACAAAAAGTGAGCGGAGCCGATGAGTACGCTAATCCCCTGGCTTTCATAGTATTTTCGGCTACCACTGGCGCCAGTGCGTTTGACGGCCAGGTCTTTCCAGGCTCGAACGGAGTGATAGTTGTAGCCGACGGTTGCAGAACGAAGACCGAATTGACTGCCCCGACGAGCTTCAGCATAAAGATTGGCGGCATTTTGTAGGGCATTTATAGGTATATCACTCCAGTTAGGAGAATCTCCGCCTAGCGATCCAGACTCAACGACAGCCGTTTTCTTGCCGTCTTTTGTGGCTGCCATAGCTGCGGCCATACCAGCAGCGCCGCTGCCGATTACGATAATGTCATAGTCAAATGTGTGTTGTTTTGCCATCCCACCCCCTGTACTTATAGTGTAATCTTGTTTTGCTGGTAAAGATAGGCCGCATCGGGGTGATAACGTTTAAGAAAACGAGCCGCTGTGATGCGAATATCGTGACTGGTGACTTCTGGGTGTTCCTTGGTCCAAGCTATTACTTCGTCGCATACGGCGTGAGCGGTTTTTTCAGCTTGGCCAACAGGCGCGCGCACGCTCAGGCAAGCGGCCACGATACTTTTATGCAGTTTTTCTCTGTCGAACGGTTCGCTACGACGATGTCCGCCGCGCTTAATGACGTCAGCCACCGAATCCATAGTAAACCCCCGAGACTACAGTCTCTACAACCTCTGTTACATAGACAAATAAGGCCAGCACCAAGAGTCCGGTGCCTGCCGCGAATTGCAAGAAATGCTTGTTGGATTCGCGCCATTTTTGGATTCGGCCCAAGCTAACTCCGCCACCTATCATCATCCAGACGATAACTAGCGATGACATAGAAATAACGGCGTACAGACCCAGTCCGACTAGTTGCCATCCTGGCGAGAGGCTAGCTAGTGTCAAGGCGGCTATAGTCAAAGGAGCGATAATGAACAAAACCTCGCCTGTAATACTGCTAAGGCCTAGCCCGAAAGCTTCGGCACCTTGTTTGGTTGCTTTGGTGCGGCTCGTCAAATATTCAGCGACTGAACGTGGAATCCAAAGGGTGGTACCTTGACCTTTGCGGTAATAAAATAACCATATCGAAACTGCCACGCCCGCTGCCAAACCGCAAGCCATGGCCCAGACCAGAGGCGGAGTGTTTCCGCCAAATAAATTCGAGAACACCAAAGAGGTGAACGACAGTAGCAGCAGGCTCATTAAACCGGCCCCAAATACGAAGCTACCACTAAGGTGCAATAACTTGCCGTGAGAGCGTTTAGAGCCTATAGCGTGTCCGCTAAGCAAGGTTAGTACGCTAACGCTTAGCTGGAAACTGGCGTGGATTAGCGCGGCCAAGGCCACGATAGCGAGAGAACTTGGGATATCCATGGTGTTTATTTTTTACTTTTCCCCACCTTATTTATAGCATAACCGCTACTCCTGAGTCAAAGACGGAACTTCAAAAAACGCTAGCCTACAACTTTATGAAAGAAAATGCCAATTAGGTATTGCATTTTTATAATGTTTATGCTATTATGAGCCTATAAGGTAATAAAAACAAAAAGGAATCAAGCATGGACATGCAAATAGAGGATATCGCGCAAGGAATAGAACCGGTCACCAAGACCGACATCCTCGCTCTAGATACCTGGAACCAAGGGCGTTCAGCTGAGCAGATAAGAGGCTTTCTTGCCTCCCGCGAAGCCATCCTAGGCAATCTAAACCTCGACGAAGAATAATCCCCCATTGCAACAAGGCCCGTCCTTGTTGCAAGGACGGGCCTTGCAAAGCACAGAGGGGTGGAACTATACTGACTAACATGCCTACAATAACGATTTGTTCTAGCGCCTACTTCTACCGTCAGGCGGTTGATATTCAGACTGAATTAGAAAAAGCGGGATATGACGTGATACTTCCCAAAACCGCCAGAAAAATGAAAGAATCTGGCGATTTTGACGTTGACCATTACAAAACATGGTTCACCGATACCAGCGATTATCACAAAAAAACCACTCTAATACGTGATCATTTTGCCGAGATTGAAAGAGGCGATGCCGTTTTGATACTCAATTACGAGAAAAACGGCGTGGCGAATTATATCGGCGGCAACGTATTGATGGAAATGTCCGTGGCTTTTTATTTAAACAAGCCCATTTTTGTGTTAAATGAAGCCCCTCAGGAATCGTCTTTTTTAGAAGAAATTATTGGAATGGAACCTATTATTCTGCACGGTGAAGTGAAAAACCTTCCGAAAGAATACGAAAAGATAACAGCTCCGTCAAACTAACTTGCTACGCAAAACTATCACTATATTATCGTTATAATGCCTGTGCTTGAGGTGGGCCTCAACAAATGCTACTCTTGACCCGTTATGACTCGTATCGGTCAAAGCGCGGAGACTGTTATTTTAGAACACCCGAACTATCTTGAGGTCCGGGATCCATTATTGGGTGATTTCCCACTAAGAATAGGTGAAAAAAGTATTAATAGTTTGGTGGCGGATGTCGTAAAAACACCTCTTGGACAACGAGCCCTAGATATTACCCAACTTTCCAAAGCCGAACCCCACGTTACAGTTCCGGGTACCGACCGTTTTCATAGATTAGGACATGTAGTCGCGCTTGCTGAGATGACTCAGCGTATTGCTCGCGGGCAGGATATAAGCCGTGATGAAACTCTAGCTTATGTATTGCACGCAGTTCCAAGCGATCTAGCCCATGGACCATTTTCGCATGTGACTGATATTGCAGTTCAGGGGCCAGGTAGTACCGAGACCTATCATGAAAGCCGCGTGGCTGAAGCGTTCAGGCTAGGTGGCGTGCATGAGGTATTTGAGAAACACGGAATAAACGTTAATGACCGCGGGGAAATTGAAGGTTTTGATATTCCACCCTGGGTTGAATCATCTGCTCCTGACGTTTGCGTTGACCGCCTACAATACACACTGCATGAAATGTTGTTGTGGTTTGATGGTTCAGGTTCAGACGAAGCTGATGAAATTCGCCAACAACTTGGGGACATCGCATCCCTAAGAGATGTTGCGATTGATGATCAAGGCAGGATGATTTTTAAAGATATTGATCAAGCTCGATTACTTGCCAAGGGTTATTTGTTGCTGAGCACCGAACATTGGAACGATCCGGTCAATCGAGTACAACTTTATTTACTGATAGAGGGCCTTAAATACAGCATTCTCAATCGCCGATTGCCCGGCATGGATGATCTAGATGGTGGTAAAACCCGTCAGCCCCTCGATTATCTGTATGCCGTTGACTCGGATGTATTAGCGGCTATGGAGTGCCAACCAGGCAAGACAGACGCTTATCTCTATGCGATCGAGGGTCAACTGGCAGATATAGGACGAGAAGAACAGCGACGTTTTGTCCAGTTTAGGCGCCCGATTTATGAACGATTTTTAACAGACCCACGCGCCGAAGAGTATCCTTCTTCAATACTTCATCCAGGCTTGGCTGATTTTGGGCCGAACTCCTCTCGTTTTGAGATTGAACTTCTAGGTGAAGAATTGACAGTTCCAGAGGGTGTTCATCCTCAAGTTCCCCAGTTGGCAGGCGAAAATGGAGATTTACACTATATGTTATATCCTCTAAAGAATCGTTGGATTGATCCTCTGATCCAGGTTGGCGATAGTCAGAAACGTCTTAGCGAGCTTGACTCAAAGTATGCAGCCGTGTTGAGGCAACACCAACTCATACAGCATTCTTCTCTTCGCGTGCATATTCCTACTACGACCGCCTATAAAGAATTGCTCTGGTGCCAAGCTGGACAGATATCAGGACAATTCTTTGAAGCGCAGAAAACCTGGGAACCTCTTAATAAAGACCCCAAGCGTCGCAGTATCGAGACTGCGGCAACGCGCGCTCTTGACCAAGCTATCAAGCGCGGCCGATACATTGATTTACGATAACCCTCAATAAAATAACCCCATCTTGGTGATGAGGTAATTTTTGGTAGCAGCGGCAGGGATTGAACCTGCGACCTTAGGCTTATGAGTCCTACGCTCTAACCAACTGAGCTACGCTGCCTCGTCGGAACGGTGCAAGGATAATTGTATCAGAGGGGGTGGGGTTTGGCTATTAGCCTCTAACCGTATTAGGATGATATTATGTAACTAAATGATAGATATTCAAGAAACACTTGAGCCACTGCAATTGCCCCCAGGAGAGTTTGTTGTCATTGGTGGCGCGGTATTGCAACAGCTAGGTATTCGTCCAGCCTACGATCTGGACATTGCCGTACCTGATGAAACCTTTGAACGCTTGATATCACTTCCTGGTTGGCAAGAAGTGCGTAAGTATGGGCTATTACCCAATCGTGTGCGAGCTACCTATGGTTTGATTGATGCTGGTATAGGGTGGGGTGAATGGAATATGGACGAGCTGTTTGACGATGCTATGCGGTTTGAAGAGGTTGCTTTTGCTAGTCTGGATAAAATTGTTGAATGGAAACGACAGCGTAATCGCATTAAAGATCGTCAAGATATTGATTTAATCAGCCGATATCAAGCAACTGAGGGTCAACACTAGTATAATTGACCCATGCGTTACGTTGTAGCTGTTAGCGGCGGGGTTGATTCGGTGGTTTTATTAGATATGCTGGCACAAAAAGGCGACACAGAATTAATCGTCGCCCATTTCGATCATGGAATTCGCAAAGATTCCGCCAAAGACGCCGATTTTGTTGGTAACTTGGTTCAAAAATACAATTTACCATTCGAAACTAGACGCGAAGAATTAGGCGAGAATGCCAGCGAGGAATTGGCCAGAGACAGACGGTATGAGTTTTTACGGACTGTTGCCAAAAAATATAAAGCCCGTTTGATGACGGCCCATCATTCTGACGATGCCATCGAAAGCATTGTAATTAACCTAAAGCGTGGCACTGGTTGGCGCGGGCTGGCGGTTCTTGACTCAGACATTGAACGCCCCTTGATTGATAAAACCAAAGAAGAAATTATCGACTACGCCAAAGAGCATTCTCTAGAATGGCGTGAAGACAGCACTAATTTAGAAAACAATTATCTTCGCAACAGAGTCCGCCGCCTTTTAGGCAGCCTAGATGATGATACCAAGCGCCAAATTCTAGCATTACGGGCCAAGCAAACCAGATTGCGCCGGCTGATTGATGCTGAGGTTGATAGCTTAGTGGGCGGAAGCACTCTGTACAGTCGCTATTTCTTAATTCAAATTAACCCTGCGTCAGCGATCGAATGTCTGCGTTACATAACTAGGGGATATTTAACCCGTCCTCAAGCAGAGAGAGCTCTACTGGCTGTCAAAACGGCGCGCCCTGGCACGGTTTATGATGTTGGCGGCAAAGCGCAACTCTCTTTCACCACTCGTAATTTCACTGTTAAAGTAGTAAAATAGTTCTGTATTAATTGCCGAAAACCCGTTGCCAACGCGAAGAAAGGAATATATTTTTCATGGTGATGAAAGCTCCTACCCCTAACCCCGACAAGAAACCTCGTAATTTTATACGACAAGGTATTTTTTGGGCGCTACTAGTAGCATTTATATTGATAGGCGCAGCTTTTATGTCGCCGC
This sequence comes from uncultured Candidatus Saccharibacteria bacterium, assembly GCA_964349805.1. Lineage (GTDB taxonomy): Bacteria > Patescibacteriota > Saccharimonadia > Saccharimonadales > Saccharimonadaceae > CAYGHE01. Next base: position 67,650 of record CAYGHE010000001.1, on the reverse strand, counting down.
AAGACGGACTTGAAGAAGTACCGATATCGGACGTTATAAGCCGAGCTAACGACGGTCAAATTACCAGAATTGAAGTTCAGGGTAACGACGTAAAGGTTACTCCTAAAGGTGAAGAAGAAGCTACCCAACGCTCTATCAAACAGAGTGATAGCAGCTTGCACGAACAAGGTCTTAGCACCGAAGCCGAAGTTGAGCTTGCCGTTACGCCACCATCAACAACCAACGAAACTCTTTGGAACTTGGCGATTATAGCCATACCAGTTGTCTTGATAATTGGATTCTTTATGTTCATGATGCGCCAAGCCCAGGGGCAGAGCAATCAAGCGCTCGGTTTCGGTAAATCCAAAGCCAAGCTTTACGGTATCGACAAAGAAAAAGTAGTTTTTGCTGACATCGCCGGTAATGATTCGGCCAAACAAGACCTCGAAGAAGTCGTAGATTTTCTAAAACACCCTAAGAAATACGAATCACTTGGCGCCAAAATCCCTAAAGGCGTGCTTTTAATTGGTAGCCCAGGAACTGGTAAAACCATGCTAGCGCGAGCTGTGGCCGGCGAAGCTAACGTACCATTCTTTAGTATTAGCGGTTCTGAATTCGTAGAAATGTTTGTGGGTGTCGGTGCTTCAAGAGTCCGCGATTTATTCGCCAAGGCTAAAAAGAACGCGCCTGCTATTGTCTTTATTGATGAGATTGACGCCGTTGGACGCCGTCGAGGCAGTGGTATGGGCGGTGGCCATGACGAACGCGAACAAACTCTAAACCAAATTCTAGTAGAAATGGATGGTTTTGAAACTGGGACCAATGTTATCGTACTGGCGGCTACTAACCGCGCCGACGTTCTTGACCCAGCTCTCTTGCGACCAGGACGATTTGATCGTCGCACCAATATCATGTTGCCTGAACGAAAAGACCGTGAAGCAATCCTAAGAGTACATTTCAAAAACAAACCAGTTGACGATAGTGTCGACATTGATTCTCTAGCTGCTAAAACCGCTGGTTCTTCAGGAGCCGATTTAGCTAATATCGTTAACGAAGCCGCGATTGTGGCCGCTCGTCGAGATTCCAAAAAAATCAGCAACGCCGATCTTACGGAAGCATTTGAAAAAGTAGCTATCGGTCCAGAACGCAAGACCACAGTTATGGGCGAGAAAGAAAAAGAAATGACCGCCTATCACGAAGCTGGGCACGCTCTTGTCGGACACGTTTTGCCAGACAGCGATCCAGTCCACAAGGTCACTATTATACCGCGAGGCGGAACAGGCGGCGTGACTTGGTTCTTACCTCCAGAGGACAAGAGCTACACCAGTATCATAGAATTCAAGGACGTACTGGCTCGAGCGCTCGGAGGCAGGGTTTCTGAAAAGATAGTTTATGGCAAGGATCGCATCACGACTGGAGCCGGCGACGATCTTAGAAAAGCTACTGAAATTGCCCGTAACATGATCGTAGAACAAGGCATGGGTGTAAAATTACGCGATCAAGTATTCCATGACGACGGTGGTGGCATAGTATTCGAAAGAATGACCCATGAACGCGCCTACAGCGAGGATACCGCCAAAGTAATTGACAGTGAAGTAGCAACGCTTATTCAAGAAGCCGCCAAACGAGCCGAATCAATCATTACCCATAACCGCGAGGCGTTAGACAAAATAGCCAAAGTTTTGCTAGAAGAAGAAACTATAGAGGGGCCGAAAGTGACCGAGATGCTAAAAGGTACCGTCCTGCCAGCGGAGGCCAAATTATACTAGATGGGACCAATCAAGAGTACAGTTGCCCGAGCTAATTCCAAGGTGTCCATACAATTGGCAGCTATTATGTTGGCTGGATCAACTCTCGTTTCTAGCGCCCTTGGATTATTTCGGGATCGCCAACTTAACGGACTTTACTACGACACTTATCCTCAAGGAATTGACGCCTACACCGTAGCTTTTACGGTTCCGGACTTCATGTTTTTTATATTAGTTTCGGGCGCTTTGAGCGTCAGTTTTATACCCGTTTTCAGCCAACGATTAGCTAAAGGCAACAAAAGGTCGGCCTGGGAATTATCAACTAGCATCATAAACTTAATGGCGATAGTAACGCTGATTACCAGTATCTTGATAATTATCTTTGCCGAGCCATTAGTGCGTTACGTAGTTGGTCCTGGATTAGACGAATCCAGCCGAGCGTTAGCGGTCAGTATGATGCGGGTAATCGCTATTAACCCGTTTCTGTTTGCTATTGCCACTGCTATTGCTAGCATGCAACAGGCCGTTGGGCGTTTTACGTTTTTTGCTCTGGCGCCAACCGTTTATAACATAGGTATTATTATTGGTGCGCTATTTTTCACCAACGGGATTAATATTTTTGGGTGGCAAGTATTCGAAGGTGGAATTATGGGTGTAGCCTTGGGTGTGGTCTTAGGATCTGTGATGCAACTTATGGTCAGCAGTATAGGGCTAGTTGGTATGGGATTTGACTATCACTTTAAAATTTATTGGCGTAACCGCGGCTTCCGCAAGGTTTTGTCTCTGTTACCACCCAGATCGTTAGACCAAGGCATAGATTACATAACTAGCCTAGTCGAGACCAACTTGGCTTCACGCATGGTCTCGGGAACAGTCCGTGCTTATCAGCAAGCCTCAGCCTTGTCGTACGTGCCAATTAATCTTATTGGAGTGGCTATCAGTACGGCGGCCTTCCCTAAAATGGCCGAACGAATAGGGCAGAACCGCCCAGATTTATTTAAAAAAGAATTACAGACGGTGCTTCGGGTCATTATTTGGCTAGTGCTGCCAGCTGTTATAATCGCGTTCTTTGGCCGAGGTTATTTGGTCAACTTCATCAAAGAAGGTGGTGATGTTTTAATGGCTAGCATATTCGCTATTCTGGCAATCGCTATATTGTTCAGGTCGGTCTATCATTTAGCAGCCCGTAGTTTTTATGCTCAACAAGATACTAAAACGCCGCTATATATTTCAATATTCGCCATAATTCTAAACGTTAGTTTGGCAGTCTGGTTTACCATGGGCCTCAACATGGGACCTTACGGTTTGGCGTGGGCGGCGGCCATCGTCTCGATAGTTGAAGCTATTATCTTGTTTACTATTATGTCTAGACGCATAAAAGGGCTGTTCGATATGGTGTTCGTCCATGCCGTTGGTCGAATGGCTAGCGCGGCGGGATTTATGGCGGTAGTGACCTATGCTAGCGTACTAATCATGCCTCTTAGCGCTGCCGACCAGGGACTATTGGCTACCTTGCCTAAATTCTTGTTGATAACGGCCGTTAGCTTGACGGTGTATTTATTGATTAGCTGGGCCTTCATGATTGACGAGGCCAAACCGATAATAAACCGAATTAAGAAAATTCTCTTTAGCAGAGTGTCCGTCAAAAAATGATTCAAAACCATATACGCAACTTTTGTATTATCGCTCACATCGATCATGGCAAATCGACATTGGCTGACCGCATGCTGGAATTAACAGGGACGGTCGAGCAACGTGATATGAAGTCGCAGCTTCTTGACAGCATGGAGCTAGAGCGTGAAAAGGGCATCACTATAAAATTGGCGCCAGTGAGGATGAAGTACAAAGATTACCAGCTCAACCTCATCGATACGCCGGGTCATGTTGATTTTAGCTATGAGGTGTCACGGTCTTTGGCGGCCTGCGAAGGCGCGGTATTAATAGTCGATGCTAGTCAAGGAATCCAGGCTCAAACTTTAGCCAACGTTTATTTAGCCTTGGCGGCCGAGCTGACTATAATTCCGGTTATAAACAAAATTGATTTGCCGGCTGCTGACGTAACGCGGGTTAGCGCCGAGATAATTAATTTGCTGGGATGCTCCGAAGATGAAATTATCAAGATTAGCGCCAAAACTGGCGAGGGTGTTCGCGAGGTATTAGATGCGGTTGTTGAAAAAATAAAATCACCGCAAGGTAACCCAGATAATCCAGCGCGCGCCTTGGTCTTTGATAGTTATTTCGATGATTATCGAGGAGTGGTGCTGTATGTTCGAGTAGTTGATGGGTCAATTAAAAAAGGCGAAGAAATTCGTCTAATGGCGACTGATTCCAAAGGTATAGCACTAGAAGTTGGTGGGTTGTTGCCTTCGATGCATTCTGAGCCTGAGCTAAAGAGCGGGCAAATCGGCTATATCGTTACCAACCTTCGAACCACTCGGGAAGCTCGGGTAGGTGATACGGTAACCGCAAAAACACTTTCTGCAGATTCCCCGCTACCTGGCTATAAATTAGTCAAACCGTTTGTTTATGCTGGATTTTTCCCAACAAGCAATGATGATTATCAGGCTCTAAAAGACGCTATCGAAAAACTGAGTTTAAGCGATTCCGCCCTGCAGTTTACCCCAGAGAACTCGCCCGTGCTGGGATTTGGGGTTAGAGTTGGCTTCCTGGGGCTCTTGCACATGGACATTGTTCGTGAAAGACTGGAGCGCGAATATGGACTAGATTTAGTTATTACCAATCCATCTACGGATTATCACGTGACGATAACGGACGGGTCAGAAATCGACATTAAAAGTGCTGCTGATCTACCAGATATGAGCAAAATACAAGAAATTCGCGAACCATGGATTAAAGGTGAAATAGTCGTACCTAAAGGTTTTATCGGGTCTGTTTTGCAGTTGATAGCGGCTAAACGGGGTCTCCAAAAAAACCTGAGTTACATAGACGAAAGAGCTTTGGTTAGTTTTGAGGCGCCACTAGCTAACCTGTTAACTGACTTTTATGACAAATTAAAATCAGCTACAAAAGGGTATGGCTCGTTCAACTACGAGCTAGACGATTACCGAGCCGAAGATTTAGTAAGAGTTGATTTTTATGTGGCTGGCAGCATGATAGACGCTCTTAGTTTGATGGTACACAGGAGCGAGGCGCAAGGAATTGGCAGGGAAGTTGTGGATAAGTTAAAAGATGTTATACCGCGCCAGAGTTTTCAGGTGGCATTGCAAGCGGCTATCGGGGGCAAGTTTATTGCTCGGGCCGACTTATCGGCCTATCGAAAAGACGTTACGACTGGCCTTTATGGTGGCGACGTATCACGCAAAAAGAAAGTATTAGCCAAACAAGCCAAGGGTAAAAAACGTCTTAAGCGCTTCGGCAAAATCGACATCCCTTCCGAAGCATTTACTGTCATGCTCAAGCGTGACTAACTCTGTTGCAAGGCCCGTCCTTGTTGCAAGGACGGGCCTTGCAACAACGGGGGTGTTAAGATTTGGCGTGATTGCGGAGTTCTTGCAGAATGGATTGCGTGACGGTTTCGACGGGTTGCTCTCCGTCTACGTCGATTAGTAACCCTAATTCACGGTATTTCTCGACTACGGGCAAAGTTTTTTCTCTAAATTCTTTCAAACGAGTTTCTAATACCTCCAGAGTATCGTCATGTCGATCTCCCCTGTCCTGTAATTCATGCAAAGCGTGCCAACGCTTTCTTACGGTGTCTTCTTTGAGGTCAAGATAGATAACGGCTTTAATCGGGTGTCCAGCGGCCTGAGCTACTTGCAAAACACCTTCTTCTTCGCCAATCCAGCGACCGACCGAACTTAGAATTAGTGGCTGGTCGGCAAACTCTTCACGGGATAAATAGGGTAGGACAATACGTATGTATTCGTCAGTCGGCGCTAATTTTCCAGCCCTTAGCTCAGATTGAACGTCTTCGGGTATTTCGGAATTGCGCAAAATATCTCCACCGCCTAAGAGATTAGCGTTTAACATATCCGCTAAAACGCGACCCTGCGTGTCTTTACCGGCAAATGGCCGTCCAAAAATGTTAATTGACCCTCTTCCCAGCCATTGTTTGATGGACATCACGTCATTAGATAATTCCATATCAATAAGTATACAGGGAATAAGCCGAATTCTATTAACAGACTCAGGTGCAATCGCTACCTTGGCACTCATTGACCTACAGTGCCAAAATAGGTTATAATCCAGTTATGACAGAGAGGCAAGCACAAATACTGGCTACTATTATCGAGCAACACGCCGAAATTGCTGCGCCGGTTGGAAGCGTTATGCTAGCTAAGCTTTTTGGCGTTTCTAGCGCTACTATTCGTTCTGAGATGGCTAAGCTAGAAGAGATGGGGCTGATTATGCAGCCACACACTAGTGCTGGTCGTATTCCAACCGATGCCGGATATAGATTTTATGTAAACACTATCAACGAAATTGGTGAGGTCAAAGGGTTACCTAGTGTCGATCGCAGTGCGAGGGCGATTGAAGCTAGGGTCGGCACCCATGTCGACAGAGCTGACCGCGCCATTCGTAGCGCCGTAGATAGCCTAGTTGAATTAACGCACAACCTTGGCCTAGCCACGATTGGCGACGAATTATATATGAGCGGCATTGGTAATTTATTCGCTCAACCTGAATTTATGCGAACCGACCATGCCCAAGCCGTAGCTCAGCTGCTTGATAACCTTGAGCCATGGTTGCGTGAAGCCGCGCCAAACGAGCCCCTGAACGTCTTTATCGGCGCCGAAAACCCTATCGGCAAAACTAGTGGCGCTAGCTTGATTATTAGCCGCTTCCGATCGCCATACTCTGACAACAGTTATATTGGAGTGCTAGGATCAACTCGGCAAAGCTACGCCAGGGTTATGCGATTAGTGCGTCATGCGGGCGCTATGTTAGAGGAAGTTTTATAGATGTCAAAAAGTAAGAAACAAACTGAGTTAGAGCAACAAATCGGCGAATTAACGGCCGATTTACAGCGTTTACGGGCTGATTTTGAAAACTATCGCAAGATTGTCGATGTTGAGAAACAAGCTGCTCGCGAATCGGGGCAGACGGCTGCTATTATCAAACTCTTACCTGTCATCGATAATATCGAGCGGGCTATCAGTCACGCGCCTAAAGATTTGCAGGATAACTCCTGGGTGCAGGGTATTATCAGTTTAGTGAAAAACCTTGAACAATCTCTCGAGGCCCTTGATTTAAAACGAGTTAAGGCTGAACCGGGCACCGAATTTAACCCTGAACTACACGAAGCCGTTATAATGGAAGAGGGAGAAGGTGACGAAGAAGTTATCGCCGAAGAATTGCAGCCAGGCTACATTCTAGGTGGCACCGTCATCCGCCCCGCTATCGTAAAAGTGAGGACAAAATAATTATGTTTGGACACGAACACTTGCCACACAGACATAAACCTGTGCCTAAGCCTGTAGATACAGTGCAAAGTCCACAATCCATAGATGGCTTGCTTCAAGATATACAAAGTCGCATGAGATTGGCTCCTAATGACAAATCTCTGGAAAGATTTGTAACTAGCTTAGCGGGCATACTAGAAGGTTATGCTGCTGGGCATACTGGACCTGACGATACACTCAAACTGCTTATTACAGAGAGACAAAGCAGTGAGCGGGTGGATGTATCGCCTGCAACCCGAGCTCTTCTGCAAAACGTCCCGAATGAATTCGCGCGAGTAATCGGCGTATCAGCCGAAAAGCGATTTACCATGGAGCAAGAAGCTCACAACGAGCTTTACGGTGGTAATAACGGTAGCTAATATAATTGAACGCTATTTAGAAGCAAGTATAAAATACTAGCACTCTATTGACACGAGTGCTAGTTTTCGATATATTGGTCGTGATTGGCAATCATGATACATGAGTGCTAGAATAATAAAATAAGAATTAATCCTCTGACCAAATAAGCTTAAGAGGACAAGGGAGAACAGAATGGGTAAAATCATCGGAATTGACCTCGGTACAACTAACAGCGCTTTTGCGTATATGGTGGCTGGCAAGCCAGAAGTAATCGCCAACGCCGAAGGTAATCGTACCACCCCTAGTGTCGTAGCTATCAATAAATCTGGTGAGCGTTTAGTCGGACAGGTCGCTCAACGTCAGCGCGTTACTAACGCCAAAAACACGATTTATGGTGTAAAACGTCTAATCGGCCGTAAATTCAGCGACAAAGAAATCCAAAAAGACATTGATATTATGCCGTATGAAATTGTTAAAAAAGGCAATGGTGTGGCCGTTAAAATGGGTGACAAAGACTACACTCCAGAAGAAATTAGCGCCATGATTATCGGCAAAATCAAAGCCGACGCCGAAAATTACTTGGGAGAGCCAGTAACCGAAGCTGTTATTACTGTCCCGGCCTACTTTGACGACTCTCAACGTCAAGCTACCAAAGATGCCGGTAAAATTGCCGGTCTGGAAGTAAAACGAATAATAAATGAACCGACAGCTGCCGCACTCGCCTATGGTCTAGAAAGCAAAAAAGACGAAAAAATTGTTGTTTTTGACCTTGGTGGCGGTACTTTTGACGTATCTGTTCTAGAACTAGGTGATGGCGTATTCGAAGTAAAAAGTACCCACGGTGATACTCATTTGGGCGGTGAAGACTTCGACAACCGTATAGTCAATCACTTTTTGGAAGTATTCAAGAACGATCAAGGCATTGATTTAAAGGGCGACAACGCCGCTATGCAGCGCCTGAAGGACGAGGCCGAGAAAGCCAAGAAAGAACTATCCAGCACCAGCGAAATAAACGTCAACTTGCCTTTCATTACGGCCGATGCCGAAGGTCCGAAGCACTTCGAGTACAAGTTAACTCGGGCTAAATTAGAAGAATTGGTCAAAGATTTAATCGACAGTACGGCAAAACCTTGCGAAGAAGCTCTAAAAGACGCCAAGCTAAAAGCTAGTGACATCGACGAAATAGTTTTAGTCGGTGGTATGACCCGCATGCCAGCAGTTGTCGAAAAAGTTAAAGCAATTTTTGGTAAAGATCCAATGCAGGGCGTTAACCCAGACGAAGTTGTAGCTATCGGCGCAGCTATTCAGGGCGGCGTGTTAGCGGGCGATGTCAAAGATGTGCTATTACTTGATGTGACGCCTTTATCTCTCGGTATTGAAACCATGGGTGGCGTTACTACAAAACTCATCGAGAGAAACACTACGGTTCCAACCAGCAAGTCAGAAGTGTTTTCAACAGCCTCTGACAATCAGCCGCAGGTTGAGATTCATGTCCTGCAGGGTGAGCGCGAAATGGCTACCGATAATAAATCTCTAGGACGGTTTATCCTGGACGGTATTGCTCCAGCGCCTCGAGGTATTCCACAAATTGAAGTTACCTTTAATATCGACGCTAACGGGATACTCAATGTGGCAGCCAAAGATAAGGGCACTGGCAAAGAGCAATCTATAACTATTCAGAACAGCGGGAACCTCAACAAGGAAGATATCGAAAAAGCCCAAAAAGAGGCTGAGGCGCACGCCGACGAAGACAAGAAAAAGCGTGAGACAGTTGAGGCTCGTAACCTACTAGAAAATGCCGTATATCAGGCTGAGAAGCTACCCAGTGAGCACAAAGACAAGATTAGTGACGAGGATAAAAAGATTATCGAAGAAGCCGTGGAAGCAGCCAAGAAAGTTAAAGACGATGAAAACGCCGATAAGGATGCTCTAGAGGCCGCTGCCAAAGAACTATCTGAAAAGATTATGCCTATTGGTGCCAAGATGTATCAGCAAACCAGCGAAGCTGGTGAAGCGCAATCCACCGAAGCTTCAGCGGAGGGGGGCGAGGCTAGCGATGAGCCCGTTGAAGGTGAAGTTGTTGACGAAGACAAAAAATAAGCGGTAATTCTCATAACTAGTGACTAAAGTCACCTCCCTAAGGTGTTTACCATAAGCGTTAATGCGGTATAATGGTAAGTACAACCTAAGTAAAGGAGGTAGTAATGGGAATATTAGGATGGATAATACTTGGCGGACTCGCCGGTTGGGTCGCATCAATGATTGCCGGTACCAACGAGCAACAGGGATTACTAGGTAATATAGTAGTAGGAATCATAGGGGGGCTGTTAGGAGGTTTCCTAGCTAGCTTCTTTGGTATAGATGGTGTAACGGGCTTCAACCTATGGAGCTTTGTTATCGCTCTAATCGGTGCAGTTATACTACTTTGGATTTGGAAGGCCCTGCGGGGTAGTCGGAAAACTGTTTAGTTAAATCCAACTTTTTACGCGCTGAAATTACATACACAATCAGTACGCTCACTGGTAAAAGAACTAGCGGAGCTAAGGTTAATATTTGCGGGAGCTCGATTATTCGTGCCGCCCATTCGGGTGTTAAGTTAGGATACGGCAGGTGAATATGCAATACGTATTCTTGGGCCATTTTTGGTATTAGCAAAACTATCATAACTGGTGTTATAGATTTCCAAGTATTAAATAGCTTGGGAGATTTGCTGAGTTGGGCATAAAGGATATAGAAAATAAAGAACGCTTCAAACATGTTCGGGAATAAAATCAACACCCACTCGAGGTTGATGATTGTTATGGCTATAACCCCGATAAGCCGATACCAAAATAGACCAATTGCTAGACGACGAGATATTGCGTCTTTCCAAGACAACGCAACGTAAGCGCAGATAGATAGATAATATAAATCGAGCCATTTATCGATAACCTGGTAGCTTTCGTATTGGCCAAGATAAGTGTGATCCTGCCAATCTAACAGCATAGCCAAGCCGATACCGGTTATAGGAAAGCGGAGTATCAGAAGCGGTATCAGCAAACGCAAGATAATAATAACTATCGCAGCTTCATCCATGCGACCATTATACCCTGCTTGGCACTCTTGAGTTTTGAGTGCTAGTTGCGTACAATATCTACTGATGACTAAACGTGATTATTATGAAATCCTAGGAGTCTCCAAGAACGCTTCAGCGGATGAAATTAAAAAAGCTTACCGTAAATTAGCCGTCAAACATCATCCCGACAAAGAAGGCGGCGATGAGGCTAAATTTAAAGAAATAGGCGAAGCCTACGAAGTTCTTAAAGATGCCCAAAAACGCCAACGTTATGATCAATTCGGCCACGCTGGCGTAGGCGGAAACGGTGGCGGCGGATATGGAGGCGATCCATTTGCTGGTTTCGGAGGCGGTTTCAACGGTCAAAACATACATTTCGATTTTGGCGACGGAGGCTTAGGAGATATTTTTAGCCAGTTCTTTGGCGGGTCTTCTGGGCATTCGCGTTCACCACGTCGCGGTCGTGACGTAGAAGTAAGCTTGCAACTCTCGTTTGAAGAAGCAGTTTTTGGAGTTGAACAAAACATAGAATTAGAGCTCGATAACGAATGCTCTCACTGTAAGGGCACGACTGTTGAGCCTGGTTACGAGATGAAAACCTGCCCGGATTGCAAGGGCGCAGGGCAAAAGACCAAGGTAATAAATAGTATTTTTGGTCCTATTCAACAGGCTGTTACCTGTGAAACCTGCGGTGGCAGCGGTAAAGTACCGGAAAAAGTCTGCTCGGTGTGCCGTGGTAAAGGTACCGAACGTCGCCGACGTTCAATCAACATCAAAATCCCGGCGGGTATTGATGACGGCGCAACAATTCGGCTTTCTGGCCATGGTGAGGCCATTAGTAAGGGTGAAAAGGGCGACCTATACGTTCATATTCGAGTCAAAGCTCACAAAAAATTCACTCGAGAAGGCGATATTATTCTTTCTGAAGAGCATATTGGCATGGTAGATGCAGCTCTAGGAACTGAAATAGATGTCGAAACGGTGGATGGCAAGGTTCGTATGAAAGTGCCAGCTGGCACCCAAAGCGGTACTGATTTTAAACTATCGAACCACGGCGTTCCACACTTGCGTGGATCAGGCCGCGGCCCACACATCGTAAGCGTGGTCGTAGATATCCCAACAAAATTGAATAAGAAACAAAGGGAAATCCTCGAATCCTTCTAGGCCGCAGTCTGTTATCAGTGGGCACCTAGGTAGCTAATGTCTCTCGGGGTTGTTACAATAGAGGTATGCACGACATGAGGAACCTTTTTTAATGATTGATTTAATGACAATGGACATTGATAGTCTTGGCCAATCTCTAAAGAGTATTCGAGAAGAGGCACTTTTAAGAGGTTGGAAAGTCGAAGTCTTTCAGGCAAATCACTCACACCGTATTTTTACGCGTGATGACGGAAAGCGTATGCACGTGTTCGGTTCAGTTCCTCCAGACACTAGTTATGCGGCCGCTAAAGCCGCTAACGATAAACTACTAACCTACGAGGTACTTCAAGACAAGGGGTTCCCCATGCTTGACCTGGTAACGATTACTGACGATAACGATCTTGATGAGGCTAAACAATTCATGGCGAGTAAAGGTAGGGTTGTAGTCAAGCCTGTCGATGGTTCGCACGGCAACGGGATTACGATTGATGTCCATGACGAAAATTCGCTTCATCGAGCACTAAGTGTGGCGAGAGAGGCTAGCAAGGAAAGCAAAACCGTAATTGTTCAAGAGCAGTATAATCATGAAACAATTTGCGATCTTCGCATGCTGTACGTTGGTTATAAGTTTATCGGTGCAATTTGGCGTATTCCAGCACGTGTTTTTGGCGATGGCGAACATACAATCGAGCAACTTATTGAACGAGAAAACGCTACTGAGCGGCGGGGGGCTGCATATCGGGCAGAATTAACAAAGATTGACGTTGAAAAGGCCCGTGCATACCTAAAAGATCAGATTCACGATATCGCACCTGAAGGACAGGAGGTAAGGGTTATGGGTGTTGCTAATTACGGTGCTGGCGGGGAAACTGTCGACGTGACTGATGATATTCCAGCCTGGCTTATAGAAAGTGCCGAGCAAGTATCGCGCGCATGTGAGCTATCGGTTGCTGGTGTAGATTTTATGATTGCTCAGGTTCCGAGTCCCGAACTAACAGAGGAAGAGCTAGCGCCCGCTATTACAGAAGTTAACAAGTCTCCACTTTTAACGATGCATGATACGCCAACTCACGGCAAGGGTAATCGGGGGGCAACAAAAGCATTCATGGACTATCTCTCTACACTTTAGAAAGATTAATTAGTACCGTTTTTACTATTGACTAAATAGACAAAAAATGATAATATCATAGGGTTAAATTATAACAATGCTTTTTGGTTGTTATTATAAGCATAAGGATTATATTAGTAGTATGTCAGTATTTGATGAAGCAAAAGAACGCGACATGATCCTCTTTGTGGGGAGTTACTTAGATTCCCAAAAAATAGCCCTTGGGCGCTTAGAAAAAATTCTTAATAAGAAGATTATTGCTTGCGTACTGCTTGATATTAAAGACCCTCATGCTAGAGCTAGTTTAGCTAATGACAACAAGGCTGTTATTGTTGATTGCGACTTTTCGACACCATTAACTTTGCAAAAAGCCCTTCTTCCTTTCAAGTCTCGCTTGCTAGCTATGACCTGCAGGGCAGAGAACAAGGTTCCTTTGCTTAGAAAAGTCGTCCCTCACGTGCCGTACATTAATACTCCTACCGAGCTTTCGCTTGATTGGACAACAGACAAGATACGGATGAGACAATTGTTAAGAGGTTACGATAGAAGTATCTCGCCTAAATTTACGGTGGTGCACGATGCTGCGCCAGAAACTCTAGATAAAATAGAAAAGAATATAGGGTTTCCTCTCATGCTTAAACCTGCGGGATTGGCTGCCAGCTTGTTGGTTACTATTTGTTATCACCGAGAAGAACTAGAGGCTAATCTTAAAAATATGGTTCGTAAAATAAACCGTATCTATAAAGAGAAAAAGGGCCGAGGCGAACCGCAAATTCTTGTTGAAGAATTCATGGAGGGCGCAATGTTCTCTATTGATGCATACGTGAATCAGCGCGGCGTCTCTTATTACACCCCGCTAGTACACGTCAAAACGGGTCGTTCAATTGGCTTTGATGACTTTTTCGGGTACATGCGTATAACTCCTGTGCTATTAAAACCCCATAAGGTTGAAGCTGCCCAAAGAGCAGCCGACAAAGCAATAGAGGCGCTCAACCTTCGAAGTACCAGTTGTCACATAGAGCTTATGAAGACAGAAGATGGGTGGAAGATTATAGAGTTGGGACCACGCATAGGAGGTTTCCGACATGATATGTACGCGCTGTCTTACGGTTTTGACCACTCTTTGAACGATATCTTGATTAGGATTCCTAGAAAGCCTATCTTGAGCAAAAAAGCCAAAGGTTACACGTCAGTAATGCAGTTTTACCCACGCAAAAAAGGACGCCTCAAGAGTCTGCAGGGTATTAATAAAATTCGTAAGCTAGAATCTTTCTCAAGTATTTCCGTGAATAAGAAAATAGGCGACATGTGCGATTTTGCACGTAATGGAGATGATCCCGTTTTCACCATAACTTTGTTTAATCCTAGCAGGCCTAAATTACTGGCGGACATACGGCGCCTAGAACAAGCTGTGAAAATCAGAGTCGGCTCTTAGATTAGCAACCACGAGAAGTAATTAGTTGCTATAATGTGCTTATGGTACTAAAAGGATGCCTTTGCTATGAGTACGCGTAAAAGCTTGGCCCCTAAGTTGATTATTGGCGGAGTGCTTTTAATTGTGGCTGCAGCGGCGGTAGCGGTTATACTGCCCAACCTTTTATATCCTAAAACTAATTTGTGGTTAGGGGATGGTATTTTTCGCGCTACCATCGCTAAAACATCAAGCGATAGAAGCAAAGGTCTCCTTGGGCAATCTGGGCTAGCTTCGGATCAGGCGTTAATAATGGTTTTTGACAAAGAAGATAGATGGGCTATCACCATGAATGGTATGGAAATAGATCTTGATATAGTTTGGCTCGACAAGAATAAAAAGGTCGTTCATATAGTCAAGAATGCTTCGCCTGATTCTGGCACTTTTGAACCATCGGTACCCGCTCAATACGTCATAGAGTTATCCGCCGGGACAGTTGATAGAAAGTCCATTAATCGCAACAGCGTGGCAATATTTGAGATGAAAGAAGGAGGCGTAGAGTAGTGGAAGTAATTATTGTTTATGTAGCTATAGCCGTAGCTCTTTTCGTGGCGGCTTTTGTGGCAAAACGGCGTTTCGGGCTTTTAGGTCTGGCGTTAGCTGCCGGGTTTTTACTCAGTGATATCTGGGGATATAATATCGGGCTGTTAGTTAATGGGCTGGGCGCGCCTCCGGGACCGCTTACTTCAGCGATAACCCTGTCTGCGCTAGTTTTATTGCCAGCTGGCGTGCTGATGTTTCATGGATATGTATATAAAGGATTGATTAGTCGTGTGACAGGGGCTATCTTGTTTACGGTACTGGCCTTGGCATTCTTGGTAGAACCAATAGGTCATGTTTTAGCACCTCAAGGGATAGGCGCAGAGGTGTACAATTGGCTAGCTGATAATAATTCGGCGATTATAGCGGCAGGAATTAGTGTGGCGGTATTAGACTTATTTTTTACAAAACCAGCAGGCATGAACGATAAGCGTCGCAGACGTTGACGATAACAGATATAAAGTGGTAGAATACGCCAGTACGGGTCCATAGCTCAGCTGGTTAGAGCACCTGCCTTTTAAGCAGGGTGTCGTGGGTTCAAGTCCCACTGGACCCTCCACGATAACACACCGCTTTTGCGGTGTTTTTTCGTGGGATGGTTTGTTGCAAGGACGGGCCTTGCAAACATAAGGGGTGGGGTATAGATTAACTTATATTTAGCTTAAATAAGTTGATATAATTGGAGACATGTGGCGGGTATTGCGGCGTAAAGTGCATGTGTCTTGGCTTATCGCCTTATTTTGCCTGGGGATTTTGATAGGCGTATTCTCGGCTCAATACGTAGTACGGTCATTTGGTTTGTCAGCGTGGTTGTTGGTACCGGTCTTTTTACTAATCGTTGTTATGTTGGGTCGACAACGCGTCTATTTAGTACCTTTCGTGATTATTGTCGGGGTGTTGCTTGGTTTGTGGCGCGGAACTGCAGCTGCAACAGAGCTATCTAATGTCAAAAAATTTCATAATCAAGAGGTAACGGTTCAAGGTAAAGTTTTAGAAGACGCGGATATTGGAGCGTCTGGACAGCTTGTTTTGCGGTTGGGTGATCTAATCATCAATGAGGAACAAACACCTGGGCATCTGTGGATAACTATTGTTTCAGGCGACGTTAAAAGGGGAGAAATAATAACAGTTCACGGTGTGTTAGCGGAAGGTTTTGGTAATTTTTCTGGCGTGATGTATAGGGGCCAGGTAGATAAGATAACTTGTCCTAATCCCGGGGATACTGCCCGGGCTATTCGTGATTGGTTTGCGGATTCAATAAGAAAAGTCATACCGGAGCCTGAAGCTAGCTTAGGAATCGGTTACTTAGTTGGTCAGCGTCGCGCTTTGCCGCCAGATTTAAATGAGTCGCTAAGAATTGCTGGCTTAACTCATGTGGTCGTAGCTAGCGGATACAACCTGACTATTTTAGTACGATTCACCCGTCGCTTGTTCGCAAGAGTTTCAAAATATTTATCGGCGGCTATTGCCGGTACTATGATTGTGTCGTTTATCGCTGTAACTGGGATGAGCCCCAGTATGTCACGAGCTGGATTAGTGGCTGGCCTGAGCCTCGCTGCCTGGTATTATGGTCGGCGTTTTCATCCTATCGCTTTGATACTTATAGTGGCGGCCGTCACGGTTATCATAAACCCCAGTTACTTATGGGGAGATTTGGGGTGGCAACTTTCGTTCGCGGCTTTTTCGGGTGTTATGATACTGGCCCCGCTATTGCAAAGATATTTTTTTGGAGATAAAAAACCAGGAGCGATTCGTCAAGTTTTGGGCGAAACAGTATCAGCTCAATTAGTCACAGCTCCTCTTATAGCAATGTCTTTCGGTCAATTTTCTAACGTAGCGGTTATAGCCAATATATTAGTGTTGCCGTTGATTCCTCTAGCTATGTTGTTGACGTTCGTGGCAGGTCTTGTTGGTTTATTGCTACCGCAGCTAGTAGCTGAAACTATAAGCTTACCGGCGACCTGGCTATTGAAATACATGGTTAAAGTAGCTGACTACACGGCTAACTTATCATGGGCGATTACTGAGACAAATATTTTATGGTTTGGGTTGATTATTTGCTACGCCATCATGGCGGTAATTTGTATTTACCTGAGCCATGCTACAAGTTACAGATTGCGCGAGGTTAATCTGGTCGAATGAAATTATGCTCTTTGAATAATCTCAGGATGCTCCAGGAGTAATGTGTGCAGTTGTTCAAAATACGGTAAAATTTCTGGTGATAAGGACACCTTAGCGACTTTGGCATCATAAAACATTTTGGTGGTAACTTCATGTTTCTTGAAAGAAAAGCCGTCGTTAATATAGATGGCCATCGCAGGCATAATCTTGTCCAGGGCGTATATGAAATTAGCCTCCGCGTTTGCCCTAGACTCGTACTCTTCAAGAGAATCAACCATATCAACAAAGTCAGCCCAGTCTTTTTTAAGTTTTTTGAGTGCTTTAGCTTCACGCTTAGCCTTTGAATTTATATGATCGGCGGGACCATATATATAAGTGTCGCCTGCATGCACTTCTACTAAATCATGAACCAGAGCATATTTTATTAGGCGGTCTTTATCTAGCTCGGGAAACCACTTGGCCAAAAACCAAGCAGTCATAGCTAGGTTATAACTGTGTTCTGTATCATTCTCTAGCCTGAATTTGCCTTTATGTTTACGGTGTACGATACGCTCAATACTGCTAAAACTATCAAGCATTTTTTGTAACTCGATTAGGCGGTGGATGTCTGGCAACATAGTGGCAGTATAGCATAGAGAAACAGTGTCGTATCTGTTATAATGGAATAAATATGATATAAAATCCAGTGGAGATGAGCTATGTCAGGTCACAATAAATGGTCCAAGATTAAGCGCGAGAAAGGTGCGAACGACGCCAAGCGCGGTGCTGTCTTCACGAAATTAGGCAACCAAATTGCCTTAGCTGCTCGTACTGGTATCGATCCTTCAATGAATCCATCGCTAGCATTGGCGATTGAAAAGGCCAGGGCTGTTAATATGCCAAATGCTAATATTCAGCGGGCAATTGATCGCGTGAGCGATAAAAGCGCGGCGGTTTTAGAAGAAATTACTTACGAAGGCGTAGGTCCTGGCGGAATAGGCATTATCATAGAAGCGGCTACTGATAACAAGAATCGTACATTTCCTGAAGTCCGAACAGCTCTTACGAAAAATGGTGGTCGCATCGCTGATTCTGGTAGCGTCATGTTCCAGTTCTCTAGAAAAGGCGTAATAATTGTCGACGCTGTGGGTGAAGATGCTCTACTGATCGTGCTAGAAGCAGGCGCCGAAGATGCTAACGAAGAAGACGGTGAACTTGTGGTTTATACTGACCAGAAAGACCTCAATAAAACTCGCGAACTCATAATCTCATCTGGGTTAGAAGTAAAGGACGCCGAGTTGCAATATATAGCCAATACGCCGATTGAGATAAACGACAAAGAGACAGCCGAAAAACTCATTAGGCTTTTGGATGCTCTGGATGATTTAGACGACGTAGTCAATGTTCACAGCAACGCCGAAATTACTGTTGATATAGAATAAAACTTGTAATTAGCTTAATAAAAACTTATAATGTGTGTATGCATAAGCGTTTTTTCTTTATGATTCTGATTAGCGCTCTTGTGGCGGTATCACTGGTCGCAGAGCCCTCATATGCGACCAGTGATAGCGTGGTTATCAGCCAACTCCAGGCCGGAGATATCAATAGTAGTCGGTTGGTTGAAATATATAATAATTCCGATGTGGACGTTGACATCACTAACTGGTGTATTCTGCGTAGTGCCGCTGGTGATAGCTCGCGTACTAAATTAGGCTGTTTTACAGACGCTAATCCAGCTGTTCATATATTTTTACCAGCCCGGTCTTTTGCACTACTGGCTTCTTCTCAAACCCAGCTAAGCTCGGATATACAGATAGACTTAACGATGGGAAGTAACCTAAATTCGAGCGGACATGCCTATTTAGTGGACAATGCAGGCCGAATTATAGATAAAGTCGGGTGGGGTTCAACCGCTGTTAATCCCGAGGGTTTTCCTGCTGAGATGGGCCCAAATAGGATTATAGAACGAATCAAAATAGAAGAATCGAATATTCTATTAGATACAGATAATAACGCCACCGATTTTTTCCAAAGTGTTATGAGGCAAGAATATCAATATGGTGCACTATATGAAGTGGTCGATATTTGCATGAACATAGAAGGCTTGCAGGAAATTTTACCAGATGGTTATATGCACGACGAAACGGGTGCGTGTATACCGCCACCCGTTGATGTATGTATCAATCTTGAGGGAGTTCAAGAGACTGTCACCGTAGGATATAGACTTAATACAGTTGGCGACTGCGTAGAGGATACTACGATATTACTTATCACCGAGCTACTACCTAACCCAGACGGTGACGATGTCGGGAATGAGTTTATAGAAATCTACAATCCAAATGATTATGCTATGGATCTTGCAGGTTATGTAATTAGCACTGGATCTAATTACGAAAAGTCGTATGCCTTCCCAGAGGGGTCTATAGTTGAGCCGGGACAGTACATAGCTTTCTATAACTCAACAATTAAGTTTACATTGCTAAATAGTGAGAGCCGAGTGAAATTAACCAGAGTTAGTGACGATAAAATCATGTACGAAACACCAATTTATGAAAATCCTGCTAGCGGATTGGCATGGGCTCTGATTGACGAAATTTGGCAGTATACTAACCGTCCGACGCCTGGAGTCAAAAACCTCCTGTCGGATGATAACGGTGGTCAATCAAGTAATCTTGAGCCATGTGCGCCAAATCAGTATCGAAACCCTGAAACTAATCGGTGCAAGTTAATAGAGTCTGCTTCGTCAACACTTGCTCCTTGTAAACCTGGACAAGAAAGAAACCCCGAAACTAATCGCTGTCGCAATATAGCTTCAGAAAGTAGCTTAGCTCCCTGCAAACCCGGCCAATACCGTCACCCGGAGACTAACCGCTGCCGCTCAATAGCGGGTACTACTACACTAGCTCCTTGTAAGCCTGGGCAGTATCGCCATCCTGAAACTAATCGTTGCCGCAACATTGTAACTATGCCCGATGCCGAGTATGGGGTTGAAGAAATAGAAGAATCTTTTGGGATGCCTATGAATTGGATTTTGTTTGGCGGTGCGGGAACTTTGGCAATCGGATACGGTACTTGGGAGTGGAGACGTGAGCTAGTGAAAGTCTTGCGTAAACTACCTTTTATGACACGCTTTTGAAAAATAGCCTATACTAAAGCCATGAGGATTATTGGTATCGATCCTGGCACGGGGATTCTAGGATTCGGTGTTATTGAGATTCATAAAAACAAAACCGAGCTAGTTGAGGCTGGAGTGATAAGGACACCAGCTCATACGCCTCACGAAGAACGGCTAGAAGAAATTTTTGATAGCTTAATGGAGATTATTGCCGAAACAAAACCTGAGGCCATGGCAGTCGAAAAACTGTTTTTTGCTAAAAACGTAACAACAGCTATGAGCGTGTCGCAGGCTCGTGGCGTAGTGATACTTGCTGGTCGCAAGAGTGGAATACCGATATTCGAATACACTCCACTACAAATGAAACAAACACTAACCGGTTATGGCCGTGCCGACAAAAAACAAATGCAAGAAATGGTTCGCCTGCATTTAGGAATGAAGACCGTACCTAAACCAGACGATTGCGCTGACGCTCTAGCGGCCGCCATTACCCATTCGATGATGACTCGAGTATAATAAGATATATGATTGCGCATGTTTCGGGCATTGTTACCGAAAAATTTGGATCGTCACTAATAGTTGACGTTCATGACATAGGGTACGAGGTGCAGGTTGCTGCTAGTGATTTTGAGGCGGCGTCGCTGAATGAAGAGATTAAGCTCTATACTTATCACCATGTTCGCGAACAAAGCCAAGAGCTTTTTGGTTTTTCTTCATTAACCGCCAAGAAATTATTTGAATTATTAATTACGGTTCAGGGAGTTGGCCCCAAAGCTGCGTTAGCTATCTTGTCTATTAGCGATAGTGAAACCGTAAGAAATGCCATCGCTAGAAGCGATGCGGCCTTTGTTTCCCAAGCATCTGGAGTAGGTAAGAAAACAGCCGAACGTGTAGTCGTGGATTTATCCGACAAAGTCGGCTTAGCTCTTCGTGGCAATGTTAGTAACACGGGTATTTCGGAGATTATTATTGCTAAAGACGAAGCACTCGAAGCCTTGGTGGCTCTTGGCTATAATCTTAGCGACGCCACGGAGGCTCTTGAAGGTGTGCCTACCGATTTATCTACCGCCGAAAGAGTTAGAGAAGCATTAAGGAGCAAAAGTGATCAATAACAGGGAACTTACCGCCGTAGACTTCGAAGGGTCACAACACGCAATAACAGGCAGTACGCTCAAGTGGCGTCCTAGCGCATACGGTGTTGTCATTGAAGATAATAGAATTCTTTTATGTCCTCAGCGTAGAGGAGGCTACGATTTACCGGGTGGTGGGGTGGAAATGCACGAAACTTTTGAACAGGCCGTTGAAAGAGAAGTAAAAGAAGAAACAGGCATCGATGTATGTGCTAATCGAATTATTAACGTTCGTGAGAATTTAGTAATGCTTCCTACCGATAATCCAGATGGTCAACAAGCCTACCGCACCATACTCTTGTACTATTTATGCACCAAAATTGGCGGTGAAATTTCTGTAGATGGGTTTGATGACTGGGAGAAAAAGAATGCCGATATGGCAAAGTGGATTGAGATTGATAAGCTAGACAACCTGACAATAGCCAGCACCATAGACTTTCGTAATATCATTAAGGAAGTAATAGGCTAGATATGGTTGTAGAGAGAATTGTTGATACAGATACAGACGATAACAGCGATGAAGAGGTTATTGAAGTTACCCTGCGGCCAAAAACATTTGTAGAATATGTTGGTCAAGAGCGGTTAAAAAATAATTTGAAGCTAGCTATTGCTGCTGCTAAAAAGCGCGATGAGCCAGTTGATCATGTATTGCTGTACGGCCCGCCAGGACTTGGTAAAACGACAATGGCAACCATTATTGCTAATGAGATGGGCAAGAATATTAGAGTTACAGCTGGTCCGGCCATTGAAAGGGCAGGGGATTTAGCTAGTATCCTTACTAATCTTGGTGACGGAGACATTTTATTCATCGATGAAATACATAGGTTGGGTAGAACAGTAGAAGAAGTGTTGTATGCCGCCATGGAAGATTTCAAGTTAGATATTATGATTGGCAAGGGGCCAGCGGCGCGAAGCGTAAGGTTGGATTTGCCCAAATTTACGGTAATAGGCGCTACTACCCGAACAGGCGCATTAGCTGCTCCATTAAGGGACCGTTTCGGCTTAATCCATCGGCTAGAATTTTACACACCCGAAGAAATTGCCAGTATTATAAAAAGGTCGTCAAAAATACTTAACAGCAAGATTGATTCAGAATCCGCTAAAATGCTTTCAACTCGCGCGCGCTTGACTCCTCGAGTAGCCAATCGATTATTAAAACGCGTTCGCGACTACGCTGACGTTAATGGCGATGGAATAATCGACGCCGCTACTACCAAAGCTGCCTTGGCACTACTAGAGATAGATGAACTAGGATTGGATGCAGGTGACCGCAACTTACTCAGTAATATAATTGATAATTACGGTGACAGACCTGTGGGACTTAACACTATATCAGCTCTGACCGGTGATGAGATGACGACTATTGAAGATTTTTATGAACCTTATTTAATGCAAATCGGATTCATTGAACGCACACCTCGTGGCCGGCGAGTTACTTCCAAGGCGCACAAACATCTCAAAAGAGAAGTTTCGACTAACAAAGCTCAGCAAAAGTTAGTGTAGTAGATTACTTTACAAATCACATTGATTACCTGACCACCTACTTTTTTACGGGTCCTGTCGCTCGGTCCGCCCCTAAAATCTCTTTTCGCCTGCGCGAAAACTCGATTTTGGGCGCTCCCCCGCCTCGCGTCACCCGTAAAGTCAGGGTTTAGGAATTAAAAATTGTGAATTAAGAAACTGTTCTTTACCTGTCTCGGTTTTCTTTGACAAAGTCGTCTTCGTTCTCTAGAGTCGCACTTAATTTATAGCTTTTGCACTTTTCATTTGAGCACTCGGTAGGTGAATATAAGTATGAACTACCAGAGGAACCGATAGCTTGACCGTCAGGATCGTTGAAAAGGTCCGGGTCAACTGACTTTAAGGTATCACTATCTAGAGATCGGGGATAATAACCTTTTTCTGGATAAAAAACCTCTTCGAGCCCGTAATACATCGCATTAATAGCGGTTTTACGGTGGTTGTCACGAGCTACGCTTTCTAGGTCACTTTTCTGAACAAAAAATATAACGCTTGCCACAGCCAGTAATACGGCGACAAAAATTAATTCTATAACAGTGAACCCGCTAATATGTTTTTTCACTAGTAACATTATAGCAAATTATCGGTTATCCAAGTATAATAGATGGTAAATACAGGGGGAGAATATGACTGAGAAAAAGGCTACTAAAACGACATCCAAAGAAAGACCAGCAATAAATGAGAGCAAATTAAAAGCTCTTGGGTTAGCTCAAGAACACATCAATAAGCAATTTGGTGATGGGGCTATTCGCCGTCTTGGTGATACAACAACGTCTGACGTTGAGTTAATTAGTAGCGGTACGCTCTCATTGGACTTGGCATTAGGTGGTGGTTACCCGCGCGGTCGAGTTTTAGAAATATATGGACCTGAATCTTCTGGAAAAACTACTTTGACTCTGCATGCTATAGCTGAAGTACAAAAACGTGGTGGCACAGCGGCATTTATTGATGCCGAACATGCGCTTGATCCAGCCTATGCTCGTAAACTTGGTGTTGATACGGATAACTTACTTGTCTCGCAACCAGACAACGGCGAACAGGCGCTTGAAATTGCTGAAACGTTAGTGCGTTCTAACGCGGTTGATATGGTGGTAGTTGACTCGGTGGCAGCTTTGGTCCCACAAGCTGAAATCGATGGCGATATGGGTGATAGCCACATGGGGCTGCAAGCTAGATTAATGAGCCAAGCTCTGCGTAAATTAGCTGGGATAATCAACAAGAGCAAAACAACCGTCATTTTCATTAACCAGATTCGCATGAAGATTGGCGTGATGTTCGGTAACCCAGAGACGACTACTGGTGGAAACGCTTTAAAGTTCTATGCTTCGGTTCGCCTTGACATACGTCGTACTGGTCAAATTAAAGTAGGCGAGGAAATCATAGGTAACCGCGCCAAGGTTAAAGTTGTTA
The DNA here is from genome assembly GCA_964349805.1 of uncultured Candidatus Saccharibacteria bacterium. GTDB lineage: Bacteria > Patescibacteriota > Saccharimonadia > Saccharimonadales > Saccharimonadaceae > CAYGHE01. The sequence goes on along the minus strand of CAYGHE010000001.1, from coordinate 43,568 downwards.
AAAACAAAATCGCTCCTCCTTTCAGGATTGCCGAATTCGATATTATGTACAACCAAGGAATTAGCAGGACTGGTGATGTGCTTGATCTTGGTGTTCAGCACGGTATTGTTGGCAAGGCCGGCGCTTGGTTTGACTACAAAGATGAAAAAATTGGACAGGGCCGAGAAGGCGCCAAAAAGTATTTAGCTGACAATCCAAAAATATTAGACGAGATTGAAAAGAAGGTTCGTGAAAAAGTAGCGCAAGAAGCGGTGTAGTTTTATGAAAAGGGCGATTGTCCTGCACGGTGGCTCACGGACATGAAGATTACGTCGATTTCTGTTCAGGCTAAAAACAAAGACAGAGTGAATGTCTCGGTTGACGGTAAATATCGATTTTCTCTAGATGTTTTTCAGCTGTCCGACTTAGGTATTAAAGTTGGCCAAGAATATGACGAATCTGAGCTCAACGCGCTAGAAGAAGAAAGTAAGTTCGGCAAGGCCTACACAAGGGCTCTAGAATATTGCTTGATGCGACCGCATAGCGCCAAAGAAGTGCGCGATTACTTGTACAGAAAAACTCGTGATACACGTACTAAAACAGGTAATACCAAAAAAGGCCTAACGCCGCAACTTACGGATAGAGTTTTCGAGCGGTTAGAGCAAAAAGGGTATATCGATGATGATAAATTCGCTCGTTTCTGGGTAGAGAACCGCAATAGTAAAAAAGGGGTGTCCAGCCGAAAACTGCAAGCGGAGTTACGCTCAAAGGGCGTAGAAACGGAGACTATAGATAAAGTGCTAGATGAGACTCAACGGGATGATATTAGCGAATTACGAAAAGTAGTTGCTAAAAAACAATCTCGCTATGATGACGAGAAAAAGTTGATAGCTTATTTAATGCGAGCCGGGTTTAATTATGATGACATACGTCAGGTATTGGGCGAGTCAGACTAAGAATCTCCGCCGTCAGCTTGAGGGTTGGGTGGTCTAAAAGGGTTAAGATACGACAATTGGCTTGGTTTTTGCAGAGTAGCTAGTTTACCTTTAGCTTGTTGCACTACTATGTGCTTGTTGTTTATCTCAATAATTTGCGATCTGTGAATGAGCAGGCCTGTGTCGCCTAAACTCTTTATCATACTTCGCCTTACACTTAACTGCTCGATAAAGAAACTAATCAAATCCAAACTGTAATCATCTACTTTCCCGAGTTTTTGATTACCCTTGTCAATAACGGGCATATCTAATAATTTAAATTTTAGATCATACAATTTTTTGATAACGACGACATCTTCAAGCCCCACGAACTCATCGCTACTGTCGATAATCATTCCAATTCCACTGACTTCACGTATATCAGCAGTACGCAGAAACGAAGGGTTTTCGTTTAATAACGGACCTTCAACTTCATATGCTAGTATTTTTAAATTACTAGGGTCAATAACCGGGGCTTTAACAGTGGCTAATCTGGTGCCAGTCTGTAGGCCCATAACAGGGGCGCCGATTATTCTAGATCCAAGACGTAACATACTATTAGTATAACCTTTTTATGGAGAGAAAGGGTTAATGCGTCCAGTCGGCAATTGGTGATTACTCAAGTTGTCCGCGCTTCTATTAAGATTTCTAAGGCGCTCAACAGTGGAATCGTCAAAACTAGTGCTAAAGGCAGGGTCTTGTTCGTTGATACCGGGTGATAAATCTAGAATATCGTTTAAAATAAACATTGATCCTATCAGCCCGGCAACTATGACTACTATTAATAACGTAAGATGAAACCTCTTCACTATTGTTAGGAGGGGTTTTAGTAAATAAGCATTAATAGATCCGTTCATATTTATCTCACATAAACCTCTATAGTTAATGGCTCAACACGCACCGCATTATCGGAACTTTGGTCGCGGCTTAATCGTATATCTACTAGTTGGAGCTTAGGAATATTGGTCTCAAGCGCCTTTAGGAAGCGGAGTAAATTGGTAAAGTCAACAGGGTTACCTATGGTGATTGTTATGTATTCAGGGTGTACGCCACCGCTCAAAGCTGGTGCCGCAACCGTTTTTTGAGATTGAGACTCAAAACTGTAATTAGTGATAGAGATACCGTTATTTGATGCGTATTTATTTATATCTTCTATGGCACTACTTTGGTAATTTTGACTGGGGAGTATTAGATCCGTAGATTTATTGTTCGCATCCTGGCGAGTGTTCACGGCTTTCTGCAATTGTTCTAATCTTTGATTTTCAGGATCGCTTGAAGTCAAGTTAGCCGCTACTGTGGCATGTCTTGTCTCATCGGCCAAATCCCCGAGCCAATCTTGCGCCCAATAAAATCCAGCAACTCCTACTCCCAGTAATATTAATACGGAAGCGCTGAGTCCCGCCCGGACGGTTGAAGCTTTTAGTTTGGTTTTACTAGGTTTACTCATAGTGAACTACCTTTGTTGATAGTAACACTTATGGTAACGCTTACGGGGTAATCAGAAGAACCCCCTTGGTTAGTCGATAAAGTCTGGAGGCTAAAATTAGAGAATAGTGGCGATGACTGGAAATTGTCTTTCAGTTTTAAGGCGGACTCAGTATCTCGCGCTCGAGCCTGGAGTGTAATGGGCGCGCCGAAGGTGCTGTTATCAAGGCTAAGACTGTCCAAGATTACTCCAGAGGGCATAGCAGCGGCAATGCCGGTAATCACTTCGCTGTAACGTATTTCTCGGTTCAAGATATTCTTAGCACCTAATAAGTTATTGCGCAGGGAAGTCGCTTGAGCTTCCGCGGAGGCCGAATTATCAATACCTGGCTGATTATCTAAAATACTTTCTTCAGCCGCTATTTTAGTGTTTACAAGAAAGAAATAAGATACCGTGCAAGCTAGGGCTAGGAATGTTAAAGATAGTCCAATGACAATAATGTATCGAACTAGCGACACGTTCATGCGAGCTGCTTGAATTTGTTTTTTGGTGTCATCCGGTAAAAGGTTAATCATTTCCAGATATCCTCCGGGTTCATACTAGCTAATCCAGCCACAGTTATATATCGTGGGCGAAATTGTCTAGCAGGCTGAGGCAATCTGCCGAAGTCCAACTTTTGCCAAGGGCTAGCTACCCGAGCAGGCATTACCAAGGAGTCCGTAAAATATTCACCAATCCCAGGCATGCCACTACCACTACCAACTATGAGTAATTGTTCAAGCTTGGTGTTGCTATCAGTACTAATTCTCTCGTCGTAGTAGCGCATGACTTTACGGGTTTCGGTTATAATTCGCTTCAAGTTTGTTTCCAGAGCTTCTTTGATTTTCTTTTGCCTAGGGCCAGCCGCTAGCCCGTTGAGAACCTTGAGTTGGTGGGCATTTTCTAGTGATACGCCCAGTTTTTTAGAAATATCTAAGGTGAAAGTATTACCGCCGATTGCTAAACCGCCCGTTACCCGAACAGTGCCGCCTAGCAGCACGGCTATATCTGTGCTAGCTGGACCAATATCTACTACCACGGTCGGAATGTGAGCATCCTCTGTTACCGAAAGCACTCTAGCCACGGCGCTCATACCGGGCTCAACTAGGCTGACAGATAAGCCAGCACTTTCAGCTGCTTCGACACATTTATCTATAACTGTGCGAGGTACGGCGCTCATTAAAACTGTAATTTCTTTTTTGTTGCGTTCTACGATTTGATAATCGATGTACAGGGTTGATACAGGGATAGGGATATATTGTTCTGCTTCAAGTTCCACCGCATCCTTTAAACTCTTTTCGGTATTGGCGGGCAAAGTAAAAGTTCTCGAGTAGCTGCGTGTAGTAGGCACTCCTATGACAGCTCGATTACTGGGTAGAGATCCAACCAAGTGATTTTTGACGAGGTCTTTAATGTTTCTAGTTAAATAGTCGCTGTTGCTTTCTAAAGATTCTTTAACTTTAACGGGATCAAGATCAATTGACCCGTAACCCAATACTGACCACCTCTTGGAGTTAACACCCATCACTTTGATGCCGGTGTTACTTATGTCAAGGCCTATTATTGGTTTATTAACGTAAAACAATTTTGTCATGATGCCCACAGTAAATACTAAGGGCCATTATATCATTACTGTATGCTCTGGGCTATGCCAGCTATAGGAATCATCACGCTGGCGGCAATCAAACCGACCGTCGCGCCCATCACAACTATCATCACAGGTTCAATAATAGAGCTAAGACCGTCTATCGCCACGTCGACCTCTTCTTCGTAAAAGTCGGCCACTTTGATGAGCACCGTATCAGTTTGTCCTGTCTCTTCACCTACCAAAAGCATTTGAGAAACAATCGGGGGGAACAAAGGATCGGCGGCTATGATTTTAGATAGGGTCTTTCCTTCTTTAACGCCTTCTGCTGCCTCAGTCAGGGCCTTTTCATATATCACGTTACCAACTGCTCGAGCTGTTACGTGCAGAGCTTCTAGCACCGCTACGCCGGCTCCCATTAAAGCTGAAAACGTTCGGGCAAAGCGAGCTACGGCCACCTTTTTAACAATAGTTTTAACCGCCGGTAACTTTAGCAACAACAAGTGTAGTTGACGTTTGCCCCGCGGGGTTTTTAAGTATTGGAGCAACATGTAAATTCCGCCAACAAAAACTCCTATGACTAAATACCAAAAAGTAGTTATAAAATTGCTTATACCAAGCATAACTAAGGTGATGCCTGGTAATTGAGTGTCTGGGCCGCCTAAATCTTCCAGGATGTTACCGATTTGCGGTATAACAAAGAACATTAGTCCAAAAAAGGCTATTACTGTAATAACAACAAGAACAGCGGGATAGGTCATGGCGCTCTTTAGTTTTTTGCGCAGTGTCATGCTTTTTTCTTGTTGGAAAGCCAGCCGTTTCAAGACGTCTTCTAATATTCCAGCTGCTTCACCAGCCCGCACCATGTTTACGTAGACATCGTTAAAGGTATCAGGATGTTTGGACAGGGAGTCGCCTAAAGTTGCCCCACCTTCTACATCGACTATAACGTTAGTCAAAATTATTTTTAGAGGAGGACTGTCTTGGACGTGTCCAGCTAGCGCCGTCAAAGCGCGTAGCAGAGGCACCCCTGCGCCGGTCATGGCGCTTAATTGGCGAGTGAATATGACCAAGTCATCGGATTTAACTTTCTTCTTGTTAAGTAAACCGCCTAAGTTTAGGTGAAAACCACCCGACCTAGTTTTTGCCTCCTTGATGCTAATAGGACGAAGGCCCTGTTTACTTAGAGATTCTATCACGGCCGCTCTATCAGGTTGATCGACTGTACCATTCAATGGTAGCCCAGAGCTATCAGTTGCTATGTATGAAAACTTGGTCATATTATTCCTTAGTCACCCTCAAGACCTCTTCTACGGTTGTCTCACCGCGCAAGGCTTTAATGAGGCCATCGGTCTGCATAGTAATCATATTGCTAGCAATAGCTTGTTCTTGAATCTTGTCACTAGTGGCATTCGTCACGATTAGACCTTGGATTGCGGTATCGTTTTTTAGAACCTCATATATGCCAGTACGCCCCATATAGCCGCCTGATGCGCCGTCAGTATCGTCTTCGGGGTTAGCGCGCCACAGAGTTTGTATACCGGTTGGGCTAGTACTAAGCGGGGTATCGCCTCCAACGCCCTCAGCGGCGGCTTGCTTTTCAAGCGCGTGGATATAACTGAAGTCTTGGCCGGGTTTTAAGTTAAATAAGCGGACGATTGCTTGTTTTTCTTCTTCTGTGGGTTGATAAGATTGTCGTGACTCTTTCTTCAGAGTTCTGACTAACCGCTGTCCGACAACAGCTCGTACGGTACTGGCTATCAAGAAAGGCTCTATGCCCATGTCTAGCAGACGAGGCAAGCAGGTGGCGGCATTGTTGGTGTGCAGGGTGCTAAAAACTAAGTGGCCCGTTAGAGCTGCTTGAACGCCAAGATCCGCAGTTTCACTGTCACGAATTTCACCTACCATAATGATGTTAGGGTCTTGACGGAGTAGAGACCGTAGGCCGTTGGCAAAAGTTAGGCCAGCTTTTGGATTGGTCTGCGTTTGATTAACCCCAGTAATTTTATATTCTACGGGGTCTTCTACGGTTGATATGTTAACATCAGGGGTGTTAAGAATAGTCAAAACACTAAACAAGCTAGTTGATTTTCCGCTTCCTGTCGGTCCAGTAACTAATATCATGCCATTTGGTTCAGTCATGGCATCTTTTATGTCCGCTAGCGATTTACCCCAGTATCCAAGAGACTCTAGTGTCATAGCTTGGTTGGATTCATCCAAAATACGCATCACTACCTTTTCGCCGTCGCTAACTGGCAATGTACTAACACGCAGAGCATATTGTTTGCCGCCAACTTTTATTTTGAACCGTCCGTCTTGTGGGACGCGACGTTCGTCAATTTTCAAGTTAGATAGAATTTTTATACGGCTGACCAGTGCATTTAGTACGTTTCGGGGCAGGCGATTAACTTCCTTTAAAACACCGTCAATACGATACCTAACTTGCACAAATTCTTCTCTGGGTTCAATGTGTACGTCACTGGCGTGAGAGCGGATAGCATATTCCAGCAATAAGTTAACCGTCTGGGCAATCGGCGAGTCTTCGGCAACATCTTGTTCGGTAACAGTTTCATTCTCGGTGTTATCGGCACGTTGTATATCAATAACTTCGCTAAGCTCGCGGTCTACATCACCGCGGTACATCTCAAGAGCGGTTAGTATGTTTTCGCGTGGCGCAATGTAAATCTTGGTATTAGTGCCAATTTGTTTTTGTATAAAGTTGACCGCCAAAACGTCATCAGGGTCTTCCATCGCTAGATGATGCACGCCTTCATCATCAACTTTGAACAGCACGGCATTGTATTGCCTGGCTACGCGTTCCGGTATTTTGTTGAGAATATCAGAGGGTATTTGGTGGCCGTCTAATTCTATGAATGGTATTTGGGCGTACTCGGCGAAGGCTTTGGTAAGCGATTTTTCATCAGTAATCTGGTGCTGGATAGATAATTCCTGCAAGGGGCGACGTGAACGCGCGCCCTCTTCTTTGAGAGCGCTAACTTGCTCGGCAGTAGCCACACCACTGCGCACAAGCAACTTTTCCATAGTTACATCGGAAATACGCATACTGCTTACGGTATATTGTATAGGATGACAAGATAGAGCGCCAGCCTTTGGTATAATTAGTGAAGTTATGGATATTGAAATTGAGAGTGAAGCCAAAATGCGTAAGTTTGGCAGTACTATTGGAGCGTTACTTGACGGCGGTGAGATTATTGAGCTAGTCGGTGATGTGGGCTCTGGTAAAACAGTTCTAGTTAAAGGCATAGCAAAAGGCTTAGGCATAGACGAAAACGTCCAAAGCCCAAGCTTTCTAATAAGAGGAAACTATCAAGGGAATCACGGCATTACCTTGGCTCACTATGATTTCTATCGTTTAGATGATGCTGGGATTATGGCGGAAGCTCTTGATGAAACAGTTCATGATAATAAAACGGTTACAGCTATAGAATGGTCGAATATTGTCGATAAAATATTGCCAGATGATAGACTGAGGATTAACATCAAAGCCGTGAGTGAAGCATCGAGGGTGTTGACGCTAAAAGCCGGCGGTAAAATAAGCAAAGAACTAATAAAGAGACTTGAGAAAAAATGATTCTATTACTTGATACCAGTACTCCTAACTGCAAGTTAACACTTGTCGATGGTGATTGGCGACAAGATTACGAGTGGCAGGCCGATCGAACTCTAGCCAATAACTTATTAAAATATTTAGAGAATAAACTAAACGAGAACAACAAAACTTGGGACGATATTTCCGGTCTAGGAGTTTTTCAGGGGCCAGGTAGTTTTACCGGTTTGCGAATTGGATTGACAGTGTTTAATACGTTAGCTGAGGCGAATTCCGTGCCAATAGTTAGCGCCCAGGGCGACGAATGGCGAGATGAAGCCGTTGCTAAATTATTAGCTGGCGAGAACGAAAAAATAGTTTTGCCGCATTACGGTAGCGATCCGCACATTACCACTCCGCGCAAATAACAAAATTGCTAGTACTTGATTACAGACTCCAAAAAAGCTAAACTACAAGCAGTCCCTATTAACGAGACTTTGAATAAACTTTTGAATTATTCGGTACAGTTCATGATATTACATTTGCCAAGATGAACACTTGACAGAATTGTCCCGAGGAAGGAACAACCATGATAGAAGGTATTATTGCCGTAGTTATCGGAGCGCTTGCTGGCGTTGGCGGAACTATAACATATAACAGACGAAGAGTCGCTGGAGGCAAAGCAAAAGCTGATGAAGTGATGGCTGATGCGAAAACAAAAGCTAGTGACATAGTTTTAAAAGCCAAAGATGAAGCTTTGAAACTGTCCGAAGAAGCTAAGAGAGAAGAATCAAATCTGCGCAAGCAATGGCAGAAGACCGAGGAGCGTTTGGCTGATCGTGAAACGAGCCTTGATAGGAAACTTGACGATTTGGATAAACGAACGGAAGCGTTGCGCGAATCCGAAAATGAAGTTGACAGCCTCAAGAACGAAATTCGTGATATTCGCTCCAGGCAGCAAGAAAAGCTGGAGAAAATAGCCAAACTAAGCAAGGCGGAAGCAGCGGAAAAACTGCTACAGATGACCGAGCGCGATATTAAAGCCGATTTAATAGGCTTGGTTAACAAGCTACAGAATGATGTCAAAGAAGATGCCGAAGAGCGGGCTCAGACTTTACTGTTGACCGTTATGGAGCGTATGTCTTCTGAGGTAACAGCTGAGCGCACCGTTACAGCTATCAAGCTTACAGACGAAGAGATGAAGGGCCGTATTATTGGTAAAGAGGGTCGCAACATTCAAGCTTTGCAAAGAGCTACTGGTGTAGACATCTTGGTTGATGACACGCCTGGCATGGTAGTCTTGAGCTCATTTGATCCTATACGCCGTCAAGTTGCGCGTTTGGGTCTAGAGATGCTTATGAAAGACGGCCGCATCCACCCAGGCCGAATAGAAGAAGTTATTGAAAAAGCCGAAAAAGAAATTGATAAAGAGATCAACCGCACCGGTGAAGACGCCGCTAGGGAAGTTGGTGTAGTTGGTATTCCAAAAGAAATGCTACGACTTTTGGGTGAATTGAAGTTCAGAACCAGCTATGGTCAGAACGTACTAATGCACAGTGTTGAAATGGCACATATGGCAGGCATGATAGCCGAGGAAATTGGCGCTGATGTCCGAGTAACTAAAATCGCTACATTACTGCATGACAGCGGTAAAGCTGTTACCCATAAAATCGAAGGTAAGCATCACCACATTGCAGCAGAGTTAGCACGTAAATATGGCATGTCTGAGGACATAGCTCATGCTATCGAAGCTCATCACGATGATGTCGAAGCGACCACGCCGGAAGCTTTGATAGTCCGTGTTTGTGACTCGTTATCAGCTGCTCGTCCTGGTGCTCGCAATATTAGTGCCGAGAACTTTGCTGAACGCATGCGTGATCTAGAAAATATCGCTCTTGGATTCAAGGGTATAGACAAAGCCTTTGCTATTAGCGCCGGACGTGAAGTGCGTATAATCGTACAGCCAAAAGAGATTGATGACTTAAGTGCCATTAAATTAGCACGGGACATTGCCAACAAAATTGAATCTACCATGCAATATCCTGGAACCATCAAGGTTAACGTGATTCGTGAAACTCGCGCTATCGAGTTCGCCAAATAATTTAGATTTTTATAACCAGGATAGTTCTGAGGCCAGCGGCCATGGGTTAAAGGTACAGCCCTGCAAATCTATAGACTGTTGTTGCATGACAGGCGCTAGCTGTCCAACTCCGCTACAATTAAGATGGCCAAATCCTAGCCAATGACCTGTTTCGTGATTAATAACCATACTACGATAGTCATCTAATCCTCCGCCAGCTTGGTTCCAGGCGGGGGTAGCGTTCTGCCATCTATCGATATTTATAATGACGTTTTGTCCGACACGACAGCTCCAATAGGGGCTGCAGGCGGTACTAAAAGATGTCATCTGATCGGCCGCCGCTAACCAGAGTATAAATGAGCAGCCACTGTCAGCTTGCCGAAAAGAATACTTGCCAGTTGATGCCCAGCCGCGGCTATCGTTATAGACTGCCGATGCTTTTACGGCTAATTCGGAAAGATAACTTTCAGAAACGCCTTTTGCGGCCAAGCAGTAGGTGACCAAAGTAGTACTAACGGCGGGTATGAGATGTATGTTAGCCGGCTGCAGGGTAGACAGGCTGTTTCTTGCAGCGGCAACAGCTTGGTTGGTATTACCTACAGCAAACCCTGCGTTACGGCCCACGCTTTGTATGTAACGAATTAGATTCGCATTGGAAATTTCATATTTACCATTAATTTCAGTGTGCCAATTAGCTATATCAACAGGTGATGGGCTAAAAGTCCTTCCGTTAATCGTAAATTTAACCTCTAGGCTTTGACGTTGTTGTAACTGGGAAAATTCTTCTTGAAGCAATTCATCAGAAACTTCAGGCTCAATAGCTTCCGTCTCTACGTTGATAGTGTCATCACCTTTTTCTAATTGACTCACGAAAGTCAGTTTGGTTTTACTTGAGTCCACTTCATATCCAGTAGTGGCTGGTAATAATTCAAAACCATCTTCGCCTATAACAATAGCCGCGTTAGTTGGTTGTTTGGCGAATTCTTTTGTAAGATTTGCTAGTTCTTCGTTAAACTTTGCCCCATCGACGACTATACTCAAGTCAACATTTTTAGAAATCAAGAAGTTTGCTACCGGTAGCCAATATCTTTGACTAAATTGCGCGCGGATCGCGTCAACATCATAAGAAGCGCCCATACCCCGTGGCGTAGTTGAGATATTATTATCGGCGTATCGTAGAATAATTTCTTTGCCCAGTAAATCCATTTCCTCTAAGCGTTTTGAAACATCATCATGCGACACAAAACTAATATCTTGACCGTTAATATAGGTCTTGGAATAGGTGCGATTTTGGAATATCACTAGTGCCAGCAAATTAACTACTACAAAGGTAGCTAAAACCACCGCAACACTGACTAAAATAACCTTACGGCGTCCGATTAGCCAGCTACTGATATGTTTTACTTTCACACTTTGATGATAGCACGGCTATCGTAAGCTCTCGCGAGCGGGTTAGTATTTTGACTAAAATTTAGGCGGACTTATAATAAACAGGCTTGTATATTAAATAAAAATACGGTAACCAAAAGGTTATCGTATTTTTATGGTCGGGGTGAGAGTCAAGCGGTCGGTCTCGACGCGACCTCCCTATATCCGCTTGCTCGCGAAAAAATGTAAACACATTTTCGCTTCGCGACGCTTCACGAACCTCCGGCTATTTTTGTCTGCGACAAAAAACCGGAGGACCAAGTTCTCGAACCACGCAAATAAATTAGACTACCGCGGGGGTAGCCTAGTTTATTTGGTCGGGGTGAGAGGACTCGAACCTCCGGCCTCCGCGTCCCAAACGCGGCGCGCTAGCCAACTGCGCCACACCCCGATAGGGTTTACTGCAACAGATAGATTATACCTTATACATTCTTTGGTGAATAGTGGCAAACATTGACGGGGTGGTGTATAAATAAAGCATTATGAAACGAATTCTTAATCTAAGCGTGCGATTTTGGTGGTTATGGTTAGCCATCGCGGTAGTTATAACTTATTTATTAACTATGGTTTTAGCGATAGGGCAATCTGTCTGGTTCGATGAAGGGTACTCTATTGTACTATCAGAGCGTCCGGTTAATGAGCTAATCGGTTTAGCTGCCGTAGATGTACACCCACCACTATATTATCTAAAACTAAAGGCTTGGGCTGAAGTATTCGGGCAAAGTGAATTTGCATTAAGGAGTTTTAGCGCAATAGCAGGAGCCCTGACTGTCGGAGTTGTATTCTTTATTGTTAAAAAACTATTTACTGTCCGTACAGCGTTAGTTACGTTACCTTTCTTGGTTATAGCGCCATTTGCTCTGCGCTACGGTTACGAAATTCGCATGTATGCTTTGGCGGCGCTGATAGGAGCTTTGGCAACTCTAGCGTTGATATATGCCGTCAAGACTAAAAAGACTTGGCTGTGGATAATTTATGCAGTTTTGGTTGCGAGCGGTATGTACACCGTTTATATGATGGCCGGATTGTTCTTGGCGCATCTAGTTTGGTTGGTGGCCTATACCCTAAAACAGAAAGAGAAGTTATATAAACAAAAGTGGCTATACGCTTATGCTGGCGCGATTTTATTGTTCTTGCCGTGGTTGCCAACTTTTATAAGCCAAACCATTGTATCGGCATTGCCTGGAATAGGGTATGAGATAACTTTTGAAAAGATAGGCTATGCGCTCAGTATGGTGATTAGTTACCTGCCAGAAGGGGAGATTACTGGCTTGCTGACGATTGGCCTAATGTTTGTATTAGTTATATCGATATATCTAATGGCGGTTGCTCGTCGTAAAATGCCAGTATCAAATCGCCCGTATTTATGGTTGGTGATTGCCCTGGCTGGTGTGCCTATAGGATTTTTTGCCTTGCTAAGCCTAGTGGGCGACCCAGTCTTTATTAACCGATATATGGCTCCAGTAGCGATCTATTACTATATGTTTATAGGTGTTGCGGTTGGTTTGGGTTGGCGTTACGGGAAAAGGCTCACGGCCCTTTCTTTGGCGGCGGTTGCTCTGGCAATGCTGATGGGCGGAGTCCTTCAATTGCAAAGCTATGGTAATTTCAACTTTGAGAGATGGCAAGATCCACGTACGGCTGAAGCTCGCGAATCAGTTAATTGCCGAGATAGCGCAGTTGTAGCCGATGACCCGTACACGTATATTGACAGCTATTATTATTTCAAAGACTGCGACCTGCGATTTTATGGCGAAAATAACATTAGTAACGCTGGGGGATACGCACCATTGCACAACAGCGCTTCTAGGGTAGCTTCTTCTGACGAGTTAAATACAGATATTATTCACCTTCGATGGAAGGGCGCGGAATCTAAATTTGTAGCTGACGAGCGCTACCAACTATCGCAATCAACAACCTACGACAGACAAGTTGTAGATAGATACGAGAAAATCCAAGACTAAAAACAGGGCTGTTATAATGGTATGTATGGATGTACCATATAAAGCACCGAATTTTAACCTAAAAGATGAAACAGGCACGGAGCGTTCACTAGACGAATATCGTGGTAAATGGGTAGTTCTGTACTTTTATCCCAAAGCCGATACCCCGGGATGTACAACCGAAGCCTGTAGTCTGCGTGACGCAAGGGATGATTTAGCTGATCTAGGTGCGGAAATTATTGGTATTAGCAAAGATCCGGCAAATGCGCAGGAAAAATTCAAAGCTAAATACAACTTGAACTTCACGTTGCTAACAAATCAAAATAAAGATGTTATAGAATTGTATGGAGCTTGGGGTAAGAATAGATTCGGGCACGAAGGTACTTTGCGCAAAACTTTCATAATTGATCCTGACGGAATGGTGCAGAAAGTATACGGCCGAGTTGTACCGATAGGGCATGGAGAAAAGGTTTTATCGGACCTAAAGACGCTTCAAGCTAAGTAATAACACATCGGGGTGTGGCGCAGCTCGGTAGCGCGCACCGTTCGGGACGGTGAGGCCGCCGGTTCAAATCCGGCCACCCCGACCATTATCTAGGGCGCTTGAAGGCAGTCTTGCGGGCCAAATCTGATAGTTTGTCATCAAGTTGGTGAGGTTTAACCTCGCCAAACTTTCTATGTATAGCAGTTTCTATCAAAAAGTCAGCGATAGCCGGATTTTTTGGCAGTAGGGGACCATGCAGGTAACTGCCGATAACATTGTTAAATAAAGCTCCTTCGAAACCATCCGAACCGTTGTTTCCTGCGCCAATCCGAACAGCTCCTAGAGGTTGAATGTCGTCACCCAAGAAAGTCTGGCCACTGTGATTTTCGTAGCCGATAACTTTGCCAAATTGTTTACTATCAAGAGTAACATTGCCAATTAAACGCTCAGGACCAGCATGAGTCTCGGCGTCGAAAATTCCAATACCCTCTATAATGTCTCCCTCAGTAGTCTTGAAGAACCTACCAAATAATTGATAAAGCCCGCAAATCATTAGCATGGGCGTGCCGTCTTCTGCCAGTTCGTGCAATCGCTCGCCAATCAAAAGTAAATCTTCCTGTATCTTATTTTGCCCACTATCCTGTCCGCCACCGCCAACAACAATATCTATATCATTTGGGAATTCATCACCCTGGTTATATTCGATAACTTCAGATTTATAACCGCGCCACTGCAAACGTTTCTGTAAAGTTAAAACGTTGCCATGGTCGCCGTAAATATTCATGTCGTGCGAGTAAAGGTAAAGAATATTGATGGTTTTATCACTCATTCGACGGTCTCCACTTTGGTAATTTTAGAAAGCAGCCGTCTAATGTTAAGCATCGCAGTGTACGTGCAATAAATACGTTTTGGCTTGTCTTTTGAACCCTCGATAAACTGGTTCAAAGCCTTTTTGATATTCGCCTCGGTATGCTTGACGGAAATCTCATCATATTTTAACCGCAAAGCCATGTCGTATGCTCGAATGCCAGATACAGTTGAAACGCCAGATTCTTTCAGGCTTGAGAAATCCACGTCCCACAGCCATGACATGTCGCGGCCGTCAGCGTAGTTATCGTTAATTGCGATCATCGTCGAGAAGTTTTTAGGATCAAATGATTCTAGCCCCAAGCGAAAACCTGATGGATTTTTTACCAGAACTAATTCGAGCGGTTGGTTATTAACTCTCAAAACCTCACCGCGCCCAAACGCTGGCGTAACTTTTGATAAAGCCTCGATGAGTTTTGGTTGGTCGATTGCTTCGCCTAAAATCGCCCGAACTAGCGCAATCGCCGCCGCCGCGTTAAAGACATTATATAGTCCGCTAAGTTGCAGCTTTACGTTGACAGGTTTTTTGTCTATAAAGAAAGTCGCATAATCCTTGGATAGTTTTGATAGAACTACGTCCGCGACTATCTCGGATACAGGATTACGAGAGCGGCTATTGCGTCGCAAGTCGTCATCATTCGGAAACAGTTTCAATAAATCTTCGTCGAGTCCAAAAAATCGCGCCTTTTGGTTGCCAATAGTATTAGCGATAGGAGATATGCGAGGGTCTTCACGGTTCAAAACGACCGTATCTAAAGTATTATTCGCTACTCGGCGCAATAAATTAGCGGTTTTATCTATTTCGCCAAATCGGTCAAGTTGATCGCGGGCGACGTTCAATAGCAAACTTACTCTTGGCGGAATCCTTTTAGCAAAAAGCACTGCGTGCGCCTCGTCTAGTTCTAATACGGCGATATCAGCATTTAATTTCCCCCTGATGTTGACTTCCGCTAATAAAGCAGCTGCTACGCCTCGGCTAAAATTACTACCTGTTCGGTTGGTGAATACTCTTAACCCCTGACTCTCCAGTAATTCGACGGCCATCTTGGTGGTAGTTGTCTTACCGTTTGTTCCGCTAATAATAACCACGCCCCTTGGGAGTTGCGATAAGGTGCGCTTAACAAAGTTGGGATCGATATGTTCTACCACTAATCCAGGCAGAGCCGAACCACCACCACGCAAACTGGCGGCTTTCTTGACAGCTTTACCCAAAATAGTCACAAGAGGTTTTGACATATGGTCTATTATAACGTAAGCGGTTATAATGACCTTATGTTTATGGTGGGTTTATTATCTTGGTGGTATGGAGCTGGTTGGTTGCAACGAGCCCGAGCCCTCAAGGATCGATTAGCGCAAACCGCCGATTCGTTTTCTATTGGCATGTTGTTGATGACGCTGTTCGCGCCTTTTAGACAAATCTCTGCTGGAGCCGTCAAGGGCACGTTAGTCGACCGAATGCGTGGTTTCGTGGATCGTACTATATCGCGTTTTGTCGGTGCATTCATGAGGACATTTGTTATAATTGCCGGTCTATTAATGCTTAGCCTGCAGGCGATACTTTACGTATCCGTACTAATTATTTGGCCGTTAGTTCCGTTATTCCCAGCCGTAGGCTTGATCATGTTGTTAATAGGATGGACGCCAGGATGGATTTAGTAATTAATCGACGAAGTATGCGTCGCGAAAAAGCTCGTTACAGCGTAAGACTGTCTGGTGTTTGGATAAAAATTTTATATGCGCTGTTCGGGCTCACACTATTTGCCGGGATTGCACTGGTAGTCGCGGATTATGCTTTTGGGTGGGTTTTGATTGGTCTAACAGCCGCGCCAGCTATGATCATTGAATGGTATAAAGGTGAATTGAGAGATTTACCGCCTCGGCACTCTCAATCCAGAATAGATGATGTGTTATCGGCTGATGTACTAGGAAGAATCTCGGCTACACCATCACCTTCAGAAGTAGCCGCCGCATTAAGTTTGACTCATGGCGGACAGTTCTTTGCGGTCCGGCTAGGGATTAGCCCGAGGTTTTTACAGGAAGCTTGTTCAAAGGATAGCACCGATATGCAAGCAGTCTGGGAAGAGGCGATAAGCATACGCGAGCAAACGAATAGCTCTGAAATCTCGGCAGCGGTTATGGTGGCCGCGCTTACTAAAAATACACCAAACTACCTGGCGACGTTAGGGAGTTTACAGCTTAGCGAAGAAGATTTATTAAATGGGATAGATTGGTACAACCATTTGCAGCGTTTGATACAGCAAAGCGGTAAACAGCACAGAACGGGCGGATTGGCTCGGGACTGGTCGTTTGGCTGGACTCCGCTACTGGATCGTTTTAGCCAAAATATCAGCGACCAGGCTGGAGGTCTCAACCCCATGCTGCTCGACCCGGCATCTCATGGCGAGACTGTGGATAATTTGGTAAATGTTTTCAGTAAAGGCGGTCGTCAAAATACTGTCCTTATCGGCTCGCCTGGCGCTGGGAAAACTCAGATAGTACATGCTTTTGCCGCTCGCTTGCTTGATGCGGACTCTAACGTACCCTCGGAACTGCGTTTTCGCCAAGTCTTTATGCTGGATGCTTCGTCATTAATAGCAGCCGCTCCGGGTAGAGGAGAATTAGAAAACCTTATACCATCCATTCTAAATGAGGCATATAGATCAAAAAACACTATTATTTGCCTAGATAATGCGCAACTCTTTTTTGAAGATGGAACAGGCTCGGTTGATATAGCTAATGTATTATTGCCTATCCTAGAGGCTGGCCGCTTAAGGATGATTTTAACCATGGATGAGCAGCGCTATCTGCAGATTGAAGCTCGTCGACCAGAAGTCGCGAACGCTCTGAACCGAATTGCTGTTACTCCTGCATCTAGGAACGAAACAATGGCGGTTTTGCAGGACAAGGCGATAACGCTTGAGTTCCAGCACAACGTTACGTACATGTATCAAGCACTTGGTGAAGCTTACCGATTAGGCGAGCGCTACGTGCACGATTTGGCTATGCCGGGCCAAGCATTGCGCCTGTTTGAAGCAGCGGCTAACTATTCTAATGAGGGCTTAGTCACGGCAAAATCAGTGCAAGATGCTATCGAAAAAACAATGGATGTCAAAGTCGGTATAGCGGATAGCGGCGAAGAGCGAAAAACCTTGCTTAATCTGGAAGAGTTATTGCACAAAAGGATGGTTAACCAGACACGCGCAGTGAGCGCTGTGAGCGATGCCTTGCGCCGAGCTAGGGCCGGAGTTCGCAATACCAATCGACCGATAGGCACTTTCTTGTTTCTTGGTCCTACTGGCGTTGGTAAATCGGAACTGGCTAAAGCCTTGGCGGCTACTTATTTCAACGGTGAGAAGAATATCATTAGAGTCGACCTTAACGAATATGTCGCTAATGAAGATGTAGCACGTTTGATAGCTGATGGAGCAGACGATGCTAACAGCTTGACGGCTCGCGCCATGAAGCAACCGTTTAGCGTGGTACTTTTGGATGAAATCGAAAAAGCTCACCCGAATGTAATCACTACGTTGTTACAAATGTTAGACGAAGGAATACTACGAGACATCAAAAACCGAGAAGTTAGTTTTCGCGACGCCATTATAATTGCTACGAGCAATGCTGGGGCTGATAGGATTCGCGAATATATTGAACGAGGACACGATATAGCCCATTTCGAAAAACAGTTTATTGATGAATTAATTAGCAGTAACCAGTTCAGGCCGGAGTTTTTGAACCGATTTGACGAAATAGTCGTATTTAGACCTTTGAACCGTGACGAGTTATTGCAAGTTGTCGACCACATATTGGCGGATGTTAACAAAACATTGGAATTGCAAAAGGTCAGCGTAGAAGTGGCGGAAGATGCCAAGGTTTACCTAGTTGAACAAGGTTACGATCCGAAACTGGGCGCTCGTCCGATGCGTCGAGTAGTGCAGAGAGCGGTTGAAAGCACTGTTGCCAAACGTGTCCTAGAGGGTGGCGTCGAACCAGGTGGTACAGTTGAAATTACGCTTGAACAAGTACAGTCTATTTTAGAAACCAGAGCCCAAGCGGACGAAATAGCTAGCCAGAACTAAAACATCACCTCGCTCTATCTATTAATCTATCGTATAATTACCTTATGCACCCGTAGCTCAGTGGATTAGAGCATCTGTCTTCGGAACAGAGGGTCGTAGGTTCGAGTCCTACCGGGTGTACCACGTAAGAACTCCACTTTCTTGTGGAGTTTTTTCGTGGTCTCCTGTGGGGTGAGAACCGTCGAGTGAGCGAAGCGAACGGAAGGTTCGGCGTAGCGAGTGAAATGAAAGAAAGCAGCCGCTATAGCGGATATTTTCTTTCGTGAGTGAGCGGAGGAGTCCCGCCACTGCGGGACGATGTCCTACTAGTCATGTCACTAATTTTGCTATACTGGCCTAAATGGACATTCATTCTGATGTTTCACTAAAAGATTATGTCACCATGAAAATTGGTGGCAAAGCTCGGTTGATGGTTGACGCATACACGGTTGAAGATTTGCTAGCCGTCTACGAGAAAGCCAAACAAGAATCCTTGCCGATTTTTGTACTTGGTGAAGGTAGCAACGTAATAGTTAAAGACGAAGGCTTTGACGGCATCGTCATGCGGGTACGCATACCAGGTTTTACTGTTTTAAATGACGACGACTCTTCTACGACTATTAAAATAGGCGCTGGCGAAAACTGGGACTTGGTGGTTGAAAAAACGGTAAATATGAAATTAAGTGGTATTGAAGCTATGTCTGGCATTCCGGGTACGGCTGGCGCTACACCGGTTCAAAATGTGGGGGCTTACGGACAGGAAATTGCCGAAACTTTGCAATCTTTGGAAGCCTACGATAGCGAAACCGAAAAGGTAGTTGTGCTAGAAAATACCGAATGCGGTTTTTCGTATAGAAACAGTATTTTCCGCGAATCAGCCAAAGGACGCTACGTTATTGTTTCTATAACTTTGAAATTATCTAAAAGCTCTCCTAAACCACCGTTTTATGAAGCTCTGCAAAGATATTTGGACGAACACAATATTACAGAGTTTACACCCGCAACCATCAGGGAAGCCGTATTAAATATACGCAAAGATAAATTGCCTGACCCCAAGCAAATACCTAACACTGGGTCGTTTTTTAAAAACGCTATCGTCAGTGATGATCAGCTGAAAAGCTTGACGGTCAATTATCCGTCAATTCCGTCTTATGAGATGGGGGATGGCAGATACAAAATACCAACAGGCTGGTTGATTGAGCAAACCGGGTTGAAGGGTCAGGTGTTGCATGGCATGAAAATACATGACAAAAATGCGTTAGTGCTAATCAATCAGTCAGCTAATTCGTATAATGATTTAGCACAAGCTCGCGAAGAAATTACTAAAAAGGTACGCGATCAGTTTAATATTGAAATTGAACAAGAGCCACTCGAAATTTAACTTAACTTGCGGTTTTAGCGCGAAACTCTTATGCTAATAGCATGAAACGTCGCGGTTTTACTATTACCGAATTGCTGATTATTATAGCGGTCCTAGGTATATTGCTTACACTGGGGGCTGTTAACTTAAGAGGGGCTCAAGCCAGCGCACGAGACGAAGAAAGGCGTGGAGATATCGAATCTATCTCTATACATTTAGAAAATTTTTATACTTCAGGGTCAGATGATTTACCTGGCGGCAATTATCCATCAACGGCATTTATCGGCGAAGGAGAAGAAAGTATTAGGTCAGTGTTACGCGATATTCACCCGAATTCTCTAAGGGCGCCTGGGGTTGCATCACCAGATATTAGTTTGGTAGCCGCTTCTAATAATAACAGCACCAACCCTGAAGCGATCGTTCCTTATCCCAGTGTTGACGAGTATGTTTATCAACCGCTAAAATCTGATGGCAGCTTATGCACGCTAGTAACTGATGCCTGCCGCAAATTCAACATTTATTATTTTCTAGAATCCGCAACTAGCGTACAGTTCGTAACAAGTAGAAATCAATGAAAAAACATAACCAACAAGCAGGATTCAGCGTAATAGAACTATTAATAACCTTGTTTATCGCTGTAGCATTTTTGGTGTCTGGTTATCAACTCTACAGTGTAATTACTCGTGATGGTGGCGAGAGTCGTACACAATCACGTGCTAGTAATTTAGCTTATGACTACATACAAAGGTATACTAGTTCCGCTCTGGCTATTTGCAGTGAACAGAGTATTTTAACTGACCAAGCCGTTAGTGCGGATAATCTATCAAACGTATTAGTAACGGTTACGATTTCTTGTCCGTATGGTGATACGCCAACTATTTCAAAAGTACTAGTTATCGTAAAATATGGCTCACCCCAGAAAGAAGTTGCGCACTCCGTCTATACGGAGAAGGTCTTGCCTGAGGGCGCCTGGCAACAAATCAATGCCGGAGACGGTCATACCTGTGGGGTAGCTGGGGGTCAAGCATATTGTTGGGGTAGTGGCAGTCTTGGACAGCTTGGTAACAATACTACCGGCAATTCTTTGATTCCAGCCGCCGTCGATACCGCGGGTATATTATCCGGTAAAGTACCGAGCCGTATTACTGCGGGCGTAGCTTTCTCTTGTACCGTAGCCTCTAGCTTAGCTTATTGTTGGGGTAGTGGCAGTCTTGGACAGCTTGGCAATGGTTCCACTACTCAGCAAAACGCTCCTGTAGCTGTGAATACTGCTGGTGTGTTGTCCGGTAAAACAGTTACCGATGTTAGCGCAGGTTGGCTGCACACTTGTGCAGTAGCTAGTGGTAATGCATATTGTTGGGGTACTGGTAGTTTTGGTCGTCTTGGTAATAATGCTACTACTCAGCAAAACGCTCCTGTAGCTGTGAATACTGCTGGTGTGTTGTCCGGTAAAACAGTTACGGCTGTTGCAGCAGGAAATGTGCATTCTTGCGCAGTAGCTGACGGTCAGGCCTATTGTTGGGGCTGGAACGGCAATGGCGAACTAGGTAATAACTCCACCACCCAGTCTTTAGTACCAGTAGCTGTTTACACGGGGGGTGTATTGAATGGCAAAACTGTTACGCGAATTAGTGTTGCCGCCTCTAGTGGGACACGTCATTCTTGCGCAGTAGCTGACGGTCAGGCCTATTGTTGGGGGCAAGGCGCGTATGGCAAATTAGGCAATAACTCTACCGCCGATTCATCTGTTCCCGTAGCGGTTGATATTTCCGGGGTGCTAGCTGGTAAAACTGTCACCGACATTAGTGCTGGCATGGATCATACATGTGCGGTGGCCGGTGGCCGTGTATATTGCTGGGGTCGGAATGCCACCTGGGGACAGCTAGGCAATAACTCTACCGCCGATTCTCTTGTGCCTGTAGCAGTCGAAACCTCTATTATGGCTGGATCTGCTACATCTGTTTCTGCGGGTACCAACCATAGTTGTGCTATCGCTAAATCGAGAGTGTATTGCTGGGGGTTGAATAGCAACGGTGCACTTGGCAATAATTCAGTAACGTACTCGCGCGTTCCAGTAGAGATAGCGGCATCGTCATGAGATATTTTAACTTAAAAGGGTATTATAGGGTATAAATGTCATTAAGAAACAATAACCATAAACCCAAAGCCAAGCAACAGTGCGGATTTACTGTCGTTGAAGTACTAGTAGCTGCACCACTCGTGGTGCTGATTATAGGTGCTTTTATAGGATTGATTATAAATATAACTGGTGACGTGTTAGCAACTCGGGCTGCTAGTGTGTTGGCTTATAACATACAAGACACCCTGGATCGCATAGAGCGAGACGTTAAACTCAGCGGTGCATATCTAGCCACCAATAACGTGAATTTGACCTCGCCTCAGGGTTTTGATAACGGTACTGGAAGTTTTCAAAACGCTGGTTCAAATGGACCAATGCTAATCCTAAACGCTTATAGCACTACGGACAATCCTATTTCTACTGATACGGGATTTGTTTATTTAAACGGCCAACCAAATGCTTGCAACAGTGGTAAGATAGTAGAAAATCCGATATTAATGTTTAACATTGTCTATTTTGTGCGAGATAACTCGTTATGGCGACGGGTACTAATGCCTGAGAATTACAACACCATAGGTTGTTCCACGCCCTGGCAACAGCCCAGTTGCGCGCCTGGCATAACAGGAGCGTATTGTGTAACCCAAGACATGAAATTGGTTGATGGCATTACTGCCAATGGCTTTAATATCACATACTTTACCGATCCTTCAGAAACCCAACAAAATACGATAGCTAGTGATAGCGGTGCTTCTACGGCAGACAGATCACTAGCGTTGCAAGCTGCGACTACAGCGCGAATAACGATTGATGCTGAAAAAACAGTGGCTGGACGTACTTTTGGCCAAAGCGGAGCTACGCGAGCTATCAGTACAAACGATAATCCAAGTGCCACAACCCTTGAAAATTTTGCGCCACTTATAACTACCCAACCGCAAAACAAAACTGTACTTGCCAGTGACACCAATATAGCGGCCTTTACGGTCTCCATATTAGGTTATCCTGCGCCAAGTATCCAGTGGCAAAGCTCTCCTGATTACGGCGGTACCTGGAATGATGTGTTAGGGGCTACTTCAACAACCCTGACTTTACCGACAGTTACTGACATTATGGATGGTGATTTATATCGAGCAGTAGTTGCTAATTCTAAGGGTAGCGTTACTTCTTCAAGCGCCATGTTGATGGTGAATAATCTCGGGTGGCAAGCATTAACGCTACAAAACAACTGGACAACTTATGACTCAGTTTTCAACTCGGCCGCCTATATGAAGACTAGCAGCGGAACAATAGTCCTTAAAGGTTTGGTAAAACGATCTGGTACACCTGTCCTCGCTGAGACGATAGCTTCTCTACCTGAGGGATACAGGCCAACCCAAACTCACATATATCAGAATACATCCAATAGTGCTAGTGGTCGAGTTGATGTATATGCAAGCGGTTCAATAGCTTTTATTGCAGGTGGTACAGCATGGTACTCGTTAGACGGGATAAGTTTTATACCGGAAGGGGGTAGGTACAGTAGGACAGCAGCCACCCCACTATCGAATGGGTGGACAGAGTACTCGCCGACTAGCATTTACGGTACTTCGTCTTATGTGGTTGACAGTGTTGGACGCGTTGATCTTCAAGGTCTTTTGACGCCGGGTACCGGTGCTAACGGTACTCAGATTTATAATGTCCCCTTAAGTCTTTTACCGCCGCTATATTTGCATATATCCGCCAGGTCAGCGGGTATGTCATATTTAGGTGTTGAACATAGGGTTGGGGTAACGCCTACGGGCATAGTGTCCAAAGGAACTTCTAGTAGTTATCAATCCATGAAACTGTTATATTATCCGGCCGGGATTGGCAGTTGGACTAACCTGACCTTACAGAATGGTTGGGTTTGGTACGGCGATATATTCTCAACGCCTCAATATACCAAAGCTTCTGACGGATTGGTCAGCCTCAAGGGACTAATCAAATCGGGTACCGCTACGGACGGCACAGTATTAGCTGTCTTGCCCGTAGGCTATAGACCTGCTAACAGGCTGTTGCTGACATCAGTTGCTGCTGGTGTGTGGGCTAGAATAGATATTACTAATGTAGGGCAAGTAATTATACAAGGGGGTGGTAATAGTGGATGGACATCTCTTGATGGTATAAACTTTTACGCAGATCAATAAGCCATTAAAATACTTGTGCTTATAGTCACGGCGTAGTATATTGATAGCAAGTTAACATGAAAATTAGGGGGCATAACAGTGATTACTCAAGGCATTATAAAAAGACAGAAGCAATCCGGTTTTACGATTGTAGAACTTTTGATAGTCATTGTCGTTATCGGAATTTTAGCAGCAATAACAGTAGTATCGTACACGGGTATTACGCAGAGGGCTAACACAGCCAAGGCGCAAACTAACGCTGTAGCGGTAAAGAACGTTGCAGATGCGTATTATGCAGAGGAAAATGTGTATCCGACAGCTCTAGGTCACTTTACTAGTGGTGTTGCTACTTTACCAGCTGGAATCACCTTTATCGCCTCTGGTCTAGATGCAACTAACGGTGACGACTCAATTATATATATCCCATACGGTTCGGGTGTGGGTGCTACAATTCAGTATTGGGACTTTAGTGTTGGATCTGCAGTGACTATGGATGTGGGTGATGTAAGTGGTACGGCAGGTACGGCTGTAACCTCTTCTTAGTAAATAGGATAGTTTTTAGAAAAAGCAGTGACTTCGTGTCGGAGGTTATCTAGGGCGGATTTATCGTCGCGGTTATCTATGGCGCTACTTATCCACCCAGCTATCTGGGGCATATGTTCTGTCTTTAGCCCGCGAGTTGTAATAGCAGGAGTCCCTAGTCGCACACCGCTAGGACGAGCGGGCGGCAGGGGATCGTCAGGTATAACGTTCGCATTCAATGTAAGACCTATGGAATCTAGCGTACTCTGTACGACTTTACCGTCGATACCGAAACTCTTATGAACATTGGCTACAATCATGTGATTGCTGGTTCCGCCAGTTATTAAGCTGAATCCTTGTTTTAGTAACTCGTCTGCTAATACCGAGGCATTATCCACTATTTGACGGGCATAGTCGTTGAAAGCTGGTTGCAACGCTTCACCGAACGCGACGGCTTTGGCGGCAATTACGTGCATGTGCGGACCGCCCTGCATACCTGGGAAGACAGCTCGGTCTATCAAAGTTGGAATATTATCAAGAGTTTTCTCAGGTGCTTTAAAGGGGTTACTGACTGTACCTTTTGACAAAATTAATCCGCCACGTGGACCGCGCAGAGTTTTATGGGTTGTAGCCGTGATAACGTGGAAGCCGTGGTCGAATGGATTAACTGCTACGCCGCCGGCAATTAAGCCTGCGATGTGTGCCATGTCAGCCATCAAAAGAGCACCAACTTCCTGTCCGATAGCGGCGAACTTGGCATAATCAAGTTCTCTTGGGTAGGAGCTAAAGCCGGCCAGAATAATTTTCGGTTTATACTTCAATGCTAGGACGCGCAATTCATCATAGTCGATTTCACCAGTTGAGACATCTTTCATTTTGTAACGAATGAAATTATACAGTTTGGCGCTACGTGTTACTGGCGCGCCATGAGTCAAATGGCCACCGTGGCTTAAATCCATGGCTAATACGGTATCACCAGGCTCTAGCCAGGCGCTATAAACCGCTTCATTGGCAGGTGCGCCAGAGTGGGGCTGAACGTTGGCGTGGTCAGCCTTGAATAGTTGCTTGGCGCGATCAATTGCCAGTTGCTCAACTTGATCGGTGAATTCTTGACCACCGTAATATCGTTTTCCTGGGTAACCTTCGGAATATTTGTTGGTAAATATGCTACCTAGAGCCGTCAAGACATCGCGGCTGACGTAGTTCTCGCTAGGGATTAACTCTAGCCCTTCTTTTTGTCGCGTTTCTTCACCAGCAATTAATTTAGCTACTGCTTTGTCTTTCATAGTGACTCCTTTGTTAATTCAAGTATAGCAGTTAAACAGCTATTTTGGCAGTTTGAATTGTGCAATCCGGTCTTGTTTTTATATCATCTATGGTGTAACATAACCTGTATGATACAAAATGACTATAAATCAAAAATCGGTACTTTAATACAAGAAACTAGGCAGTCTAGGGGGTTGACACAGACTCAATTAGCCCATGAACTAGGTACTAGTCAAAGTGCTATTAATCGTATAGAAAAGGGTGGACAAAATATCAGCCTTGAGATGTTAGCTCGTATTAGCGAAGTGCTTTCCAAAGAATTAGTCAGCCTGAACCAATCTGGAAAAACGAATTTTCGGATTAACGGTGGCAAAAAGCTATCCGGAGCAATAGAGGTCAAAACTAGCAAAAACGCTGCTGTCGGACTTTTGTGCGCCAGCTTGCTAAACAAGGGCAAAACGACGCTCAGACGTGTAGCTCGTATAGAAGAGGTGAATCGTATTATCGAGGTGTTAAATAGCATCGGGGTTAAGACTCGATGGTTGGAAAATAACGACCTAGAGATAATTCCGCCCAAAAGGTTGAAACTTGAGGACATGGATATTGAGGCTGCCAAACGCACTCGGACTATTATTATGTTCTTGGGGCCTCTCATGCACCAGTTCAAAGAATTCAAATTGCCTTTTGCTGGCGGCTGCAACCTTGGTAAGCGGACGGTAGAACCTCATCTATCGGTTTTAAGTCATTTCGGCCTAGAAGTCAAAGCCACCACGGATTATTACTACGCAACTGTAAAACCCAAGAAAATAGACAAAACTATCGTCTTGACCGAAAGGGGTAACACGGTTAGCGAGAACATTCTTATGGCGGCGGCCTTATACGATGGCGTGACCGTTATCCACAACATTAACAATGAATATATGGTGCAGGATTTATGCCTATTTTTGCAAAAGCTAGGTGTCAAAATAGAAGGCTTTGGCACTAATAAGTTAACCGTGCGCGGATTACGGCTTATCAACAGAAACGTCGAATATTACCCTAGTGAAGATCCAATTGAAGCCATGAGTTTATTAGCGGCCGGCATAGTTACGGGATCTGATATTACGGTTAAAAGAGCGCCAATTGAATTTTTGGAAATTGAGATGGCTATACTCGAAGACATGGGATTGAAGGCCGAGATTAGCAAGAGTTATCCTGCTAATAACGGTGTGACGCAACTGGCTGATATACGAGTTATGCCCTCTGACTTGAAGGCTCCAAAAGATAAATTGCACTGCTATCCATCAGCGGTCAATATGGACAATTTGCCTTTCTTGGGGCTGATTGCCACTGTCGCCAAAGGCCGCACCTTGGTACACGACTGGTCTTATGAAAACCGCGCTATTTACTTTACGGAATTATCAAAACTGAACGCTACTATTGAACTAGTTGATCCGCACCGCGTCTATATTACCGGGCCCACGCAGTGGAAGCCAGCCGATATCATAGCTCCGCCAGCCCTGAGGCCATCAGTGGTAGTATTGTTGGCTATGTTAGCCGTGCCAGGCACGTCAACCCTGCGCGATGTCTACTCTATTAATCGAGGATACGAAGATTTTGCAACTCGCTTAAATAGCCTTGGCGCAGACATCGAGACATTGCGCGAAATATAACCTTAAGGGGGTCATTTTTATAGATATTCACCTCAATAAATGATATAATTCTGTATTGTCTGGCGGATGTAGCTTAAGTTGGCCAAGGCGGAGCCGTTAGAGATAACAGCGATCGCTCTAACCAATGACTATCAAGCTACAGACGACATGAATATGGCGGATGTAGCTCAGTTGGTTAGAGCGACGGGTTGTGGTCCCGTAGGTCGTGGGTTCGAAACCCATCATTCGCCCCACATGCGCGGGCGTCGTATAACGGCTAATATACCTGCCTTCCAAGCAAGTGATGAGAGTTCGATTCTCTCCGCCCGCACCACAGGATATTATGAAAACCAGTAAACTAACGCTAAAAGAACATCCGACTCTGCGGGAGTTTCAATCCTATATTGAGCAAATGGTCAAGGAGCGTGGTTTTGAAAAAGAAACTGTTCCAGAGATTTTTATGTTGTTCCTTGAAGAGTGCGGCGAAATGGCAAAAGCGGCTCGAAAAAGCCAAAACATGAAGACGGACGAGAATTCACGAAAACCCCAGCTAGAGCATGAAATAGCTGACGTGTTTATGTACCTACTAGATATTTGTAATCATTTTGATATTGATCTTGAAAAGGCCTTTCGCGACAAGGAAGATCTTAACAAGCAAAGAACCTGGTCTTAACTGATATAATAATCATACGCCCCGGTAGCTCAGCCTGGATAGAGCAGAGGACTTCTAAGCCTAAGGTCGTAGGTTCAAATCCTACCCGGGGTACCAATAAAACAAGCCAGGTTTACCTGTCATGTTTTATTGACAACTCACGGTAGTGAGTTTTGAACCTACGCGTAGGGTCGTGAAGCGAAAAAAGGAAACGGGAGCTTGCTCACGTCCCTTTTAGAGCGGAAGAGGCGTTAGCTGATAATCCTACCCGGGGTACCACAATTCCGATGCGGGCCAGTAGCTCAGCTGGTTAGAGCACCTGCCTCTTAAGCAGGGTGTCGAGGGTTCAAGTCCCTCCTGGCCCTCCAAAATAATAATCCCTCTTTCCTAGAGGGATTATTATTTTGGAAATTACCAGAAGTGACTTTTACTCTCGACTTTTTGCGTAGCAAAAATAGTCGGGGGTTCGCGTAGTGAATGAAGCGAAGAAAAGCACCGGAGGTATTTTTCTGAGTAAATGAACGGAGGAGCCGAAGGCGATAGTCCTCCCAGCCTTCTCCACAACCCCTTAAATTTCCCAACCTGATATTTAGCCTAAAAAAACGAAAATTGTACTAGAAGATAATTAATGGTAGCCGTATACTGAATTTATGGGGCAGCCAAAACAAAAATCTAACACTAATAAAACAGTGCGCACAGCACCGCTAGAAGTCGCTCAAAATGCGCAATCAATTACTTTATCACCCAAAACCTTAGACGGTTCGGCTATTGATGATTCGCTACTAGCGAAGGAACTTGGCTTTACGGGCGTAGTAGATCGCAGTAAAGAAGTGTTTAGGGTATCTCGCGATTCGGCAACCTACGAAGTTTCAATTATTAGCGATATCAAGCTAGAAGATTATCGAAAAATAACGCCAGTAGATGATTGGATACTGCTGAAAAAGTGGGCCGAAACAATGCGTGGCAAAACGGTTGTATTCATCAACCCAACTATGGAAGGTGGCGGGGTCGCTATGTTGCGTCCACCCATGGTTCATATCCTAAAACAGCTCGGAATTGACGCTCATTGGTATGTTATGGAAGGTCAAGTAGGGGACAATGGCGCAAACCCATTTATCTTTACTAAACTCATGCACAATATTTTGCAACGTCAAGCATTGCCGGATCAGCGAATAACAGATGACGGCAAAGCAATTCACCAACAATGGAACGCAGAGAACGCCAAGGTCTTGACGGCTCAAGCGCCGATACGAAATGCCGACATAGTTGTAATCGACGATCCTCAACCAGCGCCGCTTATAAATTACATTAAAGATATAAATCCTAGCGTCAAGATAGTCTGGCGTAATCACATAGATACTAACGGAGATTTAATGGCCGATCCGTCAACGCCTCAAGGCGAAATATCCTCGTATTTATTGGACGTGTGCGGCGTTAGCAAAGCAGATGCCGTTATCACCCATCCTGTCGCCGCATTTGTTCACCCTAAATTATGGGGTAAAACGTTTTTTGCTCCAGCCACAATAGAGCCACACGATGACCTAAACCGAGAGCTTACACCGCAAGAAATTACAGAGGGGATAGAATTTATTAATGCTGAGATACAGGCCAAAAATACCACTCTGGATGACCAAGACAAGCAATCGCTAATAGATACGAATCGTTGCCGTATTGGTTTGGTAGCTCGTTTTGATGAATCAAAGGGGATGGACAAAGCCATGGCAATGGGTGTACGAGTCCGCCAAATTATGCGGAAAGCCGGCGTACCTGAAAACAAATTACCGCAGGTTATAATTTTAGGTAACGGTTCGGTTGATGACCCCAGTGGCGAGCCTATGTATCAAAAGATGTTAAGTATTCGCCGCGAACAATATCCTGACGACAAGGAAGACATTATACTAATGCGTCTTAGGCATAATTACAAAGCCATGAATGCTTTGATGTACCCAGCTTCAAACTACGACGACGCGAAAACTCCAGCTCTAGTCGCCATGCAAACTTCCGAAGCAGAAGGTTGCGAGACGCGCATTAGCGATTGGATTCGCCATGGAGTACCCGTAGTGGTTTCTAATCGTGGGGGTATGTCGTTGCAGATTATTGAAGGCGAGTCAGGATGCGTTATTGATTTTGACAAACCGGGATATGATATCGAAAAAGGAGCCGAATTTATTAGTCGACTTATGACCGATCGCGAACTTTACGCTTCGATGCGCAAGAGTACTCAGGCAGCGGCAGATAATTTCAACAACCGCGAATTCACCACGACAGCCAACGTTACTCGCTGGTTGAGGGTATTCCATCACGTGTTTGCAGGTACTAAAGCTGACAAAACGTGGAAGATTAGCGAATTAATTAAGGATTAAATCGACCTTCTTTGGCGTCATCAATAGACTCCTCAAAAGGATTTGGCTGATCTGGGTTTTCTAACGCAAAGGATTTAGCCGCTTTAGTAGCCTCTCTTATTAGAGCTTCTCTTTCTGCTGGGTTATCTACACCTGCTTGAATAGGGTCTATGCCACTAATACTATGTTCGGTAGGAGATTCTACGTAATCTGCTCCGGGAGTTATTTCTAAGTCTGTTCGGTGTTCGTCTGTTGGTTCTGTATTCATACTTTAATTATAGCACCTCTAAAGACTAAAGTCAATAGGGCGCGCATCAAGCGTATTTTGCATGTATGATATTGGCGATTTCTTGGGCTTCATCGGCAGGTACCACGAAAATAGGTTTGGACTGAGCTAGGCGGCTAATGCAAATCGGGGCTTCGGGCCCTATGCATTTCTCGTTTGATTTACTATCAATAACAAAATCCATGTAGCCAAGAGCTTCTGTTATACGCGTGCGCATTGGCGCTGAACGTTCGCCGACTGTACCAGTAAAGACCAACATATCGGCTCCCCCCAACGCTGCGGACATTTGGCCGATCGCTTTCTGCACGTTATAGACGTATGTTTGCAGGGCTAATTTAGCATGGTGATTGCCGTCTTCTTCAAGTTTCAAAACCTCTCGGATATCAGATGATTTTCCGCTAAGACCTAAAAGGCCACTTTTTTTGTTGAGGTATTCTTGCAGGCCTAAATCGTCCAGGCCTAATTCAGTTTTTAAGACTTGTGCAGCTACTACATCGATAGTCCCCGAACGAGTAGCCATAATCAGGCCCTCGAGGGGCGAATAGCCCATGGTCGTATCATGGCTTTTACCGTGCCATATAGCCGCCACGCTGGCGCCGCTACCCAAGTGACAGATAATCAGTCTAGGTGGAATTCGGTCAGAGGAGCGCAAGTTGCGTACGGCTGAGGCAAAAGATAGGCCGTGATAGCCGAAGCGTTTGATTTCAAATCGGTCAGCGTCTCCTAGTGGTAATCCGTAATTCCAGGCATAATCTGGCTTGGTAGCATGAAAGGCGCTATCAGACGCACCAAATATAGTGGTGTGGGGAAAGCGTGTTTTTAGAGAATGGAATTCTTGCAAGGTTGCTTCAATATGCAAGGGGGCGTGAGGTAGTATTTTTTCAAGTCGCTTCACCGTCTCATCATTCATAACCCTGTGCTCAAGGAAAAAACTACTGGGGGCGACGATTCTTAGGCCTATGTGGCCGATTTTTTCGTCGTCTGGTAAAATCTCATATTCTTTGAGTATGGGGATAAGATAATCTACGGACTGGTCAATGCTGGAGGCGTCAATTTTAGTTTGATGTTTTTGATCATCGAAAAAGACACTGCAAACTACTTTATCTGCGTCGTATTCAAAATGGAGTTGGGCAAGAGACTTTTTACCTCTGAATAGAGCATACTTACGACTGGCGCTGCCAGGGTTGGATACTAAAATTAATGGATCCACTGCCATGCGTCTATCTCCGGCTTGTCCACACCGTTCACTTTTATGTACTCGGTGTTTTCGTCGATTTTGGCTTGGTATTTAGCGATAAGAGCGTTGGCCTTTTCTTGGCTAATTTGACCGAGTTTAAAGAGTTCTTCGAATACCGCGATAACCAAATGATATCTAGAGGTTCGGTTTCTGACATGCATATCAAACGGTGTAGTTGTCGATCCTTCTTCGATGTAGCCGCGGATATCGAAACGGTCGGGATGGTGGGTGTAGTTAAATAAAATAGCTTTTAGCGTTTCAGGATATCCGTGGAAATTGCAAATTACCGGTTTGTCGGCTGTAAAGGTAGCTTCAAACTCTTCGCGCGACAAACAATTGTCACTCCTACCTAAACCGGACGCCGCAAGAGAGCTAATGTTGACACAGCGCAACCGAGCGTCGGGCCATTCTTGTTTTACTAAATCAATAGTCGCCATTATTTCTTTGTGTGGATAATCTCCAACACCAGCTAGAACTACGTCGGGGTTATCGTCGCTAGCAAAATCCCAGGTCATTACGCCGGCCTTTAATTGTTTTTGGGCTAGTTCAGGAGTCAACCAACGGGGCTCTTGCGTCTTGCCGGCTACCATAATATTTATGTGTCGTGGAGTGCTAAGCATCCTCTCTAGAGCAGCTAGGGTAGTGTTTCCATCTGCTGGGAAGTAAACATCAACGAAGTCGCCGTGACGCTGCAGAGCATCATCAATAAATCCAGGGTTCTGGTGGCTAAAACCGTTATGATCCTGTCTCCAACCAGAGCTGGTCAGTATGTAATTGAATGAAGGTATGTCGCCTCGCCACTTGACATCGAATGATTGGTTAAGGAATTTAGCGTACTGATCCATCATACTGACAATGACTTGAATAAAGGCTTCGTAGCTGGCGAATACACCATGGCGCCCGGTCAGAACGTAACCTTGCATTAGGCCTTGCAGATTGTGTTCACTAAGCATTTCCATAACTCGGCCGTCAGGTGACATGTCTTTGTCCCAAGACTCTATCGGCCATATCCAGGCTCGCTTGGTTGCGCCAAAAATATCATCTAATTTGTTGGAATATGTCTCATCTGGTGAGAAAAAGCGGAAATTACGCGTTTCTTCGTTGAGTTTGAAAACATCTTGCAGATAAAGTCCGGCTCGGCGCATGCTACTGGATCCGATAGTGCCGGGTACCAAGGCATCTTCGGCGAATTTATCCACGGGAGGTAATACTAGGGGTTGATACGGCTTGCCTAAAGCGTGGGGACTCATGCCTAGTCGCTGTTCTTCACTTGGAAATACTGCTGGTAAGAAATCGCCAAATCCGTTTTCGCGGTCGAAGAGCTCGTTGAAGTTATAGGAGCGCAACCATTCTTCTAGCATCTTAAGTTGCGCAGGATCAGTTTTGGCCTCTGTCAAAACTACCTGATGGCTTAGGAAGTTACCTTCCACCTTATTTCCGTTGAGTTCTTTTGGACCCGACCAACCCTTGAGTGTGCGCATAACTATCATAGGCATGCGGGGCGCCGTGACAGCTTGTGGTGATTCTTTGATGCTCCAGATCAACTGGTGAGCCCACGTCATTGCTTCTTCCATTTGCTCGTGCAAATTATCGCCGCTAACTATACGTGGCTCATAACCATATCCCCAGAAAAGAGCCTTCAGCTCATCGTCGCTCATGCGACCGAATATGGTAGGTGCTGAAATCTTGTAGCCGTTAAGGTGCAAAATTGGCAAAACCGTTCCATTAGTTTGCGGGTTGACGAGTTTGTTAATGTGCCAAGAACCAGCGGTAGGACCGGTTTCCGCTTCGCCGTCACCAATCAGGCAGGCGACTATCATATCGCGGTTATCAAGGGCTGCACCGTAACTTGTCGACAGGGCATAGCCAAGCTCACCTCCCTCTAGAATTACTCCTGGAGTTCCGGGGTTGCTGTGGCTGGGGAAGCCATAAGGCCAGCTAAAATTGCGGCAAATATATTCTAAACCTTCGTAGGTATGGGTGGCCTTTGGGTAAAACTTTTCTAATGTACCCTCCAAGAATAAATTGGCTTGTAGCCCAGGGAAAGCGTGTCCAGGGCCTAGGACGAATAGCATTTCTTGGCCAAATTGTTTAGCCAAATGACTAAGGTGCGAATAGGCTAGACTAACTCCGGGGTTGCTGCCCCAGTGTCCTAACAAGCGCGGTTTGATATCCTCAGCTACCAAAGGTCGTTCTAGTAAAAAGTTGTCTTGCAAAAATATTTGGGCAGCCGAAATGTAATTGGCTGCACGCATATAGCGCTCAAAAACTGACATATCGTTATTCATGCTTATGTTTATTGTACTAGATTTTGGCGGTATTGTGACCACTATATTGTATGCAGTGGTGCGAAATGGTAAGCTTAACCATAAGTACATAATGAAAAGCAAGGACTAAGATGAGGGTATCCGGGTCTTATATAAAAACAGCAAAAAAAGCGATTCTTGCATCTCTAGCATTCGTTCTAGTTATTCCACTTATCCCGCTAAATGCTGCTCCATCAACTCCGGGTGGCATAACCGTATCTGGTGATAATACCAAGCCGACGCTAAGTTGGGGTTCAGCTCAAGGCGAATTAACAAGTGGCGATGAATGGGTGAAAAGATCCGGCAGACCAGCTGGGGGTTATATAGCACCATGGGATGCTAGGGTAGCTTTTGATACCGCAGTATTTGATGGCAAAATGTGGATTTCTGGAGGCAAAAAAGATAACCTTTCGGGCGTTCCCCTGAATGATATTTGGTATTCGTCCGACGGCTATAACTGGACAGAAGCCACAGCTTCAGCGCAATGGGCGGCTAGATTTGGTCACGCTATGGTAGCGCACGACGGCAAGTTATGGGTTATTGGTGGCCAGACCGCGATTGGTGCTGTGAATGATGTCTGGTATTCAGAAGACGGGGTTACTTGGCAACTGGCCACAAGCTCCGCCAGTTGGTCGGCGCGCTGTTATCAGGCAGTTGAGTCTTATAATGGCGAGTTATGGTTGTTTGCCGGAGTTGCGAGTGGCCCTCAACTGAATGATGTCTGGCGTTCAAACAATGGTGTTGACTGGGACCTAGTGACGGTTGCGGCAGATTGGTCTCCAAGGCAAGAGCCCGCAACAGTGGTTTATGACGGCAAAATGTGGATAATATCAGGAAGTGGCCAGAAGGATGTTTGGAATACGGTAAATGGAGTTGACTGGGTTCAGGTAACAGATTCTACACCTTGGCAATCAAATGTTAGGCATAGTATAGCTGTTATTGATGAAAAGATATGGATAACTAGCGGTAGCTATGCACGTGCGGCTTGGACTTCACCCGACGGCATAATCTGGGATCAGGTTGTTTCTGACGCAGAATGGGTGAGTGATAACTCTAAGGTAGCAGTATCATTTAATAACAAACTATGGTTAGTTGGCGCAGCCTATAGCGGCTACATGCCAATATTTAAGCAGGTTTGGGTATCAAGTAACGGCGTAGGTTGGGACTCGCCTGAGCCAATCAGCTCAACAGGTCAAGAGCTTCCTTACAGACTTCGAAATCATAGGGCGATAGAATTTAACGAAAAACTTTTGGTAATTGCTCAAGACACAGAAGACAATGATAACCATACGGAAGTATGGGTGTCTTCGGATGGAGTCGGCTGGTCGCAGATAGCCGACTCGGTTCCGTGGACTCAAAGGAGTGGCTATACATTAACCGTACATCAGGGTAAATTATGGTTGATAGGCGGTTATGATACTAGTTATAACTATCTAAGTGACGTATGGTCATCTTCTAACGGAGTTAATTGGACCCAAGAAACAGCTAATGCGCCATGGCCGGGTCGGGGTGATCACTCAGCCCTGTCATTCGACAGCAAGCTTTGGGTTATGGGTGGCCAATCGGAATCCACTGATAGCTACTTAATTGACGATATATGGTACACCGAAGACGGCGAAAACTGGACTCAGGCGAGCAGCAATGCAGAATGGGGCGAAAGAGGTGAACATGCATCAGTGGTTTTTGACGGTAAAATGTGGGTTATTGGCGGTTACTTAGGGGGAAACTGGGATGAAATGAGTGATATGTGGTATTCGCAAGATGGCATAACCTGGACGCAATCAGTTAGCGTTTCCGACTGGGCTAGTCTTGGCGACCACAAAGTCTTTGTACTCGAAGATAAATTGTGGTTAATCGGCGAAGGTGATGTCTGGAGTTCGGATGATGGAATTAGTTGGATGCTAATCACCGGTCAAATCGACTGGAATAATAGAAAATTCTTTGCGCCAGCAGTTTTTGACGGTCGACTATGGGCTATAGCTGGACAGGCAGACGGTTTCCTAAATAACGAAGTGTGGTCTACTATAAATCGCAACATATCGCATTATGAGCTATGCTGGGATACGGTTTTAGGAGGTTGCGCCAACACAGCTAACATTAGCCCAACTGGTGAGCTAGTCGCTACAAACGAAAACAAATCCTTACTAGATCAACTAACCAATGCTCTTTGGCCAACTGCTTCAGCTGCCGAAGATACAATCTCGTACACCCTTTCTAACACGCTAGGCCCAGGTACTTGGTACTTCTCAGTAGTAGCAGTTAACTACCAAGGTGAAGAATCCGCTCTAGCTGCCAGCACCACCCTAACTGTTGGCGCCAGCGCCACCAACACTCCAGGCCTACCGAACACCGGGCAGTTGGAAGTACTGCGGTACATAATTTTGCTAATAGTAGTTGCAGGTGTGGTGTACTTGATAAAATCACGAAAACAAATCCGTAATTATTAGCATATGAAGCGTCGTTTAATATTTTGCTTCGTCGGTGTACTGGTACTATCTGGAGCAGCGTATCTGCTAATACTGTTTCTACCAACCGACTCGCAGCCTATAGAAGTTGAAAGCGTGATTCAACAGGTTCAAAATAACAAGGAAAGTACGGCACGCGCAGATGAATTGACAGTGCCGCGCCTTGTAATTCCTAGCGTAGGGATATCGGCGCACATACAAAACGTCGGCATAGATAGTGATGGAAATATGGCTGTGCCAACCAGTACCAAAGAAGTGGGGTGGTATGAGGACGGCGCAGAAATTGGTGCAGAAGGCAACGCTGTTATAGCGGGTCATGTCAGTAGCTGGCGCGGTCCTATAATGTTCGCTAAATTACGCGACTTGAATAAAGGCGATGACGTGCACGTCTTGACGAGCGACAATAGGGTGCTAAATTTCAAGGTAACTGACAAGCAGAGTTACGCGGTGGATGATGCGCCATTAGATAAAATTTTTGGCTATACCGACAAAAAAATGGTTAATCTAATTACGTGCGAGGGTGGTTGGAATATACTGCAACAAACATTTAGTCACCGATTAGTTGTTTTTACGGAATATGTGGGCGAAGATACTTGGTAAATCCCTATTTTTGTCCTGTACAATAATTAGTATGCGAATTTTAAACGGATCAGATTTAGCGGGATTTATCAAAGAACGCCAAGCCAAACAGGTGAGAGCTTTGCGGCAGTCTTGGAAAGTAATACCGAAGTTTGCGATTATTAAAACCAAAAACGATCCAGTGATCGATACCTATATAAGAATCAAGAGGCAGTACGCCGCTGATATTTTAGTGGAGTCAGATATGTACTCCGTGCCACAGGCCGAAATACAGTCATTGATAGGCAATCTAAACGACGATCCAGACATTCATGGAATCATAGTTCAATTACCCCTTGATAATCCATCCGAGGCTGCGGATATTCTAAATACAGTTAGTCCCCGTAAGGATATTGATGGTTTGGGAGAAGGTGCGGATTTTGATTCAGCGACAGCCATGGCGATTAACTGGCTACTTGGCGGATATGGGGTCGAGCTTGCCGACCGACCAATCGCGATAGTCGGTCACGGTCGTTTAGTTGGCGCTCCCTTAGCTAAAATGTGGAAAACTAGCGGTTATGACGTAACGATTTTTGATAGTAAGAGTACGGATCTACCAAGTCGTTTACGCGATTTTGAAATAGTAATAGCTGCCACAGGAGTACCGCATCTAATTAAAAGTGATATGATACGCGAGAATGCAGTGGTGGTAGATGCTGGTACGGCGTCAGATGGGGGTGTACTTGTCGGTGATTTGGCCGAAGATGTACTAGCTCGTCAAGATATTACTATAGCTCCACCTAAGGGTGGCGTCGGGCCTTTAACTGTCGCCGCATTGATAGATAACGTCATCACAGCTGCTCGAAAAGTTGCCGAGAAACAAGGCCAACAAGACCTAAACTAACCCCAGCGAAGTGTTGCAAGGCCCGTCCTTGTTGCAAGGACGGGCCTTGCAAACAATAGGGGTGGTTAGCTCTTGATACCTAAAGTTTCTTTGACGCGTTGAACTACTTGGCGAGGTGTTAAATTAGCTTTCACTATGTAATTTTCTACTCCCAGAGATCGAACTTCTTTTGGTGACTCTTCTTCGCCTAAATTAGTAAGGACTATCACCGGGATATCTTTGCCCCAGTCATTTTGGCGGATTATTTTCAATGCTTCGACGCCATTCATTTTCGGCATTTGTATGTCTAATAAAATCAAATCTGGTGCAAAAGTTTCTACTAGCGCTACACCGCGCTCACCATTGTTAGCAAGTTCTACTTCGAACCCATCCGCCTCGAACTTCATACGGTACATTTGACTGATAACAGGGTCATCTTCGATAATTGCGATTTTACTCATGGCCTTATCATACCTGGTAGCAGGAAGCCATTCAAGCCTATGGTATAATTAGTGAGAATTTACTAATGTAAATAACAAAAACATGAAAGATCTTGCACCAACCATTCATAGACAGAGATTGGTAATCGAGGGGTACCCAAGAGAGCCTATTAAGAGTGCAGATATTAAATTGTATTTATCGGAATTATCCCGAGTAATAGGTATGCGGCAATTGAACGAACCAGTCACACATCGTAGCGAAAAATTTGGCTGGGCCGGTTGGATGCATTGGGAAACTTCTGGAGCCCACTTTTATGCATGGGATACTCCAGTTTTGTTTTATAGCGTCGATATTTATACCTGTAAAGAATTCAAACCTGATGCCGCGATAAAATTCACTAAGAATTTCTTTAAGAGTACTCAAGTAGAGCACAAGGAGTTTTAATGCCTATTGATCCTATAGAAGGACAGCCTGGGGGCGCTAGTATTAGCTATGTTCTGCCACCAGGACAGGTAGCTGTGCTGACCGAAGAACTATTGGTTGCCAGGACAATGAATGTGTCTTCGCAGCATCGATTCGTGGCAGTAGAGGTAGATAGTGGTTCAACATACGCAAATCTGGGTAGACATATAGAAAGAGAAGTTTTTGAGGCAGAATTTGGTAACACTGCCGATAAAATGATCGAAGAATATTCGCCTTACGAGGAGGCGAGCGGGTTTTTCCTATCTATTGATCGCGCAAAAGCTAGAACCACGGGCGTTTTAAGAGTTATAAGAAATTCCCCAAACGGTTTCAAGACCCTAGATGATATTAGCAAGGAACCGTTCAGCATAAGCAAGCAAGAAGCTCTCAATTATCATTCTATAGATAATCTTGACGAAGTATGGGATGTTGGGACGGTAGCGGTGATCCCAGATTATCGTAGCGGAGAAGGAGCTGTTAGTATACAGCTTTATAGGGCTATGTACTTATCTGCGGTAGACCATGATATTGAACACCTCGTGTCTATAATTGATGATAAACCTCTCAAAAGAATGACACAGTTTTTAGGTATACCATTTGTACCATTAGCGGGCGCTGAACCACGGCCTTATCTGGGTTCAAAGAGTAGTCAACCGGTATACGGATATGTGCCAGAATTTTATGAAAAAATGAGTCGACACAAGAAGACTATAAAAGGGCGCTTAGCGGGGACAGCCTTGGACCGGTTAGTTGATGGCTCGGAAGATGACTCTATTCTATTGCAAGATTAACTATTGGCCTTCCACAAATAACCGACTGTCAAAACTAACTTGCTTACGCTAAACTGAGACTATGGGGGCGGGCATAGTCATAATCACCTGCATCACTAATCTTGCATTAGGGTTGTTTGTCTTGGTGCGCGACCCGAAGGCTAACTCCGCCCGTGCTTTTGCCGCTATGACTTTGCTAATTTGCGTGTGGGTCGCTTCAAGTTATGTTACAGAGCTACCCAGTAGCAACATAGAGATTAATGAAATCACTAATCGATTAGCTTTTATTGGTGGATATGGAACAGTACTAGCGGGATTGATTTTTACGTATAATTTCCCAGTTGTGCGAAAAATAAAAACAATAGAGAAAATAAGTTTGCTGATAATTAGCGGAGTTATTATTATGCTTTCAGCAACGTCTTTGATATCTGGTAACGTAGAAGTTGATACGGGTGGGAAACTACAATTCTCTATAGGGCCGCTATTGTTTGTGTATATAGCTGGATTCGTCGGTCTGCTAATTTTAATCTCTAGAAATCTATTATTCTTGCCAGCGCGCATAGATAAGGCTCGTAAAATGCATGCCAAACTAGTGTTAGCTGCCTTTTGTTTTAGTTCTATAGCTGGTTTGACCTTTAATCTAATACTACCGCTGATGAGCGAGAGTTGGCACACGACACAGTTTGGGCCGTTAGCCACTGTTATTCTAGCCGCTACTATCGTCTATGCAATTGCTAAGCATGGTTTGTTTGATGTGCGATTAGCGGTCATTAGAACAGTGGTGTACATGCTCTCATTACTAACGTTGGCCGGTATATATTACGTATTAGCACTTACTATTTCCGAACTGTTACTGAATGACGTAGCATTATTGCAACCTTTCAACGTAGTATTGGCGCTTTTGCTGGCGTTTATATTTCAGCCGATTAAACGGTTCTTCGACAGATTAACCAAGAAATTATTTTACAAAGACAGTTACAACAGCGATGACTTCTTTGCTAGTCTAAGTCGCATACTAACATCCGTAGGTGACCTTAGAAATTTACTAGAAAGATCCGCCTACGAAATAAGTACAACTCTGAAGTCCGAACAAGCATTCTTCTTTATACAGACGAGCGTCGATGATGGTCATTACGTTTGCGCTGGCACGCCACGGCACAAGCAATTGCCCGTCGAAGATGCGCGCTCATTAATAAATGCCCGAGAATTAGCAAAAGAAGTCGTAGTGGCTGATTTACTAGAGGATGAAGATCCGGTTAGGCGTATGATGGTTAGTCACCAGATAGCCTTGATACTACCACTAGTACAGAAAGATTCGGTGCTTGGCTATTTATGCCTTGGGGATCATCGAACGTCTGGCTACACTAAACGAGACATCAGGGTTCTGTCTACCATTGCTGATGAATTAGTGATTGCTATTCAAAATGCCTTATCAATGCATGCCCTAAAAGAGCTAAACGCTACTCTGCAACAGCGTATTGACGAAGCTACGTCCGAGCTTCGGGCTAGTAATTCCCAATTGCAACGCTTGGATGAAGCTAAGGATGAATTTATAAGCATGGCCTCGCATCAATTGCGTACTCCGTTAACTAGCGTAAAAGGTTATATCAGCATGATACTTGACGGTGATGTCGGTAAAGTTGCCGACCGCCAAAGACACTTGCTCAGAGAGGCTTTCATGAGCAGTGAACGTATGGTGCGTTTGATAAACGATTTTTTGAACGTATCTAGGTTGCAGACGGGCAAGTTTATCATTGATAAACGTCCAGCTGATTTATCCAAAATTGTTAGCCAAGAGTTAGAAAGCCTAGAAATAAGCGCGGCTTCTAGGAATCT
Organism: uncultured Candidatus Saccharibacteria bacterium; assembly: GCA_964349805.1. Classification (GTDB taxonomy): domain Bacteria; phylum Patescibacteriota; class Saccharimonadia; order Saccharimonadales; family Saccharimonadaceae; genus CAYGHE01. The sequence continues at coordinate 1,923 of CAYGHE010000001.1, read as the reverse complement.
AAAATTTGCCTATAAATTTACGCCCAAGAAGTTCCCGATTCTTAACATTGACCAAGATAAACTGCGTCAGGTGATTATGAATTTCACGGATAACGCCATCTTTTATAGCAGCGAACACACCACCATAAAGATTAATCTGTCGATTGATGAAAAAGAAGCCCTCTTTACGGTAAAAGACACAGGTATTGGCGTGCCCAAAGATGAGCAAGCTAGGCTGTTTAATAAATTCTTCCGTGCCTCGAATGCTCGCAAACAACGACCTGATGGTACTGGCGTGGGGCTATTTTTGGCCAAAAAAGTTATTGTGGCTCATGGCGGCGAAGTCGTGTTTGAGTCAAAAGAGAATAAGGGGAGTGTATTCGGTTTTCGGTTGTCGCTCGATAAAGTAAGACTAGCTGACGATACGGATAAGCTCAAAGATAAGCCAGCCAAGAAAGATAATGACAGCTGAGATAATAGATGTTCGTTTGACTAGGCGTTTTTTCTCAAACCACCATTGACCAATTTTTGATCGGTCAGCTGCGGATAAGCGGGTGATGGTAGGACGAGTTGGTGCCGCTCCCTCTCCTGTATAAACCTTGTTGCGTTTCTTTTTCTGTCGCTTTCCCATAAGCATATTATACACACCTAGCTAAGGATCGTAATCTACTCGTTCGCAGGGAATGTTTGCAAGGACGGGCCTTGCAAACAGGAAGTTATAATCTAGGAAGCGGCTAAAATGCGCTTAAGTTCATCAAGCTCTTTGTGCATTGTCTCGTAGTCTGACACGAAACCTAGGTATTTAGCTTTTTCTTCGGTCTTTTCAACTAGTCGCTCAGTATGCAACCATTCAGACTGTTTTTTGCCTACATAGTAGTCAATGCTTGAATACGGATAGGTCCGGAAATTCTTGCCGATAGTTATCGGATTTAGGTGGATATATCTGCTAACGTGCCAAAGATAAAAATCGGAAGTGATATTAGATGCCAAGAATCTTTCTTGATAGAGTGGGCCAACGCGCTTGTATTTCTTATTGAAGTACATGGTATAAGCAGTCATAACGCTTCTTGTTAGCCCTACTAGACCCTCGGGGTCTTTCAGATAGCAAAGCAGGTGATAGTGATTAGGCATTAGGCAGTAGGCTACTAGCTCTATCTTGTCGTCGTATTTTCGTATTAATCGTCCGTATTTATCGACAGACTCCCCTGGTGATAGGTGACGTTTGAGTAAGCTTAGGAAATAAACATAGTCGGCGTCGTCTTTGAAAATATCTTCTTTATTTACACCACGATTGTATACGTGGTAAAACTGATCCTCGCCATAAATCTTGACGCGGTTTCGTGTAGGCATATTTACAGAATATAGCGCACCGCTTATGTTTGCAAGGCCCGTCCTTGTAGCAAGGACGGGCCTTGCAAACACTGGGAAGCAAACAACCCCTGCTACTAGAACAGGGGTTGCAAGGGTTTGTGTGGATTGTGTTGGTTGATGTTTGGTGAGGGTAGCTCTTGCTACGGTTCCTCGGCCTGTCTTATTTTTCTATGCCGAAGCGGCGGCTTACTATGTAGTAGCCAGTGCTAGCAGTTAACGAACCGAGTCCGATAACAGCAGCGATGCCTTCACCGATACCTGTAACAGGTAATTCAGGAGGAGTAACCGGAGGCTGCTCTGGCTCTTCTGGTTCTTCTGGTGGTTGGCATTCTGTGGTAACAATAACGTTGGCAGTATCTTCAATAGATCCACCACCAGTTGTTACCTTGGCTTTATTAACCATAGTAGTTTTGCCACATTCTAATTGTTTTTCGTCGACAACTTTGGCGCTGAATATTGCCCAAGCTTGTGCTCCAGGCAGGTAGTCACCCACGTTAATTCCAGTACCATTAGCTATGTTGTCGCTAGCTGGACGACCAGATGGGTAACGGTTATTACCGTAAATAGTAGAAC